>NZ_BMII01000030.1 GCF_014641855.1 Shewanella inventionis
AACGCATTCGGGCATCTGCTGTTTGCTTGGATAGCCTGATTAATTCGAAACTGGTGTGTTGTTTCATTGCTAAAAAAGGTGAGTAACGGATATAGCAATTAGATCACATTTTTTCGCGGAATGGTATAATTGACCACGCAGGCGGCCGCCCGACTATTGTGAAAATCGTAAAGCACGATATTGGGGGTAGGATGGTTTGGCTCAGGTGAATCTCGACCTGAGCAATACACCCACATGTAGCTGTTCACCTTATCGGATTTCACCACCTTTAATGGCGTTTCATCGGCAAACAACGTGGGCTGCGTTAACAGCTCGGCTTTAAGCCGTTCCACCAGTGGTGCAAACAGTGTGGCGGATTTGTCTAACCAGCTGCTCATGGTCTGGCGACTGAGCTCAATACCGTATTGCTTGAACATCGCTTCCTGGCGATAAAGCGGTAACCCGTATTGGTATTTACTGGTGATAAGCTGACTGAGCAAACTGCTCGTTGCAATGCCTTTGTTGATAGGCATTGCAGGCATTGAGGCTTGCTTTATCGGCGTATTCGTCGAGGATTTATCACAGTGACGGCACGCGTATTTAGGCCGAATGTGCTCAATGACTTTTATTTGCGCTGGAATAAACTCAAGCTTTTCTGACTTATCTTCACCCATTTTATGTAGCTCACCGCCACAACAATCACAGGTTTTATCTTCAATTTCGTGGATAACTTGCTCACGGGGTAAGTCTTTTGGCAGTGGCTTACGCACCGGTTTTTTGCGGGTATAGCTAATGGATTGTTGCTCAGCCTCAACGGCCTCAATAATCTCTTCCACTTCATTGAATAACTCGCCTTGCCCTACAAAGCCTTCAGCACTTTTGCCAAATTGTTTTTGTTGGGCCAGACGCCAGCGTTCTTCTAGCGCAGCGATTTGCGCATCTTTTTGTAAAGATAATTGCCGCTCATTTTCGAGCAGTTTTTCCAGTTCAGCAATGCGCTGTTGAAGGGCGAGTACATTTTTCATGACGCCTATTTTAAGGCGTAACCAGCGGGTTTCCAGTGCTAAATGAACATCCTTTGATGATCATCAATCGATCGCAAATATTAAAGTAATTGCTTACCTGCTATATCAATTTTACTGTGGCCAATGACATCATACCCCCCTAATAACCAGTGTAATTGTTGCTCGGTTAATGTCATGGTGGGTGACATGAGTTTGGGCCATTTGAACTTATGCTTGTCTAATCGCTTATACCACAGGGCAAAGCCGGTATTATCCCAATAAAGCAATTTGAGTTTGTCACGGCCTTTATTACAAAAGACAAATAGCGCACCACTGAGCACTGGGAGTTCAAGCTCTGCTTCCACTAAGGCGGCTAATCCATTAATCGATTTACGAAAATCGACCACATCGGCACATAAATAAACGGTGGGCACATCAACAAACATCTTCATGCCATTAGCCCTTTAATAATGGTAACGATATCGGTCGTTGCTAAATTGGCAGGAAGCATGAGCTGGCCTGTGCGGGTATCATACTGCAGTGCATTTTGATGAGTGTACTCGCAGACGTCAGTGGTGGTTTGTTTTAGTTGAATAAAGCGTGATGATGTAGCGCGCTTTGGTAAGGTTATTTTTTGCTGGTTCTCAGCCTGTAAAGCACGTTGTTTATAATAAGTGGTAATCGAGACATTATGATGTTGGCAGAATTCAACATTAGTGCCTTTGAAATTGCTACGCTGCTGAAGTAACCCTAGCCACTGTGCCGCTGTTCTGTATGTTTTCATCACCTGCTCCAAATTTATCATTGAGCAGGTATTTTCAAATAGGCAGATTAATGATGCGAGGTGTGGTTTGCTAGACGGTTACGAAAAGACTAAAGATAGAGCGGTAGTTCTGTTGGTTAAGGCTTTTTAATAGAGATAGCGGCCTGTCACGCCGGGGGTCGCGGGTTCACTCTTATTGCAAGCAACGTCCGCTCCGCCAGCTTAAGATAAAGGCCTTTGCAGCAATGCAAAGGCCTTTTTCGTATTTAACACGGGCGAAAAGACTAAAGATAAAGCGGTAGTTCAGTTGGTTAAGGCTTTATATTAGAGATACCGGCCTGTCACGCTGGTGAGGCGCTGGTTCACTCTTGCAGCTATTAGCATTAGCTCTGCCAAATACATCTTCATTTAAAAGAAGGTTGTTTGTATCTGAAATTTAAAAGTCATTAATAAGTTCAATGTGCGTTTTTACAAATATTGATGAGATGGCCAATTTATGTTGGATAGTTGTAATCCATTCATTTAGCTAAGCGTTATTTTAATCCAAATCGATCTATTTTCTTGCCATTCTTATATCGCTCCCCTAACTTAAGTGCCAATTGATTGGGATAAGGAATGACAATGAAGTTAGAAATGATTTGCACAGGCGAAGAAGTGCTTTCTGGCCAGATAGTTGATACCAATGCTGCCTGGGTTGCTAATACCTTAATGGAGTTGGGTATAGAGATGCAGCATAGAGTAACGGTTGGTGACCGCCTTGATGATCTTATCGCTGTATTTAAAGAGCGCAGTAAGCATGCTGATGTGATTATTGTTAATGGTGGTTTGGGGCCAACCAGTGATGATATGTCTGCATTAGCAATGGCAAAAGCGAAAGGTGAAGAGCTTGTTGAAAATACTCAATGGCGTGAACATTTAGAAGATTGGTTTGCGCGCAATAACCGTGTGATGGCTAAAAGTAATTTAAAACAAGCATGGTTACCAGCATCTGCTGTGATGGTCGATAATCCTGTTGGTACAGCCTGCGGTTTTAGAGTAAAGCTCAATAATGCGTGGCTGTTTTTCACACCTGGTGTACCTTTTGAATTAAAACAGATGATTAGGGAGCAATTTATCCCTTTTATTAGTGAAGAATTTGGTGTTCAACAAAAGTCAGCTTTAGAAAAACTGCTCACAATAGGTCATGGAGAGTCATCTCTAGCAGATACCTTGTCTGATATAACGTTACCCGAAGGGATTGAGTTGGGCTATCGGTCTTCAATGCCACATATAGAGATTAAGATTTTTGCCCGTGGTGATAAAGCGATACGTCAACTTCAGGATGTTACTCGACAGGTTAAAGGCGTTCTGGGTACGGCTGTTGTAGCCGAGAATCGCCCAACACTGGCTGCCGAAATACACCATAGATTATATCAGTCTGGTTTCAGCCTTAGTGTGGCTGAATCTTGTACTGGTGGCATGATCACCAGTCAACTGATTGATTTTGCAGGAAGCTCATCATATTTGCATCATGGTTTAGTGACCTACAGTAATGAGTCTAAAGTGAAAGTGCTTGGCGTTAATCCACAGATTTTAGATGATCATGGTGCAGTGTCGATCCCTACTGTTGAAGCGATGGCGCAAGGTATTCGAGGCATTTTAGACAGTGATTTTGCATTAGCGACTAGTGGTATTGCTGGCCCTGATGGTGGTACTGATGATAAACCGGTCGGAACGGTTGCAATTGCATTAGCGACTAAACATGGCGTGTATAGCCAGATGGTGAAACTACCCAAACGCTCACGCCAACTAGTTAGAAGTATGAGCACAGCAATAGCTTACGATATGCTTCGTCGTGCATTACTAGAAGAAGCCGTTATTGTCGATTACCCATCAATTCCACGATTTGCCAAATAAGTTTCATTTAGCTTGCTTACTCTTAAAGTAGGCAAGCTATATCGTAACGCTATCAGTTAACTGCCTATTTTTTGCTTTTTGATAAAAGTAAGCCACAGTCAGTAAAATTACCCCGATTAACATAAACGCAACTATTTTTTGTATTAGTTCAAAAGATGCCATATCAACAAAAATGACTTTGATACATGCAAAAGCAAACAACAAGGTTGCTAATCTAATCAGGCTTGCTTGATGAGGTCGTAAGCTGATAAACATGACGACACTGGCGTGCACGACTAATAAAACTGCGCTCATCGGTGCTGCAATACTTTTGTTGAATTGGTAACTCCAAAGCACATAGCTGGTGACTAATAACGCATGCCATGCCCACGTTAGATATACACGAGAGATAATTTTACTGTGCACCCTAATGCCCAATCTAGGTTTGAGTAAGTATCTTGCGAGTAGTGCTAATACTCCCAATTCGGCTACATTAATGAGCATGTTATTGAGGTTAAAAGCTAACTGGGTTTCTGTGTGAAAAAAAATGGGTAAGATGCTACAGGCGTAAATAGCCGCATACGCAAGGCTGTAACCTGGTGCTAATGCTTGTTTAAAATGCTGCCCGATACGTGTATCTCGTTCGCTAATCACACTGAAATATCCACATAAGACTAACGCAGTGATAGCCCACGAGGGATAAACTAGACTAGTGAGGGTTTGGCTTAATACTGCGATGACCAGGGCCATATAATATGGCGCAATATGCCATTGTAGCGAAGTAGCTAGTTGCCACTTTTTTGATAACTGAACATAGCGCCAGCTTATAAACCCAATAAATAACAAACCAAGAACTAATGCGATAAATCCTTGCCATAGTTCTGCTAAACACATTGCCGTAGTAATCATGATTGCTAACACAGTCAGTATTTGCGTTTCATAGCGAAGACTCTTGTGATTAACAAAGTAAGCTAATCCTAGGCTTACTAGGCTGCTACACCATAATGCAATAGCTATATAGTCAGGATAACTCCGCATGATTTTAGGTAATAACAGTAATGGTAACGCCAAATAACAAAGCAATTGAGCATAATATGCAAAGCGGATTAATTTGGCATTAACATAATATTTTTTGTACCAATAATAAGCGAGTAACAGTCCAATAAATAGCTCAATACGAGCTAATTTAGCGTTCATCGCTTGGTCTGTAAAACTCAAGCTATTGGCATCTACCATCCCTACAATCACTAATCCTAGTAGAGGAATTTGCACTAACCAAGCTAATACTTCGCTAAAGCGTAGCGTGTGTTTAGCGCTCATGTAAATCAGTAATAGGCTAATCAAGGGTAGGGTGTTTAACCAATACTCATCAGAGACAAAATAACAAATAACTAAGATAGTTACTGAGTAAAGCACACCAAGCAGCTCGCGAATAAAGTGAACAGCTAGGCGATCAAACTTCATTAAATCAATTTGATACTGACTAATAAGCTTTTGAGCCATAAACGTCAGTGCGCAAGTGAGTAACATCGATAGGCTTAGTAATGCCTGATAACTTAATATACTTTGCTGTGGGTAATGTGATTGTGTTAGTACATCGAGCAGATTAATAAAGCTGCTGATAATACCTAACACTAACAGCACATAAGCTTCAGCTCTAATTGGACTAAATCGGTGTTTGCAGCCTATCCACAGTAACAATAATCCCTCTAACAACAGCACGAGTCCCATCAGTTCAGCACTGAGTAAAAAGAGTGCAGCAAAGCCGGCAAAGCTACCTGCAAAAGCAAGTGCTAGAGCGCTGATGTCTTTGTCGCGTTTTAAGGCCCAATACAATAACGTACATAAAAGCGCATTTACCGCAAATAACTCACCCGCAAAACGGCTCCACTCTGTCAGTGTGTAAAGGATAAATATCATGAGTGCGACAGGCACCGCGAGTAAACGTGGTGTCAGTGACGACTTAATGACAAATAATAAGCTGGCAATACTGTAGAGATAAAATAACCCGTTAATCGCGACTAATGTCAGGGCTATTTGCCAGTCAATTGAATCAAATGGTAATAGAATAAACACACTAAGCACTTGGATACAGGCAATATGCAGTAGAGCGGTCACTTCAACTAAAATTGGCCAGGCTAACTTATGGCTTTGTACCATAGAGCAAATGCCAATAAGTAATAAGTAAGGTAAATAGAGTAATGGAGCTTGCCCGCCATCGAGCAACATTAATGGCGCCAACGATCCGCCTAATAAGGCGATAATTGCAACCACTTTGGTGTCGAGTTTAAATGACAAACCATAACCGAGTAAGGTATTAAGCAGTAATAAGCCAAAGCAAGCAGTGTCAGGAATAAGGTTGAAATAAGGCCCGAGGAAATACAAACACAAGTAGTTAAGAATAAGCCCAAGACCCACTAGCCCTGAACCAAAATCTTCCATTCCAGCGCGTTTATGTCGAATAAAAATACCGCCAGCAATAATACTGTTAGCTACACCAAGCCCAAATAAGGCTTTAGCTAATTCTGACAACCAATTGTTAATTGAAAATTGTAATAAGTAGCCAAAGCCTAGGGTAAGAGTGATGATCCCTGCTACGGTCATCAAAAATACAGGGCCTAAGCCTTTTGCTTGGTAGTGTTGATAGAATTGCTTTGCTTGATCGGTTAACCCAGAAAGAGGTGCAAGTGCAGATGCGCTAAATTCACCAATAGCGTTGGCTAATTGTGAAATCATTGCGCTGAGTGCGCTTTGTCTTGCCGGTGAATTAATCGGTTGTATGGATTGGGGTGTTGTTATGGATGCTGTTGATACTGAGTCATTGACGTTGGCAGTTTGTCGTTCCCAGGCAGAAGTCGAATATTGAGGTTTATCGGCAACAATACTGCTGGCTAAATCGATTGGAGAGCTTTCATGCACTGGATTGAGTAAATTATTGGCTAAGTTACTTGGTTGTTCATTGCTAGTTTGCGCTTGTACTTGCTGGGTTAAAGCATCAAGTTGCTGGCTGAATTTAGCAAGCTGCTGCATGACATCAGCTTGCTGCTGATCTTGCTGCGAGATTAACTCAGCCAGCTGAGCTTTTAACTTAGTGACGTCATCCATTAACGGCATTATTTATCCCATGATTATTGAGCAGTTCCAATATTGCCAAATGATTGTACGTGGTTCTAATTGATTAGGAAATGTTCAGTTTTTGATAGTTGGAATAAATATGAAAGATTTCAAAAGATTCTGCGCAATAAAAAGCACCTCGAAAGGTGCTTTATTAAAACTAAAAAATTAAAGCGTTAAAACTTAACCACTAATTTACCTTGCTGAACCGCAATCTCTTTAGTCATCTTGGCCATTAATGCTTGATTACTGTCGCGAGTGTCTAAGGTGTACACCGGCTGGGTTTCAAGGTAATTACGTAAAAACCCCATTAATTGCGGTGTTGCCTGACTAATATAGCGTTCAATATCGACCGGCTCTGACTCAATTTTGACTAAGTCTAGCTGGCGCAGATAAATGCTTTTAGTTTCGCTGTCGTACCAAGGTACCGCCTCAAACGTGGTTTTCAACTTAGCATGGATCGGCATCAGTGGGTTGTTAACGGTTATCATGGTAGCGGCTGTCACCGCCATGGTATTTGGTTTTGCACCAAGTACCACTTGCATGTCATTTAGCTTAAGTGACACACCAATTAACTTGTTCCCCTGCTTTACTTCAAAATGCATGTCGTTGTTAAGGTATTGCTCGATTTCAGACTCGGTAATACTGTACTGACTGGCACAGCCAGTCAGTAACAACAATAATCCAAGTCCGAGGCTTTTAACCAAGGTTATCATCCAGTGTTTCTCATTCCTGCTGCAACGCCGGCAATGGTCAGCATAAGCGCTAGCTGAACAGATGCAGACGGTTCCACTTCTTTACGCGTACGGGCTAATAGCTCGGTTTGTAAAAAGTTTAATGGGTCTATGTAAGGGTTGCGCAGTTTAACAGATTCGCGGTTCCATGGGGTGTGCGACATTAACTCGGTTGCTTGAGTGAGCGATAATACAGCATCAATACCCAATTGGAGGCGTTGACGCAGCTTTTCACCCAAATGATGCAACTCTGGTTTTACTAAGCATGACTCATAGTATTTAGCGAGATTAGGCTCTGCTTTGGTGTAAACCATTTCTAGCATTGAAATACGGGTTTCGAAGAATGGCCATTGGTCTTCCATTTCACGAAGTAGTTCAAGCTCGCCGCGTTCTGCCGCATCTTGTAATGCTTCACCAGCACCTAACCAGGCTGGCAACATTAAGCGGTTTTGCGACCAGGCAAAAATCCATGGAATAGCACGCAAACTTTCAATGCCACCATCAACTTTACGCTTGGCAGGGCGACTACCTAATGGCAGCTTGCCTAGCTCAACCTCTGGGGTCGCCGCGCGGAAATAAGGCACAAAATCAGGCTCTTCGCGCACAATGCCACGGTAATGTTGAACTGATTCTTCAGCAATACGTTGCATACATTCGCGCCAGGCTTTTTTAGGCTCAGGAGGAGGTAATAATGTGGCCTCCATTACTGCTGATGTATACAGCGCTAAGCTTTGTACGGCTAATTTTGGCAAGCCAAACTTAAAGCGGATCATCTCGCCTTGTTCTGTAACACGAATGCGGCCATCAACTGACCCCGGTGGTTGCGATAAAATGGCCTTATGAGCAGGTCCGCCGCCACGGCCAATAGAACCACCACGGCCATGGAATAACATCAGTTTAACGTCGGCCTTTTTACATACAGCCACCAATTGCTCTTGAGCACGATATTGCGCCCAAGCCGCTGCCATAACACCAGCGTCTTTAGCTGAGTCAGAGTAGCCAATCATCACCTCTTGCATGCCTTTGGTGTAACCACGATACCAATCAATGTTCAGTAGCGCTGTCATACAGGCTGCTGCGCCCTCGAGATCGGCAAGGGTTTCGAATAATGGCACGACACGCATAGGGTTTGTGCAGCCAGCTTCTTTGAGCAGCAGCAGCACAGTGAGCACGTCAGAAGGCTTACTTGCCATCGAAATAACGTATGAGCCAAGTGCGTTAGCGGGTTGCTTCGCGACCAGGTTGCAGGTTCTCACCACTTCAGCAACGTCGTCAGTAGGCTTCCAATTGGTCGGGATTAATGGACGCTTGCTGGTTAACTCGCGTAATAAAAACGCTTGTTTTTCGTTTTCATCCCAGTGATTGTAATCTCCCATCCCGAGGTAGCGTGTTAATTCAGCAATGACGTCGCTATGGCGTGTTGCATCTTGACGAATATCAAGGCGCAGCATGTGAATACCAAAACAGGCCAAACGGCGTAAAATATCTAACAATAAACCGTTAGCAATTAGCTTCATACCGCAGTCGGATAAGCTTTTATAAAGTAGCTCAAGCGGTTGCTGTAAATCAGACTTATGCCAAATTAATTCGTTGGTATCCGTGTCAGGATGTTTGCCTTCTAGGCGCGCATTAAGGTAGTCAATGGTGTTACGTAATTGACAACGTAACTTGCGCAATACATCGCGATACGGTTCTTTACTGTTATCGGTGAATGCCAATAACTCTTCGTTTGCTTGTTCCATAGACAGTTCGCCAAGTAAAGCGACAATGTCTTTTAAGTAAAGTCTTGCAGCGGCATGGCGATTTCGGTCGAGCACTTCTTGCGTTACTGTAGACGTTACGAAAGGGTTACCGTCGCGGTCGCCCCCCATCCAGCTTGAAAAGCGCACAGGAGATACATCAATGGGTAGCTGTTGACCGGTTTTTTGCTCAACTTGATCGTTAAGTTGGCGTAAAAAGTCAGGGATGGCTTGCCATAAAGAGGCTTCGATGGTGCTTAAACCCCAGCGGGCTTCATCTACTGGCGTTGGGCGCTCATTGCGAATTTCGTTAGTGTGCCAAATTTGTGCAATAAGTTGACGTAAACGGAGTGTACTTTGGCTGCGTTCACGATCTGTTAGTTGGCTGTTTTCTTGCTCGGTTAAACAATCAACTACAGCGGCATATTTTTGAATTAACGTTCGGCGCGATATTTCAGTTGGATGAGCCGTTAGCACCAAATCAATGTCTAGGTTTTTTAGGCATGCAATTACGTCTTTTTTATCTAAGTCAGTATCAAGCATACGCCCAAGTAGTTGCTCTACAGGGTCAGGTACGCATACCAATTCGTCGCAGTTGCGACTGATGGTGTGAAACTGTTCGGCGATATTGGCTAGGTTTAAAAATTGGTTAAATGCTTTTGCAAAAGGTACCAGTTCTTCGTCTGGTAAAGCAGTTAATAACGCCAACATTTGCTCGCGAGACGCTTCGTCACCTTGGCGAGATTTTTTCGCTAAAATTCGAATTTGTTCTACTTTTTCTAAAAATGCATCACCTAAATGGTTTTGCATTGTCTCGCCTAATATCTGGCCTAAATGCCCCACATTTGATCGAAGTGACGCATACATATCTGCCGTTTGCTCTGCCATACTTACTCCCGAAAAAAAGAACGATCTTGCCAATATCTCTTACATCACAATACCCAGCGTATCTAATTTGGTCAATACACTGGTAGGGTGTTTTGTAATTTTATTTCGTAAAAATATTACATTTCTCGTACATTGTTAACTCCAAACTAACAGCTATTTGATGCACGCGTGGTAAATCATTTTTTTAATCAATTCTACCGTTGGTGTTAAGTATTCTAGGCCAATAAACTCATCTGGCTGGTGGGCTTGATTAATGCTTCCTGGGCCAAGTACCAGGGTTTGGCAGCCAAGCTTGTTAATGTAAGGGGCTTCTGTCGAGTAGTTAACAACCTCTGCTTCATTACCCGATAATTCAGCAACCAGTTTGGTCCATGGGTTATCTGCTTTTCCTGCAAAAGACTCGGCACCAGGGTATAGGGTGCTGACGCTAATACTGCCAGGATACTCTTTGCTGATGTCAGCTAAGTAGTTCAATACCATTAATTCGAGTTCTGCTAACTCCATACCCGGTAATGGACGAATATCTAAGTGTAAATCGCAGCATCCACAAATACGGTTAGCCGCATCACCGCCGTGTATATGGCCAAAGTTCATGGTTGGGTAAGGCACAGTAAAGGCATCTTCGCGATAGTTTTCACTTAAATGCTGTTTAAGCTTCATCAGTTGGCTAATCACTTTATGCATCACTTCAATGGCATTTAATCCACGAGCAGGATCTGACGAGTGACCACTGCGACCAATAACGCGGATCCCTTGAGCTAAATGGCCTTTATGCATATAGACAGGTTTTAAGCTGGTGGGTTCACCAATAACTGCGTAATCAGGCGCAACCACTTTTGATTCGGCAAACGCTTTAGCGCCACTCATGGTGGTTTCTTCATCGGCGCTAGCAAAAATAGTGAGTGGACGTTTAAATTGATCCAGTGGCATGTCTTTTAACGCTTCAAGCACTAACGCAAAAAAACCTTTCATGTCGCAGGTGCCTAAACCATACCAACGATTGTCTTTTTCAATCATCTCAAACGGGCTTTGGCTCCAGCGACCCTCGTCAAACGGTACGGTATCTGTATGGCCAGCCAGCAATAGCCCGCCGCTGCCCTGGCCAATACGCGCGATTAAATTTTGTTTATTGCGTGAATCTTCAACTGTTGGGGTTTCACACTCAAAACCCAGCTCGCTAAACCAATTTTGCAACAAGTTGATAACTGCATGGTTACTCATATCGTTTTCAACTTCGAGTGCGCTAATCGATGGCGCTGCAATCAGCTGCGTAAAACAACTTTTAAGATCAGGTAATGTACTCATAGACCATCCTAGAAAATTACATGTAAAATACTTATTCACATATATTGCATAATTAATAATGTGTGTTAGTCTAGCAAACAGCATTAACCGACACCAATAATTGAACGCTGCACATGAAAATAAATATCTGCTTTTTGACAGTTAAAACCACTATATCAATTATCAACGTGAACTTCCTGCGACGATAGCACCAAATTAGACGTCCCTTGTCTAAATGGGCTATGCTGACTCTTGTCTTTAACTACTCAAAAGAAACAAAACTTATGAAAAGCATCGCAATTATTGGCGCTAGTGGTTACACAGGCGCACAAATTACTTCGTTGATTAATGCCGACAGTAACTTAACGGTTCAAGGTCTATATGTGTCGGAAAACAGTTTAGACAAAGGGCGTAAATTAGCCGACTTGTACCCTGCATACAGTCATATGGCTTATACGCTTTCTCCACTAACAGATGAAGCAAAACAACAAATCGTAGACCAGGCCGATGGTGTGGTACTTGCGACTGAACATTCAGTTAGCTTGGAGTTAGCGGCCTGGTTTTACAAAAAAGGCTTAGCCGTATTTGACCTCAGTGGTGCATACCGCTTTGCAGACGTTGCGCAATACCCTAAATGGTACGGCTTTGAACACACTCACCCAGATGTGTTAGCCCAAGCTGTGTATGGGTTAGCTGAATGGAATGCTGAGCAAGTTAAAAATACCAGAATGATCGCTGTGCCAGGCTGCTACCCAACGGCGTCGTTAACCGCCCTAAAACCCCTAAAGCCCTTCTTAACTGACATGTATCCTGTGATCAACGCTGTCAGTGGTGTTACAGGCGCAGGCCGTAAAGCACAGCTGCATACCAGTTTTTGTGAAGTGAGCTTAACGCCATACGGTGTATTAGGTCACAGACATCAACCCGAAATTGCCACCCATTTAGGTCAAGAAGTTATTTTTACACCTCATTTAGGTAATTTTAAGCGTGGGATCTTGGCCACGATTACACTGCAGTTAAAACCGGGTACAACTGAGGCCGATGTTGCCAAAGCGTATAGCGTGTACGACAACGCCCCCATCGTAACGGTAAAACACAATCAATTTCCTAAAGTGGATGATGTGGTTAATACACCTAATTGTCACCTGGGGTGGAAGTATGATGCCAACAGCGGCTATTTAGTCGTTGCCAGTGCAATTGATAATTTAATGAAAGGCGCTGCAAGCCAAGGGCTGCAATGCATCAAGATCCATTTTGGTGTGTAATTAGGTCACATAAGTAAAGGAACAACAATAATGGCTACAAAACCAGTGTTAGTACTTAAAGTCGGTGGTGCATTACTGCAATGTGAAATGGGAATGGCACGTTTAATGACAGCAGCTGCAGAAATGATCGCAGCGGGTCAGCAAGTGCTGCTAGTTCATGGTGGTGGTTGTTTAGTTGATGAGCAATTAACTGCTAACGGCAAAGAAACCATTAAGTTAGACGGTTTACGCGTCACGCCAGAAGATCAAATCCCTATTGTAGTTGGAGCACTTGCCGGTACTTCAAACAAAATTTTACAAGCGGCCGCGGCAAAAGCAGGCATTGTTAGCGTAGGCATGAGCCTAGGCGATGGCAATGTGGTAACCGCCAAAATAAAAGATGAACGTTTAGGCTTAGTCGGTGAAGTTGAGCCAAAAGATGCAACCTACTTAAACTTTATTTTAAACCAGGGTTGGATGCCGATTTGCAGCTCGATTGCGATTTCTGGCCAAGGTGAAATGCTAAACGTTAATGCAGACCAAGCCGCTACAGCACTGGCTAAGTTAGTTAACGGCACCCTGGTTTTATTGTCTGACGTTTCTGGCGTGTTAGATGGCAAAGGCCAGCTAATTAACAGCTTAAACAAAAGCGAAATTGAATATTTAGTTGCCCAAGGGGTGATTGAAAAAGGCATGAAAGTCAAAGTAGAAGCCGCACTAGAAGTTGCTCAATGGATGGGCAAGCCTGTGCAAGTTGCTTCATGGCGTGACGCCGAACAGTTAAAAACCTTAGTAAAAGGTGGGTCCGTCGGGACTCAAATACAACCTTAATGGAGTAGTAGTATATGCAGCACCTATTGTCGATCAAAGAGTTAACTCAATCTCAGCTTTTAGCTATTATCGAACTGGCTAAAAAAATTAAGCGCAACCCTGCTGAGTACCGTCGCGCCTTAGATGGTAAAAGCGTTGTGATGTTATTTGAAAAGCCATCACTTCGCACTCGAGTCAGCTTTGACATTGGCATTAATAAATTAGGTGGTCACTGCTTATACCTAGATCAACAAAATGGTGCATTAGGCCAACGTGAAACCGTTGCCGACTTTGCCACTAACCTTTCATGTTGGGCCGATGCAATAGTGGCAAGAACATACTCGCACACTACCATTGAACAACTTGCAGAGCATGGCAGTGTACCGGTAATCAATGCCTTGTCTGATCTGTATCACCCATGCCAGGCGCTTGCAGACTTTTTAACGCTATCAGAGCAGTTTGATGATGTAAGCCAGGCAAAACTTGCCTATGTTGGTGATGGCAATAATGTGACACACTCATTAATCTATGGGGCAGCCATTTTAGGCTTAACCATGACAGTGATTTGCCCAGAAGGCGCGTTTCCCGACGCGCTAATCGTGACCGAAGCGCAAGCGTTGGCACACAAAAATGGCGGCAAGCTAACCCTAAGTGCTGACATTAATGCTATTGAAGGCCATGATGCTATTTATACAGACACTTGGATTTCTATGGGTGATGATACGTCGCTTGCTGACATTAAAGCACGTTTTGCGCCTTACCAGGTTAACAGTGAGTTAATGGCAAAAGCCGGTGCAAAATACTTTATGCATTGTTTACCAGCACACCGCGGTGTAGAAGTAACCGATGAGGTGATGGACGGCGAAGGTTCATTGATTTTACACCAAGCAGAAAACCGCATGCATGCGCAAAATGCAGTGTTGGTTACCTTATTAAGTTAGTCACAAAATTGATTGATAATGCCAATGGCGTTATGTCGTTTACAAAAACATAAATGATTGATTGTAGGAATTGAACATGTCTAATGCAGTGAAAAAAACCGGCGTTAAAAAAGTCGTACTCGCGTACTCAGGTGGTTTAGATACTTCGGCCATTATCCCATGGTTAAAAGAAACCTACGATAATTGTGAAATTGTCGCATTCTGTGCCGACGTAGGCCAGGGCGAAGAAGAACTCGTAGGCTTACATGAAAAAGCCATCGCTTCAGGTGCTAGCGAGTGTCATATCGTTGACCTTAAAGAAGAATTTGTTGCCGATTACATCTACCCAACTATCGCTACAGGCGCAATTTATGAAGGTACTTACCTACTAGGTACTTCAATGGCGCGTCCAATTATTGCTAAAGCGCAAGTTGAAGTAGCCCGTAAAGTGGGTGCAGACGCGGTATGTCATGGTTGTACCGGTAAAGGTAACGACCAAGTACGTTTTGAAGGTTGTTTTGCTGCCCTTGCGCCAGATTTAAAAGTGATTGCACCTTGGCGTGAATGGGAAATGCGTAGCCGTGAAGACTTACTTGCATACCTTGCTGAGCGTAATATTAAAACCAGCGCATCAGCGACTAAAATTTACAGCCGTGATGCTAACGCATGGCACATTTCGCACGAAGGTGGCGAGTTAGAAGATCCATGGAACGAGCCATCAAAAGGCGTGTGGACATTAACCGTTGCCCCAGAAGACGCGCCAAACGAGCCAGAATATGTGTCACTAGCCATTAAAAACGGCCGTGTTACTCATGTTAATGACGAAGCATTGTCACCTTACGCTGCATTGATGAAGCTAAACGACATCGCTGGTAAGCACGGTGTAGGTCGTATCGACATTACTGAAAACCGTTTAGTGGGCATGAAGTCTCGTGGTTGTTATGAAACACCAGGTGGCACCGTCATGTTTGCAGGCTTACGTGCCATTGAAGAATTGGTATTAGACAAAACCAGCCGTACATGGCGCGAGCAAATTGCTGGCCAAATGTCGCATCTAGTATACGACGGTCGTTGGTTTACGCCTTTATGTAAATCACTTATCGCCGCGTCAGAATCATTAGCAGAATCTGTTAACGGTGATGTGGTGATTAAGCTATACAAAGGCCAGGCTACAGCAGTGAAAAAGCGTTCACCAAACAGCTTATACTCAGAATCTTTCGCTACCTTTGGTGAAGATGACGTGTATGACCAAAAACATGCTGAAGGCTTTATCCGTTTGTACTCTTTAGCAAGCCGTATTCGTGCGTTAAACACCAAATAAGGTTTACGCCAATACGACTAAGGCGCTGCAAAGCGCCTTTCTTATAATGACTTTTGAGTGATCTAAAAGAGTCATTATAAGAAAGAAAATAGTTAACCTGAACGCTAATCAGGTGACTTAACACCTACATTATTGAACACCCAGTTCTTAAACAGTTTTCAACACAGAGGATACCGACATGGCGTTATGGGGCGGAAGATTTCAGGGCGAAACCAGTGCACTTTTCAAGTTATTTAATGACTCACTGCCAGTGGATTATCGCTTATTTGAACAAGACGTTGTCGGCTCAATCGCATGGGCAGACGCCATTGCCAGCGTAGGCATTATTACCGCAAAAGAATGTACCGATTTGAAAGCCGCCTTAAACGAATTGCTGGTGGAGGTAGGTAATGACCCGCAAGCCATAATCAGCACAGGCGCCGAAGACATTCACAGCTTTGTTGAACAAAAGCTGATTGCCAAAGTGGGCGATTTAGGTAAAAAACTCCACACTGGCCGTTCACGTAACGATCAGGTCGCCACCGACTTAAAACTGTGGTGCAAAAAAGAAGGTGCGGCATTACTGGCTCGTTTAGGTACCTTGCACGCAGAGTTAATTGATTTAGCAGAGCGCGAAGTTGACGCCGTTATGCCGGGTTACACTCACTTACAACGTGCACAACCCGTGACATTTGGCCACTGGGCATTAGCTTATGTTGAAATGTACGAGCGCGACATTAGCCGCCTACAAGATGCACTTAATCGTGCCGACTCATGTCCGCTAGGTTCTGGCGCATTAGCCGGTACAGCTTACCCCATTGATCGCCACGCATTAGCGGCGGCATTAAATTTTGCCCGCCCAACGTTAAACAGCCTAGACAGCGTGTCAGACCGTGACCACGTGGTTGAGTTATGCAGCGCCGCATCAATTAGCATGATGCACTTAAGCCGTATGGCAGAAGACCTAATCTTCTTTAACTCTGGTGAAGCTAACTTTATCTCGCTCGCAGACGAAGTCACTTCAGGCTCATCGTTAATGCCGCAAAAGAAAAACCCAGATGCATTAGAGCTTATTCGTGGTAAAACCGGCCGTGTTTATGGCAGCTTAATGGGTATTTTAACCACCATGAAAGCCTTGCCATTGGCGTACAACAAAGACATGCAAGAAGACAAAGAAGGCTTGTTTGATGTGGTCGATAGTTGGGCCATTTGTTTAGACATGGCCGCCTTAGTATTGTCGGGCCTTAAAGTGAATCGCCCACAAGCATTAGTTGCCGCGCAACAAGGCTATGCAAACGCAACCGAACTTGCAGATTACCTAGTCGCTAAAGGCATGCCGTTCCGCGAAGCGCACCATGTCGTGGGTGAAGTAGTAGTATTTGCTATTAGCCAGCAAAAGCCAATTGAAGAGCTAACCGTGGCAGAGTTGCAAAAATTTGCCAAAGTAATTAGCGATGATGTGTATCCAAACCTTACCATCGAGGCGTGTTTAGAAAAACGTGATGTATTAGGTGGTACGGCAGTTAACCAGGTAAAAGCGGCTATAGCGGCTAAAAAAGCGTAATTTTACCGCAAGTCAGTCTTTAAAGAAGCCCTGTAGTATTCAGCAACAGGGCTTTTGTTATTTGTGCCATGCTTACTCGATTTGCCACAGCTGATGTGCTCTTTGAGCGTCTCCTGCGGGCGGTGAATAATAGCAGTTGCCGACGACTGCATGGACGCAGGAGATAGAGCAACGCAGGATCAGTTGCCGACGACTGCATGGACGTAGGAGATAGAGCAATGCAGGAGCAGTTGCCGACGACTGCATGGACGTAGGAAATAGAGCAACGCAGGAGCAGTTGCCGACGACTGCATGGACGCAGGAGATAGAGCAACGCAGGAGCAGTTGCCGAGAGTAATTTTGCCTACAATCCTATTACTTGCCTAGAAAGTACAGAACTCCCACTGAATGACCAGATAATTAGTGGAATTGGTATTAAGCACCATTAATAAACGCTTTGTTATCGATTAACTTGTTTGTTAAATTGCTGAGTAACATGATAAAAAATAGGAAAGGACCCTCCAATGAAAACCGCCACACATATAGCTCTCATCACCTTACTCGCGTCGGTATCTTCAATTCCGGTATTCGCTGATAACACTGAACATCTCGATAAAAAAGAATTACTGCTTACATGGATGCAAGGTCACTTCGACAGCGAACAACAATCAATAGCCGACAAAGAGTTTTATAATATTCACCTTAATATGGCGGCAATGTGGCCGAATGATCCTGGCAATTGGCTGTATGTCGAGCAAGCTGCTGCAACCCATTTAGACGAGCCTTATCGTCAGCGGGTATATCAGGTAACGCAAGTGTCAGACACTGAGTTCGCCAGTAAAGTTTATGGTTTTAGCAATGACAAACACTATGCCGGAGCATACAAATCTACCAACCCACTCGGTGAGTTAACCCCTAAGGATTTAATCGAAAGGCAAGGATGTACTGTGTTTTTAACTTGGTCTGCACAGCAGCAACATTTTGCAGGCTCAACCAAAGACAAACAATGCTTAAGCCAATTACGTGGCGCCAGTTATGCCACCTCAGAAGTGGTGGTGACTAAAGATAAGATTGTGAGTTGGGATCGCGGTTTTGACAGTAACGACCAGCAAGTTTGGGGCGCCGTAAAAGGCGGCTATGAATTTATAAAAGCCCAGTAAGACATACTACAAAACCGCCAATAATGGCGGTTTTTACTCACTGAACGTATTAGCGCCTCTATGGTAGCGGACAACCAAGATAATCTGTCAGTGTCGCCTTAAACAATGTGTCTTTTATCTCTGACGACAATTCAGTGGTCATGTCAGCCTGTACCGATGTATTAGGCTGATGTTGCAGCATATACAGCGGCGTGTAATCAGGTTCGCCAACGCTAGCCACCCAGCCACACGCTGTTTGTTTTTGCTCAGATCCTAAGTAGTCAGCTAACTTTTGTTCAAAGTTTTGCTGCTCAAGGGCAGACAAAGTCCAAATAGAATCTTTTTTGATTAATTCAACCACCTCATGTGACGGCTTATTTGGCACGCGCAAGGTATCAAAGTAAGCATAAGCACCCGCTAAAAAGTAGCCACTAATTGCAGAATCATAATCTTGCGATTTAATGCAAGCTGCAACCGAATGTAATAGCGCTACAGGCGTCGTTTTATTTGTCAGTTGCTCTTTGGCTAAGCAGCTAATATCGCCTGTCGGTTTAGCATAATCAGGGATGACGACCGCGACTTCAGGTTCTACTGGCGACGGCGTGCATGCCGGAATAAGCCGCTCATCTAATACTCTAATTTCCCAGTCATCTTTATTACCTGGACCGTGTTGTGCGGTGACTACATACCGCATACATTCTTTAGCAACCAGCGGATACACCAACGTTGACATTGCTTTTCTGCTGCGCAGAGGACCCGTAGTACTTAAATGAATAGTGTGATAACCCGGTTTAATATTTTTTGTCAGCTTGCCTGATTGAAATGCACCATCAATAGCGACAATTTCAACATTGTAATTGTTAGCATCAGAGACTTTACTCTGGCTGCCATCAATGATTGCGTATGGGGTGGATTGACATCCCGTTAAAAACAAACAGCCGATTATTAAAGGTAATTTCATTTTATTTTTGCTTTTTTAGAAAAAGTAAACACATCAACACTTATTTGCGTGCCTTAAGCATTGGGTAAATGGACCATTGGTATAAATGAAGACTTGATGGAAGGAGATAACACTAGGTGTCATTAAGCTGAACAGCAAAGCGGCAATGCTCACTTTAAAGATTAAAGCACTTTCCATAGCACTCATTATTTGACTAATGTAAAATTTTTGTTTCAATTTGGTCAAGATAATTATTAGTTTAAAGGTGATTTTGATAGACTCAGTTACACTTTTATGTTGTTTTATTATGCGGTTACCTTGTCAAAGTGCACACTTAAGCTTACAAGGTTAATCGTTGACCATGTGAGTATTCTTGATTGTTAGCAGGGCATTTATCAGCCATAATTTTAGCCACTAATGTCAATTGGCGACGTTAATCTGTAATGTTAGTTAACCACTTATCAATGGCGTGCATCTCAATAATTTATGGCTTTAGAACATTCGTCTAGCAGCAATAACCCTTGTTCTCGCAGTCGCGACAGATTGTCGTGGCTTCGATGTACCTTGCGCCGCAGCCAGCAAGAGGCTGTGGCATCGTCTACCATGACAGCCACCAGTGATAACTTTTTTAATGCGTATGCGATTTTTTTAGGTGCCAGTTTAGGCCAAATGGGCTGGGTGACTGGATTACCACAACTGTTTGGCGCCTTGGCTCAGTTATTGTCTGTGTGGCTGGCGAGCCACTTTAGCCGTAGGCAATTTATTGTAGTCTGCGCTGGGCTACAGGCCGGTGTGGTATTAGGCATGGGCGCGTTAGCCGCGTTTCAGCCTGAAAATGCCGTGTGGCTTTTTATTGGTTTAGCTGTGCTTTATCAAGGGTTTATTAACTTAATCCAACCCCATTGGCGGGCGTGGATGGGCATGATAGTCCCTCAGCGCCGACGCGGGGCCTTTTTTGCCTCTCGCACCCGTTTAACCATGATGGCCTCGCTGAGTGTTTTTTTTGTTGGCGGCGGCATATTAACCCTAACCGACTCAATGCAAATGGCCTGGCTTGGGTTTAGCTTGCTGTTTTCGATTGCGGCAATGGGGCGATTTGTTTCCGCCTGGTTGCTGTTGCAAATGCACGACCCTGAACCTCGAGCGGCTAAAGCCTCTGGGGTGTTTAACCAAACCTTATATAACTTCCGTCAAGCGTGGAAAGACAAAACCTTCCGTCATTACAGTTTGTTTGTTGCTGGTATGCAGTGCATGGTCGCCATTTCGGCGCCGTTTTTTGCGGTGTACATGCTAGAAGACTTGCAGTTTACTTACTTTGAATTTGTATTATCAAGTGTCGCTTCCATCTTTACCCAATTTATCACCTTGCGTTTTTGGGGCCGCTTTAGCGACTTATACGGCAACCGGTTAGTGATGATTATCACCAGCTGTTTAATACCAGGTTTGCCTTTATTGTGGCTATTTTCAGATAATTATATGTACATTTTAGCTGTTCAAGCATTTTCAGGTTTTGCCTGGAGCGGCTTTACCTTAAGTACAGCCAACTACCTTTACGACATTCGGCCTTTTCGCAGCGACTTTGCGACTTACGCGGCATTACAGGCAGCATTAAGTGCTGGTTTTGTATTTGTAGGCGCTATGGTGGGTGGCTCTATTGCCTCATATGCAGAGGCTTTTTTGGTGTGGACAGGCTTAAAAACCTGGCTCGATAACCCCATTTTTGTGGTGTTTATTGTTTCAACCACCATGCGCACACTGGTAACTCTGTGGTTTATTCCACGTTCGGTTGAGCCTAAAGCGCGCCCAAGGCCAGAGCTGCTTACGCTTATTTTTCGTATTCGAGGCTTTAATGCTATTTCGGGTGTCAGCCTGGACTGGCTCACCGTGGCCAAGAAAAAGCGCGATAACAAAAATGCGAAAGATAAAGATTAATCGAGGCGGTAATCAAAAAACTTACGTTTATCAGGGCCTGATGCATTCGCACTGATTTTATTAGGGTGTTTATACTCATCCCAGCTGGCTACATTGCGGCCAATGTTTAGCTGTGGAAAGTTTAATTGTGGAAAGCTTAGCTGCGGAAAACTTATTCGAGGTAAGCTTGCCTGCGACAGCGCTGCCGCATCAGGCAAGGGCAACTCAATAAATTGCAAAAGTGTACTTAAACTACCAGCCACACTGATATCAATCGCCATAAAATCATCACGATCTGCAAAGTAGCTAAACACTTGCTGCTGGTGGCGCTGATAACAGGCCGTTAAATGCGTTTCATCAAACACATCTTTAACCCGCCATATATCAAAGCAATGATTAAAACTGCGCTTCATCACCGGATGAAAGCGGCCACTGTCTTTATCTAAATGCACTAGCATGCGGCCCAGTAACATTTGCATCGACGGCAACCACTTATCTAACGGCCTATCTAAATAGACAAATTTAGCATTGGGAAATAACACATCTAACTGCCGGTAATCGCTAAAACACGGCGCATCAGACACCGCATCGGCCAACATAAACGCTTGTTTAGTAAACGCTTGGTGGGCCACGGTTAAGCCATGTTCAAGCAGCGCCACGCTCACGCTAGTCGTGCCGGTACATGGCTTAGGAGGAGTTATTTATGTACATATATGCTATGAGTATTGATTTTAAGGACTTCTACAATACATATGGTCCAATAACAACATGTATTATATTGGAGCGTTTATTAATAACATGAATTTTAATGTGTAATCAGTAGTCCTTCACTGCTAAAAGATTGCTTCGTGTTTAAGTTAACTTACGTGAATAAAGTAATAATAAAAATTTGTTCCAGTCACTGTAATATTCTTCAATAATGAGCTAGCTAATGATGATCGTTAGCTGCAATCCGGTGTGATGTGATTAAGTTGGCTTACTCAAGCTCGATATACCAGAAATCTCTATAAGAGAAACTGTTGCACTTACTTCAGCTCAGATTAATGGACAGTATTCATTTTGATAAAGTAACAAAATCAAGTTTTTGAAACGGAATGATGATACGTTAAGATCTTGTATGTGAGTATTTTTTTTAAAATGCTGCATTTACTTAAAACTTTGTACAGAGCCTGTACATATACCGTTCCAGCAAACAGTTTCAAGTAAACCAACAATACGGACCAGCGGGGGCATTTGAACGAAAACCTACGGTTTTGACTCCCAGGCCCTCCGCGTAACCGTAGGTTTCCGAAGAATCACCCCTTCCCCTCATCTTCAATAAAGTACGTACCATTGGGCAACACATGCTTATAGGGCAATAACGAGATATGGGATAAGGTCTTGTCGTCGATATCCTCCCCCTGCTGCCGGAGCTGCTCAACCACGTCATTTATCTTGATCGTGTTCCAGTACAGAATGGCATTGGATACAAAGCTGAGGCTGCTGGCCTTGTTCATGATTTCCTCATAGTCTCCAGTGGTGAATTCCCCCTGGTCCGCAAAGAATATCCAGCGCGGCAGTTTGTGCCGGTATTCCCCTTTGTTCAGTTGCCGCTGGACGGTTTGGCGCAGGTCTTTGTCAGTCAGGTACCGCAGAATGTATTCGGTCTTGATGATCCGGCCCAGGTTGGTAAAGGCCTTGGTGAGGCGATCGGAGGGTGAACTATTGGTCAACCGTTGAACGATGACGTGTGCTGGCGCAGTTTTCTGCTTCAGAGAAATGACCACCCGCATCATGTATTCCCATTGCTCCTCAATGATCGACAGACCAGCTGTTTTCGTGAGTAAATGGTTGAGGTCACCGTAATCGACGGATTTGTCGATACGGTATAGCTGCTGATCCTTCAGATCCCGAATACGTGGCATAAAGTAGAAGCCGAGCAAATGACAGAGGGCGAAGACGATTTCAGTGTACCCGTGCGTATCGGTGGTGTGCTCTCGGATTTTCAGAATCGTGTTGTTTTCCAGCAGGCCGTCCAGAACATACAGGGCTTCACGAGGGCTACAGGAAATGATCTTGGTGCTGAACACGGAATATTGATCGGATACGTGGGTGTAGATCCCGATGGCTTTTTCATAGTAGCCGTAATAGCGGGGATAGTATGAAGCCAAGAGACTGTCGGCGCGGATTTTAAAGCGTTGCGCATCTTAAGAGGACAATGTACCGGAGCCATACACCGCACTCAACGGCAGCTCATGGTGTTGATTCACAATTTCAGCACTGGCGTTGACCAGGGTTTCTTCGCGAATATAGTATTGCAGGATATGCCTTAGCATATCGACAGTAACGCCATTGACGCTGTTACTCATGGACACGACGCCCAGGTTTGTGGCTTGTGAAATAATGGCAGCCATCAGGCTTTTGTAAAAGTTTTTGGGTCGTGACTGGTGATGCTGGATAGGGACAAAGTGACGACTGTAATGCGTCATTTGATCCACCTCCATCAGCAGTTGGTTGACTTTATCCGGTACGTCCAGCTTGTCGTCACGCTTGAGTTTCAGCCTGCCATTGTGTATCTCGGCGAAATTATCCAGTCCAAAACGCTTTTGCGCTGCTGACACCGCTTCGTGGAACTGGGTTGAAATGGCGGAACGCACTTCGTGCGGCAAAGGCTGCTGTAGCTCGGTATAGACAGTGTGTTTGGTTTCATCCCAGTTGGGCTCGTTCAAGGTCAGATCCCAGAACGACACATGCTGTTTGCTCTGTGGCAAATACAAATCGCCGGAACGCAACGCATCTTTCATCGCGAGAGCAAGACCCATTTCCCAAACATTGCGATTGATGTTGCCGGTTTGATCTTTAAGGCTGCGACGCAGCTCGCGGGGAATGAACGCAGTCGGTGTATTCTCCGGCAGTTTTTTCAGATCGCCGTCATCCAACTGCCGGACGAACTGGATGGCTTTTATCAGTGGCCCAGAACCTTTCGCCACTTCAAACGGTAACCGTATAAAGTCGGAAAAATACTTTCGTAAACTGGGGTAACGGGTCAGCAACAAATCGCAATAGCCGCGTTCTTCCAGGCGTTTAAAAATGTGCAGATCCTCAATGGAGGCCAGCAAGTGTTTCTCGTCAATACGCTGCCATAAGTCATTCTTGTACAACGGCTGTTCCTCCGGCCATTCCAGCAAAACATGCGTGGTATCGAGCACAGCATCGATGGCTTTCTTCTGGCGTTTACGGAATTCCTTGTGCTTTTTGTCGTGACTGTTTCTGGTTTGTCGGCACAGTTCCGTCATGTACTGATCGTGCATTTTGACCAGGTTATCCAGCAGAATCTTGCGGGATTCTAACAGGAAGCACACCATCAGGGCATAGCGCTTGTGGTCTTTGAAGCGTTTCATGTCCTTGGCGGTGTAGCGCTTGGTCAGTCGATACAGGTAGTGAAGAAAAGCGGTATCAATGACCTTTTCCTCGAATTCATTAATGCCGGTGGCCACCAGATTGTCATAGCGCTCCAAATAGCGTTTCAGTGATGAGATTTTGGCGGCCGGTGGATACTCTTTGAGTTGGTTGAAGTAGGTTCGCTGATTACCGTCTGTGGTTTGCAACAGATCGTCGATGGCACCGCGCAGTTCAGGGGACATCTGATCAAACACCTGCTCAAAAAGCTGAGTGTGAACCTGGTTACAAATACGGATGATCTGCCGTTCGATGGTCGAGGGCCCGGGTAACACAATACGGTTCAGCAGCAGGTAGCGCTCTGCCCGGTGAAAAAGTTCATCCGGCAGCAGCCCCTGGCGAGCATGTTCTTCAATCCAGCGGTCCAGATCCGCTTCCGCTTTGTTATCAAACCGCTGAAAGCCCAGATACTTGAGGATGTTGTTCCGATGCTCCAATAGTGTCGCCTCCCGTTCGGGCACGTCCACGGTTAGCGTGGGCGGGAGGTCGAGTTGACTGCTCAGGTAGCTGATTACCCGGGAGGATAGATCATGGAGTTGGTAAAGAAACCGGCCATAGAGACGCATGGCGCACAGTTGGATAGCAAATCCCAGACGGTATTGCTTACGGTACTTGTTGACCACCTGGCAATCGCGTCGGCTCAGCGTCCAATCGCGAACCATTTCTTCCTCGGAAAATCGTTGTGGCAGCATTAACGGCTGGTATCGCTGCTGGTTGGTTAAGAACTGCTCTTTGGCTGTCATGGGTTCTCACTTGGGCTCAGTCACGCCAACTACTCCTATAGCGTTGTTTTTATTGATTTTTTTACATTCGTGAGTCGCCATTGTCGCATCTAACAATCAGACGGCATTGTAATCACGAATAGACGATAATAAAATAACGAATAGACGAATTTCAACCATCAATTAGCCGAGCGCTTATTTTATGTACCCACGTTATTCTGAAATCAATGTCAAAGAAGCGCTGAGCGACACCCCGGTGGTCTTTGTGATGGGGCCTCGCCAAGTCGGTAAAACCACTCTGGTGAAGGCGTTGATTGGTGAGATGGGCGCTGAAAACTGGGAATACATTACCCTAGACGATCAGGCCCAGTTCGAAATTGCACAAGCTGATCCCGTCGGGTTCATCCGTAATCTGCCACCGAAACGAATTGCGCTTGACGAGGTGCAGCGCCTGCCTGAACTGTTCGTCTCCATCAAGCAGGCTGTGGATGAACAACGCACAGCCGGTCGCTTTCTTCTGACGGGTTCCGCCAATGCCTTGTTATTGCCCCGGCTATCAGATTCCCTGGCCGGCCGAATGGAGTCGGTTCGCCTGACAACGCTTTCCGAATGCGAGATCCACGGACGACCCCCCAGCTTTTTAAGCAAACTACTGAACCAGGAAGCGCCTTCGGCTCAGGACATTCGTGTGCGGGATCATCTACTGCAACGGTTGATTACGGGGTGTTTCCCCGAGCCTCTGCAACGTGCCAATGAGCGGCGAAGCACCGCTTGGTATCAACAGTACGTCAGTACATTGATCCAGCGGGATATCCGCGATCTGACCCATATCGATCACCCCGATTTGATGGCCAAGTTACTCAAACTCACCGCCTTTTATGCCGGGAAACTGGTTAACCTGACCGAACTGGGCGCTAAACTTGGGCTGGATCGACTGACCATCAAAAAATACATGGCGTTGTTGGAGCAGTTGTTTCTGGTGGAACAGCTGCCGGCCTGGCATTCCAACGAATATAAGCGCCTTGTGAAAACACCCAAACTGCACTCCATTGATACCGGCATGATGTGCGCCGTGCGGGGCCTCAATCGGGAGCGCCTGCTGAAACAGCCAGGTGATTTTGGGTTGGTGCTGGAATCCTTCGTCTACAACGAATTGCGCAAACAGGCGGTGTGGATCGAGGAGCCCTTGAACTTCTACCACTACCGTGACAAGGACAAGGTGGAGGTCGATGTGATCATTGAAAACGCCATGGGCGATTGTTTTGCCATTGAAGTCAAAGCGGCGGCAACCTTGAGCACGAAAGATTTTACCGGCTTGAAACGCTTTCAAAGTGTGGCCGGCGAGCGCTTTAAAATCGGTGTCCTGCTATACGATGGCGATCATACGACGGCTTTTGGTGACAATCTATATGCTATCCCGCTGGGAGCGCTCTGGTCATGAACGAAAATCACACCATTGGCCAGCTGGCCAAGGCAGCAAGTGTCAACGTCGAAACCATCCGCTACTACGAACGCCGTGGGTTGATCTGTCAACCACCCAAACCCGCGGAGGGATACCGTACTTACCCAAACGCAACCTTGGCTCGAATTTTATTCATCAAACGCGCTCAGGAACTGGGTTTTACGCTGGATGAGATCAACAACCTGCTGTCATTGGGCGGGTCGCATTGCTCGGAAGTCCAGGAACTGGCCGAAGCAAAGCTGGCCAGCGTGCGTGAAAAAATTAACGATCTGCACCGCCTGGAACAGGTGTTGGAAGAACTCGTCACAAAGTGTCGGACCAATCCTGATAATGCGGCTTGTCCTATTGTTGAATCCCTCCAACCTGATCCTCGTCAATAAAAGGCATTGGACTTGACTCCGTACCTTGGTACGGCATTTACACTGATTTCATCAGGTCAATAAAATGGAGTCGGCGATGCCGGGAAAAGAGTCATTCACCAACACAAGGCTACCTATCATCGGTGGCATTACCGCTGCCATCGGCGCGAGCCTGTGTTGTATTGGGCCTTTCCTGCTCTTGTCACTAGGTATCAGCGGGGCCTGGATTGGTAATTTGACCCTGCTGGAGCCCTACCGTCCCGTATTCGTCATGCTGGTTATGCTGTTGTTCGGTTGGGCGGGCTGGCAGATACATCGACCGGTCGAGGCCTGTGAACCGGGAACCGCCTGCGCTGTGCCGCATACTCCGAAACGGCGGCAAATAGTTTTCTGGATCGCGGTAATCGTCGCGCTGGTTCTTGTTACCAGTACCCACTGGATTCCTCTGTTCGCATGAACACCCTGGAGCTAACCATGCAGAAAATCATTCTCGGTCTCGTATTCACCATCGCTAGCTTCTCGGCCTGGGCCAAGCCACAAACCATCACGCTGGATCTGCCAACCATGAACTGTGCCATGTGCCCGATCACGGCTAAAAAGGCGCTGACCAGGGTCCAAGGCGTGATAGAAGCCGAGGTCAGTTATGAGCATAAGCAAGCCGTAGTGACCTTTGAGGATTCTCTGACCAACGCTGACAGATTGGTCGAAGCGACCACCAATGCCGGTTATCCGTCAACTATTGTAAAAAAGGAAACACCATGATGTCAGAGGTGATTTTGCAGTCCGAGCTGACTTGTCCCGAATGCGGCCATAAAAAAACAGAAACCATGCCCACGGACGCCTGCCAGTGGTTCTACGAGTGTGAACAGTGCCATGTTTTATTGAAGCCGAAGCTCGGTGACTGCTGTGTGTACTGTTCCTATGGCTCGGTACCTTGCCCGCCGATACAGTTCTCACAAGGCAATAAAGACACAGGAACCTGTTGTGGCGGTTAATTGGACCTCGCAAATCTGCATGTCACTCACCCGGTTAAGTCGATAATTTTCCAGTATCAATCCACCTGTCATGATCTCTGGAAGATAAAGGAGCGAGCCTTGGTAAAGCCCCTCTATCAAAACGGTTTCCAATCGACTGTAATTTATACTTCTCTTGACTCTATAGCTGCTATAGAGTTTACAATTGCGATCAATAATCATTAGCGATTCATGAATAAGAGAACACCGAGATGTTTGATTGCAGGAACCCACTGTTATTGCAACGCCTGAAACGAGCCACCCTTCATGCCATCATATTTCTGATGCTGCCACTTTCTCTATCTACCGGGGCGAATGAAGCTGAGATCCCAGACAACGTTACTCAACTCCGGCAACTGGCACAGCTCGCTGAATACATAGGCGTTGATTATGCCGAAGCGGTGAAAGACGGTCAGGTGATTAATGACAATGAATATCAGGAGATGGTGGAGTTTTCACAACTGATTGTTAGCAAGAGCTCGCTGGCCGCCACTGCTGATGCAGAGTCACTCGCAGTGCAAGCAAAGGCCTTGCAGAGGGCCATCCATGATAAGAAAGGTGTTGATGAGATCCGTCAAATGAGTGCCAGCCTACGCGGCACATTGTTAGGATTGATGCCACAATTATCCCTGCCGGAACGGATGTTACCTCAAGAAAAAATCCAGCCGGTATTTGAGACTAACTGCGGATCGTGCCACGGCGTATCCGGTCAGGGTGACGGCGTGCTGGCAGCACAACTCGATCCCGCGCCCACAGACTTTACCGATAAAGAGCGGGCATTAAATCGATCAATTTTGGGTTTATACGACGCCATTACCAATGGCATCGACGACACCGCCATGCCCGCTTTTCAACAGCTATCGGAGCAAGAGCGTTGGTCACTGGCATTCTATGTCGGTGGACTCGCTTTTCATTCCAGCGAACCTGCTCACAATGATTTGAATATTACCAAACTGCAGCTGATTAATCACAACCCACTGCAACTGGCAGCAGCACGCCCTGATATAACCCTACAAGCTTTGGAGAGTTTACGCGCTAACCCCTCGGCATTATTCAAGGCATCCCAAGATCCCTTGGCAATCACATGGAATCGACTTCAAGCCGCCCAAAAAGCGCATCAGAAGGGAGATTTTTCAACCGCAAGTGAACTCGCCGTCAGTGCTTATCTGGACGGTTTTGAACTGATTGAAAACAGCCTCGATGCGCATGACAAAGCACTGCGCCAATCCATCGAGTCCAACATGATGGCACTACGACAATTGACCAGCCGCCCCGACGTAAACGGAGAATTGGGTGCGCTAATGGCGGAGACGCGGCATTTGTTGGATGACGCACAACGTTTGTTATCAGAGTCCACCTTGTCCGAAGGAACTTTATTCACTGCTAGTCTGGTCATATTGTTGCGCGAAGGCCTGGAGGCATTGCTGGTTATCATTGCCTTAACGACGGTTTTGATAAGAACCGGGCGTCGGGATGCGCTTAAATATGTCCACATAGGCTGGATTGCGGCATTACTTGCCGGTGGTGCCACCTGGATCGCCGCTCAATCGTTGATCACGATCAGTGGTGCCAATCGTGAAATCATGGAGGGAATTGCCGCTTTATTGGCCGCGTTGGTACTGCTCTATGTTGGGATCTGGATGCATAGCAAAACCCAGGCTGCACAATGGCAAGCCTACATTCAGCAACATGTCGATACCCAACTTAAGTCTGGCACCTTGTGGGGGCTGGTGGCGTTGGCATTTGTGGCGGTTTACCGGGAGGTGTTTGAAACCGTATTATTTTATCAATCGCTGTTAACGCAGGCGGTATCAACCCAATATTCTTCTGTTGGTGGTGGCTTTGCGCTCGGTTTGTTGCTGTTAGCCATATTGGCGTGGGTGTTGATTCGCTTTTCCGTCAAGCTGCCGATCGCCAAATTCTTTTCAGCCACCACCTACTTGCTGCTAGCGCTGGCATTTGTCCTGATGGGCAAAGCTGTGTCGGCATTACAGGAGGCGGCCATCATCGGTATGACGCCATTACCTGTGAGTTTTGAGATTGACTGGATTGGCGTCAAATCCACCTGGCAAGGCGTGCTTGCGCAACTTTCGGTACTTCTGGTTTACCTGGTATTTTTAATACTGTCCAAATCAAAACGCGCAACATCACCGCCGATAACACAGGCGTCCGATTTCAAGCGCGTAAGTGTTACCGCTTCTGATGCTGATTAGTGGTTAACGTTTGCAAGATGCCGCACTGTTCGATCGTCCTTTCACTGGAGCAGCTGCGGCGAAGTGATTTCAAATGCTCGCGCAGCTGAACCAGCTCCTGAATGCGCGTTTCCACTTGTTGAATGTGCGTATCCATCATGCGATTGACTTGATCACATTGCGCACCCGGTGAGCGTTTTAATGTGAGTAGCTGGCGGATCTCGGACAAACTGAGATCCAGGTTACGGCAGTGCTTGATAAATAGCAGCTGTTCGACAGCAGCTTCATCGTAAAGTCGAAAATTGCCGTCACTACGCTGTGTCGTGCACAGCAACTGTTCTTTTTCATAGTAACGGATAGTTTGCACCGAGCAATCCGTCTTTTTTGCCAGCTCGCCAATCTTCATTTATTCAATCTCTGTGCTTGACTCTATAGTAACTATAGAGTTTAAACTGCCCACCTTGGATAGAACAAGGGTTTTTTATGACGACCACATGCGGTGGCAATTGCCAAAATAACGCGACGGAGAACACTCCCCAAATTGCCGAAGTACACGACGCTTCTCATGGCGGCTTTGTTAGTGAGTATCATGTCCCCAAGATGGACTGTCCTTCAGAGGAAGGCATGATCCGTATGGCGTTGGACAGTGTGCATCCTAAAGTCACATTGGAATTCGATACCCCCAAGCGCAAGGTGAGTGTCTACCATGGTGATAACGCTGACCTTATTAAAAAAAGAATGCAATCAGTCGGTCTGGGCGCGAGACTTGTCAGTACAATGCCCGTCGCCAGCGAGTCCATCGCCCGTGCGCAGGCGTCTGCAAAACAGGAGGCAGAAAGAGAAGCTGGCATTCTCAAGTGGCTACTGGCAATCAATGGCATCATGTTTGTCATTGAAATCACTGTCGGCTGGTGGGCGCAATCCACTGGTTTGATTGCGGACTCCCTGGATATGTTCGCTGATGCCGCCGTCTACGGCGTGGCGCTGTATGCCGTAGGGCACAGTGTGCGGATGAAGTTGCGTGCAGCCCATTTTTCCGGTTGGCTTCAGATCATTCTCGCCTTGGGCGCTTTGGGCGAGGTGGTAAGGCGATTGGTATTGGGTAGTGAACCGGTTTCCACTTTGATGATGAGCTTCGGGCTTGTTGCCCTGGCGGCCAATGTGACCTGTCTGCTGTTGATTGCCAAAAGCCGGGATAGCGGCGCCCATATGAAAGCCAGCTGGATTTTCTCCGCCAATGACGTGATTGCCAATCTAGGGGTGATCCTTGCCGGTGGATTGGTGGCCTGGACGGGCTCACGTTATCCAGACTTGGTGATTGGCCTTATCATCGGTTTGATTGTGTTGAATGGCGCGCGCCGCATCTTGCAACTTAAGTCCTGAGACACCGGGCACAATATGAACAACAAGCAATCGTCTTATGATACACCGCCAATAAAGATCCTCGACCTGGCTCGCTTTGACAGGCGGATAACAGGTAAACGAAAGGCGCCGGGACAATCGTTGATTGACTCCGCAATCAAAGGTGGTATGCTTCGCAGGCTATTCCATTTCATTGGGGTTATATTCGGTTTATGAGTCGAAAAGCACTGTCTTATCTGCTGTTAGTCTTGATTGCACTGCAATCAGTGACAGCTATGGCTGACGTTCATCCCCTTGATTATTCGGATACAGCCCCTTATTCCTCCGATGGCTCATCATCGGCAATGCTGGATAGCTCGACCGTTATTGATCCTGCAGATCAAAATACCGCGCCTGACGATCTGTTTCATTGCCATCACCATGGCTGCCATTGCCATGTCTATTTATCCGGTAACCTGACTCACTCAAACTTTTTGCATAAACATTCGTTGCATAACAACTATCAAGCCCTCATTCCCGAGGCCCCATCCTCGTCGCTGTACCGCCCTCCAATCGCCTGATTTTACCGATTAAGTTTTTTCTGTGTTGCCGTTATCGCTGCAACGCGCGGTTTGAATTATCTTAAATAAGTAGGATCTACCATATGCTATCAATACGTACTGCGCCGGGTTCTGGCGCTTTGGGGCGGAGGAATATCAAAAGCCGATGTATTCTGTTCAGTTTATTATTTTTCATTTCTTCGTCGGGGCTTAGCGCCGAGCCTGGGGACTCAACGATCACGCTGACCAATGCGGTGCAGCGCGCCTTGTCACAAAACCCGTCTTTAAAAGTTTTTCCCTACCGCTACGCAGCCCTTCAAGGGCAGGCCGAAACAGCCGGGTTAAGGCCGGCGTATGAGCTGGGATTTGACGCTGAAAATGTCGGGGGCACTGGGGACTTCAGCGGCGCAGGTGGTGCTGAACTCACCATTGCGCTGTCTTCGGTCATCGAAATGGGGGATAAGCGCGCGGCACGGCAAGGCGTAATCTCCCACAGTCGGTCGGTGCTCAATGCCAGCCGACAGGTGGAATCCTTGGCCTTATTGGGCGAAGTCACCCGCCGTTACGTCGATGTGCTAGCGGCACAGGAGCAGGTCACCCTGGCTGGCGAGGCCGCCCAGTTGGCGAGCGAGAGCTTACGCATTGTGAAAAAGCGGGCTACGGCGGGAGCGACACCCGAGGCGGAAGTCAAACGGGCACAGGCCGCTGCCGAGCAAGCGAAGCTCGCTTTGCTTTCGGAGCAGCAACGGCTTGCTTATTTGAAAGTGTCGTTGTCTGCCCTGTGGGGGGTAACCTCACCGGACTTTGACAAAGTGGAAGGTGATCTATTCCAGTTTGGCGAGGACGTGGCATTCGACCTGTTGTACGCCAAAGTTGAAAAAAATCCTGCGATAGAAGTATTCGCAGCAGAGTCCCGCCTCAAAGAAGCAGAAATACGCCTTGCTCAAACCCAATCCAGTGCCGATATCAGTTGGTCGGTGGGGGTTCGTCGCTTGCAGGAAACCGATGACACCGCGTTGGTAGCGGGTTTCAGCATGCCGTTGTTTTCCGGCAAGCGAAATGTCGGCGCCGTTTCGACCGCGTTGGCCGAAAAAAATCAGGTGTTGGCAGAGCGCGATGTAATGCTGCTGGATCTACACACGCAACTGTTCCGGGCTTTTCACAACCGCAAACAAGCCATTGTCGCGGTAGAGGCACTGCGCACCGCCATCATTCCCGCCCTTGAGCAGGCCCTGGTAGAAACTCAGGCGGCCTATCAACGCGGTCGCTACGGGTATCTCGACTATGTCAGCGCGCGGCAGGAATTATTGAGCGCCAGGCGCACCCAGATCGAAGCGGCCGCAGCCGCCTTAACCTATGGTGCAGAAATTGAGCAGCTAACAGCAGAGCCCTTGGCCTTGACACAGTATGGCGAAGACAACACATTTTCAGGAACCCCACAATGAAATCAAATACCCAGTTAAAAAAATCATTTATCCGTCTAATTACGTGTTGCTTTGCGATCACCCTGTTGTCTGGACAAACTTTCGCCGAGACGGGTCACGGAGAAGAGGAAGAGCACGGTGAAGAAGGCCACGTCGAGCTGACCCAGGAGCAGATAAAACATGCCGGCATTACGCTGGCAACCGTTACCTCGGGCACCATCCGCGATGTTTTGCCAGTATATGGCGTCGTCGCCACCAACGCAGAGCGTGTACAGTCGGTAACGGCACGCTTCGACGGCGTTATTCGGGAAGTTAAAAAAAGTGTTGGTGATCCGGTTCGCAAAGGCGAACCCCTGGTGACTGTGGAAGCGAATGAAAGTCTGAAAACCTATTCGATAGTATCCGCACTCAATGGTGCCGTTACCCAGCGTAATGCAAACGCTGGCGAGCACACTACGGATATCCCGTTGTTGGTAGTACAGGATTTCTCAACGGTTTGGGTAGAGCTGTCGATTTTTCCCAAGGATGTTGCCCAGGTTGAATTAGGCCAGCGGGTTCGCATTCTCAGTCTCGATTCGACCCAAATCGCAGAGGGAAAAATCATCTATATTGCGCCGCTTGGCCAAGCTGGTAATCAGGCCATTATGGCGCGCGCTTTGATCGACAACCCGAATGGCATTTGGAAACCCGGTCTCTTTGTCAACGCGCAAATCACCCGCGCAGAAATAGCCGCTCCAATGGTGATCCGCAACGAAGCCTTGCAAATCGTCGAGGATAACCCTGTCGTTTTTGTTCGGGGTGAGGAAGGTTTTGAACCACGTACAGTGACTTTGGGGCGAACCGACGGTGAGCTAAGCGAAGTGGTGGCAGGTCTGTCCGCAGATGAAGTGTATGTCAGCAAAAACAGCTTTACTCTGAAATCGGAGCTGGGCAAGGAGGATGCTGAACATGGACACTAAAACAGTATTCTTGGCACCATTTACGACGTCGAACCACCTACACGGCTTTAACCGGTCATATGAACCCACAATAGGAGTTCACCATGATCGATAAACTCATTCAATTTTCCATCGCGCGCCGCTGGCTGGTGATGTTTCTGGTGCTGGTAATTGGGGCCCTGGGTGTCTGGAACTATCAGCAGCTGCCCATTGACGCGGTACCCGATATCACCAATGTCCAGGTGCAAATCAATACGGAAGCCCCAGGTTATTCACCACTGGAAGTGGAGCAACGCATTACCTACCTGGTAGAACTGGCCATCACTGGGTTGCCCTATGTGGAGAGCACCCGTTCGCTGTCACGCTACGCCCTGTCTCAGGTGACCGTGGTGTTTGAAAAAGGCACGGACATCTATTTCGCCCGCAACCTGATCAACGAACGATTACAGCAGGCGAAAAGCGAGATGCCTTCGGGGATCGAACCGGTTATGGGACCCGTTGCCACAGGTCTCGGTGAAATCTTTCACTATGCGGTGCATGCAAAACCGGGCGCCTTGCAAGAAAACGGTGAGCCCTATGATGCAACGGCCTTACGCACCTTGCAGGATTGGGTGATCCGTCCCCAGTTGCGTCTGGTTCCAGGTGTTACCGAAGTCAATACCATTGGCGGCTTTGAAAAGCAGTTCCACATCACCCCTGAGCCTGCAAAGCTGCTGGCCTACCAGCTCAGCTTCGACGATCTGGTGGCGGCATTGGAGAAAAACAACGCCAACATCGGTGCCGGATATATTGAAAAAAATGGCGAGCAATATTTGATCCGCGCACCCGGACAGGTAGCTGACATCCCGGCGATCGAAAAAATCATCGTCGCCCGTCGTGACGGCTTACCTATTACCGTGGCTGACGTGGCCGAGGTGGGATTCGGCAAGGAATTGCGCACCGGTGCTGCGACGCTCGATGGTGAGGAGACAGTATTGGGTACCGCCGTCATGCTGTTGGGCGGTAATAGCCGGACGGTTTCCCAGGCGGTGTCGGCCAAGTTGCTGGAGATCAATAAAACGCTGCCTGAAGGCGTGATTGCTGAGCCGGTTTATAACCGTACGGTACTGGTCGATAAAACCATTGCCACGGTACAGGCCAACCTGGCGGAAGGCGCGATATTGGTTGTTGTCGTGCTCCTGGTCATGCTGGGCAACGTGCGGGCGGCCTTGCTCACCGCAATGGTGATCCCTTTGTCAATGTTGATGTTGATGACAGGCATGGTGCAAACCAAGGTCAGTGCCAATCTGATGAGTTTGGGCGCACTCGATTTTGGCTTGATTGTGGATGGCGCGGTGATCATTGTCGAAAACTGCATTTTGCGCCTGGCCGGACGTCAGCACCACCTTGGGCGCACCTTAAAGCTGGACGAACGTTTTCAAACGGTGTTTGCGGCCACCCGCGAGGTATTTACACCGAGTTTGATCAGCGTATTGGTAGTGATTCTGGTGAACTTACCCATCCTGGCGCTGACCGGCGTGGAAGGCAAAATGTTTACGCCCATGGCCATGGCGGTAATCATGGCCTTGCTGTCTGCGCTGGTGCTGTCACTTACCTTTGTGCCTGCCGCCGTGGCGCTGTTTATGACGGGGCATATTGAGGAGAAGGACAATTTCATTGTTCGCCATTCCAAACGGTTTTACGCCCCGGTTTTGGCGTGGGCACTCAAATTTCGCGTACTCGTATTGTCTGCGGCCCTGATCTTTGTGGTTTTGGTCGGCGCACTGGCAACGCGGATGGGTACGGAATTTATCCCGAATCTGGATGAGGGCGATATTGCCATCCAGGCGCTGCGAATACCGGGTACCAGTCTCACTCAATCTTTGGATATGCAGTTTCAATTGGAAAAAGCGGTGCTGGAAATCCCTGAAGTCAAAACCTACTTCTCGCGCGTCGGCACGGCTGAAGTCGCCAGTGACCCCATGGGGCCGAACATTTCCGATGGTTATGTCATGCTCAAGGATCACAGTGAATGGCCTGACCCTGACAAAACCAAAGCGCAGTTGCTGGAGGAAATCGGTGAGAAGTTATCATTATTGCCGGGTAATGCCTTCGAGATCAGTCAGCCGATCCAGCTGCGTTTTAACGAGTTAATATCGGGTGTGCGTTCCGATCTCGGGATCAAGGTGTTTGGCGACGATTTGACGCAACTGCTGAAATCGGGCGGCGAAATCGCGGCGGTATTGAACGGTATCAAGGGCGCCGAAGGGGTTAAGGTCGAGCAGGTGTCTGGGTTACCTATTCTGTCCATTAATGCCGACCGTTCAGCCATGTATCGCTATGGCTTGAATGTCGCCGATGTGCAGGACGTAGTCGCCGCCGCCACGGGTGGTGAAGAGGCCGGCCTGATCTTTGAGGGCGATCAGCGTTTCTCGATAGTGGTGCGGGTAGCCGAGCGCGTCAGGGGTGACTTGCGCGCGTTGGAGCGTTTGCCGATACCGCTGCCAGACGGCGGCTACGTGCCGCTGCGGGAAGTGGCTAGTCTCACCCTGGCCCCTGGACCTAATCAGATCTCTCGCGAAAACGGCAAGCGGCGACTGGTTGTCAGCGCGAACGTTCGCGGTCGTGATTTGGGTGGTTTTGTGGCTGAAGTTCAGGGCAAAGTTGCGCAGCAGGTGAAATTGCCGCCCGGCTATTGGCTGGAGTATGGAGGCACCTTTGAGCAACTGCAATCGGCCACGCAGCGGTTAAGCCTGCTTGTCCCCGTTACCCTAGTGATGATTTTTGCACTGTTGATGATGACCTTTGGCTCAGCAAAAGATGCGGCATTGGTCTTTAGTGGCGTACCGCTGGCGCTGACCGGTGGCGTTATCGCCTTGTGGTTACGGGACATCCCCCTCTCGATTACCGCCGGTGTTGGGTTTATTACTTTATGCGGTGTATCGGTACTGACCGGGGTCATGATGGTGTCGGCCTTTCGAGATGAGCTCAATCGCGGTGAATCCGTCGAGCAGGCGATTCTGGGCGGCGCCATGTTGAGATTGCGGCCGATATTGATGGTCGCTCTGGTGGCCGCATTAGGTTTCCTGCCGATGGCACTCAATACCAGCACCGGGGCGGAAGTCCAGCGGCCACTGGCCACGGTGGTTATCGGCGGCATTATCTCATCCACGTTACTCACTCTATTGGTACTTCCCGGCCTTTATCGACTGGCTTGGCGAAGGCCAAAAGCGATTGATAACAATGGCGAACCGATCGCTGAGTAATACCCGCTGGATCGCGGCAAGTATTCCCTTGCCGCGATCCATCTAACAGTAATAGCGAATTTTTTTGGAGTATTTACATGAAACAAATTACCGCCTTTATCCACCACGTTCGATCCGCCGATGTCATCGATGCACTGCGTGACGCAGGCTACAAAAACCTATCATTACTCGACATCAAGGGGACTTTAAAGCCCTTAGGCGAGCAGGAGTTGGCCTATTCTGCCGAAGCTGGCGTGGTTATCTCAGAAGTCCAATTATCACTGGTCTGTGATGACAATCAGGTGGATGAGGTGACGACCATCATTCGCAAAACCGGGAAAATCGGACCCAACATATCCGGTTGGGTATACGTCACCCCTGTCGAGCAAGCGCTACCGATTGGAGGAAAAGAAAATTAACTTCATGGCGAACTCTAACCCGACAAACACCTTTTGTGGTTGGCTGTGTCTTTCCGGTTTGATATTACTGATGGACCAGGCGAGTAAGTATGCCGTTGAGCGTACGATAGAGTACGGTGAGCGCGTGGAGATTAACTCAATTCTTAATATCGTACACATGATGAATCCTGGGGCTGCATTCAGCTTGCTAGCTGATGCTGGTGGCTGGCAACGCTATTTCTTTATTGCATTAGCCTCTGGCGTATCGGTTTGGTTGGTTTGGACAATGCGGCGGCGTCCAACCCGGCTTGAAGCGGCGAGCTATTCGATGCTGCTTGGTGGTGCATTGGGCAACCTGGTTGATCGTGTATGGCGTGGATCGGTAGTGGACTTTCTTGATTTTCACTGGAGCTATTCTCATTGGCCAGCATTCAATCTGGCTGATACAGCGATATTCATAGGGGTATGTATTTTTATTGTGAGTACCATAGGTAGTAGGAATCATCAAGTTCATGATGAAGGCGATAACAGCGACCATGAAAACAACAAAGGAATGAGGTAAGTGGAGAACACGCTCCCGCTGTGGCATGTGGAGCGTGTTCTCGGATTTATCAATTACTAAATAACCTCATGTCTTGTCCCGTCGAAAAGGCTGCATCAACTGTTGCCAATAGTCAGCTGGATAATTCGGCGTTGAAGCGATACCAAGATCTTTAGTACAGATCGTTCGTTCAGAGTCAAAATAAGCCGTTCCCAACAAGCGATCCGTCAAGGTGGTAAAAAGCCCGAAGTTCACATCGCCTTCTTCTGCCGTATTTAAGTGGTGGAAACGATGCACCGCGTTGATTGCGAGAACCCTCCTCAGCGGTCCAGTAAAATACGCCACGTTCGAGTGCTGCAATAGTAACTGAAGCACTTCTGCAACCACCAACAACATCAGGACATTTTGTGGCACTCCTACAAAGAGCAATGGTGTCGTTCCTGCGACGGTTTCTATCAATTGATGCAATGGATGTTTCATAAGACCATTAAAACCGTATAGCCGTTTTACGCTGTGATGAACGGCATGAAGGCGCCACAGTGAAGAGAGGCGATGACTGGCAAAATGCGCCAGGGTGATGCCAACATCAGAAATGAGGATCGCCAAAAGTAACTGGAAAGCCAGCGGCCACCCGGAAGGCCATATCGGTGCCAAGACCAGCAAGCCACCAAATAACGGGAGTACAGCAACGCCAATAACATTAAGTGACTCGTTCATAAAGGCGTGAAGCAGATCGCGTCGCTGATCTTGTTGCGGTTCATTAAACGCACGATCATAGGGTGTCAGTTTTTCGGTGGCGAAGGAAATTCCTATAAATACCAAGATCAAAAATACCAGCCAACCTTGGTTGTAACCCTCGGCAACAAGATAGATAGCGACGCCATTTCCGACGAGCAAAAACAACGGCAAATACAGGAGCCTAACCAACCACGTTATGCTACGAATCATTTTAACACTCCTCGCTGATTGAGAGTGTTCAGCATCTCATGTTTACACGTAGCCACATTGAACGAAAGTGCTGTTTATTCTGACAAAAGCCGTTGAATAACTGCCGGGGAAACACCAAAAGCCTCGGTAACAGACCGGCAGAAATGGGCCTGATCGGAAAATCCCGATGCAATTGCCGCATCAGTGAGTGACATTTGGCGTGATAACTCAAACCCCGTTAATAGTTTTAACCACTTTTTATAGCTGCGTAAAGGTAAGCCGGTGCTTTCGGAAAACCAGTGGGAAAAACGACTTGGGGAAAGACGAACTTTCTTTGCCAACTCGGCTCTAGAGATTGATCGCCCATCCATGGCTTCGGCATGTAATGCTTTTAAAATGTGGCTCAATCTGCTCTTTGGATCAGATGTTTGATCGTGCCGGTAGTGACGCTCGAAAGCCTCCAGTTCGAATGAAAGGTTTTCCGTGGCAGTAAAGCGAGATAAACACGCCGTATTGAATTCCTCACGGAGTGTCCCAATGGGTTGCATCAACGGATTTTTTATGTGAGGCAGCAAGGCTTTGCAAATATCATGGGTTGGATCGATATAAATACACAGTACCTCGGCCATTATCAATTGATGAGTAACTCCAGCCGGTATCCATAACCCCTTTTCTTTGTGCCGTGTTTCGCTGGAAATGACTTCAACGTTTGCATCTAAACCGATCGCGATTTGATGCGCCCAATGTTTATGGGGCTTATTGTCTCCTGACTCGCCGAGGAACGCACCGATACCTGGTGTTATCGCTACTGAGCCGCGCCATGGGTTCACTAAAGTATTTGTTGTGATCATTACCCTATCTCTACAAAGGCAGCTTTTCATTGTAGTTGACTGTCTATAAGCGCTTGCAACTTTTCTAGGAGGATAAATGAGGCATTATTGGTGAATTGCTGTCCTTCTTCGATGTACTCCCATACGGTAGCGTCGCTCTTCCAGCCGCCTTGTTTCTTAATAAACTCAAAGTCGATTTTTTCCCTCGCTGCCGATGTAGAGAGGCCACGCCGAAAGCTATGGCTGCTCAAGTCCGGCACGAAATCGAACTGACAGGCGTTGCCCAGAGTCTTGAGTAATTGATTAATGTCACCGGGATTCAGTGCTTTGGGTTGAACCTTATCCCAACGGTTAACGGGACGAAAAACCGGACCTTCATTGATATCAGCCAATTCTATCCAGTTCTTCATGGCCATAGCAGGACAGCAGCCTGGTGCACCGAAAGGTAATGCTCGCACTAAGCCCATGGCTTGTTGATCGGTCTTGGAACGAGACAGCCGGATGAGAAGTCCTTCTGGTTCCCACACCAGATCACCGATTTGAATGGCCACCAATTCGCTACGACGAAAGGCGCCAAAAAAGCCGGTCAACACCAGCGCGATATCCCGCTGTTTCTTTTTGGTGTCAGGCAGTTGCCGCAAGTGATTCACCATCTGGGCAATGTGCTCCAAACGTAATGCCTTGGCTTTGCGTTTGGGTTGGCCTTGAGTACGACGAACGCCTTCCATGGTTTTGCGGACCAACGGATCACTTACCGGATCGATGAGCCCTTGGTAATGGTGCCATTGGCTAATGGCGGTCAGGTGCAGATCCAAGGTCCGGGGGTTGAGCGATTCGGCTCTGGCCAGCAGGTAACGCACGACAGTATCCCGATCCGAGGGCAGGCGACCACCCCATTTTTCAAATTGGCGAATGGCCGAGCGGTAGGCTTTGCGCGTGTTGTCGGACGTCGCTGCCTGGAGGTAGTGCCGCAATGATTCGGCTTCCTGACGTTCAATCAGGGTCGATTCCTCATTACGTAATGGCAAGTTGCTAGCCGGTTTTGGCGGTTTGTTGTTCATGAATAGGATTTCCTTCGATGTCGCTCAAAAGGCGGCTATGTACCGGCGTTACAAGTCGAAAATTTACGTCAAGATCCATTAACCTACGATAAGTGTGATTATCGTTGGTTAATAATTGATATTCAAGCAGCCTAGAAAACAGTAAAGATAATGTTATATTACGTGTTACGTAATACATTACCAAATAATCTGAGAGGAACCTGCCATGGCCCGTGCCGGAGTCACTTATCACGATATTGTCAAAGCCGCCGAAGCCATTAGCACGCACGGCCAGGAACCCACGGTGGACCGGGTGCGCGAGCACCTGGGCACCGGCAGCAAAAGCACCATCGCGCCGTTGCTCAAACGCTGGCGGTTAGACAATGGGGCGGCGGCCGATGTCAGTGGACTACCGAACGACCTCGTCGAAGTGGTAAAGTCCCTGTATGAGCGGGTGCAGCAGATGGGCGACCATCGGATCGAACAGGCTCGCGACGAATTCAAGGTTTCGAATGATGAACTCCGAAAAGAACTGACCGAGGCCCGCAACACTATCGCGCAGCTTACCGCTCGCCAACAGGATCTGAACAACCAACTATCACGTGTTATTGAGAAAAAAAGCCAGCAAGACAAGTCCCTGGAAGACGCCCGTGTCGGCCTGGCCAAAGCCGAGTCCCAGCGGGATGAAGCTCTTGCACGAACCACTGAATTGAAAGAAAGCGTTGCCGAACTCAAGCAGGAAAACCGGGATATCCGCGATCATTTCGAACATTACCAGCAGCGCACTGCCGAAGACCGCCAGCAGGAGCGCGAACAGTTCCGTATAGTTAACCAGGGGTTAAATGATCAGATTCAGGATCTGCAACACCGGCTCGCACAGACTGAGTCGAGAGCGTCCGAGCTATTCGACATCAACGCGCAGTTACAACGAAATGCCGATGAATTAAAACGGGCCAATGCGGCGCTAAATAGCGACTTGAACGCAAAGATGGAAGATATCCAGAACCAGGAACACGAGTATGAAGAAGCCGTGACAAGGTGCCGGGAATACCAGCATAAAAATGAGCAATTGTCGGAAAACATGGCCGCGCTCACCACTCAGAAAGCAGATGTCGATAAGCAAGTGGCCGTGTTATCCCACGCACTGGAGACCACCAAAGCCGAACTGAAAACCGCCCAGGATAAAGTGGCATTTCTGACCGATGAGAATAAGGTGATTCTTCAGGAAAAAGCAGTGATCCAAGGGCAGTTTAAACAGCTTCAAAGTTCGCTATAACGATTTAATGGATGTGTTTTGATCGTCTGGCTGCAAATGCAGAAATCGTTGCCAGCCCCTAAACGAGCAAACTTGGCAAATTTGTCGGTTCTTCCACAAGACCCTGCAGGCCAAGGAGAAGCATCGATTCGACAAACGTCAGGTGGAAAAAGAATATTGATATTCCTACATATTATCAATGTGTTATAGGTTTTGTGGCTAATTTCAACGCTTTTACCGGCCGAATGCAGCCGAACCTCAAATACAGGGATTAACGGCTATCAAACGAAAACCTACGGTTACGAGGGTGCCACAGGATTCAAAACCGTAGGTTTTCGTTCAAATGCCCCCGCTGGTCCAATACGGACAAATCTGCAATTGAGCACGGTCATGGGTGAACTGAATGTCGCCAGCGCTATGTTATTGATAGTAAAAACTTAGTCGGTGACTTTTCAAAGTGGAAAAGGTTAAAAAAACGTTATGGTTGAAAGTTGTCGCCTTGAGAAAGGAAAACCAATCGAGCTGGAGTATCGTTATTATATTAGTTCTGAGGCGTTAATTGCCGAACAAGCAGCGATAGTCGTTCGAGAACATTAGGGCATAGAATCGATGCGCTGGGTGCTTGATGGTGTGCCACAGGCACATAGGTTTGCAGCATAAGGATATGTTAAAAGCTTATGGCTAAGCTTGAGAAGAGATGATGGTTTGGCCCATCGAAGTCTGCTGTCGGAAGCTGGCTTCAAACCGCTTCAAGCTGCGAATATTAAGAGTGTTCGTGGTGAGCGTTGAAGAAACGAGCATATTTAAATGCTCAGGTGAGAAATGAGAAGACGAGTTATCGAACCCATGATGACGCATCGTAAACCAAAGACTCGACATCAAAAGCCAGTAGCGTCTAAGACTGGTGATAAATTTACAGGTTGCTCCGAAGGCTGTGTAAGTGGTGTCCGGTGTAAAGTGGGCGTGATCTCATTTTCAGGCTCTTTTCAGGAACTGTGGGAACCAGTCGTCAGAATGTTAAGGGAGAAATACAAATCACTAAAATGGTAAGTATGAGAGTACCAATGTCTGGCACTGGGGCGGAACGACCTGTAATAGTGAAGAAGCATTTGTAATGAATGTGGAGCGAAGGGGTCGTGTTAAACAGTATTCATCTTATATCCAACTGTTAAGCAGGAGGAGATATCTTGATGAATGCACATCGATTCAATATTGATAAATGGCAAGTTGTTAAAGCCTATCAATTAGTAAAAGCGAATAAAGGAGCCGCAGGCATTGATAAGCAATCAATGGCTGATTTTGAAAAAGACTTAAAAAACAACCTTTATAAAATCTGGAATAGGATGTCTTCTGGTTGCTATTTTCCACCCGCAGTTAAAGCTGTGGCGATACCAAAGAAATCAGGTGGTGAGCGGATACTCGGTATCCCTACGATCCAAGACCGTATCGCCCAAATGGTAGCGAGACTTTCATTTGAGCCTTTGGTTGAACCTGAGTTTCTTAATGACTCATATGGTTATAGACCAAAGAAATCAGCGATAGATGCAGTGCGGGTGACAAGAAAACGCTGCTGGTATCACGACTGGGTTCTGGAATTTGATATAAAAGGGCTGTTTGACAACATTTCACACGATTTGCTAATGAAAGCAGTACGCAAACATACGGGTTGCAAATGGTTGCTGCTGTATATTGAGCGATGGCTACAAGCGCCTATGATAAAAGCGGATGGTGAAATAATTGAGCGAGTGCAAGGGACGCCACAAGGTGGTGTCATTAGTCCAGTGTTAGCCAACTTATTTCTCCACTATGTTTTTGATAAATGGATGCAAAAGAATCATGCCAATGTTAAATGGTGTCGATACGCAGATGATGGGCTTGTTCACTGTGATAGTGAGAAGGAAGCTCAACAAATGTTAGTAGAGCTTAAAGAGAGGTTTGAAGCCTGTGGGCTTGAGCTTCACCCAACGAAAACCAAAATTGCGTATTGCAAAGATGGTTCAAGAAAAGGTAAGCACGAGAACATTAGTTTTGACTTTTTAGGGTACACTTTCAGACCACGTCTTTGTCGGAATAGACAAACACAGGGTATCTTTATCAGTTTTACGCCCGCAGCGAGCAGAAATGCTCAAAAAGGGATGATAAAGAAAATTAGAATGCTAGGTATCCGAAAGCGAACAGATTTAAGTCTTGAGCAAATAGCCAGGTGGATCAACCCAATCATCAATGGTTGGATAAACTACTATGGCAGCTTCTGTCGTTCTGAGTTGTACAGGGTCTTCCGCGAGGTAAACAAAGCGTTAATCTGGTGGGCGAGGCACAAGTACAAGAAACTTCAACGACGCAAAACGAGAGCCGGTAAGTTTATGGAAAACCTTGCCCGCACTCATCGTTACTTGTTTGCCCATTGGCGAGCAGGAATGAGAGGGTCGATGGTTTAATGGGAGCGGTATGAGTCGAGAGGCTCACGTACCGTTCTGCGAGGGGCCGCTGGGGAAGTTCCAGCGGTCTACTCTCCTCAGTATGAGTGAGGATGTATGTCTGATATACAATGCTCACGGGGCGGAAAATCTATCATGCCTGCATCATATGAGCTTGAATATGTTAGGAGCAGAGCCGACGAAGATAAGCATTGTTAGAAAACAAAAGCGATGCATGATGAATCCATCGATGCTTAAAGTAGTATTAAAGACTGGATTTAGTAGCTCGGTTACAAATAAAATACTCATGCGGTGGCCCTGAGTCCTGTGCTCTCTGCAATATCCCTTGGGCATATCTACATAGTACAGAGCACATATCCCGCCCAGGTCTGCATCTCCCCAGTGTTATGTCAGGGTAAGGATTCATTGAATAGTTTAATAATTGTAAGTTGAATATCTTAATAGACCTAGGATTGTGACTTACATCATGGAATTTGATTCTAAAATTTGCTAACGTAGTCCATATGATTAAATTGAGTATAATAGCATGATTAAGATTTTGCTAAATTTAGCAGTTATATTGACATTAATAACACAGTTATTAGTGCCAAATAATGCTATGTCTAGCGAAATGTCTGAATCAAGTATGCAAACTAGCTCTATGTCACATTCAGTTACGATGGACAATGATTGTGATGATACTGATAACTGTTGTCCCGAAGATTCAAGCCACTGTATTAGCCATTGCCATGCAGTCGCTAATGTATTTGTTTTGTTATCAGATTCAAATTTAGTTAATGCTCTATTCACAAGTTCTAAAGTTAACTCAACTTTATGGATATCAACTCCGGCTTCGCTTGGAAGTCAAAATCCCCCTCCAATTGCTTAATTCTTTATTTTAATTAATCACTTACTATTAATTTATAAAGATTTTCGTTGCTCGTTTACTTATGAGCATCATAAAGCATCTGGAGTTTATCATGAAAAAATTTATCGCAATTACACTTTTATCTTTAGCTAGTACAGCTTCAATGGCTGCTACTATTACATTACCTGATTATCTTGTTTTTACTTCAGTTGATGGTCAGTCTGTGACTAATAAGGGGCAGATTGACATTGAACCTGGTCAACATTTACTTGAACTTCAGTTTTTTGACGTTTTTTCAACGGGAGCAGATGATACTAATTTTGTAAAATCTGATGCATTATATTGGAGTTTGAATTTAACTAAGAACGAAGATATTCAGGTTAGAGCTAAGGATATTTTCACTACAAAATCTGCTCGCAAATTTATCGACTCCCCTCAGATCACAATAGACACGGCTAGCTTAAAAGGCGAATCAGTTAAGCTGGTTAACCATGCAGAGTTAATGTCTATCATTATGAAACAACACAGTAAAATGATGAATCATTAATTGGATTAATAGGGCGCTATCATAGCGCCCTATCAATACCTAATATACTTCTTGAGCTGTGTGTTACACACAGAGTTATAGTTGAACTATCGTAGTTATTTATGATGGTTTGGAGGTTGTATGAAAGTGGCTCAACTCGCTAATAAATTGGGTGTATCCGCTGATACTGTGCGTTTTTATACTCGAATTGGATTACTCAATCCAAGCAAATCTCCCAATAATGGTTATAAAACATTCAACCATAAAGATATGGTGAGGATGCAATTTATTTTGAGTGCTCGAAATTTAGGCTTTTCTGTCGAAGATATTAAAGTTATTTTTTCTAAGACTGATCTTGGGGATAGTGCATGTCAACTTGTACGCGAATTAATTAAAGTAAAGCTGCTTGAAACTGAGCAACAGTTCAACGAAATGGTGCAATTAAGAAGTAAGCTTTCTAAGGCGATACAAGATTGGTCTCAAATGCCTGACAACATACCCACAGGAAACATGATTTGCCATTTAATAGAGAATACAAATCAAGAGGATATAGTTTCAGAAGAATTAGGAGTTCCCCATTATGTTGATAAAGCTTCAATGGAGATTAAGTGATGACTAAAACAGGCCATACTACAATACAACTCAATATCCTCGGCGCAGGTTGCGCGAGTTGTGTTGGCAAAATTGAAAAAGCGATTAACAACGTGCAAGGCGTTGATTCGGCCGAAATGAACTTTGCCGACAGAACAGTACTTGTTTCGGGTAACGCATCTGCCGAGTTGATTATAAAAGCAGTAGAAAGCGCTGGTTATAATGCCACTCAAATACAGGCTGAGTCGGCAGAAGATGCCATGAACGAGAAAGAACAGGCTGATTTACAACATTATAAAAGTTTATTACGCCATACCATTATCGCCTTGTCCGTCGGTATCCCGTTGATGATTTATGGACTTTTTATTGGCGAAATGACGGTATCAACCCTATTAGAGCAAACTGTGTGGGGACTGGTCGGTGTGGTGACTCTGGCAATTATGCTTATATCAGGTAGGCATTTTTATATCGGCGCTTGGAAATCATTTTTAAACCATAATGCCAATATGGACACCCTCATTGCCTTAGGTACCGGTACTGCTTGGGTTTACTCGATGTTGATTGTTTCATTTCCACAATTGTTCCCCGAGATGGCAAGACATGTTTACTTTGAAGCGACCGCAATGATTATTGGTTTAATTAATCTTGGTTTAGCACTAGAAGTTAAAGCGCGCGGTAAAACCTCTGAAGCGATTAAGCGTCTCATTGGTTTGCAAGCTAAAACTGCTCGGGTTATCCGTGATGGGAAAGACCTCGACATCGATATTGCTCATGTATTACTTAATGATCATGTAAAAGTTCGCCCTGGCGAAAAAATTCCAGTCGATGGGGTGGTTTTTGAAGGTAACAGCACCATTGATGAATCAATGTTGACCGGTGAGCCAATGCCTGTTGAAAAAGTGATAGGTGACGATGTGGTCACTGGCACCTTGAATAAATCAGGCTCAATCATATTTAAAGCCACTCGTGTAGGTAAGGATACCGCACTGGCTCGCATTATTAGTATGGTCAAACGGGCGCAAAACTCTAAGCCGCCGATTGGGCGTTTAGCAGATGTCATAGCCGCTTACTTTGTGCCCGCCATTATGATTATCGCTATAGTCAGTGCCATGGTGTGGTTTAATTTTGGCCCTGAGCCGTCAAGTGTATTTGCCATCGTGTCTGCAACAACAATATTAATTATTGCTTGTCCTTGTGCGCTAGGTCTCGCAACGCCAATGTCAGTGATGGTTGGCGTTGGTAAGGCAGCTGAATCGGGGGTGCTTATTCGTAACGGTGAAGCATTGCAAACCGCGTCTAAAATAACCGCCATGATATTAGATAAAACCGGCACCATTACTGAAGGTAAACCGCAAGTTACAGATATTATTTTGGTTAATGCCGACAGTGAAGAACAGGTACTTGCCTTGTCTGCTGGAATCGAAAGTCACTCCGAACATCCACTTGCGCAAGCCATTGTAGAAAGTGCGAATGATAGAGGTATAGAAGCCATTGACACTGAGCACTTCAATGCCATTTCAGGTAAAGGTGTAGAAGCTGAAGTGGATGGCCAGACATTACTATTTGGTAATTTAAAACTGATGTTAGACAAACACATTGATATTGGCCTTCACGAAGCTAAGGCTCAAGTGTTAGCTGAAAATGCAAAAACACCAATGTATTTAGCGCTTGCAGGGCAATTACTGGCCATTATTGCGGTATCAGATCCGATAAAGCCTGATTCAATTGAAGCGATTGCGAGACTGAAACTCAATGGCATCAAAGTGATTATGTTAACCGGGGACAATAAAGCGACCGCCGCAGCAGTGGCTAAAAAAGTTGGTATTGATGATTTTTTCGCAGAAGTCATGCCAGAAGATAAAGCCAATAAAGTAGCTGAACTTCAGCAACAAAATGAAGTGGTTGGCATGACTGGCGATGGGATTAATGACGCCCCCGCATTAGCGTTAGCCGATGTTGGCTTTGCTATTGGAACAGGCACTGATGTGGCGATAGAAAGCGCTGATGTGACTTTAATGCGCGGATCACTTCATGGTTTAGCCGATGCGATAGCCATTAGTAAAGCAACGCTGCGCAACATTAAACAAAACTTGTTTGGCGCGTTTATATACAACGTCGCGGGTATTCCCTTAGCAGCAGGTGTGCTTTTTCCTGTTTTTGGTATTTTGCTAAATCCAGTGATTGCTGGCGCTGCGATGGCCTTTTCATCACTTACCGTAGTGAGTAACGCTAACCGTTTACGTTTGTTTAAAGCCAAAGAACACTAGGAGCTTCAATATGTTAATTAATTTACTGTGTATCGCATTAATCGGTTTTATCATTTGGTGGTTTTGGCTATATAAACCGACAAACGATTCTAGTGTTGACGCTAGTACATTGATACTGGTTAAAGACGGTGTGTATACGCCAGCACGAATTAAAATTTCGGCTAATACACCAACAGAGATAACTTTTTTACGCCAAGATAAATCCGGATGTTCAGCCACTGTCTTGCTACCAGACTTGGAGATTAGCCAAGATTTAGCGCTGGATAAAACGACGACGATAGCCTTACCGGCACTGGAAAAAGGTGAGTATCCATTTCATTGCCAGATGCAAATGTATAAGGGTGTATTGATTGTTGAGTAAACACTAGATATCTATGCGTACTTTTCAATATTTTGGTATCAGTGATGCATATAATAGCAGTATTAAAATGAGCATTTTTAACTTTGCCATCAATATTTTGATTCTAACCTAAGCTGTTTACGGTCTAGGTTAGAATATTGGCCATTTTATCTAGAACTTCAGATAAATGATGAGTTAATGATTAAGAGAGAGATTATGAGTGATTGTGAACATAGACCGGGCGTTAAAGAAGCGACTTTAGTTGTCAGAAACCTAAGATTAACTGGAGTTGATAATCAAAATTTAGAAACATTACAGACTGATATAGTCAAACTGTTTGGCATAGATGACGTGACTTATAATGAAAAATCGGAAGTTATTTATCTTACCTATGATGTCAGTCATATCAATTTAGAAAATATTGAGGAAGTTATCAGAAAGCATGGTGCTGATACTCATAATGATTGGTGGACCTATATAAAGGTAAATTACTATCAATTTGTGGATCAAAACATAAAAGATAACGCAAAACATCAACCACATTGTTGCCATAAAGTTCCAGGAACCAAGACCAGTTAAGAAAATTAGAAGATCTTTTTTATCGGTAATTATTACCTTATTAGTGAGATCTTTTGAAGTGTGATCTACGTCAAGTATTAGTAGTTTATAGTAAAAAATATTACAGTTAACTATGATTATTTAGTAAAGTTAAGTTAGCATTAATACAACTAATTATATTGGAGTTTTATCTTGAGTCGTATGCGAATTATTACAGTGATGCTTATCTTGATGACATTTGTCAATCAAGCCTTTGCGTCTGTGATTTTGCCATGCCCCTCTGATATGAATTCAATGTTAAGTAAATCAAACCCTGTTAATATCGCTGCGACTAACGCTTGCCATCACCAATTAACATCAGATGTCGATACCGTTAAAACATCTACCACTGACATTCCTGACTGTTGTGATAGTCAATGTGATTGTCCGATAGGTACTTGTTTTTCAATTGCCCTTGAAATGGATACTTTTCAGTCAGTCACTATTTCAAGTTTGAGTCATTTTATATCAGGTTTAACTCAAAATACGACTCCACAATATAACTCTTCTTTATATCGTCCTCCAATATTTTCTTGTTAGATAGGAAAGTTTTGAGCAAATTTCGCTCGTTTTTCTATGCGTTTATCTTTTTTATAAATTAACAAGATATTACTTTGTTCGAATTTAATTCGAATGTAGGTAACTAATTTGGAGGCTTTATGTCTTTAATTTACAAGAGGTTGGGTGATATATACACTCAATCTATTCTGATAGTAGTGATGTTTTCTATTGGAATGAGTGCTGCGGTATATGCGGCAGGACCAGTACAAAAATTAACATTGGAAGAAGCGGTTTATCTTTCTCAGACGAACGATCCTTGGTTAGTCAGTAATCAATATCAACAAGATGCTATTAAATCTGAAAGTATCGCGGCAGGAACCTTACCAGATCCAAAAATCAGTGTTGGTTTAGCGAATTTGTCCATTAACACTTTTGATTTTGGACAAGAAGCAATGACTCAATTGAACATTGGTGTCACTCAAATGTTTCCCCGTGGTGATAGCTTAAGTTTACGCAAACAACAACTTGAGTTAATGGCTGAGCAATACCCATTTTTAAGACAAGATAGACGAGCTAAGTTAAGTGTCACCACCGCTCAAATTTGGTTTGATATATATAAAACGCAAGAGAGTATTGCACTGATTGAGCGTAATCGGAACTTATTCGAACAATTATCTGATGTCGCAAAAGCAGGATATTCATCTGCTTTAGTTAAATCTAATCAGCAGGATATCATTCGTGCTCAGTTAGAGGTGACCCGTCTCGAAGATAAGCTGACTGTTTTGGCTCAGCAAGAAGATATGTTTAAACAGAAATTATCTGAATGGGTTGGTAAGGCATTTGTTGATAAATATCGAATAGGTCATGAACAAGATTATGAGCTGTTATTTTCGACGTTTACCGTCCCTAATATACTTCCTCAAATTAAACTAACGAATCCTAATCTTTATTTCGATGAGGAAAATAGCCAACATTACCAACAGTCTCTGTATGAAGCGTTCTCTGTTCATCCACTCATTTCAGCATTGGAGCAAAGAATTGAGTCAAGCCGAAAAGGTGTCGAGTTAACAAAGCAATTGTATAAGCCTGAATGGGGTGTAAATGCTGGATATAGTTATCGAGGCGATGATCCTATGGGTAATTCTCGCGATGATTTGTTGTCAATAGGTGTGAGTTTTGATTTACCAATATTTACTTCTTCAAAGCAAGATAAGCAAGTTCAAGCCGCTATTTCTCAGTCAGAGTCAATTAAAACAGAAAAGTGGTTACTGCTTCGAAACATGATGGCGTCATACGGTACTGCGAAAGTGCAATTTCTTAAATTGGAACAACGTCAGACACTCTATAACGATTTTTTATTACCTCAAATGCAAGATCAAGCAGATGCGTCATTAACGGCTTACACGAATGATAAGGGAGATTTCGCTGAAGTCGTTCGCTCCCTCATTGCTCAATTGAATACTCAATTAGATGCTTTGGCTATTAACGTTGATTTACAGAAACTTAAAGTTCAATTGAACTATTTTTTTACCCCCAATGTGGGTCCAGTTAGCATCTTACATAAATCTTATGTTGATGGAGAAGTAAAATGAACAACAATTTAAAAATGATCAGCATATTAGTTATCGGTATTCTTACTGGTATTAGTGCATCAATCTTATATACACCGAAGAATGAAATAGCTTCAGAGGACAGCGCAAAAGCTAAGCCATCATATTGGGTCGCACCTATGAATCCTAATTATCGTAGTGATAAACCAGGGAAATCACCAATGGGTATGGATCTTATACCTGTATACGAAGATGGCACCGATTCGACAGATTTTGGACCTGGTGCCGTTAAAATATCACCTGCAGTGATTAATAAACTTGGTATGCGGACATCCGTAGCAACGTTTGGCACACTACAAACAAGCATTAAAACAGTTGGATATGTTCAATATGATCAAGATCAACTTATTCATATTAATCCAAGAGTCGAAGGATGGATTGAAGAACTTTATGTAAAAGCTTCTGGTGATCCGGTTATTAAAGGGCAACCTATATATTCGATTTATTCTCCTGCTTTAGTTAATGCGCAAGAAGAAATGTTATTAGCTTTAAATCGAAATGATCAGCGTTTGATTACAGCTTCTGAAGCTCGGTTGAAAGCATTATTAATACCAAGCGAGGAGATTAAAGCGTTACGAAAAAATAGAATAGTCAAACAAAATATTACGTTTTATGCTGATCAAAGTGGTGTTATTGATAATTTGAATGTAAGGGAGGGCTCGTTTGTAAAACCGGGTATGACAATGTTTTCAATTGGTTCATTAACACAAGTATGGGTTGAAGCTGAAGTTTTTGAACGTCAAGCAAACATGGTTAAAGTTGGGCAAGAAGTTGAAATGAAATTAGATTATTTACCTGGTCAATCTTGGCAAGGAAAAGTCGATTATGTCTACCCCGCATTAGATAGTAAAACAAGAACGCTAAAAGTGAGATTGCGCTTCGATAATACCAATGCTGCATTAAAACCGAATATGTTTGCACAAGTGTCGATAAAAACACGAAGTGATGAGGATGTATTACTGCTACCAAGGGAAGCAGTGATTAGAACAGGAAACTCAGACCGAGTAGTACTTGCCCTCGGTGAAGGTAAATATAAATCTGTAGCAGTAACGTTAGGGCGATTCGATGATGATAAAATTCAAATAAAATCAGGCCTGTATGACGGAGATGTTGTTGTCTCGTCAGCACAATTCCTATTGGATTCTGAATCAAATAAAACCTCTGACCTTAAACGTATGAGAGCACCTGACGATGAGCAAGAAAATATTCAAGCCATCACTCCAGAAACGGCTTGGGTAGAAGCAAAAGTAAATAGCTTAATGGCTGCACATCGAATGATTAATGTGGACCATCAAGCTGTCAGTGAATGGGAATGGCCACAAATGACCATGGACTTTACTGTTGATGACAGTGTGGATTTCTCTGTATTTACCGTTGGTGCTGTGCTTCATATTGAATTAGAAAAAACATCAGACGGCTTGGTCAAAGTGGTAAATATACACAATCCCAAAGCTACTGATGATGTATCTAATACAACACATCAAGCAGATCATTCAGGAATGGAGATGGGAGAATAACCATGATTGAATCAATAATACGATGGTCTGTAGCAAACAGATTTTTTGTTTTGCTCGCCAGTGCAATTCTCGTCGGCGCGGGTTTATTTTCACTTAAAAATACCCCTATTGATGCTTTGCCTGATTTATCTGATGTTCAGGTAATTATTAAAACAAGTTATCCAGGTCAAGCCCCACAAGTAGTTGAAGATCAAGTCACTTACCCTTTAACTACGGCTATGCTGTCTGTGCCTGGTGCGGTAACGGTCAGGGGATTCTCTTTTTTTGGTGATTCATATGTCTATGTCATCTTTGATGAAGAAACCGATTTATATTGGGCTCGTAGTCGTGTGTTGGAATATCTTAGCCAAGTCGTTTCAACGTTACCTGATAATGCAAAGCCTCAATTAGGACCTGACGCAACAGGTGTGGGCTGGGTATATTTATATGCACTCGTAGATAGAACCGGTAAACACGATATTAGTGAGTTACGCAGTCTACAGGACTGGTTTTTAAAGTATGAATTACAAACTGTCCCAGGGGTTTCTGAAGTGAGCGCTCTAGGGGGGATGGTTAAACAGTATCAGATTAAGGTTGACCCTGATAAGTTGCGTGCCTTTGGTATACCTTTAAATGCTATTCAAATGGCGATTAACCGTGGTAATCAAGAAATTGGTGCCTCTGTTGTCGAACTCTCAGAAGCTGAATATATGGTTCGTGCTACAGGGTATCTTGAGAATAAAGAGGATATCGGCAATATCCCATTAGGCGTGAACAATAATGGCACCCCATTACTGCTAAAAGATGTTGCGGATATCGGGACTGGACCGCAAATGCGACGTGGCGTTGTTGATCTAAACGGTGAAGGTGAGACGGTCGGTGGCATTATTGTGATGCGATTTGGTGAAAATGCCCAAAAAACAATTGATGGCGTTAAAGCTAAATTAGAGACATTAAAAAAGGGCCTTCCTGAGGGCGTGGAAGTTGTGACGGTTTATGACCGCAGTGGCTTAATTGAGAGAGCCGTATCAAACTTAGGGTTTAAACTGCTAGAGGAATTTTTAGTTGTTGCTTTAGTTTGTATGGTTTTTTTGGCGCATGTAAGATCATCACTTGTGGCGATTGTTAGCCTTCCAGTTGGTATTTTAACGGCATTTATTATTATGCACTTGCAGGGTTTGAATGCCAATATCATGTCTTTAGGCGGTATTGCAATTGCAATTGGTGCCATGGTCGATGGCGCCATTGTCATGATTGAAAATATGCATAAACATATGGAACGAACGCCATTGACGCCAGAAAACCGTTGGCAGGTTGTAGCTCGGTCTGCCAGCGAAGTTGGCCCTGCTTTATTTTTTAGTTTACTGATTATTACTGTTAGTTTTTTACCGGTATTTACCCTCGAAGCACAGGAGGGAAGGATGTTTTCACCGCTTGCGTTTACTAAAACGTACGCAATGGCTGTGTCATCAGCGTTAGCTATAACATTAGTTCCAGTGCTAATGGGTTACTTTATTCGCGGAAAAGTACTTCCTGAGCACAAAAACCCGGTTAATCGACTTTTAACAGCAGTATATGTGCCTGTGTTGAGAAAAGTACTGGCGTTTCCGAAGATAACGCTGTTATTTGCATTATTTGTGTTGTTGATTGGTGTGTGGCCACTAAATAAAATTGGTAGTGAATTTATGCCTCCATTAGATGAAGGTGATTTAATGTACATGCCGACAACTTACCCTGGTATTTCTATTGGTAAAGCACGCCAATTAGTGCAACAAATGGATAAGTTAATTTACACTGTGCCCGAAGTTAAAACTGTATTTGGTAAGGTTGGTCGAGCAGACTCCGCAACGGATCCTGCACCTCTGACAATGGTGGAGACGTTTATTCAACTTAAGCCCAAAAGCGAGTGGAGAGAAGGCCTGACTACAGAGAGTTTAAAACAAGAACTAGACTCATTAGTTAAGTTACCAGGTGTGACTAACGCATGGGTAATGCCAATTAAAACCCGAATAGATATGTTGGCGACAGGGATCAAAACACCTGTAGGCATTAAAATTGCTGGACCTAATCTCAAGGAAATTGAAAAAATTGGTAAACAGTTAGAAGAAATCCTTAAAGATGTTAAGGGGACTTCGTCAGTTTATGCTGAAAGAGTTGCAGGCGGACGTTATATTAAAGTTGATATCCAGCGTGAGAATGCTGCTCGATATGGTTTGAATATAGCGGATGTTCAACAGGTTGTGGCCACAGCGATTGGTGGTATGAGTATTTCACAAACCGTTGAAGGGTTAGAGCGATACCCCATTAACCTACGCTATCCTCAGGATTATCGCAATTCACCTGAAGCATTAGCTTTATTGCCTATAGTGACTCCGCAAGGTTTGAGAATTTCTTTGGGTGACGTTGCGGACGTTATTATTGAAAATGGACCTCCGGGTATCAAAAGTGAAAATGCTCGCCTTAATGGTTGGGCTTACATTGATATTGAGGATGTTGATATTGGTAGTTATGTTGATATAGCACAAAAAGTTGTGGATGATAAATTGATATTACCCGCCGGTTACTCTATTACTTGGGCTGGTCAATATGAGTATATGGAAAGAGCTAAAGCAAAGCTTACTTACGTAGTACCATTTACTTTATTTATTATCATTATTTTATTGTTCATGAATTTCCGCAATGTTGTTGAAGTTGGAATTATTGTGGGGACATTGCCTTTTGCCATGGTGGGCAGTATTTGGTTAATGTATATACAAGGTTTTAATTTTTCAGTTGCAGTAGGAGTCGGTTTTATTGCATTGGCGGGTGTCGCTGTCGAAATCGGCGTCATTATGCTTGTTTATTTAAACCAAGCCTATAGAGAAGCGATTGATCATAGTTCACAGCAGCTAGAAAAATTTGATGAACTAAAGTTGACTCAATCTGTTATTCAAGGTGCAGGTATGCGCGTACGTCCTGTAATGATGACGGCAGCAGCAATCATAGCTGGATTATTGCCTATCCTTTATGGTACTGGAACCGGTTCCGAGGTGATGAGTAGGATTGCTGCACCAATGGTCGGCGGAATGGTTAGTGCAATCATACTGACACTATTAATTGTCCCCGTTGTATTCTTTTTATGGCGTCGTACTAAATTGATACATGAGGAATGATAATATTTAGTTGATTAGGATAACGATGCAGATAAAAAATTGCATCGTTATTTTATATTGGATTGATTTTTATCATATTTTTTTTATTTTCATTAAATTATGTTTTTCAAATAAATTTTCATTGCTAAATGCAGTATTTTTCACTACTATTATTTGATAATCATTGGAGATATATTTTGCGTAGAATCCACTTAATCATGATGTTTGTTTTACTGACGTTTGTCGGTCAAACTTTTGCGTCTGTGATTATGCCTGGTACTATGCCAATGAATTCAATGACGACTTCAAATATGCCTGCTGAAAATGGCAAAGCATGTCATGACGCTAGTATGCAAATGAACATGAACATGGATATGAACATGAACATGGATATGAGTGATGATGCGGATGATAGTTGCTGCGCCCAAGCGTGCCATTGTCCTGTCGGATCATGTTTATCAGTCGCTTTAACTATGGCGATGCCAATGCTTAAATCAGAAGTCAGCTTTGTTAATGCTGCAACAATGTTTACCTCAGCACTAATGCCTCAGTATTTTTCATCTTTATACCGTCCTCCAATATTTGCCTAACATAGGCACAGTTACGCCTTTTTTTTGCTAGCTGTCCTAGCCAATCATGTAGTTTCAATTTTTTAACCTTTTGGTTAATAAACTGACATTAAACCGCGTTGTTTAATGTGACGAAATTTGATTTGGAGGCAATATTATGTCTGCTCTATATCGCAATTCTATTCGTTTTTTTCGTGTCATAGGTACTATTTTTATTCTGCAAACTATGGGAGGGATATTAATTGCCCGTGCAGCAGAGCCCGGCACTACGGAGCCATTACTCACCGTTTATAAAGATGCTAATTGCGGCTGTTGTGAGAAATGGCTAACGCATATTAGTGAGCGTGGATTTAGTGTTAGTGCCCACAATATTAACAACCTTTATGAGTTTAAACAGTCAAAGGGCATTCCTGCTTCAATGCAATCTTGCCATACCGCAGTGTCATCTCAAGGTTTTGTGTTTGAAGGGCATGTCCCTGCAAAATTGATTAGTCGTTTTTTAGCCACCCCTCCTAAAGATGCTATCGGCTTAACCGTACCCGCTATGCCAGTGGGCAGCCCTGGTATGGAGTACCAAGATAAATTTATGCCATATCAAGTCTTACTGTTGAAAAAAGATGGTAGTAGCCAGGTTTACGCCCAAGTAAATTCTCTTGAGGAGTCTGTACAATGAAATCTCAATACATGATAAAACCCATTATTCAAACGCCAGACAGTGAACCCAACAACAGCCGACGCCGCTTTGTGTTTGGTGCATCCGCCATGTTGGCATTGATGTCGATCCCTTTCCCTAAAAATGCCTTTGCCAATGCGTTAAGCCAATCGTTGAGCCAGCTTTCTGGTAAAGTGTTTGACTTATCAATTGACTATAAAATGGTTAATTTTACCGGGAAATCTGCTCGGGCCACTGTGGTCAACCAATTGCTGCCCGCGCCGTTATTGCGCTGGAAAGAAGGTGAAACAGTCACCTTAAGAGTAAAAAATAACCTCGACCATGATAGTTCTATTCACTGGCACGGTATTATTTTACCCACCGAAATGGACGGTGTGCCTGGCTTTAGCTTTGATGGCATTAAACCCGGTGAAACATTTGAGTATCAATTTACCGTCCAGCAAAGTGGCACATATTGGTATCACAGTCATTCAGGCTATCAAGAACAAACCGGTTTATTCGGCGCGATTGTGATTGATCCAGCGACCCCCGATCCGGTCATATATGACCGTGACTATGTGATCATGCTGTCTGATTGGTCTGACGAAGCCCCTGAAAACATTTATGCCAAATTAAAGAAACAAGCCGATTACTATAATTACCGTGAGCGTACGGTAATGGATTTTTTCTCTGACGTAGATAAAAATGGCTTAGCCAATACGTGGAACGCTCGTTCGATGTGGAATAACGCGCGCATGAGTGACAGAGACATATCTGATGTTACGGGTTCAACTTACACCTATTTAATGAATGGCAATCCTCCGCAACAGGGCTGGCAAGGGTTGTTTGAACAAGGTGAGAAAGTGCGCTTACGCTTTATAAATAGTTCAGCGATGACCATATTTGATGTGCGTATACCGGGTCTTAAAATGACTGTTGTTGCCAGTGATGGTCAGAACATTCAACCGGTGTCTGTGGATGAATTTCGAATCGGTGTTGCTGAAACCTATGATGTGGTTATTGAGCCAGAGGTTGATAATGCCTATTGTATTTTTGCTCAGAGTATCGACCGCACCGGTTTTACGGTAGGTAACCTTACCTCAGATCCCAGTTTACATGCTCCTATTCCCCCAATGGATCCAAGGCCTGTCCTTGGCCACAGTGATATGGGCATGGATATGAGTGACATGGATATGTCAGGTATGGACCACAGCAAAATGGACATGGGCGGCGGCGATATGTCAGGCATGGACCACAGCAAGATGGCTATGGGCGGCGGTGATATGCCAAGCATGGATCACAGCAAGATGGCTATGGGCGGCGGTGATATGTCAGGCATGGATCACAGCAAGATGGCTATGGGCGGCGGTGATATGTCAGGCATGGATCACAGCAAGATGGCTATGGGTGGCGGTGATATGTCAGGGATGGAACACAGCAAAATGGCAATGGACGCTGCGAAAGCGACAGTCTCAGGACTAGGGCTTGCAGGCTTTGGCAGTAACAATGAAATTAAACACATTGACACCGAGTTCGGCCCACAAGTGGATATGCGTGCCGATGCCCCAAAAAGTGGCTTACACGACCCCGGGATTGGATTGCGTGACCATCAACAGCAATTTAACCGCAAAGTATTAACTTATGGCGACATTAAAGGCTTACATCCTACCTACGACACACGCCAACCTAGCCGCGAAATTCAACTGCATTTAACCGGCAATATGAACCGCTATATGTGGTCTGTGAATGGGGTGAAATTTATGGACGCCGCGCCATTAGAGTTTGAATACGGAGAAAGACTGCGGATCACCTTAGTGAACGACACGATGATGACTCACCCTATGCATTTGCATGGTATGTGGAGTGAGTTAGAGACAGGCGACCCTGATTTTATTCCCCGTAAGCACACTGTATTAGTTCAGCCGGGTTCTAAGATCAGTTACTTAGTCACCGCCGATGCAAAAGGGCAATGGGCATATCATTGCCACTTGTTATTCCACATGCCAGGCATGTTCAGAAAAGTCGTGGTGAAATAAGGGGAATACAGATGAATAAAACGAATTTAATGGCCTTGGGACTGTTGAGTCTGAGCGCCACATTGACTAGCTCAGCTGTGTTTGCCGGCGGTAATGATGACCCTCTATTAACAAAAGTCATGCTGGATCAATTTGAAAAAGGCGTGGATCCGCAAGATCCCACCCAGTTTAGTGCACAAGCCTGGTTAGGTTACGATTTGAATAAGTTGTGGCTTAAAACTGAAGGTGAATATTCAAATAGTGATAAGCAAGATCTTGAAATTCAGGCTCTTTACAGTAAGCCCATCGCACCATACTGGGATGTACAATTCGGTATTAAAACCGATATCAAACCGACGCCGACTCGTAATTGGGCTGTGATTGGGGTTCAAGGGTTAGCGCCATATTTCTTTGATATTGACGCGGCCTTATTTATAGGTGACCAAGGCCGTACGGCTATGCGCTTGAGTGCGGAATATGAACTCTTAATCACTCAAAAGTTGATACTCACACCTGAAGTAGAAGTTAATTTATTTGGTAAGGACGATGCTGAACTTGGAATAGGCTCTGGCTTATCTGACGTCAGTGCAGGGCTGCGATTGAGATACGAGATTGTTAGAGAGTTCGCACCCTATATCGGTGTGGATTGGCGTCAGAAACTCGGTAATACCGCCGAATACAGCCGAAATGAAGGGGAAGATACACAAGAAACCCAGTTTGTTATTGGTTTTAGAGCGTGGTTCTAAGACCTCGTTCGTACACTGAGTTATAAGCTTGGTGCCAATATGTTAGCTCAGCCAATATTTAATCATTTATGTAAACCGTTTTCGATCGTTAAAAACAATATAAAAGGAAATATCATGAAATTATTTAACAACGTTTTAGTCGTAACAAGTCTATTCCTGAGTGCTTCAGCATTTGCTCATGTCGGACTGAGCAGTTCTATGCCCGCTAACGGTGCCATGCTAAGTCAAGCCCCAACAACGCTTGAACTGACCTTTACGGCTCCGGTACGTTTGGTCAAATTAACAATGCAAGATGAGAAGCAGCAAAGCGTACCGTTAACATTACCTTCAAGTGCGGCCAGTCAAGCTGAATTTTCATTCGCCCTACCAGCATTAAACGCAGCTAATTACACAGTTAACTGGATGATCATGGGTGACGACGGTCATAAGATGAAAGGCAACATGAGCTTTATGCTACATAACTCTGGTATGAACACTCGCAGTGCAACGCCTATGACAATGGAGCATGAGACTAGCGAGCACACTGCACATCAATAAGTGGATGAGTAAACATGATATTAACCGTGTTTGACATATCGGTGTTGATATCTAAATGGGTTATTTATCTTAGTGTTGCCGCCGTTATTGGCGGCACATTGATGCAATATCTCATTAAGGGCCAACCGAACCTCGGCATTAGCGTTACAAAATATACCGGCCTAGGTGCTGTTTTGGGGTTGATTGCCGTTAGTATCAACTATTTTGCGCAAATAGGGGCTTTTGCTGAAAACGGCTTGATGGGAATGTTCGATGCGCAGATGCATGCTTTTCTGTGGCCAACCCAGGTAGGGCAAACTGTGCTTTGGCGCTTAATCGGTTTTGGGTTAATGCTAGTGGCTAGTGGTTTACTGTTACATAAGAACCGCTATATCAAAAAGTTTTCTGCGGTATTAGCCATTATCAGCAGTCTGTTAATTGCTGTCACGTTTACTTTTATTGGCCATAGCACTGAACTAGGATTGATTGCTCAAGGCTTGATATTGATACACGTGTTGATCATTGGCAGTTGGATAGGCGCTTTTTATCCATTATGGAAATTATGTAGCACCGATGACAACATCGTCATAAAAAATGTCATGGATACATTTGGTCGTTTAGGCATAGTGATTGTCATTCTTGTGTTGCTCTCAGGCATGGGAATGGTGTGGATGTTGTTTGATAGCCCCACTGAATTATTCAGTTCCGATTTTGGTATCGCGGTCACCATCAAGCTCTGTTTGGTGGCTATCATTTTGCTTATAGCAGCATGGCATAAATTGGTTTTAGTACCGAAATTAACGATTGCGCCTCCATCATTTGCAAAACAAAAACTACAAAAATCGATTGGATTAGAAGCATTAATAGCAGTACTGATATTAGCGACAACAGCGGTACTTTCGAGCGTGCTTGGTCCTATGAGTCTTGGATAATCACTATAAATTGACAGAGAGATAAAAATGAAAAATAGACCTTTAACAATACTCATAACCACCGGGATATTACTGATGTCCGCAGGACAAAGCTCATTGAGCTTTGCCCATGGTGATGAAACTCACCCTATAGAACAAAAAGCGTTTATCGGTGTTGATTCCGCCGCGGGTAATGTTGTCAAACAATTTCATGTTGCATTACAAACGGGCAATGAGGCTATTGTCAGGCAGTCATTAGCTGTCAATGTGCAAATTTATGAAGGTGGAAAAGTAGAACGTTCACTTACGGATTATGCCAATCATCACATGCTTGCAGATATGGCCTACTTAAAAGGGTTAACCATAACGCCAAAAGAACACCAAGTAACGATTACAGATGACATTGCTATTTCAACGTCAATAAGTCACGCCCAAGGTGAATATAAAGGTAAAAGTATTGACTCAATGACCATGGAAACGCTTGTGTTAATTAAACAAGCGGATGGTCATTGGAAAATAACCCACGTGCACTGGTCGTAACTAATAAAAATTTCATCAACCAGATAAGGGATTGTCTTGAGGTTCTTTGTAGGTGCTCCCAAGAAAACCACAAAGACTCAGATCATGTTAATGCATGATATTTTATGGAAAAGGATTTCCATTTTTTTATATAAAAAAAGACCGGAATAACTCCAGTCTTATGTTAATTTTGAATTAAAGTATTAAATTTCAATAAGTTGCATAGTAGTAATGCAAGTTCTATCGTTATTAAAAGTAGACAGTACCTCTCTCGCCACTCTTTCGCTTCCGTCTTTTGCTTTATGATAAATATTGAATGCTAAGTTTTTATCTTTTGGAACCCAAAAGTCTATAAATCCATCCCGTTGTGTCGTGACTTGTTTGTCTATTAATGTTTCACCTGTATCAGTATCAATCATGACAACTTTCATTACTTGATTTTTTATCTCACCGGTACAACCTGTTAAAACATGATTAGTACATGGATGAGAACTATTAATGTAAGGAGCTATTGAAAGAAAGAATTGATCTTTTGGTATAGCTACAGAACTACTTTTTCCATCTGCGAAAGTTGCAACTATTTTGTTGGGTAGAACTTTTATCATTATCCCATCATTATTTTTGTATAGTGTATGAGCTGTCGTGACAGCACTTTTGTAATCTAACTTTTTGAATGATTCAGAATCTATCGTTGTAGCATATGATTGACTTGAAAATGCAACTATAAGTGCTAATAGAATGTGTTTTTTAATCATGGTCTGAGTTTTCCTATATAGTGTATAAAATATTTTTATTTAAACGTGCCTCGCTTATTTTTATTGTAACGTTTGTGGTTTTATATATATTGATCTAATTAACATTATTGATATCGGCCTGATATTTTTGGTCGTTTGTTTTTTTGTTTTTTAAATATATGCTTTAACGCTCTATTCTCCTAGGTTTGTAACTCAGGTTTTAAACTTGCGTCTTTTTTAATTTTTCTACCTAAGTTTTAAACTTGGGTTTTAAACCTATGTCTTATTTTAAATTAATGTTTATGTCGGTTTGATATTTTTTGTTGTGAAATAGATCACTGTTAAAAATGCTCTAGTTTGTATTATCGATTGGGTTTGTAATTTATTTGTTTATCTTTAGTTTTAGTTTTACTTAATATGGTTTCTTATTTGTAACTTAACGTTAATAAGGTTTGTATGTTTAAATATAATAAATATGTTTTGGTGCTATTAGCAATGAGTAATAATGCATTCTCTAATGGTGATATTGAAAGTTTTTCTGAATGGATACACAATGGTAATGTTGGAGGTACAGCGAAATCGTACTATTTCGAACAAGATTTTGACGATTCAAATGCAGAGAATAGCTCGATTTGGGTGAATGGTGGTAATGTTACTTTTAATACATCAGAGTTTAATGGGTTTAAATTGGGAGGAGAAGTACAGGGATCATACGTTAGTAACATCAATGATGATGATGATAGAACTGCGGGCAGTATAAACGCACAAGGTCTTGTATTATCGGAAGCTTTTTTGAGGTATCAGTTTGGTGATACGGTGTTTTCTGGAGGTAGGCAACACTTTTCATCACCCTTGATCGCTAACTCAGGTTCAAGATTAATAAAAGAGTCTTTTGAAATGTATCAGGTGTCTTCAAGTCATTTTGAGGATACTGATATTTCGATTGGTTATGTGACTAAATATCAGACTCGAACAGATAAATCATTTTATGTTGATAATGAATTTGTTGATTTTGATTATAATGGTTCTGGTTCCCCTGGCGACTTTTATAAAATAGGCAATGATGGCGTCTTTTTCGCACAAGTTAATAAACGGATAGCTAAAAAAGTTAAAATTAACTCACAGTACGCAAATGTAATAAATGAAGTCCAAGCACTCTATGCGGATGTAGAGTATACATTGCCAACTAACTTTAAAAGTTATATTGCGATGCAGTACTACAAAACTAAGTGGGATAAAAATGAACTAGTTGATAATGATCTTTTGGGCTTTAAAGTAGGTTTTAGCCAGGGGGGAGTAGATTTTTTCGCTGGTTATACATTAGCTGGAGGAAATGAAGGAGAAAATAGAGTTTTTAGAGGCATAGGTCAAGGAGCTTATTATCAGTTTACTGCAACTACTAAAACTGCGGGAGTTGCTGCATTTGAAGCGGGCACAAATTCGTATCAACTGGGGGTAGGTACTACTCTCTCTAATGTTAAAGGTAAATTATTTTATACATCTTTTGACAATCCCATAGTTGGAAAAGATTTAAATGAATGGACGGTTAATCTTGCATATCAATTTGATGGTAAACTAGCTAATTGCGGTATATCAGTTGATTTTTCAATATTGGATTATGAAAGTAATCAAAAAGATGCTACTGATTTAAGGACAAAATTCTCTTATAGCTTTTAGCGGTTATAATTTATTGCGAACTTTATTTTTGATAAAGCTTAATTCCCTAACGATGTTGTTTTAATTGCAAATTGTAGTGGTCAAGTTAATTTGGCCACCTATTTAGAACTGACCTCGCAATGTCTACGGTGTTTTCGAACTTCGCCATATGTTATAAGTTGAAAAGTTAAAATCGTTCTAAAGCACTTCTGCCTCAAGACATTTTATATATAATTACCACTAATGACTAGTAGCGAAATTATTCAAATCTGAAGGGTATACACAGATATCGAGCCTTACTACCCTATAGTCATATTAAGTACTCAGTAATAGCTGACTTATACATTAATAACTGATATGTTCTTTTCATACACTGGACCTTAAGCATTAAGTCTGACATAAATCCCATCTAAGGTTATGTCTTCTTTAGATTTTCTTTGCTGTGACTTTGGAGCGTTTCTTGTTATATAGCAAATCGCCCAGTCTAGCTTTT
>NZ_BMII01000031.1 GCF_014641855.1 Shewanella inventionis
CAATGAGGGAAAACGTTAAACAATTTATCTTGCCCAAAAAACGAAAACGGCCCAAAAGTAGGACCGTTCGAATTAACAAAACTCGCTATCCAGTTAAGAGAAGAAACTCTTAACTGAATGGTGTTAAGCATTTGCTGGGTTTTTTATTCTCTATTTGTAGTGGATTACTGTTAAAATGTCGCTAATTTGTTTTCCCTTTTTTGGAGCGAAATTTGGAATTTTTATATGAATATGGCTTATTTTTAGCTAAAGCGGTGACGATAGTGTTATCTGTGCTAGCCATTGTGGTCATGGTATTAGCCAGTAGTATCAAGGGTAAAACTGACAAAGGTGAGTTACAACTGACTGATATCTCTGATGAGCTAATGCAGCTTAAACATGATTTAAAACAAGAATTGCTCACAAAAAAGCAATTTAAAGCGTATGAAAAGCAAGTCAAAGCTGATGAGAAAGCCGCTGAAAAATCGGATACGACAAAAGGGAAAGTCTTTGTTATTGATTTTAAAGGCAGTATTGACGCTGGTGAGGTTGCATCCTTACGTGAAGAAGTCACTGCCATTTTGACCATTGCAGACAAAGACGATCAAGTGTTGGTCAATGTAGAAAGTGGCGGCGGCATGGTGCATGGGTACGGCCTTGCCTCTAGCCAGCTTGACCGCTTACGCCAAGCAAACATTCCATTGTCTATATGTATTGATAAAGTCGCAGCCAGTGGTGGTTATATGATGGCCTGCGTAGCAAATAAAGTGTATGCCGCGCCGTTTGCTATTGTCGGATCCATTGGCGTTGTGGCCCAGGTGCCTAACTTTAATCGTTTGCTTAAAAAGCATGATATTGATTACGAACAACATACTGCGGGCGACTTTAAGCGCACGTTAACTATTTTTGGCGAAAACACCGATGAAGGCCGTGCTAAGTTTCAACAAGAGCTAGAAGAAACCCACGTGTTGTTTAAAGAGTTTGTTGGTCGTTATCGTCCAAACATGGATCTCGCAAAAGTTGCAACAGGTGAACACTGGTATGGTCAACAGGCCATTAATTTAGGTTTGATTGATGAAATCTCAACAAGCGATGACGTCATTTTAAACTTAGCCAATACCCATCAAGTGATCAAAATTAGATATCAAATGAAGAAAAAGCTGGCCGATAAAATCGCCCATGGTGCATCATTATCGGTAAATGCCGTGATGAACAAGCTTATTGAGCGTAATCAATCGGTGTAATAGTGATTTAGATGAATAAAAACGACAGCCTAGGCTGTCGTTTTACTTTAAATAAGCGTGTTATTATTGCGCTTTATAACTGATGTGCTGGTGGAAGCGTAAAATCACATCAACATGCTCTTTATCGATGTCAAACTCTTGTGTAAATACTCTTAATGCATCTTCTACCTGGTTCATAAAACGACCATAACCTTCATCTGTTTCGTCGCTTTTACCTGCCACAATCACAAACCGGAATACGTCTACTAATTTGTTGCTGTCCCAATGCCCAATAGGGGCGGGTGATTGTGCATGTGGATCAAAACCAATCATTTGAAACTCGTCAGTGCTGCTGAGTTGCTCATATTTACTGTTACGGACTAAAGGCAATTTACCATTGGCAACCATGGCAACTCGGTTGAGTTGTTTGCTATTTGTCGCTTGAATAAATTTATCGTAAACCGTTTGGTATACAGAACCAAAATCAACGGTGTCGTTAGCCAGTAATTGTTTTTTGATGCGGCGATCTACTGGAATATTGATAGTAACGTAATTTAATGTGCTCACGTTTTCTGGCAAATTACAGTGACGACGTTGATAGCGGCTATCGACTGCTCGCAATTTATAACCATAGGTTTCTTTTAAGCCCTTTGCTTTGGCAAAAAAGTCGTAAGAGATGTGTTGATGATCGCGCACTTTAATTGGCACATCTTTAACTGGTAATAAGGGTGTTAAGTCGGCAGTAAATTGCTGAATTTTTGAATGAAAGTTTGCAGCATTGTTTCGAATGTCATTACCAGTGGCTAAAAAGACAATACGTAGTTTACGCGCGCGAAAGCCCGCAATACTGTGCAATCGGTTTGCTTCGTGATGTGCAGGATTATAAAAGAAACGCAATTGTTCATTTGAATTTAAACAATATGCTTCAGTATGAAAACGCACCATAGGCAATTTGTCTGTAGCAACAACATGAACATTATACAATTCATGTTTTTCTGCCAGTTGGTATACTATTTTGCTAAAACTATCGTAGCATGACTCTAAGTCGCTGTAAGCGTTGAGATATTCGTCGGTTAATGGGAACCCAATCGTAATGTACTGATTTTTACGGGTGGCAGTGGGTAAATATACTTTTTTTTGACGACTGACGGACATGTTATTTCCTTAAATTGTCTAGTGTTGTCTAAAGTTTATCGTTATTGAGTTGCTTGCTGAGCATCCATTCTAAACATTGATCCTGAAAATAAAATGACTTTCGTCTACTTTAGAGAAAACTTTTTAACATTTGCAGCAAAAGTCATAACATTTAAAGGATTATTCGTCTATTGCTTGAGTGATCCAAGGCAGCATCCATTGCGTAATTTTATCTTGAGCCTGTTCATTGGGGTGTATACCGTCACGTTGCATTAAGCTTTTGTCTGCGGCAATATCTTGCATAAAAAACGGCACTAAGTTAATGGCATATTCGTCAGCTAATTGATGATAAACCTCAGTGAACATTTTGCTATAACGAGGACCGTAATTAGGTGGCACCATAATTTCAGTTAATAACACTTTTGCGCCTTGCTCTTCGGCTAGCGTAATGATTTTTGTAAGATTTGATTTCAACTGATTGGGTGGAAAACCGCGTAAGCCATCATTGCCGCCGAGTTCGATTACAACAATGTCTGGTTGGCTAGAGGTCAGTAAACTCGGGAGTCTACGTAATCCTCCTGCTGTTGTTTCACCACTAACAGAGCCGTTAACAATTGTGTGTTGTGGCAGTTCATTGCGTAACAATTGTACCCAACCTTGGTTTTCTGGCATGCCATAACCTGCACTAAGGCTATCGCCCAGTATCAAAACCGTGGCAGCATAGGCAGGCGCGCACATCAACATTAACGTAAATGCAGCAGCTAACATGCGTTTAAGCGACAAAAATAAGAAGGATTGTATGTCTAATAATAGCGTTCGAAATACCAGTGCCATAACTGTAACTAACCTTAATAAAACTGTGGTGACCCAAGAGGGAGAGTTGACTATCCTCAACGGCATTAATATAGAAGTCAAGCAGGGCGACAGTATTGCTATTCTTGGACCATCGGGTTCGGGTAAATCAACCTTACTTGGATTATTAGCGGCTTTAGACACACCAACTTCAGGTGAAATTGTCCTTGATGGGGTGGCATTATCTGGTTTAAATGAAGAGCAAAAAGCCGCGCTGCGTAAACAAAAAGTCAGTTTTATTTTTCAATCCTTTATGTTGGTCGATACTTTAACCGCGTTAGAAAACGTCATGTTGCCAGCTGAACTTGCTGGCGTTACCGATGCCAAGCAAAAAGCCCAAGCCATGCTTGAACGCGTTGGCTTGTCGCATCGCTTAAACCACTTACCGAAACAATTATCGGGCGGTGAGCAGCAACGTGTGGCGATTGCCAGAGCCTTTATTTGTGAACCTAAAGTGTTATTTGCCGACGAACCCACAGGTAACTTAGACAGCGTGAATGGCGACAAAATCGCCGATATGCTCTTTGCCCTTAACCAAGAAAGCGACACCACTTTGGTACTGGTTACCCATGATTTACACCTTGCCCAGCGCTGTGCAAGGCAGTTAGTGATGGAAAGCGGTCATCTATCTGAGCCTGCCGCAGAAGCTACCCAGCGCGAGAGATTATCTGATCCACAATTAGTGGAGGCAAACTAATGGAATGGCGCATTGCTTGGCGTTTGTTTAAGCGTGAGCTTGCTCAAGGCCAATTAGTTTTAATCGTGCTTGCGATAACGCTAGCCGTATTGTCGGTCACTGGACTTGCTCGGGTTAGCGAGCGTTTACAAGTGGCCATTAATGGTGAAGCCGCTAACTTTATTGCCGCTGATCGCATTATTGATTCACCCGTTGAGTTAGACCCTAAAGTGTTAACCATTGCTGACGACATTGGCCTTGCCCATGTCACCAATATGCAATTTAACTCAATGGTGTATGCAGGCGATAAATTTCAGCTAGTGACAGTAAAAGCTGTGGGTGATGGTTATCCACTTAAAGGCGACATTGAGCTCAGCACCGGTATCACACAAGCGTTACCGCAAACAAGCCAGGCCTGGTATGAAAACCGCCTAGGTGGTTTGTTAGGGTTTCCAAAAACCATCGAGTTAGGTAACAGTGAGTTATCACTAACCGAAGAAATAAGCCGCTTACCTGACGCAGGGTTTAACCCATTTGCCTCATCACCTGTGTTGCTTATTCATTTAAATGATGTTGCTGCGACAGGGATTATTCAGCCAGGCAGCCGCGTGACTTACCTTTATCAGTTTACCGGTAATGCAGATCAATTAACGGCATTTGAACAACAAGCTAAACCACTACTTAATAACAGCCAGCGTTGGGTTGATGTGCAGTCGGGTGACTCACCGATTGCTTCAGCGGTACAGCGCGCTGAGCGCTTTTTATTGTTGGCCAGTTTATTAGGTATTGCGCTCGCATGTGCCGCTATTGGTATTGCTGCGCAGCGTTATTGCCAGCGCCATTATGACGTGGTGGCGATGTTGAAAACCTTTGGCGCATCGGGTAAGCAAATCCGCGTGTTATTCGGTTTGCATTTATCACTTGTTACCCTATTAGGTATTGGCTTGGGGTTAATTGGCGGTTTACTGCTTGATTTAAGCATTACTGCATTTTTACCGGTAGAAATCGCCGCCTATTCTCCGCCTTACTTACGCCCGGTATTACTCGGTGTGAGCACTGGGTTAATCAGCGCGTTTATGTTTTCGGCTTATCCGTTAATGCGTTTATTGGCTATTCCGCCCCTGCGTGTGCTGCAACGCCAGCTTGAGGGCTTACAGCTCGGAATGTGGTTGCATTTGTTATTAAGCTTAGCGGCGATGGCTTTGTTAGGGTATTTGTACTCAAGAAGTCTCGCACTCACAATGACTGTTGTGCTTGCGGTCATGCTGCTTGGGGTATTACTGAGCCTATTAGGGTTTGTGATGATCCGTCTAGGTCATGGTATCGGCATGAGAACCACTAATCCATTGCAACTTGCTTTGGCAGGGCTACGTCGCCGCGCTCGTCAAAATGCGGTGCAATTAGTCGGTTTTAGCAGTGCTTTGGTATTGCTGCTGACTATTTTAGCGCTAAGACAAGATTTGCTTAACGAGTGGCAAAAACAGTTACCCGAAAATGCGCCTAATTACTTTTTGGTCAACATTGCCCCAGATGATGCTAAACCATTAGATGATTTTTTGACTGCAAATCGCATTAAGGCAACCGACATTTACCCGGTTGTGCGTGGGCGCTTAACTCATATCAATGATGAAGAGCTGATTTCTCGAAGCCAGTCAGAAGATGGCGAAGAAGGTCGAGTGGGGATTTCTCGTGAGTTAAACTTAACCTATCGCGCGACCTTGCCGCCCAATAATAAATTACTTGAGGGTCAGTTTAATCAAACGGACGATGAGGTATCTGTAGAATCTGGTGTGGCTGAGCGTTTAGAACTTAAACTGGGCGACAAATTGACTTACCGCATTGATAACCAAGATTTGTCGGTTACGGTTGCCAGTATTAGGCAGGTGCAGTGGGAAACCCTACAGCCTAACTTTTTTATGATTTTTACGCCCAAAGCCTTGGCGCCGTTTGCCTATACCTCAATGGCCAGTTTTCACCTTAATGATCAACAACTGGCTGATGCCGGTAGTCCATTAACGTCAAATGAAATTGTACTGCAATTAATAAAGCAGTTTCCAACAGTGTCGATTATTGATGTGGGGGCAATGGTTAGCCAATTGCGGCAAATTATCGATCAAGTGTCTTTGTCATTGTCTCTTGTTTTAGCATTGGTATTGCTTGCCAGTGGTTTGGTTTTAGTCGCCCAAACCGAGGCGGGCATGGCAACACGACAACGTGAGTTAGCGGTATTACGCACCTTTGGTGCATCGGGCTGGTTACTGAGAGCATCTACCGGGTTTGAGTTTGCGCTGCTCGGTGCAATTGCGGGCTTGTTAGCGGTCATTGTGGCGGAGTTTGCCTTGTACATGCTTAAAACGCAGGTGTTTGAACTGGTGGTGTATATGCATTGGCCATGGTGGGGTATCGCACCTGTAGCTGGCGCCATTATTGTTGCGACACTTGGCGTGTGGCGTTGCAGGCAGTTATTGAATAAGTCGTGCAGTGATATGTTAAAAGCGGGTTAGCACACACTGACCTCAATAACCGCTAAATGAGCGAAAAGGGAGATGCATTGTCATCTCCCTTTTGTTTTGACTCATAGATCTAAAGTTAAGGTTATTTAACCTCAACTCTGGATAAGAGATGTATTGATAACGATATAAATCAATAGATTGACTAAAATCCACAGTCAAGCTTGTGATTTGTTTTGCTAACAAGGCGAATTAACGCGTCAATAGCTAGCCTATTGCAAGTTAATTCAACGCAGTGAGGAAGGCAAAGGACTGCTTGAAAGGCGTTTGTTATCCAGAGCTGAGGTTATTTAGAGCGCGGCTTATATTGCGTTGGGCAGTAACCACGATCAATTCCTTCGGGCCTTAGCTTAAGGTGTTTGGTTTTTCGGCCTGTAACGCGTGCTCGCCACAGTTTAAAGCTGCCTGGTTTCATGCTGCATCGCATCAATTTTATTACGGCAGACTCGTTTAAGCCATACAGGTGTTCAATGGCTTCAAATGGGGTTCTGTCTTCCCACGCCATTTCAATAATTCTTGAGGTATCTTGCACTGAAAGCATTGCGTATGATGTCGTTATTGGGTTTGCCAGTACATACGTTAAACAGCTTGTTTTGGTTTATCCATGGTCTAGTTTAACGCTGGTTTATTGTTAATTTATTATCCTGGGTATCACTATCACATGCGTCTTGACCGTTTTGTCAGCAAAAGCACCGAATTAACCCAACAGCAAGTGAGCGACTGTATTGCTCAAGCCTATGTGTCGGTTAACGGCATTGCCGTTACCGATGAAGCCACTCAAGTGCATGAAAATAACCTAGTGCAATTAAATGGGCAAAGGTTAGTACCGCGTCCTTTTCGTTATTTGTTATTACATAAGCCGCAGCAAACCTTGTGTTCAAACGTCGACGGGGTACATCCATCAGTATTTTCGTTACTGGATATTGAGCGGCCCTCAGAGCTTCATATTGCCGGGCGTTTAGATGCTGATACCACGGGGTTGGTGTTAATAACTGACGATGGCCGTTGGACATTTAATATCACCTCGCCCAAATACGCGTGTTACAAAACGTATCGGGTTAATTTGGCAAAACCGATTAAAGGGGATGTGATAGAGCGCTTTGCTAATGGGATCTTATTACAGGGCGAAAAGGGCCTAACCTTACCAGCAAGGTTAGAGATTATCTCAGCACAAGAGGTGTTGCTGACACTCACTGAAGGTAAGTTTCATCAGGTTAAACGCATGTTTGCAGCCGTTGGTAATAAAGTGATTGCCCTGCATCGGCAAACGATTGGTTCTGTAGAACTCGATGTACCTGAAGGTCAGTGGCGCTATTTAACGGCAGCAGAAATAGGCTCTTTTTATCCCAAAAATAGCGAAGCATGATTCTGACGTTGATCATATTGCTATCGTTATTAAAAACTAACATATCAATAATCAATATTTATCAAAGCTGTTATGCTATCAACATCATTTAGTGTTGGAGTGTGGCATGTTAAATCAGCAATGGTTAACTACGTTTATCAAGTTAGTCGAAGTGGGTCACTTTACACACACAGCTGAACAACTGTTTATGACCCAACCCGGCGTGAGCCAACACATTAAAAAGTTGGAAGAGCAAGTGGGTGTGGCATTGTTATATCGGGTCGGCAAACGCTTTGAGCTGACTGAAGCGGGCATTCAATTACATCAACAAGCCTTACTTTGGCAGCAACAACAGCAACAACTGTTATCACAACTGGCTATTGATGATGTTCATGTGGGTGAGTGCCGAGTGGCATGTTCTGGCTCGTTGGCATTATTACTATATCCGCATTTAATTGACTATCAGCAGCCACATAAACAATTGCAAATATCATTAGAAGCGGCACCTAACAAACGCATCATTGACAATGTGTTAGCCAACCAGGTCGAACTTGGCATTATCACCCAAGCCGTTCATATCGATGAGCTAGAACTCACGCCACTTGGTCAGCAAGCCTTATGTGTTGTGATGCCGAAAAAGTATCAAGATAGCGCCATAAACATTGATCAACTCATGGCGCTTGGCATGGTAGCGCATCCTGATGGCATGCATTATTGGCAGCAAATCGTGAATCATTACTTTAATGACAAGCAAGCCATGGCCCAGCAGGTGCCAATAAGAAGCTATGTTAACCAACTGAACCAAATACTCGTGCCAGTAGCAAAAGGCTTAGCCTTTGCAGTATTGCCACAATTTGCAGTAGACAGTTTTGCCCAGCAAACGCAAATATGCATTGCTACGTTTGATAACACAGGTGAGCCAAAGCAGGGCGTTAGTGAGCCATTATTTTTAATTAACAAAAAACATCGCCCGCTGGCAAAACGTTACCAACCCATCATCGATATTATTCAAAGCTTGGTTTGAGTCTCTGTTTTTTACTATTGTTGTCACTTATAGGGCAGTGGGGTGAGCAGTATTGTCCAAAGTGCTTAAAATGTGGCCTGCGGCAAATCCAAAGCATTAAAGCTAAAATCTGCTTTTACATGGCCATATATGGACGCTCCCGATAAGTAAAGATAATACTTTGCTCACCCACCATAGTCTTAGCATAATCTGAATCTTGTTTCGATATCAATTTGTGATATCATTCTGTTTATGAATTCAAAGCAAAAACGCACTTTGATAGCGATATATACTGATCCAGTGTCTGCTTCTTTAGTATGGAAGGATATTGAGTCTCTGTTTGTATGTATCGGTGCTGAGGTGATTGAAGGAAATGGCTCGCGTGTTAGGTTCCATAAAAATGGCGTCATAGCTTCCTTCCACCGACCGCACCCAAAGAAAGAAGCAAAACCATATCAAGTCAAAGATGCGCGATCCTTTTTAATACAACTAGGAGTGGTACCATGAGTAATTCAATGGTGTATCAAGGTTATGCTGCTCGTATAGAGTTTAGTTCTGAAGATGAGTGTTTTATTGGACATATAGCAGGTATAAAAGACGTTGTTGGGTTTCATGGTGAAACAGTTTCTGAGCTAAAAACTGCATTTGAAGAAGCAGTTAATGACTATTTAAAAGCGTGTAAAAAGATTGGTAAAACACCTCAAAAACCATATTCAGGAAAGCTAATGTTACGCATTCGTCCTGAAATTCACGCAGCAGTTGCAACAGCTGCGGAGCTTAGTGGTCAGAGTATAAATCAGTGGGCGGCAGAGGCTCTCAATAGAGAAGCGAGTTTGTTTACTTAATCGGGTAATCGGAGGTGTCTAGCCTCATCTTGACCTAGTGTGAGCAAAGCACCACAACATTTGTGGCCGCAAGCCAAAACGACAAAGCTCAAAGTGACAACTCAAATTACCGCTATACAACCATCCTGCATTATTTACTCAGTAAATTCATGAATGAGGAGTCAAAGATGAAATTAAACCATAAACTCAATCGGGCGCAGCTTAGTGCTTTAACCTTATGCTTAGGCACTTCACTTGGTATGTCTATATTCGTTGGGAGTTCATCGCCTTTTATAGGATTAATGTTTGGTATAATTACAATTGGTGTTTATGTCATGATTATCTCTGGAAAGTGGAGTGCAAAAAATAACTAGTAAGGATAGGCAGTGCGAAGCCGTGTCCTTATCCAATGTGTACTTTCGTTATGTGTATAGCCCTAATCGGTGAGATGTAACTTTTTATTAGGTAAATAATAGCTCGATAAAACGAGAAGTTTGATTTAATAGTTATCTATCTGGCACTTTTCTGTAGCCAGCTAGATACCTTAGCTCATAAGCACAAATCATAACAACAAACTGTATTCCAACATTTCTTTGTTCACTACTCTCTCAATCCAAAACCCATTTAACTCACAACATCGGTGAGCGCTGCTTCAATATCGGTATAGTTAAACTCATAACCTGCTTTGATCGCATTGGTGGGCAGCACAAATTGGCCTTCGATAAGTAACTGTGACATTTCACCCATAGCCAGTCTTAGTGCTAACGGTGGCGTGGTGATAATGGCTGGGCGATTAAGCACTTTGCCTAATGTTTGTGAAAATACCTTATTACTGACTGGATTTGGCGCAGTGGCATTGAACACCCCTTGCAAGGGCGGGTGCTCGAGTAAATAGTGAATTAAACCGACTAAGTCGCTGATGTGGATCCAGCTCATGCCTTGCTCGCCTTTACCGATGGGGCCACCGACTCCGAGCTTAAATGGCGGTAACATTTTGGCTAATGCGCCACCATTTTTACCCAGTACAATGCCAATTCGAGTAATACATACCCGGGTGTGTTGAGATTGTGCTTGTAGGGCTAAGTCTTCCCATTTTTGGCAAATATCGTGGCCAAACTCGGCGTGAAAACTGCTTTTTTCATCGACAGGCGTTGCACCTTGGGCGCCGTAATAACCTATTGCTGAGCCGCTAATAAAGGTGTGAGGCGGATTGCTGCTATTGCTGATAAGTTGGCTTATGGCGGCGGTAATATCCCAGCGGCTGCTGCAAATAAGCTGCTTTTGTCTAGGAGACCAGCGTTTTGCGACTATGGGTTCGCCAGCTAAATTGATCACCGCATCAATGTCGTTGAGGTCAGTTTTATCAGCTAGGCTTGACCAGTATTGATGTTGCTCACCCAGCTTGGCTTTAGCAGCAATAATATTACGGCTTAATATCACCAGTTGATGCTGTGTCAGCGAGCCCACTAACTGTTGGCCTACAAAGCCGGTGGCGCCAGTGATTAAAATCTTCATGTCAGCTCCCATTGAGTATCGCTGTTCAGCGGTGTAATACGCGACCAAACATTAAAATGATCATCTTCTCGCCACGTTGCATGAGTTATTGTGGTTTTTGGTAACACAACTCCATCGATACCGAGTCGGCAAAACGCAGCGCATGGGGTTTGTCTATTTCGACACTGGCAAATTCAACCCAGTCGTGTTCGCTGGCGATGGCTAATGTTTGGTTTGTGAGGTTTTCTAACAACGAAAAACGATTATTTTCAATCAAGGCAATGATTTTTTTAGTAATGGTGCGATAATTCAACGCATCGGCAACATTGTTACTGTTACGGGCCTTATCAGCACAATAATGGATCACTACATTGACGATAATATCTTGTTGATTATTGATTTCGTCTTCTTTAATGCCGATATAAGTACGTAACCGTAGGTTTTTAATGCGTATAATGGCGGTTTCTGGTTTCATATTATTGGTGTTATTCCCTTAATGTGATTCGCTGCTAATATCAATAAACTGATGCAGTAGAACAACAAAATTTAACTTAATTAGCAACACGTTACTGAGTTTAGCTTAGCATAATCAATCATTTTAAAAAGTAGCAATAAGGATTTTTTACCCTATGAAAGGAATACAGCAATCGCCTATGGCCGTGCGCAGTTTTGTGGTTATGGCGTGTGTGGTGATTATTTTGGCGGGAATAAAAACCGCTAGCCCGATTGTGGTGCCGTTTGTCTTGTCGGCTTTTTTAGCCGTAATTTGTAATCCTGCCATTACTTTCATGTCTCGATTTCACTTCCCTAAGTGGTTATCAATTATGTTATTGATGGCCTTTATTGTACTGATGGGGTTGTGGTTAGCCAGTTTAGTCGGCAGTTCTATTAATGAATTTTCAAAACAAATGCCAGTGTATCGGCAACAATTAATTGAGCAGTTTGCATGGATTATTGAAAAGCTACAAAGCTTTAACATTCAAATATCTAAGCAAAAAGTGCTCGACTATTTCGACCCTGGTATGGCTTTGTCGATGACCACCAATATGCTTTCTGGGGTTGGTAATGTCATGGCGAATTTATTTCTGATTATTTTGACTATTGTGTTTATGTTGTTTGAAGCCCAAACACTGCCTAAAAAGTTTCATTTAGCCTTAGACGACCCCGATATGCGTTTAAAGCAAATCGACAAGTTTTTGCAATCTGTTAATCAATACATGGTGATTAAAACTCTGGTGAGTTTAGCCACTGCCGCGGTAATAGGAATAGGCCTTAGCATCATAGGTGTTGATTATGCGCTGTTGTGGGCGGTGATTGCGTTTTTGTTTAATTACATTCCTAATATCGGTTCGATTATTGCCGCTATTCCTGCTGTACTGTTAGCGTTTATTCAAATGGGGCCTGGGGCTGCGGGTATTACCGGGCTGTTATATGTGGGCACTAACATGGTGATGGGCAATGTGGTTGAGCCACGCTTTATGGGGCGCGGACTAGGCCTGTCTACTCTTGTGGTATTTTTGTCTTTAATTTTTTGGGGCTGGTTATTAGGGTCTGTTGGTATGCTGTTATCTGTGCCATTAACCATGATTGTTAAAATTGGTCTTGAATCAAGTGAGTCGGGCGGTTGGTTATCAATATTGCTCTCAGATGATGTTGAAGACATCGTTAATCAGCCTGAAAATATCGAGCAAGTTGCTGCTACTTCAGCCGATGATATTGCACAACCAACAGACTATAGCCAGGTTGTTACTGATGATGAACAATCCAAACCATCGTAAATTGATGAGTAAATTGAGTAAGTAAGAGAGAGTATGAAGCGTTTTTTACAAGTGTTACCCGGTTTGGCAGTAGGCGATGATGTTTGTCGTTTATTTCATGGTCGCGGCGGTTTATTTGCTGGCGATGAACATCTTTGTTTAGATTGGTACAAGCCCGTATTGCTATTAACTAGCTTTAAAATGTTAGACGATGAGCAACGAGACGAACTGGTCAATGCGATCGTCGTCTATTGGCAATTACAGTATCCAAATGAACCTTTAAACCTAGTTTATCAATACCGTCATGGTGGCCAAACCTTTAGCGAATTATTATACGGTGAGGTACCTGAGCAACACGTGGTAACTGAAAACGGTTGTCGTTTTTTAGTGCATTTATTGCGCGGCCAAAACCATGGCCTATTTTTAGACATGGCCAATGGTCGTGCATGGGTAAAGCAACATGCCAAGCATAAAAAAGTGCTTAATTTGTTTGCCTACACTTGTGGGTTTTCGGTGGCAGCCTTGCAAGGTGGCGCCGATGAAGTGGTTAATATGGATATGAGTAAAGGCGCATTGAGTATTGGTAAGCAAAACCATTTACTTAACGATTTACCGGTGGGCGCACGTTACTTAGGCCATGATATTTTTAAGTCCTGGGGCAAACTCACAAAACTTGGGCCTTATGACTTAATTGTTGCGGATCCGCCAAGTAATCAACGTGGTAGTTTTGTGGCTACTAAAGACTATGAGCGCCTGTTAAAACGTTTACCAGACTTGTTAGCGCCGCAAGGGGAAGTGTTATTGTGCCTCAATGCACCTGAACTAGGCAGTGATTTTTTAATGCAACAAGTGGCTAATACAGCACCGCAATTGACCTATGTTGAACGGCTTGCAAACCCAAGTGTTTTTGCAGATGTTGATGAGCAAAAATCATTAAAAGTGTTACGTTATCGTTTAAGTTAACACCTACTGTTCTATTAAAAACCGCCCTTAAAACCAGGGCGGTTTTTTTATGGGTATTCGTCTACTACAATTAATTAACATGTTAGTGGTAAAGACTAGATTTATTTATTTTAGAGACAGTTGATATTTATCAAGTAAACGGTAAGCAAGTCTTTATTTAATCGATATTTATGCTTAAAAAGCTCGATCTGAATAATGATTTAACTAATTTGATGATCTAGATCATATATCCCTTAGTTTACCAATTTGTGAGTATATAGTTTGTTAATTGATAAACGCTAAAATTCTCCTGAGTTCAAATCAAGAACAACGAAAGTTAATCAATAGGTTGTTTAATCCCCCACTACTGGAGGGTCTATGAGTAAAGATACAACTAATCTAAAAGGCTTGGAGCTGAAGATATTTATCTTCTTAACCGTTTTTTTAGCGCCCATTTTATCTGTGTTGCTGGTCAGTGCATTGGGGTTCAGTATTTGGTTTAGCCAAATTTTAACTGGACCACCAGGCGCAGGTTAACAAAACAATAAAAAATCAATGATATGAGAGTGATGTATGAGCAGTGAACTTCACGTAACCAGCTTAATTGTTCAAGTACAACCTGAGCGAATGGCTGAAGTAAGACAGAAAATAATGGCCATCCCAAATGCTGAGTTGTCAGCTAATAATGACGTTAAGTTAGTGGTTGTCGTTGAAGGCCCTAGCCAAAAATCGTTGATGGATGATATTTCAACGATTAATGCCATTCCCGGTGTGTTATCTGCCACCATGGTTTATCACCAAAGTGAAGAGCTTGAAGAAGGTGAAAAATGAAAATGAATAGACGCGATTTTATGAAAGCCAATGCCGCTATGGCTGCGGCAAGTGTTGCTGGTTTAGCGCTACCGACCAGCGCAACAAATTTAATAACCAGCTCTGAGCAAACCAAACTTGAATGGAACAAAGCACCTTGCCGTTTTTGTGGTACAGGTTGTTCAGTGATGGTTGCGACCCGCGACGGTAAAGTGGTGGCTACCCATGGTGATGCAAAAAGTGAAGTTAACCGCGGCTTAAACTGCATTAAAGGCTACTTTTTATCTAAAATTATGTACGGTCGTGACCGCCTGCAAACACCTATGTTACGTATGACCGACGGTAAATACGATAAACACGGTGAGTTTACTCCAATTAGCTGGGAAAAAGCCTTCGACACCATGGCTGAACGCTGGAAAGCAACCATTAAAGCGAAAGGCCCAACGGCTGTTGGTATGTTTGGTTCAGGCCAATGGACTGTATGGGAAGGCTACGCCGCTGTTAAGTTAATGAAAGCAGGCTTTGGCTCAAACAACATTGACCCTAACGCTCGCCACTGTATGGCTTCTGCGGTAGGTGGTTTTATGCGTACCTTTGGTATTGATGAGCCAATGGGTTGTTATGATGATATGGAAGCGGCAGACGCGTTTGTGCTTTGGGGCTCAAACATGGCCGAAATGCACCCTATTTTGTGGACACGCGTAACCGATCGTCGTTTAAGTGCGCAACACGTAAAAGTTGCTGTGTTATCTACCTTTGAGCACCGCTCATTTGACCTAGCAGACTTACCGATTGTATTTACGCCGCAAACCGATTTGGCGATCCTTAACTTTATTGCCAATTACATTATTCAAAACGGTAAAGTGAATAAAGACTTTATCAGCAAGCACGTTAATTTCCGTAAAGGTACCACTGACATTGGTTATGGATTGCGCCCAACGCATCCATTAGAAATGAAAGCCAAAAACGTTGCGACAGCGGGCGACTCAACCCCAATCGACTTTGATGAATTTGCTAAATTTGTTGCCGACTACGATGTTGGATCGGTCAGTAAACTATCGGGTGTACCTGAACACAAACTTATCGAGTTAGCCGAGCTTTATGCTGATCCTAACCGTAAAGTGACCTCATTCTGGACGATGGGCTTTAACCAGCATACTCGTGGTGTGTGGTGTAACAATCTTATATATAACATCCACTTACTAGTAGGTAAAATTTCTACACCAGGTAACAGTCCATTCTCGTTAACGGGTCAACCATCTGCTTGTGGTACCGCGCGTGAAGTAGGTACATTCTCGCATCGTTTACCTGCCGATATGGTTGTAACCGATCCTGAGCACAGAAAGCACGCTGAACACATTTGGAAAATCCCAAGCGGTATTATTCCACCTAAGCCTGGTTATCATGCTGTTGAGCAAAACCGTCGTTTAAAAGATGGCGATTTGAACTGTTACTGGGTGCAAGTGAACAACAACATGCAAGCGGGTCCTAACATTAACGAAGAAGGTTTACCGGGTTACCGCAATCCTGAAAACTTTATCGTAGTGTCAGATGCCTACCCAACAGTGACTACTCAAGCGGCCGACTTGATTTTACCGACAGCCATGTGGGTAGAAAAAGAAGGTGCTTATGGTAATGCTGAGCGCCGCACTCAATTTTGGCATCAAATGGTGCAAGCGCCTGGTGAGTCAAAATCAGATTTATGGCAGTTAATGGAGTTTTCTAAGCGCTTTACCACTGATGAAGTGTGGTCAGCAGATGTGCTAGCGGCCAATCCTTCATACAAAGGCAAGACACTGTTTGACGTTTTATTCAAGAATGGTCAAGTTGATAAGTTTCCTGTATCTGACGCAGATCCTAAATACATGAACGCCGAAAATGATGCCTTTGGTTTCTACGTGCAAAAAGGCTTGTTTGAAGAATACGCGACCTTTGGTCGTGGACACGGTCACGATTTAGCAGATTTTGATGTTTACCACCAAGAACACGGCTTACGTTGGCCAGTTGTTGATGGAAAAGAAACTAAGTGGCGCTTCCGTGAAGGCTCTGACCCATACGTTAAAGCGGGTAAAGATTTTGAGTTCTACGGTAAGCCAGACGGCCGTGCGGTTATCTTCGCATTACCTTATGAGCCAGCAGCAGAAGAGCCGGATGATGAATACGATATCTGGTTATCGACTGGCCGTGTACTTGAGCATTGGCATTCAGGTTCAATGACACAGCGTGTACCTGAACTGTATAAAGCGTTCCCAGATGCGGTGTGTTTTATGCACCCAGAAGATGCAAAAAAGCGTGGTTTACGCCGTGGTGATGAAATTCGAGTGATTTCTCGTCGTGGTGAGATTAAAACCCGTGTTGAAACCCGTGGGCGTAACAAGCCTCCTGTGGGCTTAGTGTTTGTACCTTGGTTTGACGCAAGTCAGCTCATTAATAAAGTCACCTTAGATGCGACAGATCCATTGTCAAAACAAACCGACTTTAAAAAATGTGCCATTAAGATTGTAAAGGCTTAAGGAGACAGACATGAAAACAGGTAAATTATTATCGATTATCGCGTTATTAGGTGTCTCTGTCAGCGTGATGGCAACTAGCGTACCAGAAGAGAAAATTGACACGTTACGTTTAGCACCTATTAGCGAAGAAATGACCCCGCCTGCCATGCAAGCGGTGATCAACACTGATGTTAAGCAAGTGCGTAACTATCCTATGCAGCCACCGGTTATTCCACATAAGATTGATGGTTATCAAATTGATCTTAAAGTGAATAAGTGTATGCAATGCCATGCTCGTACGAGTACAGGGCATTCGCAAGCGCCGATGGTGAGTGTGACGCACTATATGGACCGAGATAATAACTTTTTGGCTGATTTAACTCCACGACGTTATTTTTGTACTCAATGCCATGCGCCGCAGTTAGATGCCAAGTTACTCGTTGAAAATGATTTTGTTGATATTGATCATTTAATTAAAGCTAAAGCTGCTAAGCATTAGGAGTCAATATGTTAGCAAAACTGTTTGAGCAACTAAAACTGGTGTGGAAAATACTGCGTCGTCCGAGTGTCCATTACAGTCTTGGCTTTTTGACCATCGGTGGCTTTATTGCGGGGATCATTTTCTGGGGTGGATTTAACACCGCCCTTGAACTAACCAACCGTGAGCAATTTTGTATCGGTTGTCACGAAATGGAAAACAACGTTTACCAAGAACTACAAACGACCATCCACTTTTCTAACCGAAGTGGTGTGCGGGCAACGTGTCCTGACTGTCACGTACCGCATAACTGGACTGATAAAATTGCCCGTAAAATGCAGGCATCTAAAGAGGTCTGGGGTAAGGTGTTTGGTACTATTAACACCCGCGAAAAGTTTGAGGCAAAGCGTCGCCATTTAGCTGAAAATGAGTGGAACCGCCTCAAAGCTAACGACTCATTAGAGTGTCGTAACTGTCATAACTTTGATTACATGGATTTTACTCGTCAGTCTAAGCGTGCATCGCAAATGCATTCAACGTCTTTAGCCAGCGGTGAAAAAACCTGTATCGATTGTCATAAAGGTATTGCTCACCAATTACCTGATATGGCGGGTGTAGAAGGCTTCTAAACGCTTTCGATAAACTAAAATGAATAAGGCCAGCAAATTGCTGGCCTTCTTTTTTGTCTTGTATTCACACTTAACACGTAGTGCTTATCGCAACCCTGTTCATGACAAAAGTCGTTACGATAAATCGACTTGTTTGCCAATCACATCAATTAAATACTCAGTAAAATCGTGGCCGTGATTTTGTAGCATCTTCGGGAACATTGAAATCGGTGTTAGCCCTGGGAAGGTGTTGATTTCGTTAAGCAGAATTTGATTATCTTGAGTTAAAAAGAAATCAATACGCGATAAATGACGTAGCTTCATGCCTTTAAAGGCTTTTATTGCATAATCTCGAATTTGCTGGCTAAGTTCGGCTGAAAGGTTGTTAGCCACAACATCGGTGCGCGCCTTGCTGTTTTTTGCGTATTTTTCGTCAAATGAGTAAAAGGTATTGCTGTCGCAAATAATCTCACCGGGCAGGGTTGCGACCACTTCGCCTTGGTATTCGTACACTGCCACTTCTAATTCGCGAGCGCGAATCGTTTGCTCGATTACCACGTAGGGTGCATAACTAAAGGCATCGTTAAGCACTTTGGCGATACTGGTTTTATCATCGACTTTATAACAGCCTACCGATGAGCCTTGAGAGGCCGCTTTAATAAATACCGAGCCCCACTGATTAAATGCCGCTTCAGTTTGCTTTATGGCGTCATCGTCCAGTTGATGTAAAAAAATGTATGGTGTATTGGGCACGCCCAGGGCTGAAAACCACATTTTTGCGGTAATTTTATTAAAACAATTGCTTGAGGCTTCGGACTCACAGCCAAAGTAGGGTAGTTGGATTAAGTTAAAATACGATTGAATATCGCCGGTTTCACCTGGGAAGCCATGAATGCAAGGGATAACATAATCGACAGGCCACGCTGGAGTGCTGTCATCTTCAAAACGAATTTCACGACGGTTGGTTAAATCGCATAATTTACCGTCTTCAGTGTGGTAATGCCCGTGCTTGTCGAGTACTAATTTTAGTAGCGAAAATTTATCTGACGTTGCCAGAGATGACTCAAAAAAACGCGCAGACATTAACGAAATATCGTGTTCTGCACCGCCACCGCCGCACAATAACAGCAGATTAATCTTTGGCATGCTTACTCCTGAAAACCAAAAAAGAAAGGGGCTAGATTGGAATTGGATTAGCCCTAAAATTAGTGCTTATGATAATGATCCACTGCCATGCAGTGCAAGTAAGAGTTAATAATATTTCAGCTTATTTGACGCGGTTTTGAGGTTGGTCCCTGAATTAGGATAATAACTTATTATATATTTTATTCATCATCTTCAGATAAGGTTGATGATGCTCAATAAACATTAGCGGCAAGAATTTGCGTGTTAAGGTACTTAACTCGGCGGTGTTGATTGTTAAAAATCACGCCTCTTTTTACGAGTATAAAGAGGCGTGAAAATGATAATCACAATGGTGCTATTTATTTGGCTTAAGTACTCATTAATACTGAGTGCGTTAAGCCGCTTAGCCGCGGCTATTTAAAAGCGATAGGTTAAGTTAACAGAACCGTTTACTGGTGCGCCGTAATAGCCAACAGTCGCTAAACTGTTAATGTATTTTTCATCAGTGAGGTTATTAATGTTTGCTCTTAAGGTGAGGTCGTCAGACACATTCCAGCTGGCAAAAGCATTAACGACTAGGTAGGCATCTTGCTCGACGTTGTAATCAACATTTTTGGTTTTAGACTGCCATCGACCGCCCAAGCCAACACTCACATCAGGTAGTTGTGGCAAGGTATAATCCATCGAAAAGTTCACCACATTACGCGCGGCCCATTCGTTTGCTTTATCGCCGTTTTCATCTTCGACATCAAGCAAGGTATAACCAAATACTGCATTAAGGTTGTCTGTAATACGTCCGGTGACTTCAACTTCAAAGCCCTTAGATTCGACATTCACCCCTTTATAATAGTAATTGCCGTTGGCATTAAGGCCTGCGTAGCTTGCAAGGTTATTTTGCTCAGCACTAAATAACGCAAAGGTCGCCATTAAGTCGTTATCAAGCCAAAGGGTTTTAAGCCCTAGCTCATAGTTAACCCCTTTAGTGGGCGCTAAAAAGTAGCCGTCGTAATCATACTGCTCTTGCGGTTGGTAAATGTCTGAATAACTAAAATAGGTATTGATATCATCCGTGATGCTGTACACCACACCCGCATAAGGGCTGAATTCACTTTCATCGTTGTCGATATCAACGCCGCTATTTACACCCTCGCGAGTGTATTTTATTGCATTAAAGCCTGCGACTAAGAATAGGCTGTCATTGATATTGAATTTGGTTGAACCATATGCACGCAGTAAGCTGACATCAATGTCAGAATACTCCACTTTATCGCCCCATTCAGGTTCAGGGATGGCATCAATGTCATATGGGAAAGATGGGGTAGGGCCAAATGCAGTTGTTGTTGCGTAATCAAATGGGTACTGGTACATGTACTTTTTACTTTGAGAGCCGCTCAATCCTAACGTCATCTCGTGATCTTGACCAAACAAGCTGTAATGCCCAAGAGTGGTAATGTCTAACAAGTCAGCTGAAAAATCAGTGTCATAGCGTCCTGGCCAACCGGTTAAGCCTAAGCCCGTGTCTTTATCGATAGTGCCATAGGCGTAAAATAATTTGCTTTGGTCTTCTAGGCCTTGGTGGTTATAAGCAACTTTAACATCCCAGTCATTAGGTAATGTGTAAGTGTATTCAACAAACGCTGTGGTATTGAGGGTGTCCCACATGGTCCATTCTTGGGTGGTTGTTGCGCTTGTGTCCCATTCGGCCTGGGTGCCGTCAGTGTAATTAAACACTAATCCGCCCCAGGTATTGCCATCGGTGTTGGCATCTTGGTAAGAAAAGCCAAATGCTAATGTTGAATTATCGGTTAATTGTCCGTCAACGACAGCATAAAGATAGCCACGGTCATTTTCTAGGCCGTCTAAGTAGGAGTCTTTATCTTCGGCAACCGCGACAACCCTAGCAGCCCAACTGCCACTGTCTGTTAACAGGACTGAGTAATCGGCTTGCACGCGTTTAAAATCGTCCGTACCGTATGACACACCCACTTCACCTTCATTTTCGTTTGTTGGGCGTTTGCGTACGTAATTAATGGTACCAGCAGAATTACCAATACCTGTAAGTAAGCCGTTTGCACCGCGAATGACTTCAATTTTTTCGTAACCATAAGCTTCCATTGCTCCGGTCACAATCCCCCAATCATTGGGTAAGCCGACCCCATCAATTTGGGTACTTTTAATTTCAAAACCGCGAGAGGTATATTGCGTACGGTTGGTTTCCCACTCTTCGACATTGATACCTGTCGCCAGACGAAGCACGTCATTAAGGTTGTTAGCGGCAAAGTTAGTGATTTGCTCGTTGCTGACCACACTGATTGATTGCGGTGTCTCATCAATCTCCATGGTTAATCCGGTTGCGCCTTGGCTAACACGTTTATAGCGCACGCCTATAATTTGGATTTTTTCGATATTTGGCTCATTGCTATCTGCATTTTGTTGCTCGGCAGCATGGGCTTGGGGCTGCACGAAAAGGCCCATCGCCAAAGCTAATGTTGAAAGTGCAAAAATATTTTTAGGTTGCATGGTTTGCCTTACCTGATTACTAAAATGACTGGAATTAACACCGTGACACAATGTTAAGGTGCACGAATGGTATTGTTAATCATTATCATTTACAACCCAGTATTGAGATAAAAAACACAAAACGCGATCAATAAATCATTATTTACAATTAATAATGATTATCATTCTATTTTTGTTGAGATTGGTTATCAATCGTATTAGCATATGGGCGATATTGGTCTTTACTTAGGCCGCGAACAGATTCGGAAGACAGATGGCAAAACTTAATAATCGATTTTGGTTTAGGCTGCATGGCTGGTTTTCATTACCCGTGTGGATCATTTTTTGTTTTGTGTGCCTTACAGGGACCATTTCAGTCATTAGCCATGAGTTAACCTGGCTGACTAACCCTGAAGCTCGTGCAAGTAATCCACAGCAAGTCAAAGAAAAACCGATGTCGGAACTGGTAGAGATTGTTCAGCAAGCGCACCCAACGGCCAGTATTTCAACGGTTATGAGTTTTGAGCCTTATTTGGTTAATGCGGTTATTTTTACCGATAAAGACGTGCCGTTTGCTATTGCCTATGTCAACCAATACACAGGTGACATTCAGGAGATTAACCAAGGCATCACCTTCATTAATTTTATGCGGTCTTTGCATGGCTGGTTGCTGTTTCCTTGGCATAGTAATTACAGCGTGGGCTATTACATTGTTTGTGCAATGGCCATTGTGATGCTTGGCGCGCTCATTACTGGGCTGGTAGTGTATAAAAATTTCTGGCGGGCTTTTACTCAACCTAAATTACGTATTACTCAAGGCAAAAAAACACTGCTTGCAGATTTACATCGTTTAGCGGGTGTATGGTCGATGTGGTTTTTGCTGCTGATGAGCATTACTGGTTTGTGGTATTTGGCACAAGCGATGATGTGGCACAATCATATTGAGCTTGAAGAGCACGCACCGTTAATTGAAGTCAGTCAGGTGCCTATGTCGTCTAATGAGGCGCCGACAAGACCTTATACATTGTCTAATGCATTACAGGTTGCTGAGCAGCAATTTCCTGGCTTTAAAAGTACCTATGTCATGCTGCCAGAGCACCAAAGAGATACGTATAAAGTGTATGGTCAAGGCGATCATATTTTTTATGACCAATACGCTTATGGTGTAACAGTTAACCCATGGAATGGAGCGATTGAAAGCGAGCGAACACCTGCAAAAATGACCACATTACAAACGCTATCGCACATTGCCGATCCGCTGCATTACGGCACAATTGGTGGGCTATGGACAAAAGCGATTTGGTTTATTTTTGGCATTTTTCTCACGGGCATGTCGATTACAGGCTTTTTAATGTGGGGAGGGCGCACTGTCAAAGCCGCTAAAGCTGATTTAGACGTGACCTCGAGTGTTAACTCGCACTTTGTTAAACAGGAGAGTCACTAATGGCCCGCATGCAAAATACGCTTTGGAACCGTTACAAATATAAAATCAATGGCTTAATATTAGTGCTCGTTGGCTATTTTTTATATCAGTCTCTGTTTCCACAATTTCCTGATGCGCTGCCCACTCAGGAGCAGGGGGCATTTGAAGTTACGCCAATTCCTTACAATGTAGATGCCCCATATCTGCATGATGGTACTTATACCAAAGACTTTTTACTCTTGTTCAGTAAAGGGCAGGTGAGTGCGATCCGCCAGGCATATTTAACCATTGGTATCGATCCTCTACCTTTGGCGACATTACAGTTAGGGGACGCAGGGATTTTACACGGTAGCCAACATGGACAAGAAGTGCATGCCATTGCGCCTGAAGTATTGCGTGCAGAGCATAAAATCTGGTTAACCATTGAAGATTGGCAAGGCCAGCATCAGGTGACGAGCTGGGCTTTACCAGATATTTTACATTCAAATCACTGATAGCTAGCCTTATGCTGTTGGGCGTTGTTTGCTGGTTGTTGGTATTTAACAATTGCCAGCAATAATGCCTCATTGTTAAATACCAAATGCCTTACGCTCAGATTCACACTCATATTCGGCCATTTCAAACTCACGGCAAATAAGTGGTCTCAGTTCGTAAATTGAACACATCATGGTGTCTCTGTCCAGGGCGGCGCACCAACCATCATCAAGGCGGCGCATCACTTCCCCGCCCCAATCATCTTTAGCGATATAGGCTTTAGGCACGCCGGTTTCGGTAATTAACATCACTTCTAATCGGCAGCAACATGCTTGACAGTTTGAGCAGGTTATCGGATTTTTTCTTGGCGTAATGGTGTCGATAGCACTGCCTGATTGAGGTGAGGCGCTCGGCGCAATATCGGTAAACTTGGCAATAAGATTTGAAGGCATTAAAGGCTGCGGTTAACTATTTTGGCTAAGGATACCGTATTGTTGGCAGGTTATCCTAATTACCAATAACAAAATAACCATCAAACGATGTTTGATGGTTATGTCTAGGGTCTGTTGAACTTTCAAGGTTATTTTTGCAGCGAATTGTTGGCCATTTCTACAAGGCAGAGACTTTGAGGTGTAGTTATTCTACATAAAAAGTCGATAACGCAGTAAAAATGGCCAACAAACGCTGCCTGAAAGGTTCGGCTAAAAACGTTTTACTCTTTGTTGAATGACTCTTTGCGAATAAAGAGTTGCTTAGATTGCTAGGCATCAATCCATTCGCCTCGATTAAAACGTTTTTAACTCGAACAAAATTTAACCAGCAAAGTTCAACAGACCCTAGACGCATAAATTAGAGTTTTACTACTTTTCCCGTTAATGCGACACCTGCCATTAATGCGCCCGCACCACATTGAAACGTGTCATTACTGCTGGTGAGGTTATGCTTGTAGTTTGATTTAATCTCAACCACCGCATTGCCGCCTTCTTTTATCGCACGATCTTTTAAAGCAATCATCGCCGATAAAAATACCCATTGGCATGCCTCTAAATCGGTTTTATTAAAGGCGTTGGTTTTTTTACTGGTGCTAAATTCACCCATTGTTTGCTGGGGATCACCATAAGTTTGATCGCCAAAATAAAAACGGACACTGTCGCCAAGCTTATTTTTAGCATGATCTGTGTTCATGGCATCTGCTATCGTGTAATTGCCAATATCATCGCGGGCAAAGGTTGTTGCTGGCAGCAAACAGAGTGCCAAAATCATTGTTGCTAAGGTGTGCTTCATTTATTAAAAAGTCCTTTTAGTGATTGTTGTTAAATTTACCCCTTAAGCCAAGCAAAATAACATTAAAAATCCTCTGTGACACTTATCAAAAAGGATGATCTATTCGTGCTAAGAACACTCCCTAATAAGGGGGGAGTATTTATTACTTTGTGTCATCTTCACCCCATAATCGCCATGCTAAACCTGAGGCTCTTGAGGTGGCTTGTTTACTGGCCTTTTCAAATAATTGGCTTGTGCCTAAACAGTAAAAATGGTTTTTAGCTCGGGTAATGGCGGTGTAAAGCAATTCTTTGGTGAGCAGTTGCCATTGTGACACGCTAGGGCGCGGCGGCAATACAAAGCTGACTTTATCAAATTCGCTGCCCTGGCTTTTGTGTACCGTCATGGCGTAGCAGGTTTCGTGGCTTGGTAATCTTGCTGGTAATACTTTTAATAAGCTGCCATCAGCCATCACAAAATGGGCCATTAATCGCTCAGGTTTATTGCGGTCTTGTAAAATTAAGCCAATATCGCCATTGAATAAGCCTAGGTTGTAATCGTTACTTTGAATAATGATTGGTCTGCCAAGATAAAACTCGCCCTGAGCACTGATTAACTTAGCCTGAGTTAAGCTTTCGGTCATTGCAATGTTGATCCCTTCAACGCCAAATTCACCGGCACGCATGGCACATAAAATACGGTATTGGTTAAAGCTATCGATGATGCTTTGCTCGCTATGAGGCAAATTAAATGTGTGATCCCCCCCCTGACTTGCACTAGCAAAGGCGTGTTGGTTAGCTTGAATTTGTTGTAAATATTCACCATATGCCTGCACTGACATTGTGAGTAATTGCTGTTTACCCTGATTTTGACTTAGTAGTTCCTGCGTATGTTCAAACCAATGTAGTTCGGCATGATTACTTTGCCACACTTGCGCAATAGCCGCGGTATTACCTTGATTTACCGCATTGGCTAATAAGCCGATACCGGCATCGCCTTTAAAACGATGACTGTGCATTAACATGCATAAGCTGTCGCCGATTTTCGGTTGTGGATGAATAAATTGGCTAACATCTTGGCCGGTTAAGTTGGCAATATTTTGTGCTTGGCTGGCACTGTAACGCATTGACCAGGGTGTGGTTGCATGAGCAGAAGTTTGTTTTAATCCGACACAAATATCAGCCAGTACCGCCCCGGCTTCGACTGAGGCGAGCTGATCTTGATCGCCCAACAATATCAGTCTGCCGTGAGGTGGTAGGGCGCTAAGCAATTTGTACATCATGGGCAAGTCGACCATTGAGGCTTCGTCAACCACGAGTAGATCTAATCGCAATGGATTGTGCTGGTGGTGCCTAAACTGATGCGAATTAGGAATGACACCTAATAACCTGTGCAGTGTTGAGGCTTCTTCAGGGATCCGCGTTAATGCATCATTCAATACCCTAGCAATGCTTGCGTTTTCCAGGTTGGATAATTCATTAAGCAAACGCTGTTTGGAAGCTTTAATGGATTCGCTTAATCTTGCTGCTGCTTTGCCTGTGGGGGCTACTAAACGAATGGTGAGATTCGATTGTGTCAGCAGTAACAATAGCAACTTAGTGACTGTGGTTGTTTTACCTGTGCCCGGGCCGCCAGTGATCACGGCTAATGCGTTGAGTAATGCAGTCGCCGTGGCGATTTTTTGCCAGTCAAACGTTTGTTGGTGTGTAGAGTTAGCCTTAAATAGGCTTTCAATAAGCTGCGGTAACTGGCTTTGGCTCAGATCAATTTTGATGGGCTGAGATGCCAGTTGAGTGAGTTTGTTGGCCACTTGCGTTTCAAAAAAGTGGTATTTATTTAGGTACAGGCGGCCGTGCTCTAAAATGAGTGGCTTATTTTCACCACCAGCGCCAACCGCATCGAATTGACTAATATGCTCAATGAGTTGATTGTGGCTTATTGTAATTTGGCAATTGACTTGCGTTTGCCTGTGCGTGTCTTCTGTCATGGGATTGGCCAGATTTATCTGCTCAATCACCAAGCAACTGTGTTGGTTTGATAATTGTTGGCTTAAGAGGGCGCAAACCAATAAAAATAATTCAGAAGATCCATTGTCTGAGTGGTCATCTATCGTTGAAATCGATTCTATTCTTGCCAATTCCAGAGCAAAGTGGCGGTCTAACGGTGTAATTATGCGTTGTTCTTGCCACTGTTTTAGTAGCTCGCCAATTGGTTGTGTCAGCATTAACATGATGGCGCCTCCACCGTCGATGTGGGGTGTTGCCCCATAAATAGCGTATCAAGTTGTTCAATTAATGCTTGAGGTGGCTTATCAAAAAACACGCCGCTGCCGGGGTGATCTGGGCTCATACCACGTAAAAATAAGTAATAGCATCCACCGATATGTTGTTGATAGTTGTAGCCCGGAAGCCTAAGGCTTAAATAGCGGTGTAACGCTAGGGTATACAAAATGTACTGCAAGTTATAACGGTGGCTGTTAATTGCATTTTCCATGGCGGTTTGGTTGTAGTCTGAAAAGTGATTACCTAAATGGTTCGATTTATAATCGGCGATGTAAAAGCGACCTTGGTGTTCAAAGGTTAAGTCGATAAAGCCTTTTAACATGCCTTGCAAGGTGTCAAAGTCGAGGCCGGCAATATACCCGTATTGTTGTAAAATCGGGTTTAATTGTTGTGCTTGTAAAGCTGAAATAGGCAGATAAAACTCCATTTCGACACGGGTTTGCTTCAGCGGTAATTGCATTAAGCAGATGGCGTCTGAGCCCGTGTTTGTCGACTGATGCTTGGTTAACGGCGTCGCTAAAATTTGCTGGTACCACAAACTTAATGGGTCAAACCAGAGCGTTTCATCAAAGCCATATTGCTTCATGGCTTTTTGCAGTGCGCCTGGCAGCTCGGTATCGGCTTTTGTAAAGTCAAATAGCTCTAAGACTAAATGCATAAAGCTACCGGCATTGGCACCGCGTTCAAAACTAAAACGGTCAAGTTGTGGCTCGTCTAGGGTTTCATCTTGTAACTGCAATTGCAGCAGTTCGTCGCTAAAGTCTTCATCGTCAGCGCCTGGCGCGACTCGTTCGTGGGGCAGGTGTTTAACCAAACCTGAATAACTGCCAACGCGCCATGCAAGGCTTTGCTTACGGGTGACTTGTTTGGCGCATAGCTCAATGTCGTTATCGTCGATTTTAGCCAGTGAGCTGGTGTCTATGGTGTCACTGACTTGTTCAACACTGATGGCATCGATAGTGGCAATGTGTTTAACCTTGGTTTGAATAAGATTAAAGTCGGTGTTTTTATCGGTGATCCCCAACAAATAGCCAATGCCAGTTTCGTGAAGTTGGCTACTGATCCCAGCCTTTAATATTCTGCTTTGATTGGCAATATATAAGTAACATAGGTACACAGGGCGCGTTAATGCGACGTAAAGTAGGCGTAAGTCTTCGGCGAGAATCTCTTGCTTTAATTGCTCCCAACCTTCATCGGTGGCGTCTATGTCCCACACTAATTGTTCGTCTTGATGGTAAAGCATGGGCGTTGGGCGTCGGTTGTTATTTCTGGCCAGGCTGATAAACGGCACAAAGCACACCGGATATTCTAAGCCTTTGCTTTTGTGTATGGTGACAATTTGCACCAGGTTTTGTTCGCTCTCTAGGCGTAGCTGTTGCTCATCACCGCTTTGGGTGCTGATAAGTTGTTGTTTGTACCAATTGATTAAGGCGCTGCTGCCGTCGAGTTCGGTAGCCTTTTGTTGAAGCAATTCTGCTAAATGTCTAAAGTCGGTTAGGCGTCGCTCGCCTGAACCTTTGGTGCTCAGCGGCGCGTCATCATTGTCATCATTCTCGGCAATGTCTCTTGTGGTATTGGTTTGCGACAGCGATAAGTAGCGATGAATTAATTGGGTTTCACTGGCAAAATTGAGTAATGCTGGCATTACACCACGCTGCAGCCAAAGCTCATGCCAATGTATAAATTGGCTGAGGACTTGCTGGCGTTGCTCTTCGTCTTGATTAAATTGATGAATTTGCAGAGCACTAAAACCCACAAGCTCTGTGGCGAGTGCCGCTCGAATAGCCCGTTCATTTTTAGGCGTAGCTAATGCGTGTAATAGAATGGCCATTTCACGGGCTTCAAGGGTGTTAAATACGCTGTCACGGCTAAGAAACACTGCGCCTATTTGCCGTGCTGAAAGCTCAGCCTGCATGATAGCGGCTTCGTTACGGTCGCGCACCAGGACGGCTATGTGTTTAGCGATGAGTGGCTCATCGGGTTCATTTTTGGCCGTTTGAATACCGCAATGGCCTTGTTGCGACTCTGTGAGTAGGCGTTTTATTTCACTGGCGGCATCGCTGGCCAGTTTTTGTCTTGCTGTGGCTTTATTGAGCCCAATATCGCTGTCTTCAGCTAACAGTTTTATCCTCAATGTGTCTTTACGCTTTGTTGCTTCTTTAAGCACTTTATGAGTGGCAGAGCTTGGCGTTTTGACGAGATCAAACGGGATTTCGCTGTTTATAAATGGATTGGTATGCTGGCTAAATAACTGATTAACGCCCGCGACTAATGATGACGATGAGCGATAATTTGTGTCTAAGTTATAGTGGGCCTGGGTTTGTTGCCGCGCAGCGATATAAGTGTAAATATCTGCGCCCCTAAAGGCATAAATGGCCTGTTTAGGGTCACCGATCATTAACAAACTGAGTTTACCAGGTGCTTTGTCTTGGTGTGGTTCGAGTTCAAGTTGTGATGCTAATGGCTGCTGATATACCTGATTAAAAATGGCAAATTGCAGTGGATCGGTATCCTGGAATTCATCGATTAATGCCACAGGAAATCGCGCTGCAATCGCTTGGCCTAAAGTGAGTGGATTGTGGCTGAGCGCCATGGCTAAACTGAGCAATAGGTCGTCAGGTGTCATTAAGTTGCGTTGCTGTTTTTGCCCGGTAAAACGCTGGCGAATACCGTCGCGTGCACGGACTAAAAACGATGGTATAAGCTGTTGTATTAATTCAAGTAACGTATCGATGTGTTCAAGCAGTGGAGCTTGTGCTGCCGTTGGAACTACACCGCCTTTGTTTAGCTTTAAATCGGATAAGGCAATGTGTTCTAGGGCTTTTATAGGTGGTAAGCCCTGACCAACGGCAACCCAGTGACTGATGTCGTCAAATACCTTGGCAAGTTTGGGGTAATTGTCGCTGGCTTTACCAAAACGTTGGCCATTTAGCGGTAATGCGCTGAGTAATTCAAAGGTGTCTTGTTGTTTGGCTTGCCACAAGCGCTTAAACCGGCTCAAACAGACGGTTAATTGTTCGCTGAGCTTGTCAAATGCAATGGGGTTATTCGCTAACTTTGCCTGAGTTGCGCCTAATAGCGGGCGCAAGCTTTTGGCTAAATAGTCTGGCTCAGCAAAGTGTTCGCTAATGGCCTGGGCTAACAGCGGCGGGAGTGGATAGCAGACCTCTCGCCAAAAATCGCGCACGGCATGATGTAAAAATTCGCTGTCATCTAAGGTGAATTCAGACTCAAACAAGAGTGAAGACTCAAAGGCCATGTCTGACAAAATGCGCTGGCAAAACCCGTGAATGGTAAAAATGGCGGCTTCATCTAATGATTTTAGCGCTAAATCGAGGCGGCGCAGGGCAATTGGGCGCTCATCTTCAGTTGTGTCTTGATATAGCTGTTCAATAAACGGGTCGTTAATGGGTAGACCCAAAAAACGTTTAAATGCGAGGTTAATGCGTTTACGGATCCTGTCGCGAAGCTCTTCAGTGGCGGCATTCGTGAAGGTAACCACTAAAATTTGCTCGCAAGTTAATGGAGTGTAGCCGCAATGGCCAAGCAGCAGCCTTAAATATAATCCCGATATAGTATAGGTTTTACCTGTGCCGGCACTGGCTTCGATTAAGCTTGTACCATAAAAAGGCAATGTTAGGGCATTTAATGGTGTGACATTATTGGTCATTATTGTGCTCCAACATTGTGCGATTTCGCAATAAATTGGCTTAATACCTCTACGGCACTTTTACTGACAAAAGTGTCTAATTCGGCCAACTTATCTTTGGTATACAGGCTTAACATGGGCTGCAATAAGTGATGACTGAGTTGGCCAAAGGTGGCTTCGTTGAAATCGTCAGGAAATTGAAATAATCGTTGATTGTGCGGGTCAAACCCTTCGCCAAATTGATGTTGGCCATCATCCCATTTGGCTTTCGCTTTAAGCAGTTTTTCCTGGTGATCACCTTCGGCTTCAACGTAAGCAAAGGCCGTTTTAGGCATAAAACATAATGGCTGGCGTTGACCGTGAATAAAACACTCGATAAAGCGCAATAATTGGCTTGTTGCTTGTTCTGATGTGAGTGGAGCAAAGGCATGAAAATGACCAATGTCGAGTAAGTAACTGTAACCGTGTTTGGCGCAATGTTCAGATTGAGTGGTTTGCCCGGCCATGGCATTTAGGCACAAATGACGTAAGTAGATGCGAATAAAATCACGCCCGTGTGCTGTACCTGGGCGATAATTGACTAATCCTTTGGGTAAAATATCATCAATGCGGCCAACGAGGTTAACCCGTAATGGCGAGCTGCTGTCTTGGATTTTCATGTCAAATAACAAGTCGATATTGACCGTGTGCATGGGTTGATCGTCTTGTAAAAACTGCACACGGTTTATAAGTGGCGTAATGTCGCGTTGGTATTGTGCGAGCAACACGTTATCAAAAGGCGCCATGGGTAACTCGCCACTGGCCTTTAATCTGTTGATTAATGCATCGTCTGGCACGCTCAGTTTATTTTCAATGGCGTTATTGACCATAGACAATTGCAATACAAAGCGCTCAAGGGCATTAAGACTAAAAGGTTCGTCATTGTCATCAGCTTGAATGTCTAGTGATAAATCTACTTTTAGGCTGCGATTAAAAAAGAATTGCGCTGGATTACGGTAAAAACGGATCAGTGATGACAGCTCTAGTTCAACAACTTTGACACCTTGGTTATCAATATAAGCATGAGCAAACACTTCGTCAGCTTGTTCTGCTGATAAGGGCAATGGCTGATTGAAAAATGGCATACTAAACGTTCCTTGCTTAGAGGGTGGACACCACTGTGCATTATAACTTTGTTGTAAATGACCGTTATGTTGGGCATTGGCACTGAATAATTTTACATCAAACGGCTGTAATGGCTGGGTTTGAATGAGTTGTTGCAACACTTGTTTGTCAGCGTCGTCGGCACTGATGTTGCCAGTGTGTTCGTGTTGACGTTTTAGCGCCGATGGCAGGTAGCTGAGTTGGCAATATTCCACTAATTCAGACACTAGCATTGATGGGATCCGCTCAGCATTATCGCGTTCACTGTGGCCAATATAGCTGATATACAGTTGCTGACGAGCAGACAGTAAGGCTTCTAAAAACAGATATCGGTCGTCTAGGCGGCGAGAGCGGTCACCTTTTTTAGGGCCAAAGTGGGCCATTAAGTCAAAGCCTACAGGATGTTGTACTCGAGGATATACGCCATCGTTCATGCCCAGTAGGCACACCACCTTAAACGGGATTGAACGCATTGGCATTAAGGTACAAAAGTTAATGCTACCAGCAAGATAACGTTGGCCAACGCGGGATTCGGTTAACCGTTGATTAAACCATTGTTTTAATACTTCAATATTGACCTTGCCTTGATGGCCCGCATTGTCGAGTTCGGTTTCCAGTGCAACTAAGGCATCACGAATGGCCTGTATTTGCTCACGTTCGTCATCATTGGTGTCGTAGCAGTCGGCCAGTAATTGTTGCAACTGGCTTAGGCGTTCGCGTGTACTAAAATCGCGAGCAAATAAGCTGTAGTAGGTGTCTATGGTTTCTAAAAAGTTAAGCAGTTTACCGAGTGCTTGAGATGATTGGCCTTCAATCCCTTGTACCGTTAACGCGCCCTGGTATATGTCGGCTTGATCGTTAAACGCATAACCTAATATGAGCCGTTTAATGCCAAAAGCCCATGAGTTTTGAGTAAAGGGTAATACCCCTAATTGACTGCGAGTGTGTTCGTCGCGTCCCCAGCGCACGTTAGCCTCGTCTAGCCAGCGACGAATAAGCGACAATTCGTCATCATCGAGTTCAAAACGACGCAAAATGGCTGGCACTTCTAATATGCTAATTATTTCAGTCAGGCCAAAACGGCTTTGGTTTATGTTCAGTAGATTTAAAAAACTGTTAATTAAGGGTGACTCTTGTGCTGCGCCTCGGTCGGCGATGGCATAGGGCAGGTAGTAGTCACCTTTTTGCGGGTTTTTATCGGTAAAATATTGGCTGTTGGCGGTACCAAATACGGCATCGATAAACGGTGCGTAAGCGGCGACATCTGGCATCATCACCACAATGTCTTTGGGATGTAAGCTCGCATCGTTTGATAACAGTTCAAGCAAATGGTCGTGTAGGGTTTCAACTTCTCTTAATGCGCTATGACAACTGCGCAGTGTTATTGAATCATCATTAGGGGTGAGTTCTCGGCGTGCGTCAATGTCTTGATATATATCGGCATCTGGGCCCAAAGGTTGGCCTAATGTTTCCATTTGCAATATGTCGTATTGCACACCCCGTAAGAGATTATTTGGCTCGGGTTCTACATAACAGTCATAGCCAAAGTCGGTGTGCTCTGGGGGGAGGCTTAACATTAAATCCAGCAATTCACGGCCCATTTGGCCATTGTTTGCCAGCAATGGATTTCCGACTTCGAGCTTGTCTTCCCAGCCTTGTTCAAGCTGTTTTTTATTGGCGTATTGTAGAGCCATTCTTGCTCGGGCTTTGGGTTCAACTATGTCGCCCCAATAATGCTGACAAGGGCTTAATGACAGTATGATGACGTCAATACGCGACGCTAAATGATAAAGTACGTCAAGGGTTTGCGGCGGCATAGACGAAATACCAAACACATATAAACGCTCAGGTAACATGGATAAGTCTGTGTCTGGGTTTATCAGCGCAGCCAGGAGATCTGCGTGTAAATTTGCCCTGTGGTAATGACTTGCTTGCAGTTGGTTGCGATTATACTCCACCAGTGCTCGCCACAATATGGGCTGCCAACGCTGGTTTTGATCTAATTCAAGCGGTTTATCCAATTGGCTTAACGCTTGGTTTTGCTCCCAAGCGAGGATCCACTCAGGACGATAGACTAAATATTGGTCAAAAATGTCGGCAATACGTCCGCACAATTGAAACAGCTTTATGGCGTCATGGGCAGTGTCATTAGCCTGCAATGTTTGCCCGTATTCCTTGCTGTTTTCTTGGTTGGGTTGTGTATTTTCGGCAGATTTTGTTTGTGGTGTTAAATATTGTTTTAACGGGCCAAAGTCGCTGTTGTCTAACAAGCCTGGCAATAAGTCCATGAGTTTCCATGTCATGGCTGCTTTTGTAAAGGCGTTGTCTTTGGGCACATTGGGCAGTAAGTCATGGCATAATTGCCAAGTAAAACTCGATGGCAATGGAAAGGTCAGTGCCGCTGCAATACCGTTGTGTTTAGCCACTTCTAATCGCAGCCAAGTCGACATGCCTGGGCTTTGTACCAGAATATGCTCACCACTTAATATGCTCTTGTTATCTGAGCTCATTGCAAGCAGTTTGGCTAACTGCTGCGATAACACTTCCATTTGATTTGATTGAATTAAGGTAAGCATGGGCAACTCGCTGATTTGACATTAATTCATTCTATGGACTCTGACTAATTTCAGCAATCAAAACTCGCCATCGGCAAGGTTGTTTGCAGATCAACTGCGCAATAAGCGTAGGCGTAGCAGACGATACAAACGCATAAATTGTTTCATGTGTTGCTGAGTTTGTTCAGCGCTTAGCGGTTGGTATTTAAGTGCCATAAACTCATCACTTAATGCCATAAATTTTGTGGCAATAGCAGGGTGTTGTTGCAGCTTAGCCTCAACAGTTTTGGCGTAGTCGCTTGGCGTCTGCCCTTGTGGGCGCGGCACGCCTTTTTTAGCCAAACGCTGACAAATCAAATTGTAACGTTTATTGAGCGGATCTTCTGTGTTATCAATATTAAATAGGCCCGCATAATAACCAATGATTAAGGCAATAACGATAAAGCTGAGTATCATCATTAACGCAATTTTACTGCTGGTGACATCTCCTAGCAGTTTAGATAACACTTGCTGTTTTCGCTCTTCATCAAAGCCCAGTACCCACACGCTCCAATAGTAATCGAGGCTTGAGAGCTGTTGGCGTAACTCGTTGAGCCAGGGGTATTGTTTCATTCTTAAAGGGCTGAAGGGGCTGTCTTGTAAATAGCTACTTTGGCTGTCAAATGTGGCATCAAAGCCATCTAAAATTCGCTGGGGCGCTATCATTGCTGTTGGGTCAAAACGCTGCCAGCCTTTACCTTCTAGCCACACTTCTGTCCATGCATGAGCCATATATTGATAAACGCTGTAATAACCTGCTTGTGGATTGTACTCACCGCCTTGATAGCCTGTTACCATGCGCGCAGGCAGACCGCTTGATCTGGCCATAAACACTAAGGCTGAGGCGTAATGAGCACAAAAACCGGCGCGATTATCAAATAAAAAATCATCGATTTGTTGCTCGCCAACGGTCGGTGGGCTCAAGGTGTAGTAATAGGCTTGTTCGGCAAAGTAATTCATCATCGCGTTTATCCGAGCCTGCGGTTCGGGATAGTCTTGCGTAAACTTTTTTGCTAAGGCGTGGGTTTTAGGATTACTGTTTGCAGGTAATGCCAAATTGAGCTTTTTAGTATTATCCTTTAACGTTAACTCCATAACATTATTGGGGTATGAGGTGACGCGGTAACTTATTCGTTGATCGATAGGCCTAAGTGAATACAAAGTGTAATCTGGCAGTTCAACAATTTGGCTGTTTTCACTAAAGGCTTCGTCGAGACCATATAACCACTTTTGATGGCTTGGCTCGCTAATGACAACGTATTCAATTTTATTTTGCGCTGAAGCAATTGGCCTATCGCGTTGTGGTTTTTGAAAGAACGCCTGGCGTTGTAAATCTTTAATGCTTGGGTCTTGGCGCCATGTTTTACCGTCGTAGTTTTCCATGACTAATGTACGCCAATATAAATCTTGATTTGCAGGGCCTGTGGTACTTCCGTCTGGGTTATCAAATCCCACTCTAAAAGCCAGCTCGGCGGAGCGAGTCAACTTATTGATGTCGCCAAATGACATTTCATCAGATAAACCTGTGGTGGCTGACTTCATGTTAGGTACCATCCACAATGGCCCTAAACGCGGAAATACCACAAATAAAAGTATGGCTAACGGTAAACTGTGTAGTACTAATTTAACGCTAAAACTAAGGTTGGCCAGCTTGTTAGATTTATCTTGATAAACGCTCACTAAAATACCGGTGTTGATGATCACAACCACAAGTAAATGCAAGGTATTGAGCATGCCCTGTTGGTCTAATAATGTCAGGGCGATAAGAAAATACCCTACCAATACAATGGCTTTAACATCGCGTTGCTCACGCATTTCTATGTATTTAAGGGCATAACCTAATATGAGCAGGTTGATTAACGCTTTGAGTAAACCGATTTCAGTTGAGACTAAGGCGAGGGTGATGGCGGCCCCGATAGCTAAAGATGTGACTAAGAATTTTGGCGGTGCAGCTACTTTGCCTAGGTAAATACCTATCCGCCACACAAAACAAATGGCGCAAATGCCGATGCTCCAGAGTGTGGCTTGTTCGTATAACGGGCTTAGCACAGCAACATTGGTTATTAGCAGCCAAAAAAGGGTGTTGCGGCTGATGATTGCGTCAAAGTTGTCTTTCATTATGTCGCCTCAACCTGTGCTGTACTTGGTGTAAAATCAGGATTGATGCTGCCATACACTTGATAGGTGGCAATAGCCGTTTGACATGCAATACGATGGGCTTCGCCGGTTTGTTGATTGATTACGGTGTGTCCAAGTTTTAGCCCAAAAATTTGCTGTGATTGGCTGAGTTTATCAACTTGCCAAGCTAAACGGCTAAGCTGTTGCTCAATGTCTTTTCCGCTAGAATTGGCGAGGTTGAGCCATACGGGCAAGCCTTCTGGCTCGGCAAACTCTTTTGACAGCATGCCTTTGTCTTGTGCCCATTGTTTCCATGCCACTTGCTTTAGTGACTCACCTGGCACGTATGCTCTTAAGCCTTTGTAGTCATCAACGCCAGGGCGTAATTTACCGTGCTCATATTGACTGTCGTTGTCGCTCACTTGGCTGGTAAGAATGATGTCGCTGGCTTCGGGTTTTGCAAAAATCACGTGTTGAATATCAAGGTCTACATAAGACCATGCACGGCATAAACCTAGTGGAAAATGAGATGATACTTTTATCCTGCCGGGGTTTAGGTAACCGCGTTTAGGGTGTTCAAACGGCACAGTGGCAATCGTTTGTTGTTCCATGTGTTTAAGCCGCGTATGGCGCTGGTGGCTAAATTGCAAACAGATTTGTTGATGGGTTGTGTCTGTATGCTTATTGCTGGCATTGGCGGTGAGCATTATCGGAAACGGTGTGCTATCACCCGCATACGCAATAGGGGGTTTTACGGCATTAAAGCTAAGTCCGGCAAGGTTTTTGTAACTGTAAATAATGCAGGTGTTTAACACGCTGGCCAATAATAAACTTAAGCCAATAACCAGGTTATTTTGATAGTTAGTGCCAAATAAATACAGTAGTACGATAAGGCCTATCCAAAATAAACCAAAGCCGCTAGGCAAGATAAAAATGCTGCGGTGGCTTAAGGTGATGTGCTTTTGTGGCGGTAAGCGCCTTTTTAGCCAGCGGTCCCAGCGTTGAGTTACCGATGCCGGGATAGCACGCAAAAACCACGACGGTTGGCTGTATGTTGACTTAGCTGATTTGGCGCGTTGTTTGTCCATGTTAACCCTTAGCCTTAGCGGATCGGATTAACACTGGCAAGGATGGTGTCAGACAGTGCTTGCCCCTGAAACTGACTGCTGCTACGAATGCGATGCTCGGCAACCGATGCAAATACCGCTTGGATATCTTCAGGCACCACATATTGACGCTGATGGATAAACGCCCATGCTTTTGCAGCTTGCAATAGCGCGATACTGGCCCGAGGCGATAAACCACTGGCCACATCGTGCTGGCGCGAAAAATCGACCAAGGCAATAAGGTAGTTTAGTACTGCATCAGAGGCTGCCACTTGTGCCACTTGTTGTTGAAGTAATAACAATTCTTGTGGAGTAATGCACTGAGCTAACTGCGCTTGTTTGCTCGCTTGTGTGTGAGTTTTTAACATGGCCAATTCGGCCTCATGACTTGGGTAGCCAATCGAAATCCGCATCATAAAGCGGTCAAGTTGTGATTCTGGTAACGGGAAGGTGCCGGCTTGATCTAATGGATTTTGAGTAGCAATCACAAAAAACGGCGAGCTTAAATGATGAGTGATGCCGTCAAGGGTGATTTGTTGCTCGGCCATGGCCTCAAGAAGCGCGCTTTGGGTTTTGGGGCTGGCACGGTTTATTTCATCGGCGAGCAGCATTTGGTTAAATACTGGCCCTTTATGAAATACAAATTGTTGTTGCTCTTTGTTGTAAATCGATACTCCAAGAATGTCAGCCGGCAGCATGTCGCTGGTAAACTGAATGCGTTGGTAGCTCATGCCTAAACTGCTAGCGATGCCCTGGGATAGGCTGGTTTTCCCCATGCCAGGAAGGTCTTCTATTAATAAATGACCTTTGGCCAAAATGCAGGTCACTGCAAGTTTAATTTGTTCAGGCTTACCTAACAATACGCTTGCTAGTTGTTTTAATAATGTTTCGATAGTTGATTGCGACACGTTCGCTCCCAGTCTGTAAACCTCAACGTATTGAGGTTATCGCTTAATGGTTTTAACAGCTTGATGACCAATGGTGCTATCAAGCTGTTACGTTACCCTGAGCGTGCAGATAAAGCTAGTATCGGTAGTTCAGTTCTTTAGAACTAAACATGCTATCGCTAGATTGCCCACTTTGTTGGTAAATCATCCGGTAACTTAATACGGCTTGGACATACTCTCGGGTTTCTGTGTATGGAATAGTTTCAATAAATGTCATGACATCTAATGTACCATTTGATGCCCGTAACCAACGGCGAACACTCCCAGGACCGGCATTGTATGCGGCGGTGGCAAGGACTCGGTTTTGACCAAACTGCTTGAGTAGTTCGCTGTAATACGCACTGCCTAGCATGATATTCACTTTAGGCTCGTATAACTCTTTTACGTTGTTGTAGGAGATTTTGTGCCTTTGGGCTGTTTGTTTTGCGGTTGCTGGCATTAACTGCATTAGGCCTCGTGCACCTACACCTGATGTAGCGTAGGGGTAAAAGGCACTTTCGCGGCGAGAAATGGCTCTGATCTCATCAATATTGACGTTATACTTTTTACTGGCGTTAACAAATTCGTCATTAGATGCCAGTGGGAAACGCAGGGCTAATGAGTCCCATAATTGGCCCTGAATACTGGATTCTACACTGAACCCATGCCAGCCTTGTTCGAGTGCAAACAAGCCATATTGTGCGGTTAGTTCACTGTTGTGACGTCGCATTAAATAGACCCACTCGCTGCGGGCATCGATGCGTTTGTCTAGTGCCATTAATTCAATGACACGAGCTAAACCTTTGTCTTGATGTAACTGTTTTTGCAGTTCAGGGTTAGGCGCGAGGTTGTCGTTGTTCATCGACAATGGGTTACCTAAGGCCTGTGCAGCGGTAAATCCATAAAAGTTACGTTGACTGCTTAATGCCTGCAGCAATTGTGTCGCTTTCGTGTTGTCTTTACTGGTCATCATTTTGGCTTGCCAGTACATCCAGCGTGGGTTGGCTTTGCCTTCGTCACTTAATAGCGCAAGGTATTTATTGACTGTGGTGTAATCAAGCTCTCGCAGTGCCCAGCGCAATCGCATTTCATATAAGTCATCAAACCCTAATAGCGGCAGCATCTTGTCGATATGGCTAAGCAGTTTTTGATCTTGTTTGATTAGGGCTCTACGAACTAAAAATCGATTAAGCTCTACAGCATCAGCCTGGTCAAATCGGTTAGCTTTTTGATATTTAACAAACAGTTTAATGGCTTGATGTAAGTCTTTTTGGGCGAGTTTACGCAAACCGGCGTCGACAATATTGCCAATAATCGGTTTTGAACTATTAAATTTGTTGATATGGCGAAGGGTGTTCGGGTCTCGGTATACCGACACCAGTAACTTTGCTTCGCGACTGTGAGTGGTCACTTTTTGCGACAAATAACTTAATAAACTGCTTTGTCCGGCATGAAAACTCAATAACAGACGTTGCCAAATGACTTCTTGGGTGCGATAGCCTGCTTTTGTCCACATATCAAATACCGGGTCGCATTCTTTAGGGCGCGAATAACCGTGTACCCATAAACGTTCAATCCCTTTGTATGCGATGTCTTTATTGCCCGCATCAAGCTGCGCTTGGTAGTAATAACATTGCAGGCGAATGTCGTTTGGTGTGTTGGGTGATATGACTAAAAAATCTTGCCAGCGTTGTTTTCTTCCTGCATTGAGCAGGTAGCGATAACGAGCATTGTTATAGAGTGGTGTGGTATCAAATTGGTTAATGGCGTTGAGGGCGGCATTACCTGGAGATTGAACGATTTGGTCAATCGTCGCGTGGTAGTCAAGATAAACGGTTAAGGGATAATCTGCTAATTGTTTGCGCAATGCTTGGTATTGCCCCAGCTGTTTTTTATCGAGCGCTTTACGCGCGTCAAGATAGGTTTGTTGCTGCGATGTCAACGCGCTGGCTTGACTGATAAAAACCAGTGGAGCGGCTAACAGTAATGCGCCTGTGAATAATGTGTTAACCCAAGTGTTACGCATTTAAATGAGAATCTCCGCCTCAATACTTCGTTTGCGATAATAAAATTAGTTACGTTTAAGCCTTACTATTGCGCGCTTCAATTAAATAAAGATTAATCTGCGCGTTAAACCATTTGTTAATCTGATGGTTGTGTCGCGGTTTCTATTGATTCGTCTAGTGCTTTGTTAAGCAGTTGTCTGTCAATTTGTTTGCTGGTGTCAACGCCAAGCTGCTGCATAAAGTGTGCTTGTCTGATTAAATTGCCTTTGCCAGATGACAGTTTAGCCATTGCACTCTGATAGCTTTTATCAGCGCCGTCTAATGCGCGGCCAAGCTTTTCCATGTCTTCTAAATACCCACAAAGCTTGTCGTAAATTCGACTGGCTTGTTTGGCAATGTTTTGTGCATTTTGGTTTTGATATTCATAGCGCCAAATGTTGTTAATAGTACGCAGTGCTACCAGCAAATTAGTGGGGCTGACAAGCATAATATTATGTTCTAGCGCAAAGTTAACCAGACTTGGGTCGTACTCAATAGCCAACAAAAAGGCCGGCTCTATTGGAATAAACATCAACACATAATCAAGGCTCTTGAGGCCATGTAGTTTGTGATAGTCCTTTTGACTTAGGCCTTTAATGTGCTGCCTAATTGATAATGCATGTTCTTTAATGGCCTGTTCGCGAATGTCTTTGTCTTCGCTGTTAAAGTAGCGCTCGTAACCGACGAGTGACATTTTGGCGTCAATGACGACATCTTTTTGCTCAGGTAGATGGACAATAACATCTGGTTTGAAACGCTTACCGTTATCGTCTTTTAAATCTTGTTGTATGTGATATTCATGGCCTTCTCGCAGGCCGCTTTCTTGCAGAACCCGCTCTAAAATCACTTCGCCCCAATTACCTTGTTGCTTGTTGTCGCCTTTTAATGCCTTGGTGAGGTTGATAGCATCTTGGCTCATTTTTAAATTAAGTTCGCGCAGGTGATCGAGCTGGTGCTTTAATGCACTACGCTCAGATTGCTCATGGGTATAAGATTCCTGGATTTGGCGTCTAAATCCTTCCAGTTGCTGTTTTAGCGGGCCTAACACCCCGTCAATTTGAGTGACATTTTGCTGTTTAAAACTTTCGCTTCGTTCGTCAAAAATGCGGTTAGCTAAATTTTCAAACTGCAGCTTAAGGCGTTCTTCGGCTGACTCCAGTAATGCAATTTTATCTTCTAATGATTTTTGTTCAGCTTCTGCTTTTACCATAATGGTTTGTTGTATGGCATTAGACTTGGCTAAGTTAAGCTGAGATTCCATTAACCGGTGTTGTGTGTCGGCCAGTTGTTGTTCAACTATGTACACTCTGTCGGCTTTAGTTTCAGCCGTTGAAAGCTGTGATATTAAACTCTCGATCTTATTTTGCAGATGATTACTGTGATCAATTTTGTCGTCGAGCATATCTTGTAATCTCGACGCTTCAGCTTGCGCTTCGTTCACTAATACAAGGTGTTCTTGCTCATGTTGGAGTTTGAGTTGCTCCCAACGTTGGCGGGTTAACCGCTGATTAATCAGTGCGCCAATTAAAAAGGCAAGGAACGCAACCGCAATCAGCGCTGCAATTTGTGGAGGAGTTAACGACACAGCAAAAGGCATAACAAAAACCGATAGAAAATAATGGCTAAGGGTCGCACGGCTTATAACTGCCTGCAAGAGGCAAAAACATGATTTTATGATTTTTTATTGTTAATGATTAAAATTAAATCTAATCCAGTGGTGAAGCCGTATAGTCTGGGATATCAGGTTTTTAGTAAACCACATTAGCGAGTATTTTTAACTCATTTGAAATAAAAAACTAAGCTTACCTGTCTATTAACAATGTAAGACAATAAAACTCATGATAATTGGTATTTGTAGAGGTGATTTATGGCGCGTAAAAACCGATTTACTCCTGGCATATTACAGCGTGCTCCATGGCATATGGCTGAAAATCAAGTTACACCAGAGTCGGTTTTTAATGACCGTCGTAATATTATCAAAGCGTTAGGTTTAGGCGCCTTAGGTGCCAGTTTACCTGGGCAGGTACAAGCCGGTATTTTTGATTTGTTTGGTGAGCAAAAAGCTAAAAACCCTTTTGCCACTCAGAGCTTAAATTATTCAACACCTCGTCAATTTGTGTTGCCTGATGCCAAAACACCAGAGGACAAGGTCACTCGTCATAACAATTTTTATGAGTTTGGTACCAGCAAGTCAGACCCGTTTGATAATGCTCAGGGGTTTTCTGTCGATCCATGGACCTTAGTTATCGAAGGCTTAGTTGATAATCCTATTACCTTAGATTTACAGGCGCTCACCAAGCGTTTTGCTCTAGAGGAACGCACCTATCGTTTACGTTGTGTCGAAGCATGGTCGATGGTTATTCCCTGGGTGGGGTTTTCTCTTGCGACATTATTAAAACAAGCCGGTGTGAAACAAAATGCCACTCACGTTGCGTTTGAAACCTTGTTTGACCCAGAACAAATGCCCGGGCAAAAAAATCGTTTAATGGGCGGCGGTATTCATTACCCTTATGTTGAAGGGCTAACCATAGCCGAGGCCATGAACGAGTTGCCCTTTTTAGCGGTGGGGTTATACGGTAAAACATTGCCACCACAAAATGGAGCGCCAATTAGGTTAGTGGTGCCGTGGAAATACGGTTTTAAGAGTATTAAGTCTGTGGTGCGTATTCGTGTTGTAGATAAACAACCACCGACGAGTTGGAATCAACTGGCGCCAAACGAATATGGTTTTTATGCCAACGTGAACCCTGAAGTTGACCATCCACGTTGGTCGCAAGCCAGTGAGCGCAGTATAGGCGAGGGCGGGTTGTTTTCGGCTAAACGTATTCCTACGCAAATGTTTAATGGTTATGGTGAATTTGTTGCCGATTTATACAAAAATATTGATTTAAGGACCTTTTATTAATGCGTTTGAGCCCTCAAGGTGTATTTTGGCTTAAAGTCGTTTTGCACCTCATTTTTTTAGTGCCGGCTTTGTATCTTATCGTACTGGTGATAACCGACAATGCGGGTGGCGATCCTGTGCAATATATTATTCATTATACTGGCATGGGGGCGATAAATAGCTTATTGGCGACCTTAGTAATCTCACCCATTGCAAAACGGTTTAAAGTGGCGGCGTTAATTCAAACACGTCGCTTAGTCGGCTTGTATGTGTTTGCTTATGCACTATTACATATTGCTGCGTTTATCAGCTTAGATTTGTTGTTTGCGTGGGAGCTATTGTTTGAAGAAGTCATTAAGCGGCCTTACATTTTGGTGGGCGCCGCAGCCTTGATGATTGTGACTTTGCTGGCGTTAACCTCACCGCATAACATTAAACGTAAAATGGGTAAACATTGGCAGTCGCTGCATAATTGGATTTACGTAGTTGCACTATTGGCGCCGGTTCACTTTTACTGGTCGGTAAAATCGGAAATTATTGAACCAAGCATCTATATTGTTTTGTTTGCTGGCTTATTATTTTACCGCAAAGACAGTATTAAAAAATGGTTAGCGCCAAAAGGTTAACAAGCCAATTAATGCCGCAATCTCTGGTGTAATCCATTGGTGCAAAATGCCGCAAACAAGGTAAATAACATGACGCCTGTCATGATGAGCGCGAGCCTTAGCCAAGGTTCAGACAAGGTGATGCGCATGTCTATAAAGTTAAACGTAGTCACGGCCCACACAAAAATAACACTTAATAATAGGGTTATTTTTAATAATTGATTGATGACATTATGGCGAATAAACATAAGCAGCGGCATTGTACAGGCAATAATTGCCCATTCGGTTTGACTAAAGCGAAGAAAATGTGCGCCTAATAATAGAAAAGCTAACGTTATGATGACGACTCTCCACCACATAATTACCTCCTACTGTAAACGTCAAACTCACAATGAGTTTGAGTTAATAGCATAAGATTTATTGCATTTTTATTCTTAGTGTTTGCTCACAAATTGCATGTTTATTGGCAATGCAAAAATACCCTTGAAAGATCAATACTTACTATTTGTTTTGGCGCTCCTGATAACCGTGTTGGGTTTGTTTTTATGCATACCAATATGCGTTAGGCCAAGCAATAAGCCCCACACTGCGGCGCCTATTCCCAAAAAGCTTATCCCTGACAAGGTGCAAACAAAAGTGAGCAGTGCAGACTCTCGATAAGAAATGGCGCTAAATGCATTTTGAAGGCACAGGAGTAAGGTGCTCATTAACGCGAGTCCAGCCAACATATTGCTCACCGCGCTTGGTAATGCCATAAATAATGCAACCACACTGCTGGCCCATAATCCGGCAAAAATGTAAAATACTCCCGCCCAAATCGTTGCCCTAAAGCGCTGGCTAGGATCGTCATCAACATTGTTATCCATACAAATAGCCGCGGATATTGCCGCAAGGTTAACGCTAAATACGCCAAATGGTGCCAGTAATACATTTGACATGCCGGTGCCAAATAAAAGCGCAGATCCCTGAGTTTGATAGCCATAGCTTTTTAACATGGCGATACCCGGCAAATGTTGTGACAACATGGTAATAATAAATAAAGGAACACTGATATTGAGTATGGCCAAAAGCGTAAACTCTGGCGTTATCCAAACTGGCGAGGCAATTGTTAATTTTAATTGTGCTTGTACTGCTGCGGTCAATACATCTGTTTGAAAGACATAGCCTATGGCTATAATTAATAAAATGGCCATGGAATATCTGGGAAGCCATTGTTTAGCTACCATAAAACTGACAAACAATAAGCAGAACACGGCAGGCTCTTTTGCAAGTGGCACAAAGGCTTTTACGCAAAAGGGCAGTAAAATGGCCGCTAACATGGCTGCTGATAACGCAACCGGAATGGCTGATAACCCTCGAGTGATGGGCTTTATCATGCCGCTAATGGTTATCAACGCGGCTGAAACAAGGTAAGCGCCAATCACTTGATTTAAGCTGAAATCACCAACAATTCCAATCAGCATTGCAGCTCCTGGCGTTGACCAAGCCGTAAGAATTGGAGTGCGATAACGCCATGAAAATCCGATTGAGGTCACGCCCATCACTAAGCCTAAAGCAAGCAAACTGCTACTGATTTGTGCAGAATTGGCCCCAGCTTGAATCGCTGCCTGGATGACAATAACAATTGAACTTGTATAGCCGACAAGCACAGCGGTGAACCCGGCGGAAATATGGCTAATAGCGATGTTTTTTGGTGCCATTATGTTGTCCGTTGCGTATTTTTGTATGAATGACGTGCCGGTAAATTAGTCAGTTGTGCGTTAAAGCGCACAAGGTGTGAGGAATATATCATTGGCTGTTATAGCGCACAAGATATTAGAGTTGACAGTAAAATGACGTATAATTACTTACAGTGTTAACGAAAGACGGTATGCATTATGGATATCAAGGCTCATATGGCAGAGCACTTAAAAACAATAAGAAAAACAAAGGCACTTAGTTTAGATGCAACCGCCAAGTTGACAGGAGTGTCTAAGGCCATGCTCGGGCAAATTGAACGACAAGAGTCGAGCCCTACAATTGCCACACTTTGGAAAATTGCCAGTGGCTTAAACACATCATTTTCTGCATTTATGGTGGCTGAAGATAGCGTTAGGATTGCAGAAAAAACATTTCCAGATGATCCCAATATGCAAATTCATACGTTATTTGCATACAACCCTCAAACTCAGTTTGAAATGTTCGAAATCACCTTAAGTGGGTTTCATCAGCAAATGTCAGCGCCTCACGGCGTTGGTGTGATTGAACATGTTATTATTATCGAAGGTGAATTGGCGGTGTTTTGTGATGGAAAATGGCTAACGCTGGGTTGTGGGCAGCGGTGTCGATTTTTTGCAGATCAAGTTCATGGTTATCATGCCGTAAGCGAAACCGCAGTTTTTCATAATATTGTCAGTTATCCACTCGAACGTTAACCTATTTGTTGGATTTTTCTAGCGCTTCAATTTGATGCCAAATTGTTTCAGATTCTGCGGTTAGCAACGAATAGGTTTTAATGTCGCCTTTGCGCTGAGCTTGCATGGCCTGTTCAAGTTTTTGATCATAGTGTTTACGCAGTTTTTTGATTGGGTCTGGCTTTAAAAATGAAAACATGGCAGCGCTCTTAAATTGGTTATTGTGAATGTTATAATCGATACGTTCAAAGCCTGGGTTTGGCCCACTTATATCAATCAGCACATATCAATCAGCACATATCAATCAGCACAAGAATGGGATCATTCTTACTGGTTAACATCGCTTATAACGTCGTTAGCAATGTTGAGGCTAGAACAACTCGCTTGCTGCCTGATTCTAACGATTTTTTCTACGCAATCTCGGATCACTTATTTATCCTGATTGGTATTAAAAGAGTGCTGAGTTGGGGCTTGTTGATCTTTCTAGATTTTTGCTGCAAAGATCAGCAGGCCCTGAGCACTATTACTGTTTTCGTTTCGCAATTAACATTAACCGCTCATTACTATTGTCGCCTTCTAACGGTAAGGCTGTTGCGCCGTTAAACTGTGCTTGGGGTCAACGGTGTCTGTTTTTTGTTCATTTGTAGGTAGCTTATTACCCACATGATAAAGCCACCGACAAACAATGCAGCGGCAACATATCCGGTTTGGTTAGGCATAGCGCCATTAGCAATGGCAATACCGCCAACCCAGGGGCCAATTGCGTTAGCGGTATTGAACGCACATTGCACTAATGCGCCAATCATGGCATGACCATTAGGTGATACATCCATAAGTAAACTTTGAATGAGCGTGGCTAACCCGACACTGCAACCAATAAAAAATATTACGGCGTACAACAGGTTGATATTGTAGCTGGCGTTTACGTAGGCAAAGGCAAAAACAATGCTGCCAATAAGCGCGAGGCCTGTGGTGTTTAATGCCGAGCGATCTGCTGCTTTTCCTAGTACATAATTGCCTATTGTGCAGCCTACACCAAACATAATCATGGCAATTGAAATGGTGTAAGCGGGCGTTTTTGTGACCATTAAAATGGTGTCGGCAATGTAGGTGTATAAACAAAATACGCCACCAAATCCAATAATGACAATACCGAGAATTGACCACACCAATTTATTTTTGAGCACGCTAAATTCATTGAGTAAATTTGAAGGTTGATTATTGGCTATTTTAGGTACAAAAAAGTACACGCAAATAAAGGCAACTAAAGCAAGTATTGATGCACCTGCAAGACAATAACGCCAGCTTAGATTTTGTCCCACTAATGTGACAATCGGTACACCGACTATGGTGGCAATGGTTAACCCCATAAACACTTTAGACATGTAGCTGGCACGTTTATTTTGTGGGGCGATATCTGCTGCTAACAATATGGCTGCGCCAAAATAGGCACCGTGAGGCAAACCGCTTAAAAACCGAAATGCAATAAGTTGTTCAAGTGACGTAGCTATTGCACTTAAGCCATTGGCAATAAACATTAAGATTAAAAAGATCATTAACGCGTAACGTTTTTTCATGTTGGCTGTGGTGAGCATTAATATGGGGGCGCCGACCACCACTCCGATTGCATAGGCGCTGATGGCATAACCACTTTGTGATGGTGTAGTGGCAAAGGTTTCGCTAATGAGCGGTAGCATGGGCATCATAGAAAACTCAGATAACCCTAAAATAAAAGTGCCCAAAGCAAGTACGAGTAAGATTGCGTTGCGATTGAGTGCCACTACGGTATTGTCTGCCGATGTCATAAAAATCCTAGAGATGAAAATAAAAAGGCCAGCAGAACTGGCTCAGTTAGCAATGAATGCTGCGAGAATAATGATGTTTACAATAAAATTGCTAATAAACCTTAGTCTTGCCAGCGCTGCTTAATGTACAAAATACTCGGTAGGCATTGTTGCAGTAAGACAACTAGATCGGGGTCAAAGTGAATACTGCTTTGGCTTTCAATAAAGTCCATGGCTTGTTCTACTGTCCATGCGTCTTTATAAGGGCGTTTGCTGGTGAGCGCGTCAAATACGTCCGCAATGGCTACTATGCGTCCTTCAATTGGGATTTCATTGCCTTTTAAGCCTTTAGGGTATCCGCTGCCGTCGAATTTTTCGTGATGGGTGAGTGAGACCACTTTTGCTAGGGCAATTAAATCGGAATCTGAATCACCTAAAATTTCGGCGCCAATCTCGGGATGCGTCTTCATGATGGCAAATTCTTCGTCGGTTAATTTGCCAGGCTTAAGCATAATGCTGTCTGGAATACCAATTTTACCTATGTCGTGCATAGGCGCGGCGTGGAGTAAATTGTCGGCGGCAAAGTCAGATAAACCATAGGCAAGGGCAATGATCTTTGAATAATGGCTCATACGCATAATGTGCATGCCAGTTTCATTGTCTTTGTATTCTGAGGCGCGACCTAAACGTTGAATGACTTGTAAACGGGTACGGCGTAAATCGTCTGCCTGTACCAGTGATAAATGCGTGCGAACCCTTGCTTTAACTACTGCAGGAGACACTGGCTTAGTAATGTAATCAACAGCGCCTACATCAAAGCCTTTTGCTTCATCGACTTCGTCACTTAATGCGGTAACAAAAATAATGGGTACGGCTTTACTCAAAGGATCTGCTTTTAACTGCTGGCAAACCTCAAAGCCTGTCATGCCCGGCATCATCACATCAAGTAAGATGAGATTAGGGAGCTCTTTTTGAACCAAACGCAATGCTTCCTCGCCACTTTTAGCAAAAATGAGTCGGTATTGCTCCTCAAGCATCTTTTTTAATACTCTGAGGTTCGCGGGTTCATCATCTACAACGAGAATAGTTTGTTTGCTGTCTTGTCTGTTAAATATCATTTAATGAGTTCTTGTTACTTGTGCATTAATTAGTAACTCAAGGTTGTCGAGTTCGGTTAATGCTTGTTCAAATTCAAAGTCGTCTAGGGCATGTTGTATTAATTGGCATTTAGGGCGCAATTCCATAGTCGATGAGGATAACAGTAACGCCATATCGACTTCATTATACTCGTTATCTTGTGCCGCAAGACGAATGCGATTGATAAGCTGCTTAAGTTGCGCTGGGTCAATTAAGATAGCTGACGATTCTGTATTGCTTTGGGCGATATCGTTATGAAATTGTTGTTCATCAAGATAGGTGTTTATGTCGATAAACGCTTGCTCTAGCATGGGGAGTAATGCTGATAATTCAGTCGCTGAGCTACTCAATGCGTGTCGCTCTGCATCGATGAGTAATCGTGTGAGTTTGGTAAGCGATAAATTACCCGCAAGGCCTTTTAATCCATGCAGTTGAGTTTGCATGGCTTGCCAATCATTATTGGCCATGAGTTGTTGTATTTGGTCGATACAGTTGTGCTGTTTATGCATAAAGGCACTGATTTCTTTATTGAGGGTGGCTATATCTCCCCACAATGCAATGCCTTTTTTGTCGTTTACAACGCGTTTATTGTCGACAGTGACGTGTGTCGATAATGCTACGTCACCAATGGGCTCAAGGCGTAAAACCTGGGCGATTTCATTATTTAACAGTGTGATATCAATAGGCTTGTTTGCAAAGCCATCCATGCCTGCATCGAGTGCTGCGAGTCGGTCTTCGGGCAGTACACTGGCTGTTAATGCAATAATGGGCATGTGCGGCAATTGTTGCTCTTGTTCTTGCTCTCGGCGCAGGCGCGATGCGGTTAATCCATCCATAATAGGCATTTGCACGTCCATTAAGACAATATCTATGGTGTCGTTTTGCATGCGCAACAAAGCTTGTTTGCCGTCTCGGGCTGTGATGACACTATGACCCTGGCGTTTTAGCACAATCGTCAACAAATCAATATTTTGTTGAATATCATCCACAATCAAAACCGACAAGGGTTTTAGGCTTTGGGTTAACGCAGGGGCGTTGGTATGCAATTTTTGTTTTGGCGGTGTCAGTGGCAATGCAAAAGCAAAGCAACTGCCTTTACCAAAGGTACTTGTTGCTGTAATTTTGCCGCCCATTAATTCGACTAATTGTTTACTGATGGTTGTGCCAAGGCCTGTACCACCAAATCGGCGATTCATACTGGCGTCGGCTTGTGCAAATGCATCAAACACTAATGAAAGTTGGGCTTCAGTCATGCCGATGCCGGTATCGCTAATGGCAAATTCAATGCATCCGCTAGGTGTGATCCCTACATTAATGCTGACACCACCTTCGGCAGTAAATTTAATGGCATTGCCAATGAGATTGGTGAGTACTTGTCTTATCCTATCTGGTGCGCCGTGATACGCTGTGGCAACGTTTTCAGCAACATCAACATTTAAATACAGGCCTTTACTATTTGCTTGGAGCCATAAAGTCGATACCACAGAGTCGACTTCTTCGATAACCGAAAAATCCCTAAGTTCTAATTCAAATTTACCTTTGTCGAGTTTGGCACTGTCGAGTACATCATTGAGCAAATGCAACAATGATTTGGCTGACTGGTTAATGGTATTTAGGTGTTTATGCTGCTCTGCTGGAAGTTTGTCGTCGAGCAATATATCGCTAAAACCTATAATCGCGTTCATTGGGGTGCGAATTTCATGGCTCATGTTGGCTAAAAATGCCGCACGGGCCGATGCCGCTTGTTCAGCTTTATCTTTAGCAATTAATAGCGATTGCTCCATTTCTTTACGCTCAGTAATGTCCATAATAAAGCCATCAAGCCATTTGTCGGTGACGTCTAAATCATCTACATGAGTGCCATATCCTAGTAACCAGCGAGTATCACCTTTTGCATTAATGATGCGATATTCAAGGACAAAAACCTTGTCTGTTGTTACTTGATTAGCGACTTGTTCAATGTCGTCTGGATGAACATGCTCGTAAAAGTGGCGTTTGGGTTCAGGGCCTATGTAGTCGCAGGCAGGGTAGCCTGTAATGTGTTCTACGGCATCACTAATAAACAGCATGGGCCAGTCTTTTACATTTAAACAACGATAGGCTATCCCTGGAATGTTACTAATCAATGATCGAAATTGAGCTTCGCTTTTAATTAATGCACGTTGCATTTCAATTCGATGTCTTAAATCACTGATGTACATTACAAACAAACTTTTGCCTTCGATGCAGGCATGGCCAATAGAAACTCTTACTGGAATTGTGTGTCCGTTAACGTGGAGCGCTTCAACATCGCGACCATCACTTTTTTGATTTGCGAGGGTGTTATCTGTGTAGCTAGACAGGTACGTGTTGAAATCATCAATAAATGTCGCAGGGATAAATTGGCGGATATCTTTGTGGCATATATCTTCTAGTCGCCATCCGAGTAAATGTTCAACGGCACTATTTCCGCTTTCTATTTCACCTTTGTCGTTAAAGGTAATAATGCCGTCAATTGCGGTAGAAATGGTTGCACGGTAGTGTGCTTCACTTAATTTTGCCTTGTGTAAAGAGGCTTGATATTTCATCAGCATATTTACAACCAGCACTAATAAAATAATCACCACAGTGATCGTGGCAACCGCAATACCAAGATACAGAGAGACCATTTTGGTTTGATCTGAAAACTCAAATCCCGGCGGCCTAACAAAACGTGCAGCTGCCATACCGGTATAGTGCATTGCTGAAATTGCACTGCCCATTATAAATGCTGCAATGGTGTTTTTATGTAAATCAGATAATGGGGTCTGACCTATGTGATTTAAGCTAAAGCGGATCCACAAAGAGAGAATAGCCAATGCAATGGCAACCACAATCGATAAGCCAAAGTAAAACAGGTCATAACGTAATAGTGGTGCCATTTCCATGGCGGCCATCCCCACATAATGCATGGTACCAATGCCTGCACCCACTAAGATACCACCAACTATAAACTGGCTTAATCTTGGTTTTTCGATGGAAATCACATTCAAGGCCACCCAGGATGCGGCGATACTGGGTATAAATGACAATGCTGTTAAGCCGATGTTGTAACTTACAGGAGTACATAAACTGAATGCTAGCATGCCAATAAAATGCATAGACCATACGCCACCCCCGAGTGCAACACTGCCGCAGGATATAAGTAAATGGCGTTTATATATGTTGACGGTTGTTACGGCTTGAGAGGCCACTTGAAGCGCCATAAAAGAGGCAAATATAGCAATTGCAATTGAAATCAACGTCACAAGTGGGTGAAAATTACCAACTATTAACAGGCTTTCATCTGGAACGGTGAACAGTGTCGGTATGGATTCAAGCATAATGTCGATGATGAAGACCGTAATAAATAAGTGGAAGATGATAACGATATCGGCGTTAAATAAAAAAACCTCAGTTTTTATTTAATTTATAATCAAACCATGCGGTAAATCAATGTTTATGTGTTTGCTGGGTGTTATAATTTAAGGTTTTGCAAATTGTCTGTTTGCACAGTGACAATGCGTTGATGATTGTTGTTTTATTGTTGTTTTATTGTTGTTTTATTGTATTTTATTGTTGCTTTTGTGTGGTGTTCGGCTGGCGGGAAGTATATGAAGATGCAACAGCCTCGGCTGTTGCTGTTAGTTATTTCTTGTTTGCACTTGCATGATGAGGGGAGGCGTGTACCTCATCATGCAATCGCGTCACTCTGTAACAGATTCAGTTGTTTGATGCTCTCTTTTTGTATTATCTTTTTTTGCTTTGTTCTTTATCACCAAACATAAACATTAACGGTATGTGCAAGCGCTTAGCCCAGGCGTTTTCTGTGTGATCAGCTCCGGGAAAATACAGGCTTTGCCACTGATTTTTAGGGTATTGTTGCTCAATAAAAATCTTATCTATTTGCTTTTGTAACTCTGGGTACATGGCATCAAGAGTACTGTCACCATAATCAAAATAGACTTTTTGATTACTCAGTTTATGCAAATTGGCCGCGATATACTGTTTAAATACCGGAAACACATCGTCTTCGGCATTAAAGGTCCCTGGCCAATGAGTCGACATATTAATCGCGCCCGCAAATTGGTCAGGGTGATTTAAAAGGGTATACCATGAAATTAGCCCGCCCATGCTTGAGCCGCCTAAATAACGATGTGACGCCCCTTTGTTGACGGGATAGTTAGCCTCAATGTAAGGAATGACCTCGTTGACTAAAAAAAGACTGTAGTTATCTGAATACACCTTTGAAGCGAATAGCGGGTGATCCGCAAACTTTTCAATTTGATATAAGGCTTGCTGTTTTGCTGCTGGGAAACGTTCAAATGGTTGCTGCGGGAAAAACTCACTGTGGCGATTTTCCACTGCATTAGGAATACCGACCACAATAAATGGTCGAACTTTACCTTGTTCAATAAGCTCGCCTGCGACTTCATCAACCCGCCACTCTTGCTTGTTCCAGGTGGTGTTTGCATCAAATAACATGCGGCCATCATGCATATAAAGCACGTCATACTGGCTTTGTTTGTTATACCCTGGCGGTAACCATACTGTTAAGAATCTGTCTTTTACGTAGTTAGACTTAAATGGTTGAACGGTTTCAATTTGGCCTTTACTGACGTTTGGGGTGAGGGTGTCAGCGTGAGATGCTGGAGATAAAAAAACCGATAAGCTAAGTAATGCAATCACAAATTTCATGGCAGCGCCTTAATATTATAAAACATCATTTTTACACGCATTTATGTTAATTCAATGTGAATACGTATGTATTGAGTGAGTGGGAAGTGGTTTAGCGGTAAGTGCCAACGTCTTGATGAATGACCTGGCAGAGCGTAAAAAACATTGAACGTATTGAGTGGTTCATAATAAACACTATCAACGTATTGATATAAAAAATTTAACGTAATGGTACTTTTTAATGAGACGTATAAAATAAATCAAATGTTAGATATGCGCTGAAAAGTGACTCAAAAGGTGACCATTGGGTAAATTCAGTGCATGAATTAGTGAATATTTTTAGATGGATACAGGCTGTAAGTTAAGCCTAGTAAGGTGAATAAAGAAATTGGTCGGTATGAGAGGATTCGAACCTCCGACCCCTGACACCCCATGACAGTGCGCTACCGGGCTGCGCTACATACCGAATTTTATCTCATAAAACAACATCACTTAGAGAGTTGTAACAATTGGGGTAACTAAGTGGACTTGCACTTTATCAACTGTATTTAATCAGCGCAAGCAGTTAGTTATCAGCTATTTGTTGATTGCCTATAAACTATCCAGTTAGGCGATTCTCTCACTCAATCATCCTATGACTTTTAAATTGTAACCGTCAAAATGCTGTATAGACAAAAGTAAGTAAATCATTATTGATTATACAGCCTGCGACCTTCACGCATGACTTGGATCAGCTCAGGTGCACTCATTTTTTTGTCTAAACGTTTACTGTAGTCGATATCGTAAATGCGATATTTGCCAAAGCGATCAAGTACGGTAATCTCAGACTTTTGATAAATAGCAAACCGACGGCTGTCGCCAATATATACCCAAGACTCGTTATTTGGTTCTAATAAACTTCGACCGGCACTGTAGTCAGTGCTTGGGTTAGTGCAACCTAATACGTGGCTCAGTATTGTTGGAGCAATGCCATAATGACTGGTACGGTAATTGATTTTGTTTGCGTAGGTGTCTGGCCAATGAATAATTAGCGGCACGTTAACATTGCCTGGCGACAAGTCGTTGCGTGCATCGCTGCTATTACTCGTAAATACCTGACCATATGTACCAGTAATTATGACGATAGTGTTGTCACTCACTTGGCTAAGTAAAGTTGATAATTGTTGGTCAATAAAATTAAGCGATTGACGATATTGATTAAATAATACTTTTTGTGCCGGTTTTAACTCGATTTGGGGTTTTATGGTTTGTACCCCTAAGAAACCGATAGGGGTGTCGTAGTCTTTTGGTGCGGTGAGGTTGACTAACGCAAACCAAGGTTGTTTTTGGTTTGATTGCCAGGCACCTGCAGACGCAATGGTATTAATGTCGGCATCAGCGCTGCCATTAGCTCCCTCACTGGTATGAATTTGCATACCTTTAAACATGGCGTTTGTATTAATGTTGTCGGTGAGCGGCGGGGAAAATAATGCTTGCTGATAACCTTGTTCAGTTAAAACTTGAGTCAGTATTGGGCCTGTGACAGCAAATTCTTTACGATCGCTGTAATTGCCCTGTAAACCATACATTAACGTGAACATACTGGTTTCGAAATCTGTACCGCCGGTGTAATGCTTCATAAAACGTTGGTTTTTGATACGGTATTGGCTTAAAAATGGCATGGTATCGCTGTTAACCATATCTGCTCGTAAGCTGTCTATGCTAATCAATAAAATGTTTTGTTGTGTTTCTGCAGTACATTGCATTGGGTTTATAGGATAACTCAACTTACGCGATTTACCACTTCGAGATTCGGATGCTTGTGTACCGCTGTCAATACCATGGGTTTCCATAAACGAGCGGGCCGTTGCAGGGTATGACACTGGGTAGGCGTCATCAAAACGGGTCACTTCGGTCATGTTGGTGGCATCAGCCCATATATGAAATAAATGGCTGCTAACAAAACAAATGCCGACAAACAGTACTACACGGTTTCCCCATTGTTTTTTTTGTAATTTGTCTATGCGTTTCCATAAAAAATTAGCTGCTGTTAATTCAACTAATACGATGACAATGGGAGTAATAATATATGAGGTACTGTGGAGTAACGCGTTAAGATCTTGCCAGGCTAAATCAAATGCAAATGGGCTAAGATGAATACCATAGTCGTCGTAAATAATGGTGTCATAAAGCAAGGTATAGAGCCCAAGTGATGCAATAAAAGCGGCAAAACCGCGTAAAATTTTGGAGTAGGGAAGCAGTAACGTTACAGGGAAAATAAACAGTAAGTAGCAAATAAAGGCCAAAAAAGTAAAGTGCCCTATTGTACTGATGAGCAAATACGCCCAGCCTATGAAGGTCTCAGGGTAGCCCACACTGCTAATATATCGAGCGCCAATTAGCATCGCTAATATGCCATTAAAAAAGGCAAACCAGTGACCCCAATTAACTAAACGCGACACTTTGTCACGTGTCATTTGCTGCTTTTTGCGCTCGATCATCTTTGCTCGTATTCCTACGTTATTATCACAGACTAATGCAGTGTAACTGATTGTTAGCGTTAGTGATAAATTTTATTTTCTATTACTTAATCGACTGTGTTAGCGCTTTAGCAAATTGCTCGGCCACTTTTTGACGAGACTCATTTGGCACTTTTTTGTCGAGTAAATGGGTGACACAATTACCGAGTACCATAAGGCTTAAATCGGTAGGAGCTTGGTGCTTAGCAAGCACTGCGAGTAGCTCGCTGATAAGTGCTTCAACTTGGGTGTTGGTGTATTTAGATTGAATTGCCATAGTCAGAAAACTTCAATAAAGAATGAATTAGCTGCATATAATAACGGATTTAGCGGCTAATCGCCTCAAGTTTTATTCGGCTCAGTCAACGAATATAGCAAACCCTTGTTCGATTTATACGGTTGGTCTGATATCATTCTTTTTAAATTTATTTTCTGCGAAAGACTAGGGTTAACAAGGCTTATGGGCATCAGCATTGAACAAGCAATTATTCACGAAATTTCTCAAGACGGTCAAGGGCAAATGCGCTGTCGCTTGCGCCCGCAACCACTGTTAAATACCAGTGCTGTAGAGACTATGTTAGAAGAACTGCACCAAACTTACTCGAGTAAAGCGGGTAAGGGTTTTGGTTTTTTTGGCACTCACGGCGATGATGGTGAAGCAAACGATGAATTTGCCAATGCGCTAACCAGTTACAGAAGCGGTGATTTAGGTTTTGTTGAGTTTAGCGGAAAAGCCAGTCAATTATTACAGCAAGAGTTGGCTAAATACGATTTTAGCCAGGGCGGTTTTTTGTTGATGTCTTGCTATACCAGTATGACGAGTGATTTTTTATTTGTGGCATTATTGAGCGCTAAATCGTCGATGACAGTGTTAGATGATATGGAGCTATCGCAAAATAATCATTTAGATTTAAGTAATATCCAACTCGCTGCCCGTATTGATTTAACTGAGTGGCAAGCGGATAAAAGCTCGCGTAAGTATATCTCGTTTATTCGTGGTCGTGCGGGTCGTAAAGTGGCGGACTTCTTTTTAGATTTTATGGGCTGCGTTGAAGGCGTAAATACTAAAGCACAAAATAAAACCTTAATCCACGCGGTTGAAGATTTTGTTGCAAGCAGTGAGCTGACAAAAGATGAACGGCAAGAATGTCGTAATAAGGTATTTGAGTATTGCTCAGAACGTGCAGACTCAGGTGAGGTGATTGAAGTGAAAGATTTGGCTGATGAATTAGCCGAATCGGGCATGGATTCTTTTTATGATTTTGCCTGTGGTGGCAGTTATGAACTTGACGAAGAGTTTCCTGCTGATAAAGCCAGCTTAAGAAGTTTAAAGAAGTTTTCGGGTACGGGCGGCGGTGTAACCTTAAGCTTTGATGGTGGCCATTTAGGTGAGCGCGTGATTTACGACCCTGTGTCGGATACCATTTTAATTAAAGGTGTGCCTGCAAATTTAAAAGATCAGCTGGACAGACGATTAAAAGGCGAGTAACTGCAGATTATAGCGTTATTTAATCACAAGATTAGCGCCCAATTAGGGTAACACCTATCACTTAAGGTGTTTAGAGCGAACAGGGTAGCGAGTTTTATTGATACGAACGGTCCTTGCTTTGGGCCGTTTTCTTTTTTGGGGCAGTATGTAGCGTTTAACTCTCTCCCGCATGGC
>NZ_BMII01000032.1 GCF_014641855.1 Shewanella inventionis
TGAGTTCTATTCGCTCCCTCAAGAAAGTGTGCTACGGCCAATAATCGCAAACGCATTCGGGCATCTGCTGTTTGCTTGGATAGCCTGATTAATTCGAAACTGGTGTGTTGTTTCATTGCTAAAAAAGATGAGTAACGGATATAGCAATTAGATCACATTTTTTCGCGGAATGGTATTACCTAAACAGCCCGACACCTGGCGCGCACTCAGTGCATTGGCAACAAGACTGCTTGATCCCATAGTTGACCAATTTGGACCGATAACATTAACCTACGGATTTTGCTCACCAGAACTGGCAAGGCTAATTGCTAAAAACCCCAACCCACACATCGCCCCGCAGCTTGACCAACATTGTGCCCACGAACTGAACAACAAACAGGCACTTATTTGCACACGACTTGGCGCCGCATGTGACTTTATTCTGCCCGCCATTGCCCAACAACCGCAATTGAAAACACATGCCATTACTATGCAACACGTAGCACTGTGGATATGCGAAAACCTAAAGTTTGATCGCCTGTACTACTACGGCAAACACCGCCCACTCCACCTAAGTTTTGGTCCACAACAAAACCAGTTTTTACAAACCATGAAAACCAACCCAGACACCGGCCACCGAGTCCCCTCAAAAAAAGGCCGCGGCCCAAGCGCAATCAGCGTCATAAAACAAGTAGATTATTAACAGAAAAATCAACACCTGGATCCCCAATACAAGCACTTGAGGATGACGGCATAGGGCAAAAGCAATCACACCCTCTCTGAAATTCCTGCAATGCGGCCGACTTCACCCAGCAACGCCCCAACTCTGTCATTCCTGCAATGCTTTTGAGCAGGAATCTAGGTGTTCGCTCTTGGCTGTTAAACAAAAACCCACAAACCCAATCAACACCTGGATCCCCAATACAAGCATTTGAGGATGACGGCATAGGGCGAAGAAAATGCATAAGTGATGACGGTATGTGCCAACCCGCGCTGTCATTCCTGCAACGCCGTCAACTACATCCAACCCAACGCTGTCTTTCCTGAAATGCCCTCAATTCCGTCATTCCTGCAATGCCCTTAATTCCGTTATTCCTGCAATGCTTTTGAGCAGGAATCCAGGTGTTCGTTCTTGGCTGTTAAACAAAAACCCACAAACCAAAGCAACACCTGGCTCCCCAATACAAGCACTTGGGGATGACGGCATAAGGCAACACCTGGATCCCCAATACAAGCACTTGAGGATGACGGCATAGGGCGAAGAAAATGCATAAGTGATGAAGGCATGAGCCAACCTGCTCAGTCATTCCTGCAACGCCGTCAACTACATCCAACCCAACGCTGTCTTTCCTGAAATGCCTTCAATTCCGTCATTCCTGCAATGCCCTTAATTCCGTCATTCCTGCAATGCTTTTGAGCAGGAATCCAGGTGTTCGCTCTTGGCTGTTAAACAAAAGCTCAAATACCCAATCAACACCTGGATCCCCAATACAATCACTTGGGGATGACCGCATAAATCAAATGCAACGCCACCTGCTCCGTCATTCCTGCAATGCTGTTGAGCAGGAATCCAGGTGTTCGCTCTTGGCTGTTAAACAAAAGCTCAAATACCCAATCAACACCTGGATCCCCAATACAATCACTTGGGGATGACCGAATAAATCAAAAGCAACGCCACCTGCTCCGTCATTCCTGCAATGCCCTTAATTCCGTCATTCGTGCAACGACCTCAATTCTGTCATTCCTGCAATGCTTTTGAGCAGGAATCCAGGTGTTCGCTCTTCTGCCGTTAAACAACAGCAAAGCTCACTTTACTAAAGCGTTAAATCGGCACCACGGGGTAATTGGCATCACCCCACAACTCTTTTGGGTGATCCATCATTATCGTGATAATTATCGGTACCAACTGAGATAAAAACATCACGCCGTCTCTAATTTGGTCGCGATTAGCCGAACTTTGCCAGGTTGCACCGCCGTGCACGAGTTGATTTCTTAAGGTGTATAAGCGCTGTAAAATAATTGAGGCTAGTGCATCAGTCGACTTGTTAGCCAGTGCATGATTTGCCGCCACTTTAGCTTTAGTAAACCGGGTTTGCCATTCCACCTCAGTGATTTTACCGTTATGAAAATCCCAAAAAGGTTGAAACACAAATTTATTGGCTAACAACACCCTAATGCTGGATGAAAACTCACTCCAAAGCAGATTATAAATCTGGTTGTGAGTATCAAGATTGACTAATTTATTGATAAACTTAGAAAACGCTTCAGACTCTGTATGCCTTAATACTTCTGTGTCTTGTGCATAAGCGGCATTAAACGCGATCCAAAGAAATATAAACTGGCTGTCTTTGTCTTCACATTTTTCAGACTTATCTAACCAACTTAACGCCCGGTGCACCCTTAACGCCAAACCTTCACAAAACTCACCACGAACCTGCCGCTGTTGTTGTTTTAATGTGTGATACTTCATTCCAATATCCTTATCCGAAATCATATACTGCATAAATAGCAAAAAACCAAATAGGCTTATAAGCAACATTACAGCATCTTAACAATTAAGCTATCAATTTTTATCTTGTATCACCCTGTTAATTATACAAAATAACCGTTATCGTTAAGACATCACAAAATGAGTAAATCGCGTTATTCATTAAAACAAGCCTTAGTTTTATCGGCTACATAATGCTGTTAAACCAAACACGTTTAATATTGCGAAACAACCGCTTACACTGGCCATCGAGTTAACCACAAAAGGCTATGTCCGACTTTAATCAGCGTCATAGAACAAGTTGTTTATTCACAAATTAATACAGAAGTATGTATTAGGTATTTCTTGATTATTGCTAACTATGAAAAACAAGGCTAATCACATCAAAAATATTGTTAAAAAACATATACATTTTCGACTTTTATGAGTATAAACATCCTTGTTGTTTTACTAGTTAACAGCATTTTAATAAAGGAATATTTATGATGTTTGGTTCATTAAAAAAAGTCCCCCTTCGCAATGTATGGTCACATGAAGCGCTAGACTTTACACCTTGGCTTGCAGCAAATATCGATTCATTAGGCCAAGCATTAGGTCTAGAATTGGAGCTTATAAAGGAAGAAGCATGTGTTGGAGATTTTTCGCTGGATTTGCTAGCAAAAGATCTAAGTACATCAAAAGTTGCGATTATTGAAAACCAACTGACACAAACAAACCATGACCATTTAGGAAAATTGTTAACATATGCAGCAGGTTTTGATGCTTCATTTGTTATCTGGGTTGCTGAATATATCCGAGAAGAACATCGCCAAGCCCTAGAATGGTTGAATAATAGAACCGATACAGAAACACAGTTCTTTGCTGTGGTGGTTGAGGTTTTAAAAATTGATGACTCAAAACCTGCTTATAATTTCAAACCGATTGTTTTCCCAAATGAATGGCATAAAAGTAGAACAAAGCGCTCAGCCTCAAATCAAGCTAGTCCTAAAGGTGAAAAATATCGTAATTATTTTCAATCTTTAATTGATGAATTGCGTGAAAAATATCATTTTACTTCAGCTCGAGCTGGTCAACCGCAAAATTGGTATGCATTTTCTTCCGGTATCAGCGGTTCATCATTTGGTGCTAATTTTTGCCAAGGCAGTAAAGTAAGGACTGAATTGTATATTGATAGAGGTGATGCAGATCAGAATATGCAGTTGCTTCAATATTTGGAAAAAAACAAAACAACTATTGAAAATGAATTCGGTTGTGCTCTTTCATGGGAAAGTATCGAAGGAAAAAGAGCAACAAGAGTAGCGATTTATAAAGATGGTTCAATTGAAAAGAGTTCAGCTGCTGAACTAGAACTAATCACCCAATGGCATATAAAAAATCTATTAAAATTCAAGTCTGTCTTTACTAAACATTTAAAGACATTTGATCATCTGAATATTAATACGTTGATAGACTAATTACCTTTTTGCGATATCATAACAATATGAGTTTTCGAGCGCATTGAAAGACTTAAAACAACAAATCATAGGCTTAGTTATGTCTACCATCGAATTCTACGATACAAATTCACAGTTTTTTTTTGACTCTACTGTTAATGCTGACGTGAGCGAACTTTACCACCCTTTTATCCAACACCTACCGTTGGGAGCGCGTATATTAGATGCTGGTTGCGGGTCTGGGCGCGACAGTAAAGCATTTATTGAAATGGGATTTAAAGTCACCGCCATTGATGCCAGTCGCGAACTCGCTAAAGCTGCAGCTGAGTTAATTGGTCAACCCGTTTTGGTATGTCGTTTTGATGAAATAGACAAAACTGAGCAATTTGATGGTATCTGGGCTTGTGCCTCTTTACTTCATGTAGAGGCAAACACCCTGCCCGCTACTTTTTTACATTTAGCCAGTACCTTAGTAGCAAACGGCGTATTTTATTGTTCTTTCAAGTATGGCGATCAAGAGCGAGTCCATAATGGTCGTTTCTTTGCTGATGCTAATGAAACACTGTTACTGCAATGGATTGAACATACAGGTTTATCGATAAAACAAACATGGATAACAACAGATGTTCGCCCTGGTCGTGAAAATGAAAAATGGCTAAATGCCATTCTTATTAAAGCTTAATAAACAGAGATAATATATGAAGTTAGCAGAAGGACCTGTATTAACCAGCGGTGGTATGGATGACCCGCTTTTACCTAAGTTATTAAAAGCGATTAATCGCGCGACCTCAATTGAAATATCTGTTTCATTTATCCAGCAATCAGGGCTAAATCTACTATTTGACAGCCTATGCGATGCGTTAGAACGTAATGCCTCTATTGCTATTATCACCTCAGATTATCTGCATATCACAGATCCCGTTGCACTACGTCATTTAATGATTTTGCAATCTCGTGGAGCGCAAACCAAGATATTTACTTGCCAAGCCCAACAAAGTTTTCACATGAAAACCTATATTTTTGTGAAACAAGAGTTGGATTCAACACAAACTGGCAGTGCATATATTGGTTCTAATAACATTAGTAAGACTGCATTAACCTATGCCTTTGAATGGTGCTTACGCCATGATTTGGTCGAAAATCAGCACCCAAATGAATTCGATTACATTCGTGAGCAGTTTTCAGCGATATTTAATCATCCTCAGGCTATTGATTTAAATATTCAATTCATCAACGATTATGCAGAGCAACGAAAAAAGGTAAAACCGCCTTTAGTGATTGTTAATGAAGTTGAACCTGAAGATATCGCCCCTAACTTTGCCCAACAAGAAGCCTTAAATGCATTAACACAAACACGTGTAGAGCAACTATCTAAGGGCCTAGTTGTTTTAGCAACAGGTATGGGCAAAACATGGTTAGCCGCATTTGATGTACAACAATTTAATGCCAAAAAAGTGCTCTTTGTAGCACATCGAGAAGAGATTTTATTGCAAGCTGAACGCACCTTTAAGTCGTTACTACCTATGCTTGTCAGTGGCCATTTTAATGCCAGCTCAAAGGTTCTGGATGCAGATGTTGTGTTTGCCTCAATACAAACTTTAGGCAAACAAAAATACTTAAACGAGGTCAAACCTGACTATTTTGATTATGTGATTGTCGATGAGTTTCACCATGCTGGAGCCTCTAGCTATCAGGCTTTATTGAACCATTTTACGCCCAAATTTTTACTTGGCTTGACCGCCACACCAGAGCGGACCGATCAAGCTGATATTTTATCCCTGTGCGATAACAATTTGGTGTACGAAAAGAACATCGTTGACGGTATTGAGTTAGGCATTTTGGTGCCATTTCGTTACCAAGGCATTAATGACGAAACCGTAGATTATCGTGATTTACCATGGCGAAATGGTAAGTTTGATCCTAAAGCGCTTGAATTCAAATTTGCCACACAAAAACGGGCAAAACACATTTTTGGTCATTGGCAATCATATAAACAACAACGCACCTTGGCATTTTGTGTGTCTAAAGCACATGCAGACTTCATGGCTACATGGTTTAAGACTCAAGGCATAAACGCAGTGTCTGTTCACAGTGACTCTCAAGTAAAACGTGGTGAGGCACTGAGTCTATTAGCCATGGGCAAAATTGAAGTTATTTTTTCGGTCGATTTATTCAATGAAGGTACGGATTTACCCTCAATTGACACGATTTTGATCTTGCGCCCTACTGAGTCAAAAATCTTATTTTTACAGCAGTTAGGCCGAGGTCTACGCACGTCACCCGACACTAATAAAACCTATGTATCAGTCATCGACTTCATTGGAAATCATATTAGCTTTTTAAATCGTCCAATGGCATTACTGCAAACAAGCGATGCCAAAAAGACATTAAAAGAGCTCGACGCGCCAAAGCTTCATCCAGACTGTGTTATTAACATCGATCCACAATTAATCGACTTTTGGCGACAACTGAAACTCGATTACACCAAAGCAGATGAACAATATCGATTACTCAGAGATAATTTAGGGCATAGACCAACAGCAACTGAGTTTTTTAGAAGTGATTATGCTTGGAATAAAATAACCAAGCAGTTTGGTAGCTGGTTTGAACTTGTGTTAAGCCAAGAACAAGATGAAAGCGAAAATAAGCAAATAGCTAACCTAGCACCTTATCTGTCATTTCTCAGTCAAGGCATAGAAAAAGCATCAATGAGCAAGTGTTTTAAAGCCATCTTACTAGAAGCATTTATAGAATTAGATGGTTTAAATCAGCCACCCACAATTGAAGCTGTCTGTGTTAAAAGTTGGCACATATTTAAGCGTTATCCCAAGCTATGGGTTCAAGATGTTAAAGCCGACTTGCAAACCATCGATGCAAACTCACCTAAATGGAAAACCTATTGGCTGAACAATCCAATTACGTTTTTATGCAAACAAGATAAGGCCGACCCACAGCCGTGGTTTGTTGTAAAAAATGGCCAATTACAAGCCAATATTGAAATAAATAGCTCAGATATCTCTCTGTTATCAATGGCAATCAGAGAACTAACTGAATTACTGTTAGCGCGTTACAGCGAGCGTCAAAAGTCCAAAAATCTTGCTATTAACAATGAACAAGACAATGTGGTTTCATTCACTAAAACAGCTAATACCAAAGACTCTGTTCAACTTAATTTTTACCCAGATTTAAAAATTGCCTGTGGCCATTTTAAAACGGGTACTGATGATAATCATGAGTTACTCAAACTAAGCAACACATACAGTAAACTTGATCCCACGATTTACTTTATAGCCCCAGCAAGCGGTAACTCGATGAATGGTGGCAAGAATCCCATTCACGATGGTGATTTATTATTACTTGAACGTGTTACCGCCATTAATGCAGGTTCAATAACAGGTAAAATCATGGCAATCGAAATACAGGATGACGCTGGCGACAATCAGTATTTACTGCGAAAAGTGAGTAAATTACCAAATGGTCAATATCAGCTTAATGCACATAATCTTGATTATGCGCCCATGATTGCCAATGAAAGCATGGTTACGTTTGCACGATTAAAGCAGGTATTAAGTGCTGACGATATTGTTAGATAACAAAAGATGATTAAAGAGGTTATTAAACATGTGTACGCCATGCGATAGGCAGTTATTTAATATAAAAAAATGCCTATCCATTCTCTTGCTTATCAAATGCCACTCCGAGCGGTTCAAAATATTCCATTAAGGCTGTGTAAATTTCACGACAATGCTCGGCGTCAGGATGTGCGCCTAGCTTTGATAGTGGTGAGTTTATAGTACTGTTTACCAGGTAAGGATTGCTGATTTGTGCGTATTGATGTGAATACATTTCAATGCAGGATTCAAAAGCGCGCGCCATCATTTCGGTGGGTTTAGCAAAATAATGACAGCGTTGTGATTTGTCTAATGCGATTGAGCGGCGTACATAATCGTGGGGTTCTTGGCCGTTGGCGCTTAACAAGGTAACTTTAAACACATTAGCCAATTGCTGATTAAGCGGGTGATTTACTATGGCTTTGTCTGCCAGCCAGTTGTCGCTGGCACAGGCTAAAGCACTTTGGTATGGGTCTAGCAGGTTGTGGCTCGTGAACATTTTACTGGCGATGTAGTGGTCGAATGCATGCCAAAACTCGTGGGCTAATGCCCCTGCTCCGGCATTTTTGGCTAACGCCAACTCTCGATGCATTGGTGCATAATGTGCTTGTACGCCTTTTTGCCCGCCTGAGCCAAAGGCAAATTTTAGGCTACCACGTAAGCCTATTAATGCAGGTGGAACCCGTAAAATATTGGCAAGATCGGCCAGTGAGTCAAAAATTAAGTTTGCGGCTAATGCCGACTCGGTTTTATTAACCCATTTACCCACACGAATGTGGCGTAAGGCAAAGGTGTGTTTGATGTCTAAAAAGCTCACCGAGCAGCCATTACGATAGTCTGGGCCGATACGCTCAAAGTAGCGCTGGTGATTTAATAACGAATGATGTGACGCCAAACAGTACCTCTGATCTACAAACTGAACTGACACTCTTTTAACGAGGTAGTTTACAACTTTAGTGCTTTTGAACGTAGCGAAATAAATGGATATGCCAATGAATTAGCCGTAAACACAGCCTGACCACCAGCATATTTATGCAGCCTTATGCTCTTTTATGCAAAGAAGAAAGGTATTACCCTCGGTAATTTTTTAACCCCTACGCGCAAAAGTGAATAAATAGTCAAAAAAAGCATTTTGTTTATTAAGTATTCAATGAGGTTGCCATTGATTTACCGCAAAAGGTGTTAATTACAGAAGATGCACACAATAAAGTGTTTGTTGTATAACAATCCGCAGTTTCTTAAACAACGCCATCACATTACAGGCTGTAATGTGCTTGAATTGTTGAGCAAAGCAGCCACAACACCCAATAAGTAATCACTCATCTATGCACTGGCCAATAAAAATCCCAGTGACAGGTTTGCGTTACTGGGATTATGTAGACTTTATTTCATTATGGGTAAGCGTACATAAAACCGGGCGCCTGAGCCGGGTTCAGATTGATACCCTATGCTGCCGTTCATCGCTTGTATGAGCTCTTTACACAGTGCTAACCCTAACCCTGTGCCGCCTTTTGCTTTTGAGCTACTGGCGTCAGCTTGAGAAAAACGTTCAAATATTTTGCCTTTAAAATCGTCAGGTATGCCACTGCCTTGATCTTGTACTGCAATTTCAATTTGTTCGTCCATCAGCGTAGCAGACAAGGTTACGCTTTCGCCTTGCGGTGAAAACTTAACCGCATTAGACAAAAAGTTGGTCAAAATTTGCAGCAATCTGTGTTCGTCGACAAACAATAACAGCTCATCCATTGGCTGATTAACTTGTAAGGTTAAGCTTATGTGGTGTAAATCGGCATAGGGTTGATGATCTTTTAAGGCGCGTTGAAGTAGCGGCATAATGTGAGATGGCTTCATTTCAAATGACATTTTGCCTGCTGCAAGTTTTTCAATATCGAGTAAATCGTTAATTAACCGACTCAGTTGTTGACAGTTACTGCTGGCGATGTCGATGAGTTTTTGGGCTTTTTCAGGCAATGCGGCTAACTTGCCAGACTGCAATAGGGTTAACGATCCAAAAATTGAGGTTAACGGGGTACGTAACTCATGACTGACGGTAGAAATAAAATCATCTTTTATTTTTTGTAATTTCATCCTGTCGGTAATGTCTTGTACCGAGCCAATCATAATTAACTCTGGGTTTTTGTCTTCAGACACGAGTTGGCCTAGTTCATGTACCCAACGTACCTCGCCGTTAGGGCGTATAATGCGATGGACGACATTGTGAATACCGGTGACTCTTGCTTGATCTTCGCTTTTTTCAACTTTTGCCACATCGTCGGGATGTATTGCGCGTTTAAATAAGCTGACACTTGGGCTAAAGTCTTGCTCATTTAAACCAAAAATTTGGTAAATGATTGGCGACCACCATAATGTGCCCTGTTTGAGCGACGCTTGCCAATAGCCGATTTGCGCCTGTTCGCTGGCTAGGTCGAGGCTTTGCTGTGCAATGCCAAGCTGTATATTTAGCTCTTCTAGTTTGAGGTAATGCTCTTTGGTTTGAGTAATATCTTGTATGTAACCATGCCACAAGGTGCTACCGTCTGGCATTCTTTCTGGTGTGGCACTGCCTGATAACCACTTTAGCGCATTGTCGTTACTGTGTACTCTGTACTCCAACTCCCAAACACTAAGGTTCTGGCTAGACAGCTCAATACTGTGAGCGATTGCTTCTAGGTCTTCTAAATAAATTCTGTTAAATGCTGTTGATGCGTCTAGGCGCACTTCTTCTGGCGTGACACCATAGATGGCCTCAATACCTGAGCTTGCAAATGGAAATGCTGAGCGACCATCTGGCCAAGACTGAAATTGATACACCACCCCAGGCAGCTCTTGTGTCAGTTTGTAGAGTTGATCTCGGCTTTGCTTTAAGGCTAACTCGTTCACTTTTTGTGTTGTGATATCGGCGTGGGTACCGCAAATCATTAGCGGCTTACCATCTTTGCTGTAGCTGACAACTTTGCCGCGAGCCCTCACCCACACATAATGGCCGTGTTTGTGTTTCATGCGGCATTCGATGTCATAAAAAGTAGTTGAGCCGCTAAAATGATCCTGTAATGATTGCTCAGACAGGGTTAAATCGTCGGGATGCACCTTGGTTAACCAGGTGTCTAGAGATATCGGGGTTAGCTCTTCAAGTTGGTAACCAATAATTTCGGCCCAACGTTCATTTAATACGGTTTCACCTGTTTGTACATTCCATTGCCATGTGCCTATTTGAGTGCCTTCGAGCACTAGCCGGTACATTTTGTCGCTTTCAAGTAGCTCCGAATGAGCCTGTTCTTGTAACCTGTCTACGATTTCTTGCTCAATACTCTTGGCAAACTGCTCTGCGATTTGGCGTTCTTTGTCGGTAAATTGGCGTGGTTTGCTGTCGATAAAGCAAAGCGTACCAATGTTTGCCCCATTAATTGACAAGGGCACACCGGCATAAAAGCGAATAAAGGGGGCATCAAGAACCAGCGGATTATCTGTAAATCTGTTGTCGACTACGGCGTCGGGTATTTCAAAAATCTCGTCACCTAAAATGGTATGGCCACAAAAAGAAATATCTCGGTGAGTTTCGCATGCATCAAGACCTTGCCTTGATTTAAACCATTGTCTATCGCTGTCGATTAATGACACTAGAACAATCTCAGTGCCTAAACAAAGCTGGGCTAAATGGGTTAAACGGTCAAAGCGCGGCTCTGGCTCGGTATCTAACAGGCCTGTGTTGAACAATGCGCTCAGTCGTTGTTGCTCTGTTTTGGGTTTAACAGGCTTTTGCATTAGTTACTCCGAAGAATGATTGTCTGCTGCGGTAATAAACGTTTGGTAGATGGTCGCTAATTGATTACCAAGGCTCATAGGATCAAATGGCTTTTCAATAACAGCGACGGCGCCCGCATCGAGATATTCTTGCTGTTCTGATTGTTGTATACGTGCGGTCATAAACACAACTGGGATCTGTTGATAAGATGACTTTTTACGTAATTCAATCAGCGTTTGTAAACCGTCCATACCTGGCATCATGGCGTCGAGCAAGATCAAGTTAGGCGTATATTGTTCTACCTGGTTAATTGCATCTTGCCCGCTTGCACAAGACACCAGGGTATAACCTGAAATATCCACTAACGCCATATCAACAATAACTCGTATCGATTCATCGTCTTCTATGTGTAAAATTTTCTCTAACGGCATGTTAACTCCAATTAGTTGAGGCCCTGAGCGACATCTAAAAATGACAACATTACACTCACAAAAGCATAACAGACCTTAATATTGTATTATTATTGCTAATGTAGCAAACTAAGCTATTGAAAAAATGGATTGAATAAAAAGATTGAATCATTCATTTAATATGAATAATTTGGCTTATGTACCTATGTTGCACAACAGACGGTGTGGACAAAGCAATTACCCACCGTTGTTATTAATGCACAAAGAGGCGCTGTTATGAATGCAGATAAAAAGCACGTTAACCCGCCCAAGGTTGACAGCGCTTGTGCACAAAGCTCAGATGATAATGGTTCAACAAATACCAGCATGACGCTAGACTCTTTGCTAAAGCCCTTTGCTGGTAATGTGCAATTTTATCGGCGTTTGCTCACGATTTTTCAAGCTAATCTTACCGAGCAGCTACTCACCATTGATACGTTGATGTCACTAGGCGACAGTAAGGCGCTTTTGGTTACTGTGCATACGCTTAAAGGCACCTCAGGTACGGCGGGGTTTGCTAGTCTTCATCACGCCTTGTATGACTTTGAGCTTGCATTAAAGCAGCTTAGTGACTATGACAGCCTTAATGCTCCGCACATTGTCAATTTAGCCAAACACGTCGCCGCTGTCGCGCATACTGAACTTAATGACATTAACGCATTATTGGCCACCAGTAATGAACAAACCGCTACTCACACATCATCGGCATCAACGTTAGGCATTCAGCCCTTACTCAAAACGCTGAAACAACAGTTAATTGATAATAATCTTGATGCCATTGAGCTTTGCCAACAATTACAAGCCAATACCGCTAATAATAGTGCCATTAAGCCTGAGTTATCCGCCCTTATTGACGCTGTTGAGCAATTAGACTTTAGCCAGGCATTACATATTTTAGCGACGATAGATCTCGCGGATTATGATTAGCCGTGTTGTTTTATGGTGAGGCTTTAAAATAAGCCAGTCCAGTTTCTGCTAGATTATTTTTTATTTACTATTAAAGATCAGTCCATTATGCCACGTACTACACTTCGTCAAGCTCAAACTATTGAACATGTATTGAGTCATGCTTATTGGCACCTTGGCCAGCAAGATTATACCGTGAATGAAATGCAGCAAAAATTGGCGCGCAAAACAGATAATCCACAATGGATTGCCACCGTGATTGCGAGATTGATTGACGCTGGATATTTAAAAAATGATGCTGATTTTACAAAGCGCTATTGTGAGTTAGCCTTTAGCCATGACATTGGCCCAGGCGCGATTAAACGTAAGCTGCAACAACGCGGTATTGCGATGGCAGATATTGAAAGCGCCATCGAGCACGTTATGCATGCACTACAGGTTGATCCGTTAACAATGGCGAGCACAAGACTACAAAATAAATTTGAACAGTTTACCGGCACCAGTAAAGAAAAAGTTTATGCTCACATGACCACCAAAGGCTTTACTCACGCTGAGATAGACCACGCGATATCTCAGCACCCTGAGCGCGATTCACTTCGTTCTACCTTAGCCATTAAAGCAGACAAAGCGGATTTGCGTCAGGAGATCATTAAGCTGTTCAATAAAGGCAAAGGTAAAACCCTCATTTTGCAAGAACTCAAGCAACGCTTAATTGATGTAACCGACTTTGAAGACACGGTTTATCAACTAAGCCTGGCTGATGACATCGATTTTTATCAAAGCTGTAAAAACCAGTTAGCAAAAAAGCGTTATGATTTAACCGATTATAAGGATAAGTCTAAAGCCTATGCGTATTTGTCTCGCAAAGGCTTTAGCAGTGATGAAATTAAACACGCAATGTCGCTTGATGACGATGAACGAGATTAAGCCTGCTTAAAGCGTTGTTCAAACGCCTCCATAAAATCTTGTCTTATTTTGTGTTCTAATGCGATCGCCCGCTCTGTAGGGCAAAAAATCATAATGTTGACGTTTTGTTCACCCGTTGCGCCGCTGCTGATATGAATGTGCGGCTCGCTACCCGGCAAATCAACACCTGCATGTTTTTCAATCACGCTGTTATAGCGTTTAGCGACCTCGATAAAATCTTCGCAATAAGATTCAATTTTGTTTGTGAGCTCAGGCAATAATGGATACAAATTCACAAATTGCGCTACGGTAATGGTCATGTGGTGGTACACATACCGTTTCATAAAGTTATGGTTTTTTACGGCATAAGTAAAAAACATGCTGTTAGGTAATGTGGCTGTTTTACCGGTGAAATGGTACTGACCATTGACCAGATCGATTTCTTGGATCACGGTTGCCATTAAGTTGTGTTCAATTACCTGGCCGTAAATATTGCCCACTTCTATCCAGTCTCCAATCACAAACGAGCGCGAACTCGCCCGCTGTATCGAGCCGGTAAAACATAAAATAATTTCTTTAGAGGCAACAACAAAGGCAATAGCTATTGCGGTTACCGACAAGGCAAATTTACTGACTTCGGTTTGCCAAAGCATAAATAACATTGTGATTGTTAATAGAAAAATGCCATTTTTGCTGCGTGAAATCCATTTACGCTGCCTGTCGGTTAAAAAAGACACATTGCCACGAATAATAGCGACTAGCCATTGCTTGAACAGTGATATCAATACAATTAACAGTGCGGTTAATAATAATTTGTTTTCGAGAAGAAAATCGGTGACTAACGTTAATGTTTCTACCAAACCTGCTACCTATTTTTATTTGTTTTTTTAGTGATTAGACACTAGCCGACACTTTATGGCGATTGGGGGCAGAAAACAAGGTTATACCGGTAATAGGTTTCAATTCCACTATGTGTTCACCCACCACCCATAACTCGATGTGGGTAGACAGGATCTCGCGATGGAAACTGAGACATTTTGTCTATTGTCATTTTTGTTAACTTGATCAACATCATGTATTTGACCAAATTACCGCACTTAGAGTAAGGGGAAGTATGATAATTTGATTTACATCAAAGTGGATAATTAACCGAGTTTTAATATTGATACTGATGGAATGCAACTATTTATTAGCACCACGCTAAATTAAGCAGAAGGTATCAACATGGACACACATGCAGCCCTTTATAAGCAAGGCCAAGAGCGTCTTGATTATTTACGCCAATTTGCCCAGCGTCAGCCCAAGTCATTACAACAAAAAATGGCCGACATAGGCATATCTCGTCGAGACTTCATTAAATGGACCGCATCGGTCACCGCAATGTTTGCTCTACCCTTACCCTTTAGTAATTTGGTCGCCGAAGCGGCTGAGTTAGCTGATAGGGTGCCGTTAATTTGGCTGCACATGGCCGAATGTACAGGGTGTTCTGAGTCGCTCATTCGGACTGATTCGCCCAATTTAGACAGTCTTATTTTCGACCATATCTCGCTTGAATATCACGAAACCTTAATGGCGGCTTCGGGATGGCAAGCAGAAGAAAACCTAGAGCATGCCTTAGAAACCTACAAAGGCCGTTATTTACTGGCGGTTGAAGGTGCAGTGCCTACGGCCAATAACGGCGCGTTTTTAACCGTGGGTTGTAAAGGTCACACTGGGCTGCACATAGTTAAAGAGGCTGCGGCCAATGCTGCGGCGATTGTGTCTGTCGGTACCTGTGCAGCCTTTGGTGGTGTACAAGCGGCGGCGCCAAACCCAACCGGTGCTAAAGGCGTGCACGAAGTGGTGAATAAAACCGTTATCAATTTAGGCGGTTGTCCACCGAGTGAAAAGAACATTGTTGGCACGTTAATGTACTTCATTATGTTCGGCAAATTACCTGCGCTTGACATGTTTAACCGACCCAAATGGGCTTATGGCGCACGGGTACATGATAACTGTGAACGCCGCGGCCGTTTTGATGCAGGTGAGTTTGTTGAAGAGTTTGGCGATGAAGGCGCTAAAGAAGGTTACTGCTTATACAAAGTGGGTTGTAAAGGCCCTTATACCTACAACAACTGCCCAACAGAACGCTTTAACCACCACACCAGTTGGCCTGTGTTAGCCGGTCATGGCTGTATGGGCTGCTCTGAACCGAATTTTTGGGATGACATGGCGGATTTTGAAAAACCGTTAGGACGTCAACTTTTACATGGCATTGATGCCACCGCTGACACAATTGGAGCGGTAATTTTAGGTGCGACCGTTGTTGGTATTGGCGCCCATGCTGTTGCTAGCGTATTTGCTAAGCCTTTGGAGGAATAATCATGAGTAAACGTGTCGTAATCGACCCTATCACCCGTATCGAAGGCCATTTACGCGTAGAGGTAGAAGTTGATGACAATAATGTCATTACTAAAGCCTGGTCATCATCTACCTTGTGGCGTGGCATTGAAGTGATTTTAAAGGGCCGTACTCCAATGGATGTGGGCTTAATTGTGCAGCGTATTTGTGGTGTTTGTACTTATTCCCACTATCGCTGCGGTACTGAAGCGGTTGAAGATGCATTAGGGGTAAAAATTCCGCTCAATGCAAAGTATTTACGTAGTTTGATGCAGTCGTCGTTATACATGCACGACCATATTGTGCATTTTTATCACTTACACGGTTTAGATTGGGTTGATGTGGTCTCGGCATTAAGCGCCGACCCAGCTTTAGCAGCCAAAGTGGCCATGCAATATTCTGATGCGCCCATCGCTGCAGGTGAAGGTGAATTAAAAGCAGTACAAGCACGAGTAAAAGGGTTGGTTGAAACTGGCAAGCTTGGCCCCTTTGCTAATGCGTACTGGGGCAATGGTACTTATCGCTTTAGCCCTGAACAAAACCTTATTGCGTTATCGCACTACTTAAAAGCGTTAGAAGTTCAGCGTGTGGCAGCCGAAATGCTTGCCATTTTTGGCGGTAAATCACCTCACCCACAATCGATTGTGGTGGGTGGTGTTACCTCTGTACGCGACATGCTAAGCCCTGCACGTTTACAAGAGTGGAAACAAAAACACGCTATTGTACAAGACTTTATTGAGCGTGCTTATCAAGCTGATATTGTTATGGCAGCAGAGGCTTTTGGCACTGAGGCCAGTGTGCTTGGCGGCGTTAATGTAAACAGTTTCTTGTGTGGCGATGATTTTATTATGGCCGACGGCGAATACTTGTTTAACCAGGGGGTGATCATTAAAGGCGATTTAGCCAATGTAATGGATATTAATCCTGATTTAATCCGCGAAGATGTTACCCACGCCTGGTACAAAGCCGATGGTCCACAGCACCCTTATGAAGGCACAACGGTGCCAGATTACACAGGGTTTGTTGAACGCGACACAGTGTATGGCAAATTGCCCACGTTAGATGGCGATGGTAAATACTCATGGGTGAAATCACCGCGCTATCAAGATGAGCCCGTTGAGGTAGGCCCACTCGCCTGCTTATTAGTCAACTACGCCCGTGGTAATCAAACCGTGGTTAATGCCGTTGATGGTCTGTTGGCTCGCACTGGTTTACCTATCGATGCGCTATTTACCACCTTAGGTAGAACCGCTGCTCGTATGTTGCAAACCGTGCTCGTGGGCCAGGCCAGTTTAGCCACGTTTGATGCGCTATTAACCAATATGCAGTCAGACGAATCAACCTATGTAAAACCTGAAATTGACCCTAATAAAGTTTATGAAGGTTACTCCATGATTGAGGCGCCACGCGGCATGTTAAGCCATTGGATCCGCATTAAAGATGCCAAGGTAGAAAACTATCAAGCTGTGGTGCCCACCACCTGGAATGCTGGGCCTGTAGATGCTAATGGCAAAATGGGGCCATATGAAGCATCACTTATTGGCTTAAAACTTGAAGATCCAACTAAGCCATTGGAGGTCATTCGTATTATCCATTCGTTTGATCCTTGTATGGCGTGTTCTGTCCATGTGATGGATTACAACAAGCAAACGCTTGGCCAATTTAAAATTGATCCTAACGGATTTTAATTAGGCTGTTGGATTAGGAGGGATAAAAGTATGGAACATATCGCAACCCACCACAGGAAGCTGATATTTACTCCGGCCATTCGCATATTTCACTGGCTGAGGGCCTTGGCCATTTTGGTGTTGGTGATCACGGGATTTTATCTCTCGTGGCCATTTTTAGTGGCACCAGAAAGCTCTGATGTACTGGTGCAAGGCTGGATCCGCTTTGCACATATCGTGTTTGGCTTTTTACTCACAAGTATCACCCTAGTGCGGTTTTATTTGTATTTTTTTAGCCGCAATAACATTGAGCGAAAATCGTTTAAGGATGTACTGAGTATTAACAGCTGGATTGTTCAGCTTAAATCTTACATTTGGATGGGGCATTTGCATAAAGCTGGGGTTTACGGCCCATTGCAATTTGTCACCTATGTAGCGATTTCGTTTGTGGCATTAATCATTTGTGTAACTGGTTTGGTGCTGTATGCCAATGTGTATCACTTGGGTGTAGGTGGTTTACTCGCAGACGTATCGGCCTGGTTAACAGCCTGGTGTGGCGGATTAGCTAACTTACGGATTATTCATCACTATTTAACATGGGCATTTATCATCTTTGTGGTGATCCATGTGTATATGGCGGTGTGGTCTGGTATTCGCTTTAAACATAACTCTGTCGACTCTATCGTGTCAGGTTACGACTACCATAAGGATCACTAATAAGCGTGAAAAAAATATTGCTGTTAGGTATAGGCAATGTATTGTACGCCGACGAAGGTGTCGGCGTACATTTTGTCAATTATATCAAAGATAAATATCAATTTAACCACGCACATGATCAACTGGATATTATTGATGGCGGCACCTTAGCCCAGGGGCTTATTCCCATCATTTGTCAGTATGATCATTTAATTGTGGTTGATACCGTAAACAGTGTGGGCGTCGGCCCAGGCGAAGTGTATTTTTTTGATTTTGACCACGCCCCAGCTGAAATTGACTGGCAAGGCAGTGCCCACGAAGTCGAAATGCTGCAAACCCTCAACATGATGGACATCGTTGGCGATAGACCGCATACCTTTGTGTTAGGTGTAACCCCAACCGTTATTGAACCCATGGTTTTAGGCTTAACTAATCACCTGCTTGATGCAATACCCACAATGGAAAAGGCACTGCTTAGGCATATGTCATCCATTGGTTTTACCTATGACTGCGTGGCAGATATTGCCATTAGTCATGTGATCCCTGATGCCTATAAGCGAGGTTGCTATGTCGATGCATAACATTCGATTTGATTTTGTTTGCCAGCGCCCGGTGCCATTGTACGAGCATTTATGTAATCACTATTTAACACGTACGGCGTTAGCCATTAGTATTGGTTGTGAGCCACAAGAAATAGATGGGGCCGTCTGTTATTTTATTGAGGCTTATGCTCAACAAGCACAGCTTGAGTCGTTAGCCGATGACATTGCCAGTGACTTTTTGCTGTCGGTTTGGCTGCAAAAAACTGAAATTAAACGCATTGAATCTAAAACAGGTAAAAACACACCGTTTGCGGTTATTAAGCACCAAGGCCTACCCTTGTATTTTTGTCAGCATTGTCAGCCGCAATTTGGCGACAATCAACACCCCAACTTTGGTGACATCAACTTAGCTTGTGAACACTGTAAAGGCCATTTCAAATTAAGCCGTGAGCAAAAATCGTTAACTCGGCTAGACATTGCAGCAATGGCAGGTCAATTACTCAGTGAACAAACCCTTGCTTTACCTATGCTTGGGATCGCCCTGGCAATATCGCCAATCACGGCAAATAACACGGCAAATAGTACATATCAAAGACCACGGATATTAGTGTGTAATCCTAACTCGCTAAACAGCCAATTTTGTGTAAATGACAATCAGGTATTGGCGTTGTCGAGCATAGAAAAGCCCATTTTAAGGGTAAGGCCAAGTAGCGATCACCCAAGCCTTCATGCCCCTTTGTATGATATTCAATTTGCAGAAAATCGCTTACTGGTAATATTAACTGAAATGCTTCGCCAAAAAGGCGTGCATTGGGTGTATGTTTATCAAGATGAAGTAGATAAAGCCAAAATGGATCCGCCTTTGTACCTGGCCAGTATTGCCAAGGGCTGGTTGCCGATAACCAGTTATGCTGACGGCCATATCCCGTTGCCAACAAACCTAACCTGTTTACACGATGAAAGCAGTTATAAAACAGATACCCACAAATATGTGGTAAAAAGCCATCACAACGAATTGGCATGGCATGTTATATCGCTTTGTACGGCTCAACATCAGGCGGCTACTTACACAATAAACCAAAGTGTAACCTCTGCTGATGGTGCCAATATTAACAAAAGCCTGCGAGCCTTATCTGCTGGCCATTTACGCCATAATAACAACGAGCATTATGGTAAACCCCAGTTTGTAAAACATGCTGCGGTGCTGTATTTCAGTCAACATCACCCATGCCAAATTGTGACCATGGATGATAACAGCCAAGCTGAGCTATTTTTTGAACTGCCTGAGCTTCCTCATAATGGATATGAGTTGTGTCACGCCCTACAGGACTCGGCGCAAAAAAGTTTATTCGACAAATTTAAACAACTGCATCCCAAAGAGTACAACCAGTTACTGGATTTACACTTTAGTGCAAACGATGGCCGGCTCAACCAGTTAATGGCCGCTTGTGCCGTCGTGATTGGCGCTGGGCAAAGCCACAAACGAGACAATAAACAGATCAGTGTCATGGCTTTAGCAGACAGATTTATCTCGTTAGCCATGTCTTACCAGGGTAATAGCGCACCGCGGATTGACTTTCCGTTAACAAAAGGGATGGCACACAGAAGCCTAAATTGGTGTAAAACCCTTGGGGCGTTAATGAGTTTTAAACTGGCTGGCGATGCCAATTTGGCAAAACTTGCGTTTGCGTTTCATGACTCGTTTGCCGATTATTTAAGCCATTGGATTGAGCATGTAGATCAAAATATTGGCATTAAACAACTGGTGCTTGCAGGCAGTGATTTTGCAAACCCAGTATTGACCGAACGCATTCAACTTCGCCTAGGTAAAAATTATCCGCTGGTGGTTAACCCTTTACTCGATCTTGATGGCGTTAATATCGCAATTGGTGGGCTATATCTCAAACAGCGCCGTGGATAAACGTTAAAATAGCACTGTCTAATTTAACGGCAGATTGAGTATGGCATCAGTACAACAAGTGATTATTGTAGTAAAAGGAATTGTACAAGGGGTTGGGTTTCGCCCCTTTGTATATCGCTTAGCTAAACAACTTAATATACTTGGCACTGTGCTCAATAATCACCATGGTGTAACCATCGAACTCCAGGGTGAGTCAAATGTTATCAGCCAATTTATTAATACATTAACCACATCGCCGCCCCCATTGGCCAGAATAGACAGTATTGATAAAACCTACATTGAACCATTATCTCCTTTTAACGCGTTTACCATTATTGAAAGCCAGGCTGTTGATGGCGAGCATGCAAATGTAGCCGTTTCTGCAGACAAAAGTGTCTGTGAGGATTGTATTAACGAGATAAACGATCCGTTTAATCGCCATTATTTATACCCCTTTACAAATTGCACTAATTGCGGCCCACGTTACAGCATTATTAAGGCCTTGCCATACGACCGCTGCAATACTGCTATGGCCGATTTTGTTATGTGTAACCAATGCCACAATGCATACACAGATCCACTCAACCGCCGCTATCATGCACAGCCAGTTAGTTGCCCAACGTGCGGGCCACAATTGCAGTTAACCCTATTAAATGATCGATTTGCACCATTGCTACATAACGACCCTCTCATTGATACCGCTGAACTCATTAAACGTGGCGCCATTGTGGCCATTAAAGGTTTAGGTGGGTTTCATCTTGTGTGTGATGCCGCTAACGACACCGCCGTAAACCAATTACGCTTGCGTAAGCAGCGCCCAGCAAAACCTCTGGCAATTATGGTAAAAGACTTGGCCCAAGCAAAGCTGTGCGTTACGGGTAATGACACAGAATGGCAGGTATTAACTAGCGCAGAGAAGCCCATCACCTTATTAACTAAACAGGTCAACAATCCGCTTAAACTGAGCGAGCAACTTGCCCCTGGAATTGACCGTCTTGGGGTGTTTTTACCCTATACACCATTGCATTACTTATTGATGCAAGCACTCGACAACCCCATAGTGGCAACGAGTGCTAACCGAAGCGGTGAGCCCATTATTGGTAGCAAAGCAGAAATTGAGCGTCATCTTGGGCACGTTGTAGACGCTATTGTTGACCATAACAGGCCCATTATTAATGCTTGTGATGACAGTGTAGTGCAAGTGATCAACCATCAATTACAAGTGATCCGTCTGGCCCGTGGCTATGCGCCATTGACCATAAACCGTCAGGTAGCGACAACCGCTGAGAATGAAAACCAAGCTGCAATTCATGAGTCACTTGGCTGCAATATTTTAGCGGTAGGGGCACAACAAAAAAATGCTGTCGCATTCGGTTTTGACCATTGCATGATGTTATCGCCGCACATTGGTGATTTGTTTAGTCTTGAGGCACAAACGTATTTTCACCAAAGCTTAGCCACATTTAACCGCTTGTATGACTTTACTCCCAGCCATATCGTACATGACAAGCATCCACAATATGCACCAAGCCAATGGGTATGTAATTACCAACAGCAACATGCATTACCCGCAGCGCATTGCATTGGCGTACAGCATCATTATGCACATGTGTTGTCTGTAATGGCGGTCAATCAACACACGGATAGTGTATTGGGGATAAGCTTTGATGGCACAGGCCTTGGTGACGATGGCGTGTTATGGGGCAGCGAAGTGATGCTTGCCGATATTCATGGGTATCGTACCCTCGCCCATTTTAGTGAGTTTTCACTTATCGGTGGTGAGCAGGCCATTAAGCAACCTGTGCGTATTTTATTAGCTCTGCTGTTTGAGCATTTATCCGTTGAGCACATCCTTACATTACCGATAAACGCCATTCAACACTTAGGTGAGAATACCGTAAGAAACTTATACACATTGTGGCGTAATAACCGTCACTGTATTCCATGTCGCTCTGTTGGTCGTTTATTTGATGCTTTGGCGGTGGGTCTTAATTTACTTGAACAAAATCAATATGAAGGCCAGGCCGGAATGATGATAGAAACGGCTGCTAATCTCTATCTTAAGCGTAAAACTCACCCAAATACTGGCCACGAAATAAATAACAATGGCGCACAAACCATAACTTTACAGCGCAAAACCACAGCGCAGAGTGGATCTTCAACAATAACATGGAACAGCAGCGCCTTGATCACCGAGCTAGTAACTGCAGCGCATCACACAAACAACCCGCTCGCTGTATCAACACCTGAAAATGTGCATATTCAACAAGCGTGCTGGCATTTTATGGCGCAAATTGCTGAGCAAATCGATGTGATATCGAGAGATTATCGCCATATTCCCATGGTTTTTTGCGGTGGCGTATTTCAAAACAAAACCTTATTAAACCATTGCTTAACAAACGCTCAGCTTAACCAGCATCCGGTATTAGCAAGTCAATATGTACCCATTAATGACGGCGGTATTGCACTTGGCCAGTTATGGTATGGATTACAAAGATTTATACCAAAAACATCACAGACTACCCCTGTAACGACTTAGCGCTTGTGGGGCCGATCACATTTTTACACTAGATGCTGCATAAGGACGCGTTGTTTTGATTAAAAGCTGATATACGTCAAAGAATCCATGTGTAAGTTATCTGACACTAGAAATAAGAAAAGTCAGGTTAGGGAAATATTATGTGCAAAGATTGCGGCTGCTCTATCACACAGGATCATACGGGTCATCATCATGGCGACCATCTCCACAGCAATCCTCAATTAAACGACAAAAAAACCTTAGCGGTTATTCATAAAATTTTGGATAAAAACGATGTTGAGGCCCAGCATAACCGAGATCATTTTGCCTCTCACCATGTGACAGCGTTTAATTTAATGAGCAGCCCTGGCAGTGGCAAAACCACGCTTCTTGAATGCTTACAAGAGTACCTTGAGCAAAAATATGCGGTGATCGAAGGTGATTTAGAAACCTCACGCGATGCCGACCGTCTGCTAGCTAAAGGGATTAATGCATATCAAATACAAACTGGCTCAGCCTGTCACCTCGATGCCTTTATGGTGCATGGCGCATTGCATCATATGGATTTAAATCCCATCGACATTTGCTTTGTAGAGAACGTTGGCAATTTGGTTTGCCCTGCCAGTTACGATGTGGGTACCCACAAAAATATTGTATTGCTGTCGGTCCCAGAAGGCGATGACAAAATTGAAAAGTATCCGGTGATGTTTCGCCGTGCTGATGTGGTGGTAATTACTAAATCGGACCTTCTGCCTTACTTTGATTTTGATATTGAACAGGCAAAACAGCAACTGCACAAACTTAACCCGAACGTTGAACTTTTTGTGTTATCTGTGAAAAATTCTGATTCAATGAATGCCTTTGCGCAATGGATCAGCGCCAATCTGGAGCGATAATCATGTGTTTATCAGTACCCTCTAAAATTGTTGAAATACATGATGATGCAAGTGTAACTGTTGACACATTAGGCGTTAAGCGCCGTGTAAGTAGTCATTTAATGACCGAGCCATTAAGCCCAGGTGACTATGTATTAATACATATTGGTTTTGTAATGAATAAAATCGATGAGAAAGATGCCCAGCAAAGTCTCGATTTATACCAAGAGATTGTTGAAAAAATGCAACTGGAGTCTGAGTAATGATTACCCTTAATGATTTCTATCAAGGGTTTCGAGATCCAAAAACCATTGCACATTTAGCGGCACTCATACGTGAGCAAGCAGCACAGACAACAGCGCAAATTAATATAATGGAAGTGTGCGGCGGCCATACTCACACCATTATGAAATACGGGTTATTGCAACTGCTGCCAAATAACATTCGGTTTATTCACGGGCCAGGCTGCCCTGTTTGCGTGATGCCAAAAGAGCGCATTGACCATGCTGCAGTGCTAGCCAGCCAAGAAAATGTCATTTTAGTGACCTTAGGCGATATGATCCGTGTGCCCGGCTCAATGGGCAGTTTGGCGCAATTTCGTTCTCAAGGCTGCGATATCCGCCCTCTTTACGATCCACTCGATGCATTAACCATTGCCCGTGATAACCCAGATAAAACAGTAATATTTTTTGCCATCGGCTTTGAAACCTCAACCCCAATGACAGCAGCATTACTGGCACAGGCAGAAGCGCAAAATATCGCTAATTTGTTGTTTCATATTAATCATGTGCTTGTACCACCTGCAATTGATGCGGTAATGGCAGACAGTCGTGCTCAGGTTAATGCTTTTATTGGCCCAGCCCATGTAAGCGTAATTAGTGGCGCCAAAATTTATCAGCCAGCTGTCGACACCTACAACACGCCTGTGGTGGTGTCTGGCTTTGAGCCTGTTGACGTGATGGAGTCGATTTTACGCATTGTTAAACAAAAAGTGGTACATGAAGCAAAACTCGATATTCAGTACAGCCGCTCTGTGACCTATGAAGGTAATGTCGCTGCACAGCAACTGGTGAACAAATACTTTATGGTGCGAGACAGTTTTCGTTGGCGCGGACTTGGTCCCATTGCGCGCTCAGCACTAGCCTTAAAGCCCGAATATCAACACCGAGACGCCGAACGTATCTTCGTTAAGGTGCTGCCAACAGCCGAAATCGATGACCATAAAGCCTGCCAGTGTGGCGACATTTTACGTGGATTAGCTAATCCTAAAGACTGCAAGGTATTTGGTCGTGGCTGTACCCCACAAACGCCATTAGGCAGCTGTATGGTGAGCTCAGAAGGGGCTTGTAACGCTTATTATCGCTATGGAGAGGTGCAAAATGGCAACTAAAAAAACAGTTCAACTGAGCCATGGTGGTGGTGGCAAAGAAATGAATCAGTTAATTACTGAGATGTTTTTTAAGGCGTTTAATAACCCTATTTTAGCCTCACAAGAAGATGCCGCCAAATTAAACATGTGTGGCCATATTGCCTTTACCACTGACTCTTTTACCGTTTCACCACTTTTTTTTGCTGGTGGCGATATTGGCAAATTAGCCGTCGCAGGTACTGTCAATGATCTTGCCATGATGGCAGCACAACCAGAATATTTAAGTTGCAGCTTTATTATTGAAGAAGGTTTTGCGCTTGATGACTTAAACACCATAGTGAACAGCATGGCTGAAGAGTTACATAAATCTGGCGCCAGAATTGTCTGCGGAGACACAAAAGTAGTGCCTAAAGGCTGTGCCGATGGGCTATTTATTAATACCTCTGGTGTTGGGCGCATTTTAAACCCCGATATTTCAGTACGTAACCTACAGTTAGGCGATGCGATTATTGTCTCTAGAGACATAGGCCGTCATGGCGCTGCAATTTTAATGGCTCGTGATGGGTTAACCCTTGAGTCATCGCTATACAGTGATTGCGATACGCTGTGGCCTATTGTTGAGCAATTACTGGCAGCAAACGTCAAAATCCATGCGATGCGCGATGCCACTCGTGGGGGAATATCTGCAGTATTAAATGAATGGGCTGTAGCCTCTAATGTTGGCATTAGTGTAGATGAAACCGCCATCCCAGTATGCGATGAAGTCAAAGGCTTATGCGAATTATTTGGATTTGAGCCTTTTGATTTAGCTAATGAAGGCACCTTTTTAGTATCTGTGCCGCAAGAGATTGCCTTGGGCGTGATTGAAATAATGCAACGTTATGGTCATTGCGAGCACGCAGCGATTATCGGCCATGTCACCGATAAACAAGTAGGCAAAGTGATACTCAACACGCCTTGGGGTAGCAGCCGCTATTTAGATTTACCCCAAGGAGAATTATTACCAAGGATCTGTTAATGCACGAATACTCGATTGTGATGTCATTAATGGAGCAATGTGAAGAACTTGCATTAGCTAACTCAGCAAAATCCATTGATCAGGTTGAGCTTAAAATAGGCATATTAAGTGGTGTAGAGCCAGCATTGTTAGCTCAAGCATTTGACACCTTTAAACTTGAAACACGTTGCCATAACGCAAAACTGGTGATGAACATTCAGCCATTAGTGTTGCAGTGTCGTACCTGTGATAAGCAATCAGAAGTACAAGAGAGAACCATTATTTGCCCGGTTTGTAATAGCCATCATACACAGGTGATAGACGGCGAAGACATGATGTTAATGCAACTGGTATTAGATACTTGAAATTGTTTATTGGCTTATTAACAACACATTACACAACACATTACACAACAAAAAGCGCTACAACAGGTGCAAAACAAAAGGACCACACACCATGAAATATTTATCACTCGCCTTCATCCTGGCCACTATTCCGTCTCTTGCTATGGCGCATGAGGGACATGGTGGTGTTGGGCTGTTTCATCATTTATTAGAACTAACACCAGCCATTGCTTTGGTTGCTATAGCTGCATTTATTTATTGGAAACGCAGTAAGTAACCAATACTAAAAAAAAGCTTACAGACATTAAAAAGCCTTCCAGTGGAAGGCTTTACTGCTGTTTGTCACCTAATGACTAATATAATGTGACTATCATCGATGCCATCGATGCTTAGAACATCTCAGCTGGCATCGCCATAATAGACTTATCACCTTGATTAACTTGTGATAAATGGTATTGCGACTTGCTTAGCAACTTGTCCATATAAAAATCGGCTACATACTGCTTTTGCGCGGCAAAGGTGTTGTCTTCATGGTTTGAGGCTTTATCTGCCATCAATAACCAGAAGTAACCGTAAAGCGCATAACCAAAGGCATCTAAGAAATCGACCGCGCAAGCGTTAACCAGTGCAGGTTGGGTTTTCTTATTATCGTTAATGTAATTGGCTGTGACTAATAACTCAGCAAATACCTGACTGACAGTGGCTTTATGTGCTGGGTTAGCCTGAGTTAACTCAGCAAGGCTTGCATTAACTTCAGCAACAAACTCAGTTAACGTCGCTACATTATCGTAGGTAATTTTACGCCCTAAAAAGTCAATGGCTTGTATACCGTTTGTACCTTCATAAATTTGGGCAATGCGAGTATCACGAACAAACTGCTCAATACCGGTTTCGCGGATATAACCATGGCCGCCAAAAACTTGCTGCCCCATGATGGTTGCGTCTAAACCACGATCGGTTAAAAATGCTTTTGATACTGGGGTTAATAAACCTACGTATCTTGCTGCTTTAGCTTGCACATCACCGCTGGCGTATTTTGCTAAATCTAATTGCTTACCTGTATACACAGACAATGCACGACCGGCTTCTGTCATGGCGCGAATGGTTAATAGCATACGACGCACATCACCGTGCACAATAATAGGGTCAGATGTTGCACCAGTTGCAGAACCTGCAGCCGCAACACCTTGTAGGCGTTCTTTGGCGTAATCGCTGGCCAATTGGTATGCCGCTTGGCTATTACCAAGGCCCTGTAAGCCAATGGCTAACCGCTCGTAGTTCATCATGGTAAACATGCATACTAAACCGCGATCGGGCTCGCCTATCAAAAAGCCTTTTGCGTTGTCGTAATTCATTACACACGTTGCTGAGGCTTTAAGGCCCATTTTGTGCTCAATTGAGCCTACAGTAACCCCGTTTGGCTCACCTAAACTGCCATCTGAGTTAACACTGATTTTAGGTACAAGAAATAACGAAATACCTTTTGAGTTAGGTAATTTAGCCAACACGAGATGAATCACGTTTTCTGTTAGATCTTGATCGCCACCGGTAATAAAAATCTTGTTACCTGTTATGGCATAGCTGCCATCATCTAATGGTTCAGCCTTGGTGCGGATCCCTTTAAGATCAGAGCCAGCATGCGGCTCTGTCATGTCCATTGCGCCAGCCCAGTGGCCAGAATATAAATTAGGTAAATAGGTTTGTTTTAAGTCATCACTTGCGTGGGCATGGATACACAAAGCCGCGCCCGCTGTAAGAGAATTATATAAGGTAAAAGCGTTACAGGTGCTGTAGCCCATTTCGTCAACTAATACCCCAAGCATTTTCGGCATGCCCATGCCGCCAAAATCAGCTTCGCCGCACAACCCTACCCAGCCGCCTTCAGCAAACTGGTTATAGGCCTCTTTAAAACCGTCTGGGGTAATAATGTCGTTGCCAGAGTGAACAACACCTTGCTCATCGCCATTGCGGTTTAAAGGTTGCAGTAGATCACGGCTAATTTTGGCTGATTCATCTAAGATGGCTAACGCAGTATCCATGTCTACCGTTTCTGCCATTGCTGGAAGTTGCTGCCAGGTTGTTGGCGCATCAAAAACGTTTTCTAGCAAGAATTGCATGTCTTTTAATGGGGCTTGATATGGATACATAGGGCTCTCTTAAAACGAATAATTAAAACAGTTGTTTTAATTTATACTAAAGCGTAACAAAAAGAAAAGGGTTTTTAATCTATAACCTTTATAAATGTGACCTTTTAACGTTTCGCTGAGATTATCGACATAATACCATTTCCATTAATTATGTGACCAATCAGAGTCGCTCAGACTGTTCAGTTTGAGGCGCATTGTTGAAATAATGGTTATTCCCTTCTAAGGCAATGCAACAAAGAAATGGACTGTCTGAGCGTCTCCTGCAAGGCGGGTTTCTGTGCCTTCTATGCTGCTTAATAGTATTTTGACGTACGACTGCATGGATGCAGGAGGTAGAGCAACGCAGGAGCAGTTGCCGAGAGCAACTATGCCTACAATCCTATTACTTGCCTAGAAGGCACAGAATTCCCGCTGAATGACCAGATAATTAGTGGAATTGGTATAATACAAGATCAATGAGTTACAATTGCTTACTCAGTAGTGTCATTCGCTTTAAGTGATGATGAATACCCAATGATGTCGATATGTCAAAAGTGAACTTGAAATAATGCCGTTTTCAGATAACCCCATCGCAGCTAAACCCAATAATATTCAGCCTTACCAAAAAGTTACCATTATTGGTAATGGCCAAGGAGAGTGGCAACCTGCTGAGATCGGCCATACGTTTGTGTTTAATGCGACCCAACATCAAGCAGACAATGTCATCAATATTTGTAATGGGCCTTATGCAGAATCAAGCCATGCTTTTGCGGTAAGCAACAGCCCTGATAATAGCCAATTAGTGGCGTTACTCACTCAAGTCGCAGACACGCTTAACCGGCAACTTAATTGTTGGCCTTCATCAGGGCTCGTCACCAGTTTTTTAATGACGATTGTGGCATCACAAGTCTCCGTACAACGTATGTCGCTAATGCCGACATTAAGCCGCGCATCATCTTTAGCTGCCAATGAGTATTTGCCTTGCATGGTTCATAATTGGCTAGGGGAGCGAAGACTTGCACTGGGATTACAGCTTACAAACCCGCATATTTATTGGCCGGAGTTATTCATTGATCAAGCATCTATTCCTGCTGAACTTGATACTCAATCTGAACAACCTGACATTAACCCATTTGAAGTGTTATTGAGTGATTATATTCGCCGCAAAAATAGCGATGTTAAGCCGACATATTATGTAGGCACATCTCAGGCTTTGGCTTTACAAGTGACTTGTGAGCGCCCTGCGCAGCCCGATTTACAATATGCATTGTTAGCGGCGTTAAGTAATTTACCCAGCGTGCATTGGTTGTCGTATGCGACACAAGATGACCTCATTACTGCTGAAGCGCTGTTTTATAATGAGCACCCGCAAACACAAGCCAGTTATTGGTATTTAGTGGATTACCAGGCATCGCAGTTTTTAGATAACATTCGCCATCACTTGGCATACTGCCAGCAAGTGTTAGCGTTAACGGCAAAATCAACTACAGAAAACGATTCAAAATTATCGTAAGCAAATACGGTGAGCGGGTATCAATATTTTTACATAAAAAAGCCTCTGTAAAGAGGCTATTTTAGGATATTCATTACCACATTAAGTCATCTGGGATGGCGTAATCAGCATATGGATCGTCGGCATCACTGACCTGCTCTACAGAATCTTTAGCGGCTTTATCCCATAAGTATCCACACCATTGTGGCACCAGTAATTTAACTCGTTCAGCCAATTTATGAGGCACTAAATAGCTTTTATCTTCATGACGCACGATACCTAATGTGCCGTTAAGCAATTCAGCTTGAATTTTATCGGTAATGTACAAAGAGTAAATTTTGTTTTCTAAGGTGTAGTTAAACTTAATTTCCGCATCTTTAGGGATGTTAATGGCAAATTTAGAAAATTCAGTAATTAACCCACGAACTTGGCCCTTTTCTGATGCTTGTGCAAAGCGCTCTTCATTTAACGCTTTATCTTTTTTAGCCTGCTGTAATTTTTGCTCTGCAATTTGTTTTTTAAGCTCGCCGCTGCCGTCATCGACCTTGGCTTTTTTATCGCGACGTTTTTGAGTTTTCACGTCTCGTACTTTTTGTTTGCTGGCAAGACCGGCCTTTAATAATTGATCTTGTAATGCATTTGCCATGATTGTTACCTTTCAAAATGAATATCTATAAGCCTTGTTTGGCACCTAAATCGCCTAACTCAGTCATTGCAATACTGGCTCCACCTAATGACCAGCCGCCATCTACTGGCAAAACCACACCCGTAATATATGATGCCATATCAGATGCTAAAAATAAGGCTGCATTGGCGATATCTTGCCCTTGACCATTACGTTTTAAGGGCACGCTGTTAGCCACCCGTTGTTGTAATTCATCGCTTGGCGCTAAACGATTAAACCCTTCGGTGTCGGCAATAGGCCCTGGCACAATGGAGTTAATTCTAACACCTTCAATGCCCCATTCTAACGCTAATGTGCGCGTTAACATATCGACACCCGCTTTTGCCGCGCACACATGAGCTTGCAGTGGCATGGCGATAAACGCTTGTGGAGCTGAAATTTGGATAATACTGGCAGTAGGCCTTTTTAACAAAGGATAGGCTTGTTTTAACACCTGAAAACTGCCAATTAAATCGATATCGATGACTGATTTAAAGCCATTAGTTGATAGTTTAGCTGCGCTGGCAGGGAAATTACCGGCTGCGCCACTAATCAGTACATCAATATGGCCATAGTGTTTGGCTATTTCTGCAAAGCCCAATGTTAATGCGTCATTGTCACGCACATCAAAACTGACACCTAAATGTGTACCATTGGCATTGGCTTGATTTAACAAATCAACGGCATTGTTTACTTTATCAATGTTTCGACTGGCCACAGCAACATTAGCCCCTGCCTTTGCAAAGGCTATTGCGACGTTGAGGTTAATACCCGAAGTACCACCGACCACCACAACATTTTTGTTGGTATAGTTAAACGCAGATCCATTCGACATAGTTTTCATTCCTGTTGTTTGTTCTTTTAATTCAACCTCATGGCAGTATTAAGCTTGCAGCGATTGGTGTATTGCAGTTAATGCCGCTAAAGGATCTGCCGCTTGAGTAATAGGACGGCCAATCACTAGGTAATCAGAGCCTGCTGCAATGGCTTGTGGCGGTGTCATTACACGATGTTGATCGCCTGCATCGCTTCCTGCTGGGCGAATGCCTGGGGTAACTAAAGTAAAGTCTTGCCCAAATGTTGATTTAAGTAATTTAGCTTCTTGGGCCGAGCACACCACGCCATCAAGCCCTGCCAGGTGAGTCAGTTTAGCTAAACGTAACACATGCTCAAAAGCTGGTACATTAATGCCAAGTAAGGCTAAGTCTTCATCAGACATAGAGGTTAATACAGTTACGGCGATTAATAATGGCGCATCTTTACCAAAAGGAGCTAACGCATTTTTAGCCGCTTGCATCATAGCTAAACCGCCACTGGCGTGCACATTGGTCATCCACACACCTAAATCAGCTGCGGCAGCAACCGCTTTGGCTACGGTATTGGGGATGTCGTGAAATTTTAAATCCAGAAATAAGTCAAAATCACGGCTATGAATGTCTTTCACTAATTGTGGGCCAAACAGGGTAAACATTTCTTTGCCGATTTTTAAGCGGCACATGGTGGGATCGAGTTTATCAATAAACGTCAGAGCGTCGGTTTTATTGTCATAGTCTAGGGCAACTACAATGGGTTTATTAGTCATTCGGACTCCAGCGGCAATACATGTGTTAATTATTATAGAGTGTGTTAAGCAGCGTTATTCACCGTCCAGGCCTTTAATGCGTTTTATGCTGCCCCATTGTTTACAAGATGGACAATGCCAATATAAACCGTGAGATGGGAAACCGCAGGCAGTACAGCGATAGCTAGGACGGAATTTAATTTGTTGTTCAACAAGCTGTTCAAGCATTGATAGGCTTTGTTTTGCCTGGCCATCTTCTGCTTGTTTAATGTGTAATTTCATTAAGTGCTGAAAGCCTTTCATGGTGGGATGACGATATAAATTATCGAGCATCAATGATTCAGCACTCTGATGTTGGTTTAAGCTGATTTTATGTTCGGCAAGTGCAACCACAACACTGGCGCCGGCACCGTCGGCAATCGCTTTAGCAAGTAGCTCTTGAAACCCTTGTGGATCTTGAGTATCTCGATACACCTGCTTTGCGGTTGGCACCACGTCGGCAAATAAATCAATATCTGCTGTGATGAGTTCTGATATGGCTTGCTTACATAAATCAAATTGGCCTGCATCTAGGTAGATTTTGGCAAGTGTTAACCAGGCTCGGCCGCATTTATTATCTTGTTTGATGGCTTGTTGCAGCTTTTTAATTTTATCGTTATCACTTTTTGCCTCATCGGCTAGCTGACAATAAAAATGTGCGGTGGTGCCTTTAAGTGCCTGTTGGCGTTTACGCGGTAATCGTTTGGTAATATCAATAGCGTTTTGCCATTCTTTGGTGACCTGGTAAATCAGGATAAGTTGCGTTTCGGCTTCTTCACTGTGTTCATCTTGGCTAACTAGGTTAATAAAGATCTCTTCTGCGCGGTCGTAAAAACCGGCCGCCATGTAATCTTTACCCAACTCCATCATCGCGATATCGCGCTGTTCATTGGTTAGGCTTGGACGTGCAATTAAATTTTGATGAATGCGAATGGAGCGGTCAACTTCGCCGCGTTTACGAAACAATGAGCCAAGTGATAAGTGAGTATCTATGGTTTCATCATCAACATCTAACATACTGATAAAAAGATCGACGGCTTTATCAGACTCATTAGACAGTAAAAAATTAAGCCCAGTAAAATAATCTCGGCTTAACTTTTTACTTTGCTGGCTATCGCTATGGCGAATACTGCGTCGCCCCATGTACCAACCGTATCCGGCGGCAATGGGCAATAGCAAGAACAAGATTTCTAGCATACTAGGCTGCTTTATCCTTAGCAGGTACTTCGATGTTTATTGCATCCACTTCTGTGAATTTTTTTAATGCTTTATTACTTTTACGTAATGCCAGTTTAAGTTTAATGATGTGATAACTTGCAAATACCCAGCTAATTAAAAACCCACTAAAAAAGACCGTAGCAAGTACAACAGGTAAACGATATTCACCCTCAGCAACAAAGTAACTCAACGTAACCAGCTGTTCGTTTTTTGCGCCAAATAATAAAGCTAAAACAAACAGTAATCCTATTAGTATTACAACAATAAAAGATTTCACGCTATTCTCCATGTTTACGCATCAATATAATGATTATCCAAGAAATTTACCAAACTGACCAGCATTGACTTTGATTAGATACAAAAAAGCCTCCAAAAGGAGGCTTTTTTAAGAGCGTTAATTAAGCATTAACAGCATCGACACGTTCGCGCAGTTCTTTGCCTGGCTTAAAGTGCGGTACATACTTGCCTTCCAATTCAACGGAAGTACCTGTTTTTGGGTTACGGCCCGTACGAGGTGCACGATAGTGAAGAGAAAAACTACCAAATCCACGGATTTCAATACGATCACCGGTTTCTAATGTTGTCGCCATTTGCTCTAACATTTCTTTGATTGCACTTTCCACTTCTTTTGCAGACAATTGCGACTGCCTAGTGGCGAGTTTTTCGATCAGTTCAGATTTTGTCATCTTAGCTATCCTATATTATCAAGCCAAACACAGTCGCCTAATGGGGAACAAGTCCCCATACAACAGACGATCTCGATTACTTACGAGCTGCTTTGAAAGCTTCTGCCATCGCGCTGCTCATTACAACGTCATCTTGCTTGTTCAGAGTAGCAATCGCTTCTTTCTGTTCAGCTTCATCTTTCGCTTTGATAGATAAGCTGATAGAACGGTTCTTACGATCTACGCCCATGAACTTAGCTTCGATTGCATCACCTACTGAGTATACAGTAGATGCATCTTCGATGCGTTCTGCAGAGATGTCAGCTACACGGATGTAACCTTCAACAGTTTCTGCTAGTTCAACTGTAACACCTTTTGCGTCAACAGCAGAAACAGTACCGTTAACTACGGTGCCTTTCTTCTTGTCAGCTAGGTATGCGTTGAATGGATCATCTTCAGTTTGCTTAACACCTAAGCTGATGCGCTCACGCTCTGGGTCTACTGAAAGAACTACAGCGTGGATTTCGTCGCCTTTCTTGTATTCAGACACTGCATCTTCGCCAGTACCGTTCCAAGAAATGTCAGATAAGTGAACAAGACCATCGATTCCACCGTCAAGACCGATAAAGATACCGAAGTCAGTGATTGACTTGATCTTACCAGATACTTTGTCGCCTTTGTTAAACTTAGTTGCGAAGTCATCCCATGGGTTAACTTTACATTGTTTTAGGCCTAGAGAAATACGACGACGTTCTTCATCGATGTCTAGTACTAACACTTCAACTTCATCACCTAAGTTAACAACTTTAGATGGGTGAATGTTTTTGTTAGTCCAATCCATTTCAGAAACGTGTACTAAACCTTCAACGCCTTCTTCGATTTCTACGAAGCAGCCGTAGTCAGTTAGGTTAGTAACGCGACCAGTTAGCTTAGTGCTTTCTGGGTAACGTTTGCTGATTTCTAACCATGGATCTTCGCCAAGTTGCTTAAGACCTAGTGATACGCGAGTACGCTCACGGTCATACTTAAGAACTTTAACGTTGATTTCGTCACCAACATTAACGATTTCAGATGGGTGCTTAACACGTTTCCACGCCATATCAGTGATATGTAGTAGACCGTCAACGCCACCTAAATCTACGAATGCACCGTAGTCAGTAAGGTTCTTAACGATACCCTTAACTGCTTGGCCTTCTTGTAGATTTTCAAGAAGTGCATCACGCTCTGCACTGCTTTCAGATTCGATAACTGCACGACGAGAAACAACAACGTTGTTGCGCTTCTGGTCTAGCTTGATAACTTTGAATTCTAATTCTTTGTACTCTAAGTGAGCGGTGTCGCGAACTGGGCGCACGTCAACTAGAGAACCTGGTAAGAAGGCACGGATACCGTTTAATTCAACAGTGAAACCACCTTTAACTTTACCATTGATGATACCGATTACAGTTTCAGCATCTTCGTACGCTTTTTCTAGAACGATCCAAGCTTCATGACGCTTAGCTTTTTCGCGAGACAATTGAGTCTCACCAAAGCCATCTTCAACAGAGTCAAGCGCTACGTCAACTTCATCGCCTACTTGAATTTCTAAAACGCCTTGAGCGTTTTTGAATTCGTCAGCAGAGATTGGGCTTTCAGACTTAAGGCCTGCGTCAACAAGTACCATACCGTTTTCGATGGCAACAACTGTACCACGAACGATAGAACCTGGACGGAACTCTAGGGTTTGAAGGGATTGTTCAAATAGATCAGCAAAAGATTCAGTCATGTTTTAGGTTACTTTCATTAAATAAACCACCATCCATCCTAGATGTGGAGTCTAGTAATATTATTTGTGTCGTCCTTAACACAAATACCTACTGCGTAATAATCGACGATTCGACTAGGCGACAGTAATTTTTTGTTCGACGTATTCAAGCACGCGCTTTAATACATCTTCAATGCCTATACCGCTTGTATCAATAACAAGTGCATCTTCAGCGGGAACCAACGGCGAGGCGGCGCGATTGATGTCGCGGTCGTCACGTTCAATAATTTCAGCTAAAAGGCGATCGATTTTAACATCGAAGCCCTTGTCCTGCAACTGATTATAGCGTCTTTGAGCTCGTTCTTCAGCGGAGGCCGTTAAAAAGATTTTTACCGGCGCTTTGGAGAAAACCACCGTGCCCATATCTCGACCGTCGGCGACTAATCCTGGTGCGGTACTAAACGCACGTTGACGACGTAGTAATGCCTCACGCACTCGAGGTAATGCTGCAACTTTTGAGGCTGCATTTGAGCATTCTTGGGTACGAATGGTGGTTGTAACGTCTTCACCTTCTAAAATCACCTTAATGGCATCGTTTTCAGTACCCGTTAAAAATTGTACGTCAAGATGGGCTGCTAACAGCGTTAAGGCTTCTTCGTTTTCTAGTTCTACATCATGGTGAATAGCGGCTAACGCTAGCACACGATAAATTGCACCGCTGTCTAATAAATGCCAGCCTAAATGCTGCGCCAATAATTGACAGATTGTCCCTTTCCCTGCACCGCTAGGGCCATCAACTGTGATCACTGGAGATCGCTCTGACATAATTTCCTCCGAAAATAATCTATCGTCCCTGAAAAAGATAAAGGGTCATCAAAATAAGCGCGCGCATTGTATAACAAAAATGTGTTAATTACTGATCAATTTTTGGATATTAAAACTAAGATCGCCCTTTTACGTTGTAAGCGAACGTAAAAGGGCGACAGTTAATCTGAAATATTGGCTATTTTGCTAATCTCGCAAATTGTTCAAAATAGTTAGGAAATGTTTTTGATGTGCAATCAGGATCATTAATTGTAATACCACAATCAGCAAAAGCCATCATTGAAAAACACATCGCCATGCGGTGATCATTATAGGTGTCAATGTCGGCAGTATTGAGGGTTTCTGGTGGTGTGATGGTAATGTAGTCATGACCTTCTTCAACCGTTGCACCTACTTTGCGCAGCTCTGTGGCCATTGCGGCTAATCGGTCGGTTTCTTTAATGCGCCAGTTGTAAATATTAGTCAGTTTAGTGGTGCCTTTAGCAAATAGCGCTGCGGTAGCAATGGTCATGGCTGCATCGGGAATGTGATTCATGTCCATTTCGATGGCGGTTAATGGCGATTTACGAGCAATGATGTAATCGTCGCCCCACTCTATTTGAGCGCCCATTTGTGCTAACGCATCGGCAAATTTTACATCGCCTTGAATACTTAAACGCCCAACGCCAGTGACTTTGACTTCACCGCCTTGAATCGCGCCCGCCGCTAAAAAGTACGATGCTGACGAGGCGTCACCTTCAACTAATACTTTACCAGGTGATACATATTGCTGGCCGGCTTTAATCTCAAAGCGCTGATATTGATGATTGATCACGTCAACGCCAAACTGTTTCATTAAGGCAATGGTGATGTCGATATATGGCTTAGACACCAACTCGCCTTTAATTTTTATGTTTACGCTGTCTTTGGTGAGCGGCGCAACCATTAATAAGGCGGTTAAAAACTGGCTTGATAAATCGCCTGCAATTTCAACATCACCGCCACTAAGGCCGGTAGCGTTAATCGTTAATGGCGGAAATCCTTCATTTTTAAGGTACGTTACATCAGCCCCTAATTGACGCAAGGCATCCACTAAGTCGCCAATTGGGCGCTCTTCCATGCGCGGCTCGCCTGTAAGGGTAAACTCTCCCTCGCCTAATGTCAGTGCGGCACATAATGGACGCATTGCAGTACCGGCATTACCTAAAAATAAGCTTTGTGCAGTAGTTGACGAAATTGGCCCACCATTACCTTCAACCACACACACGGTTTTATCGTCACTTAAGCTGTATTGAATACCCAACTGTTTGAGTGATGCCAACATATAACGAATGTCGTCTGAGTCGAGCAAGTTGGTGAGTGTAGTTGAGCCTTTGGCTAGAGTGGCTAACAATAATGCCCGATTGGAAATACTCTTAGAGCCAGGAATATTAATTTCGCCGTTTATGCAGGTAATTGGATCAAGACGCAGTTGCTTCATTCGCTTTCTTCTTTTTTGCTACAGATTAAGTTCAGGTTAATCTTGGTGGTAAACATCACTCAGTTATGGCCAAACAGCGTAAATCAAGTGGCATAAATTCATTACAGTGTTCATTCAGTGTAAGCGACGCAATCATGCTTATAAAATACGGATCGCCACCGTGATATCAAGCTTAACATTGATTATTTATGTCGTTAACACCGTGATTACGCGTTAATGTCGAATAAACACTGTAATGGAGCACCATTACAGCAGATAATCTACCGAGATAACAGCATTATTTGCCCGTTCAATTAACTTTCCAATTGAAATAATCTCAACTGGCGATTAATTATCTTATCAGACAAGAATGACTTTAACTCTGAGTTTAAAGCGCGTTATGCTTAGACCAAATAGTAAATATAAGGCTCTACTCATGTTTGATACCCTCAAAGCACTACCTGCTGATCCTATTTTGGGTCTGCTGACACAATACCGAGAAGACAGTCACCCTAACAAGGTGGACCTGGGTGTTGGGGTTTATAAAGATCCTGCTGGCCATACTCCGATTTTGGATTGCGTTAAAGCGGCTGAAAAAATCCGTCTAGACACAGAAACAACCAAGGTCTACATCGGCCCAACGGGCTCTGTGCCCTTTAATCAATTAATGGGTGAATTAGCCTTTGGCGCTTCTCACTCTGCATTAATCGCCAATCGTGTAAGAACGGTATCAACCCCTGGCGGAACTGGGGCGTTAAGAGTGGCAGCTGATTTTATCAAGCGCTGTAACCCTAACGCAGTATTGTGGGTGAGTGACCCTACCTGGGCCAACCATACCGGGCTTTTTGAAGCGGCGGGTATTAGGGTAAAAACCTACCCATATTACGATTACGACACCAAAAGCCTTAAATTTGAGCAAATGATGGCCACGTTAAATACCATTGGTAAAGACGACGTGGTGCTACTGCACGCATGTTGTCATAACCCAAGTGGTATGGATTTAACCACAGCGCAGTGGGATGAAGTGGTTAAGGTGACCGTTAAGCAAGGATTTACACCGCTAATCGACATGGCTTATCAAGGCTTTGGCGATGGTGTTGATGAAGATGCTTACGGTGTGCGCCAAATGGCTGCGGCAGTTGAAAGCATGATTTTATGCAGCTCTTGCTCTAAAAACTTTGGCTTATACCGTGAACGTATTGGCGCATGTTCAATTGTGGCTAAAGACAGCGCAAAAGCCGATATTGCTCAATCTGTATTGTTGTATGTTGTTCGTTGTATCTATTCAATGCCACCAGCCCATGGCGCTGCCATTGTTGAAACCATTTTAGGCACACCTGCACTTAAACAACAATGGCTTGAAGAGCTTAAAGTGATGCGCGACCGCATTAACGGTAACCGTGAAATGCTGGTTAAGCAGTTAATTGCTAACGGTGTTGACCGTGATTTTAGCTTTATTGCTCAGCAAAAAGGCATGTTTTCATTTTTAGGGGTAAGCCCTGAGCAAGTAGCCACTTTAAAGCAAGATTTTAGTGTGTATATGGTGGGTTCAAGCCGAATTAGTATTGCCGGTATTAGCGAAACTAACGTTGATTATTTGGCCAAATCAATCGCAGCAGTCATTAAATAACCTCTGGTTATATTGACTCAAATAATAAAGCCGACTCCTTGCACAGTCGGCTTTATTTTGTCTGATTAGCAATGTCCAAAAGCAGTTAAAAATTGGGCCAGCTTTTAAAAGGTTGTTTTTCTAACACCATGTTGCCTGCGTCATCTTTATAAATATTGATCCACGCTTGCCAATTTTCATAATCAATGTCTGGACAATCTAAACGATAATGGCTGCAACGGCTTTCTTTGCGCATAATGGATGCTTTGAGTTTCATCTCTGCGGTGATGATCATGTTTTCCGTTTCGTGAGCTAGCCTAAGTGCATGTAAATCATCTGCCATTAACATAGGCACATGGTGCTCATAGAGCTCCTCAACATAGGCTAACGCGGCTTGCATCATGCGTTCTTTTTTAATGTATAACACAAAGTTGGGGATCATCACGCCTTGTAACACTTGAGTCACCCAGGCTGGGCTATAACCCCGCTTACGAGTTAATGGTGCCAGAATTTGCTGATTAACAAAGGTTAAGTATTGCTCTGACACATCTTGTTTTCCTTGTATTGCTAAGCTGTCATTTGCCGCGGCTGCGCCTGCAATAGCACCTTGTACAGCCGAACCCGCTAACGACGAACCTATTTGAGTATAAATACCACCGGACATGTAAGATCCTAAGGCATCACCCGCGGCATACAAACCCGGTATAGTAGATAAACCTTGATCATTTATCGGTACTAATCCTTCTGACTTATGAATAGCCATACCTGCACTCGAACCGCCAACCTGCTCGCCGCCCATGCCCGGTGGGCCTGAATGGCCTTTACTTGACACTAAACTGCGTAAAAAACCTTGTTCTGGTGGTTTGGGTGGCGGGCCTGATTGTCTAAATGCCGGTGGCACATAGGGACCAGCAGGATAATTCTGCCCTTGCTGTGCAGCCATGACATTATTATCTCGTTGCATACCCGGAACTTCAGGTCTTGGCGGCCTCATGACCACTGGTGAGCCCTGGGTATAAGCAAGGTAGTTGAGATCGACCCCCAAATGATGATTAATGGTCACCGAGGTGACTGATGGCTTTTGTTCCACTTGGCCGTGCCAATTATCATAACTTGAGCCTGAGTTTTTAGCTGAACCTGGATGGCCATCGTTCCATTCTTTACCGGTCACTTTAGCCCCAATTTTATAAGCCATAATGGTGCCGTCGTGGGTTAAATCACTCACGGGGAACCCATTGGGTTTAAAACCACCCGCTCCTGTACATAGCACCACGCTTTTAGCGTGATAATGAACAATTTTCAGTTCATCTAAACTAAAACCCGACGCCCCCACCACTCTGCCATCCTGTTTTAATAAATGGGTGATCATGATACGTTCATTTACAGGAATATTTCGCTCGTTAATCGGCTTCATAAAACTGTGATGATACAGCGCTGAATCGAAAAATCCCCATGAGGTTAACTCCTGCACTCTAGCATAAGAATGCTCGGCTAATTGCCTTGTAAACACAGGATTATTTGTCTCAATTGCAGACTCCGTAACTTGAGCTACAAATTCGTCAATGGTCACGCTTGCATTGGCTTTATCGTAACTAAAAATCCCTTTTGCAAAAGGGGTGAGTCCCGAACTGCCAACACGTCCTTTTGATACCATCATGACGTTGGCTCCTGCATCGTGGGCTTTAACCGCCGCAAATAATCCGGCCATGCCACCGCCAATCACCAATACATCAGTATGATGGTGTTCAACAGTAAAATTGTTGCTGTCAATTTTGGGCTTATTTTCTTGAGCCGGTGCGTCAAACCCCATATTGGCAAATGCTGCAGCCCCTGCAATACCGCCCGCAATACCGATAAACTGACGACGAGATAAGTGAGCATTAAATGACATAGTTACCTCCACGAAACCATAACTGGAATACTTTTCTCAGGCGTGATTGTGATAACCCCTACAGGGCAATACAGTCTGCATAAATGACAAATTTGACAATCTTCTGGGTAACGTATTTCAGCTTTATTGGTTTGTTTATTCATGTGGATCACATCGGTTGGACAACTTTTAACGCAAGCCTCACAACCGATGCAGCCAGATATTTGCTTGATTGGCATATTGTTTTCCTTATTAAAACGTCAGTTGTTCATAATGGATTTGATTATTGCTGACTCCCAAACGATGCAAAGTGTCTCTCATGTTGCTTATCATGGGTGCGGGGCCACAAAGGTAATATGCCCATTGGCTTTCTTGTCCTTTAGTGACGGTGTCGACAATATCCTGCCCCTGGATTAGTCCATGGGTTATATTAGGCTGTTCATAGGTTTGATAAAGTTCAATGTATTCACACACTAGTTGCACTTTAAAGTTGGCCATAGTGCGTTGTAACTCGGCTAATGTTTCTAAGTAGATCATCCGCGACATATTGTGGTTGGCGTAAAGTAACCGGATGGGGCGTTGATCTTGCTGTTTTGCAAGCAGAGTTAGTAAGCTCAACATAGGTGAAATACCCGCACCACCTGCAATAAGGGTAATACCGCTGGCAAATTGACTAGGGGCAAGGGTCATGTTGCCATAGGGCCCATCAATAAATACAACTTGCTCAGGCTTAAGTTTGCCTAATGAAGAGGTGTAATCTCCCAGCGCTCTAATGGCAAAATTGACTTGACCATCTGCAGTTGCTGATACGATTGAAAATGGGTGCTGCTCAAGACTGTAAGGGTTGCCACTGGTGTTAATCCAAACAAACTGGCCTGCCTGATATACAAGAGGGGTTTGGTTGTTATTTTGAATACTCAATTGCCAGTCACTGTCGGTGATTTTTTCAATTGAGCTAATAGAATAAGCCTGATTTATGCTTAGTTTGGGCTTGATAACATAGTTATAAATTAGCAATGTCATTGACAGCCCATAAAGCAACCACCACAGGGTATTAAACCTTGGGTTAAATTGGCCGTGGCTACCTATAGTAGTGATATGCAATGTCGCGAGTGTGGCGATGATTGCAAAGCCAGTTACATGCATTAATCGCCATGTTTCATACCGTAAATTGAGTCTGTCTTTATATATCGACATTAATACCCATATGGCCATTGCACACCAAGCTATAAGAGCAGTAAGCAAATGCGGCGATGTAACAATACTCCATACGCTGACACTAAGATCATCAGCTGACATCAGTGCTTTAGGTAGTACAATGAATATTGGATGAAGAAAGAAAAATATCCCTAGGTATTTACCCAGTTTTTTATGTTGAGTTATTCCCCAATCTATATTGGAAAATAACGGCACTTTTTTAAGCCTTCCCGCCAGCGGAAATTGAATAAAAAATACCATCATCGCAAGTAAGTTAACTGCACTGAGCACACTAGTGTACAACCCAGTAAACTCCATCCCTAATAACTGTGCTAGCACAAAAGGCAACACTGCTACTGAAAGGTATGCTAGCGCTAATTTATGATTTTGAGTGAGCTCAAATCCCTTTTTTGGCTGCTTAATAGCCTGAGATTTAACAGTAATAAGAGTATTCATTTTGTCTCTATAAGTAGTGCGACACCATAATGAGACTATAAATTGATTGGGGTTAAAAAGGGGTTAACGAGGCAGTATTTAAGCGTAAAGTTAAGCAAAGATAAGTGAAGACTCCTCCACAATTTACACGACACGAGCTTTTATTGATTTAACGCCTCAGCTGAGGCGTTAACAATGGCAAAACCGTTAAGCATGTTGCTGGGCAAATTGGTTCATAAAATCAACCAGTTTTTGCACACCTGCTAATGGCATCGCATTATAAATGCTGGCGCGCATACCGCCGACAATACGATGACCTTTTAATGCCACTAAACCGGCCTGCTCTGCTTGTTTTAAAAATTCACCATCAAGAGTGTCATTAACCAATTGGAATGTCACGTTCATGCGTGAGCGATTGTGTGGCGCAACACCATTTTTATAAAATGGATTTGAATCAATACAATCGTACAATAATGCTGCTTTTTGCTGATTAACGTCAGCCATTGCGCTTACACCACCATTGGCCGTTAACCATGCAAACACTTCTGAGGCTAAATACCAGGCAAACGTGGGCGGTGTATTAAACATCGAGCCATGCTCAACTGCCACGCGATAATCCATCACTGACGATTGAGGCAATGAAGGTAACTTAAGCATGTCGTCGCGTACTATCACAATTGATAACCCAGATGGGCCAATGTTCTTTTGTGCGCCTGCATATATAAGCCCATATTTACTGACATCAATCTCATGAGACATAATGGTTGATGACAGATCTGCAACCACTGGCCATGGGCTGTCTAGCTCTTCAAATATCTCAATACCATCTACGGTTTCGTTTGAGCAGTAATGCACGTAGCGGTAGTCTTTGTCGATAGCATGCAGATCTGGCAAGTTGACTTGATTGAGTCCGTTAACGTTTTCAACAATATTTAGGCTGTCAATTTGAGCTTCACCCGCCAGTTTGATGGCCTCACTCACCGCAGCAGATGACCACTGCCCGCTCACGAGATATAGGGCTCTGCCGTTATCACCTAAAAAGTTGTTGACTACATTCGAAAACTGCGCGCGCCCACCACCGTGCATAAATAACACATGGTAGTTTTGAGGAATATTCATTAGCTGGCGCAAAGTCACTTCAGCTTGTTCAGTTAACGCAATAAATTCTTTACTGCGGTGGCTGATTTCCATCACGGAGACGCCAAGACCATTCCAATCAATCAATTCCTGTTGTGCTTTTTGCATCACAGCTTGAGGTAACATGGCAGGACCCGCACAGAAATTATAAATCGCGCTCACAGACAACTCCTTGACTCAGTTTGTATTTATATCAATCATTTTCACGCTCTGAACGAATCAGTGAATTGATAAGATTGATAACATCATATGTAGCTGTTAATACTAAGGTCTTTAGTTACCGTTGAATAGGCCTTTATTTGCCTATTTTGATGAATAATTTTCCGCAAAATAAAACGAGCGCCCTTAGGCGCTCGTTTTCGGTGGTTTAGGTAGCTCGTTCAGCTTATTGCTGATCGTCACCTTGTTCATCAGCTGGTGCATCGCTATCGATTTGTGCATCAACCTCTGTAGCTTCTTCGCCTTCGATAATGTCAGCAGGTGGGATCACATTGCCTTCTTCATCTAATAGCTCTTCAGTTTGAATTTCATCAATTCGCTGTAAGCCAACCACTTTTTCGTCGTCTGCGGTGCGAATAATGGTCACACCTTGAGTGTTACGACCAATGATTGATACGCCTTCAGCAGGTGTACGAACCAATGTGCCTTTGTCGCTAATGAGCATGATTTCATCAAACTCACCCACTTGTACAGCACCGACAACGGCGCCATTACGCTCACTCACTTTAATAGACACAACACCTTTAGTGCCGCGGCTCTTCGCTGGGTATTCGCTTAGTTCAGTACGCTTACCATAACCGTTTTCGGTTACGGTTAAGATTGCGCCGTCACCTTTTGGCACAATGAGCGATACCACTTTTTGGCCTGCTTCAAGCTTGATACCACGAACACCGGTTGCTGTACGCCCCATTGGACGCAATGCAATGATCTCTTCACCGGTTTCTGCGTCAATTTTCACTTCACCAGTTTCAGAATCGCGAGCTTTTTCGTTAAAGCGAACCACTTTACCTTCGTTAGAGAACAACATGATGTCGTCACTACCTTCAGTAATATCAACGCCAATTAATTGGTCGCCATCTTTTAGGTTCACCGCAATAATACCGTTTGCACGAGGATTACTGTAAGCGGTTAAGGCTGTTTTCTTCACTGTGCCGTCTGCAGTTGCCATGATAATGTATTTATCATCAGCGTATTCGCGTACTGGTAGAATCGCAGTAATGCGCTCACCGTCAGCCAGTGGTAATAAGTTAACAATTGGGCGACCGCGTGCTGTGCGACTTGCCAATGGTAATTGGTAGACTTTTAACCAGTACATTTTACCAAAGTCTGAGAAGCACAAAATAGTGTCATGGGTATTAGCAACCAGCAGTTTTTCAACGAAATCTTCGTCTTTTACTTTAGTTGCAGCTTTACCTTTACCACCACGGCGCTGAGCTTGGTAGTCAGACAATGGTTGGTACTTGGCGTAACCTAAATGCGACAATGTAACCACAACGTCTTCTTCATTGATTAAGTCTTCAAGACTCATGTCAATTTCGTTGGCGTTAATCACAGTACGGCGGGCATCACCATATTGCTCTAGAATTTCTTCTAGTTCTTCTTTGATCACTTCCATCAAACGCTCTGGACTACGAAGGATCAACAATAAACCGGCAATCAGTACTAATAGTTCTTCGTATTCAGCTAAAATCTTGTCATGCTCTAAACCGGTTAAACGGTGTAAACGCAATTCAAGAATCGCCTGTGCTTGTTGCTCAGTTAAATAGTATTTGCCATCACGAATACCAAACTCAGGCTCTAACCATTCAGGGCGAGCAGCATCATCACCGGCTTTTTCAAGCATGCCTTGAACATGGCCAAGTGCCCAACCCTGCTCAACTAATTTCACTTTTGCTTCAGCAGGCGTTGGCGATGCTTTAATTAACGCAATAATTGGGTCAATGTTAGCAAGGGCAATGGCTAATGCTTCAAGAATGTGAGCACGTTCGCGCGCTTTACGCAGTTCAAACACGGTACGGCGAGTAACCACTTCACGACGGTGAAGAATAAAGCACTCAAGCATTTCTTTAAGGTTAAACAATTTAGGCTGACCATTGGTCAATGCCACCATGTTAATACCAAAAGAACACTGCATTTGTGTTTGAGCGTATAAGTTGTTAAGTACAACTTCGCCCACTTCGCCGCGCTTGATTTCAATTACGATACGCATACCGTCTTTATCAGACTCGTCACGTAAACCGCTAATGCCTTCAATTTTCTTATCTTTAACAAGCTCTGCGATTTTTTCAATCAACTTAGCTTTGTTCACCTGATAAGGAATTTCATGAACGATGATACGCTCACGGCCATTCTCATCAGTTTCCACTTCCGCTTTTGAGCGCATCACAGCACGGCCGCGGCCCGTTTTATAGGCATCAATAATGCCTTTACGACCATTAATAGACGCAGCAGTTGGGAAATCTGGACCAGGAATGTATTCCATTAGCTGTTCAATCGACAAGCTTGGCTCTGCAATTAACGCTAAGCAGCCTTTAACCACTTCGGTTAAGTTGTGTGGCGGAATATTGGTTGCCATACCTACCGCAATACCAGATGAACCGTTAATTAACAGGTTAGGTACACGTGTTGGTAATACAGCAGGAATAAATTCAGTACCATCGTAGTTAGGTACAAAATCAACGGTTTCTTTTTCAAGGTCGGCAAGCAGTGAGTGCGCCAACTTTTGCATACGGATTTCGGTATAACGCATTGCCGCTGCTGAGTCACCGTCAACCGAACCAAAGTTTCCTTGTCCGTCAACTAAGGTGTAGCGTAGCGAGAAAGGTTGTGCCATACGTACAATTGTATCGTATACAGCAGTATCACCATGTGGGTGATATTTACCAATTACGTCACCAACGACACGAGCGGATTTTTTATATGGTTTGTTCCAATCGTTTTTTAATTCGCTCATTGCAAACAATACGCGACGGTGAACTGGTTTTAAACCGTCACGTACGTCAGGTAATGCACGACCCACAATTACGCTCATTGCGTAATCAAGGTAAGAATTCTTAAGTTCGTCTTCGATATTAATTGGCGAAATAGATGATGCCAGATCAGTCATAAACTGCGCGTTCCCCTAAAGTTAGCTGACAATAAATCTTCCATATTATTATCTAGCTTAAAAACGTGATTTGGCATTCTAACACAGATATTTATTGTCGCCAGAGCAAACACCAGCCAAATCCCATCTACGAGACAAAATTAATAAAAAAGCTAATATTTTCAGCAAATTTAGTTTAAGCGAACACTAATATGTTGGTGAAATTTGATGACTTAAAAGCCAAACTGCTGATGGTTTAAGCGCTTTATTTTGTAAAAATAATCAACGCACGTGCTAAATGGCGATTTTATAAGCAAGCATTGACCGCAAAAGCACAATGTTGACTACTATTCGTAAAGGTTATCGTTATAATAACCGCCATACATTATTAGACAGTTAGGTTAACTTATGTCAGACGCCGAACAATCAACAGCCAATGTTGATCCCCATGAGATCGCAAAATTTGAAGCCATGGCGCAAACCTGGTGGGATCTTAATGGCGAGTTCAAGCCATTGCATTTACTTAATCCACTGCGATTAAATTACATTGATCAAACTGCTGGCGGTGTATTTGGTAAAAAAGTACTGGATGTCGGCTGCGGCGGCGGTATTTTATCGGAAAGCATGGCGCGTATTGGTGCAAATGTTGATGGTATAGACATGGGCACTGAGCCGTTAGAAGTGGCAAAATTGCACGCATTAGACGCTGGGGTCAGTGTAAATTACCTTAAAACCACTGCAGAAAACCACCGGGACAGCCACCGCGAATATTATGACGTGGTCACCTGCATGGAAATGTTAGAACATGTGCCCGACCCACAATCAGTTATTCAAGCATGTTGTGACATGGTTAAACCCAATGGGTTTGTATTTTTCTCAACCATTAACCGCAATATCATGTCTTATGTACAAACCATCATTGGAGCTGAATACCTACTTAAAATGCTTCCTGTTGGTACCCACGATCACAGCAAATTTATCCGCCCATCAGAGTTAATGGCATTGGTCGATAACACTGACTTATTATGTAAAGACGCATTAGGTATCACGTATAACCCGCTTTCTGGTGTGTTTAAATACACAGAAAGTGTGGATGTAAACTACATGATAGCCACACAAAAAGTAGATTAATCGTCATGCCGGTAACCTCAAGGTTATCGGTAATGCACTTTTTCAATTGAACCTCGCAATACCTAACGCTTATATAAGGAATAATTAAGTGCATAAACACGATGTGAAAGGCGTTTTATTTGACCTTGACGGTACATTAGCAGACACCGCACCAGATTTAGTTTACGCACTTAATCTTAGCTTAGAAGATGCAGGTTTTACCGCTCAACCCCTTGAAAAAATGCGCCATGCAGCCTCTCACGGTAGTTTATATTTAGTTAAAACAGCGATACCTGATGCCGACGAAGCATTGCAACTTAAAATACAACAGGGATTACTGCAGCATTATGGCCAAATTAATGGCGAGCTTAGCCGTTTATTTGATGGATTACCTGAGCTACTCAACTTATTTGATCAACACAGTATTCCTTATGGCATCGTCACCAATAAACCCGCCCGCTTTGCCCGCCCTTTAGTTGATAAATTAGGCTTAACAGGCCGAGTTAACGCTATGATCAGCGGTGACAGTACCCGCCATGCAAAACCACATACTGCACCAATGTTGTTAGCCGCCCAGCAAATTGCAACGTCGCCTCAGCAGATCCTGTATTTAGGTGACGCAGAGCGTGATCTCGTTGCCGCCCATAACGCCAACATGCTTGGAGGTGTGGCACTTTGGGGGTATTTATCTGCTTCAGACAAACCAGAACTATGGCCATCAAAACGACATTTTGTAGATGGTTCATCTTTAACACAGTTTTTTACTGAATAAGCCATTAATGGCTTGTGTTTTATTAAGCGAGTCGTTTTTGAACGGCATTTGTTATCTAGCTTACAACCAGATGGCTGTTTAGATCTGCAGATCAAAAGCCATAAAAGATCAATCTAAAAATGGTCGTAAATTTTTGATCGCTGCTTATTTTAGCGATCAAATTTTTCTAATCTATTGCATAAAAAAACATCAAGCGTTAAAAACACTATATAAATTTGGGCTCTAGGGTTAGCCATTACTAACCCTGCCGTTTATCCTCAACTTATCCACAAGAAGTTAATGTAATTGTGACTTGCAAATCAGCTCAAACCTCACTATCTTGTATCTCAGTTTATAAATAACACCATATCTTGTGTGTGGGTAACAATCGAAACACTACTCACCTTGTGCATTTACAAGGTAGTGTCTTAATGAATGTACTGTAGATCCACCTTGCCGTAAGTACATTCTGGACGATTGTTTTAACATGGAACTGTTTTGTGATTTGTTCTGATCGAATCAAAGTAGCACAGCATCCTGAACATGATCACATGACCGGATATAGAACCAAGGCCTCTCTTCAATGAATAGCAATATGACAGTCACTAAACGCAGTGGCGAACGTGAAAGTATCGATTTAGATAAAATTCACCGCGTGATCACTTGGGCAGCCAAGGGATTAAAAAACGTCTCAGTATCTGAAGTTGAACTTCGATCTCACCTGCAGTTTTTTGACGGCATTCCAACTGAAGCCATTCATGAAACCATCATTAAAGCAGCTGCTGACTTAATCTCGCCAGACTCGCCAGATTACCAATTTTTAGCAGCGCGCTTAGCGGTGTTTCACCTACGCAAAAAAGCCTTTGGTCAATTTGAACCACCTAAGTTATACGACCATGTGACTCGCTTAGTGGAAATGGGCAAATATGATATGCATATTTTGGCCGACTACACTCGTGAAGAGATTGAAACCTTAGACAGCTATATCGATCACTGGCGCGATATGAACTTCTCTTATGCCGCCGTTAAGCAGCTTGAAGGTAAGTATTTAGTGCAAAACCGTGTCACCCATGAAGTGTATGAGAGCGCGCAGTTTTTATACATTTTAGTGGCAGCATGTTTATTTGCTCGTTATCCAAAAGACACGCGTTTGGACTACATCAAGCGTTTTTATGATGCGACGTCTTTATTCAAAATTTCATTACCGACACCGATTATGTCTGGCGTTCGTACTCCTACGCGTCAGTTCAGCTCTTGTGTATTAATCGAATGCGATGACAGCCTTGATTCAATCAATGCAACGGCATCTTCTATCGTTAAATACGTTAGTCAACGTGCTGGTATTGGTATTAACGCAGGTCGTATCCGCGCCTTAGGTAGCCCTATTCGTGGCGGCGAAGCATTCCATACAGGTTGCTTACCTTTTTACAAATATTTCCAAACTGCGGTTAAGTCGTGCTCTCAAGGCGGCGTTCGTGGCGGTGCTGCCACCCTGTTCTACCCGTTATGGCATTTAGAAGTTGAGTCATTACTGGTCCTTAAAAACAACCGCGGCGTAGAAGATAACCGTGTGCGTCATCTTGACTATGGCGTGCAGTTAAACAAATTAATGTACCAACGTTTGATCAAAGGCGAATACATCAGCTTATTCAGCCCATCAGATGTGCCCGGCCTTTACGATGCATTCTTCGAAGATCAGGCAGAGTTTGAACGTTTATACCTACAGTATGAACAGGACAGCAACGTACGTAAAAAACAAATTAAAGCGGTCGAACTGTTTTCACTCATGATGCAAGAGCGTGCTTCAACTGGCCGTATCTATATTCAAAACGTGGATCACTGTAATACACACAGCCCGTTTGACTCTAAAGTCGCGCCAATTAAGCAATCTAACCTTTGTTTAGAAATTGCTTTACCGACTAAACCTCTGACAAACATCGACGATCCAAATGGTGAAATCGCATTGTGTACATTGTCAGCTTTAAACTTGGGCGCGATCCAGGATTTATCTGAACTTGAGCCTCTAGCAGATCTTGCTGTGCGTGCCCTTGATAACTTACTTGATTATCAGGATTACCCAATCAAGTCGGCAAAGCTTGGTTCAATGAACCGCCGTACTTTAGGTATTGGTGTGATTAACTTTGCTAACTACCTTGCTAAAAATGGCAAGAAGTATTCAGACGGTTCAGCAAACAATTTGACCCACAAAACCTTTGAAGCGATTCAGTTTTATTTATTGAAAGCCTCAATGAACCTCGCGAAAGAACAAGGCGCATGCCCTTTGTTCCATGAAACAACCTATTCGCAAGGTATTTTACCGATTGACACTTACAAACGTGATTTAGATAAAATTTGTGACGAGCCATTACACATGGATTGGGAAGGATTACGCAGCGACATTAAGCAGTATGGTTTACGCAACTCAACCTTGTCAGCCTTAATGCCGTCTGAAACCTCATCGCAAATATCTAACGCGACTAACGGTATTGAGCCTCCACGCGGCTTAATCAGCGTTAAAGCGAGTAAAGACGGACAATTAAAGCAAGTAGTACCTGACTTTGATCAACTTAAAGACAAGTACGAATTGTTATGGAACATGCCAAACAATGACGGTTACATCCAACTTGTGGGCATTATGCAGAAGTTCGTTGACCAAGCGATTTCAGCTAACACTAACTACGACCCAAGCCGTTTTGAAGGCGGCCGTGTACCCATGCAAACCTTGCTTAAAGATTTGTTAAGTGTGTACAAGTTAGGGGTTAAAACTTTGTATTACCATAACACTCGTGACGGCGCCAAAGATCAGTTTGACGACCTAGTTGCCGTAGAGGAAGAAGATGATGGTTGCGCAGGCGGTGCGTGCAAAATTTAATCATCTAATGGAATTATTAGCGGGGACTTCCCCGCTTTTTGAAATGCGTTATCAGGACACTTAATAATGGCTTATTCAACATTTTGTCAAACACCTAACGACTCAACCAAAGAACCAATGTTTTTTGGTCAACCCGTTAATGTGGCTCGCTACGATCAACAAAAATACGAAGTCTTCGAAAAGCTCATTGAAAAACAACTTTCGTTTTTCTGGCGACCTGAAGAAGTTGATGTCAGCCGTGACAAAATCGACTTTGCTAGTTTACCAGAGCACGAAAAGCATATTTTTATTTCAAATCTTAAATATCAAACCTTGCTCGACTCAATTCAAGGGCGCTCACCAAACGTTGCATTTTTACCGTTAGTGTCTTTACCAGAGCTAGAAACCTGGATTGAAACCTGGTCGTTTTCAGAAACCATTCATTCTCGTTCATACACGCACATTATCAGAAATATTGTTAATAACCCTTCTGTGGTGTTTGATGATATCGTTGAAAACGAACAAATTTTAAAACGTGCAGGTGACATTGCCCGTTATTACGATGACTTAATCAAGCTGACTCAAGTTTACAACCTATTTGGAGCAGGAACGCACCAAGTTAACGGCGAAAAAATTACTGTTAACTTACGCATTCTTAAAAAGTCACTGTACTTGTGCATGATGTCTGTTAACGCATTAGAAGCGATTCGTTTCTATGTGAGCTTTGCCTGTTCATTTGCCTTTGCAGAGCGCCGCTTAATGGAAGGTAACGCCAAAATCATTCGCTTAATCGCCCGTGATGAAGCTCTACATCTTAACAGCACTCAGCACATACTGAGCTTAATGCAGGGCGGTAAAGACGACCCAGAAATGGCCGAAATTGCCATTGAATGCCAACAAGAAGCTTACGATTTGTTTGTTAAAGCCGCTGAGCAAGAAAAAGAATGGGCTAAATACTTATTTAAAGACGGTTCAATGATTGGTTTAAACGAACAGATTTTATGCCAATACGTTGAGTTTATTACTAACCAACGCATGAAGTCAGTGCATTTACCACAACCGTACGAAGAATCCTCAAACCCACTACCGTGGATGAAAAACTGGCTAGAAAGTGATGCGGTACAAGTGGCCCCGCAAGAAGTTGAAGTGTCTTCCTACCTTGTAGGTCAAATTGATTCTGCTGTCGATGGCGATGAGTTTTTAGATTTTGACTTATAAGACATTTTTTAAAAAAGCCCCTATAGTAAGCTTGAAAGGTCAGCCCGTTATTCTGTTTGACGGTAAACATTCAAGCTTATTAGAAGCGCTTGAGTCGAAAAAGGTAAACATTTTTTCAGAGTGCCGCAATGGGTTTTGCGGCGCCTGTAAAACCACTGTCATTTCAGGTGACGTCAGTTATATCACAACACCACTTGCTGAACTAAAAGCCAACGAGTGCCTCCCCTGCTGCTGCGTGCCCGAAACAGATCTCAACCTTAAGCTATCTTGCAAAGGTGTTGAGGTTGTCGCTAAACGTCAATACAACACTCATCAACCTGCGCCGCTCCTTACCAAGCTCGCACACGAAAGCTAATCACCCACGTTTTTACTGCACCGGCTTGCATAAGTGTCACGCGTGATGCATAAGAGAGCCTTTTAAATATTCACAGCAATACTTAATAAAACCCGTTTACCAGATTCTATTTTAGTCACGCTGTGTTCATATAGATCAGGGCGAAACAAATACACGCGATTAAACAGATTTATAATGTATTTTTCACAGGTAAATACGCCGCCAATAAGAGGCTGTTTAATCACTACATTTAACTTGTAGTATCGCCCTTGCTGCACAGGATCAACATGTTTCATCACACGATGATTTTGTTGATAAGTAACTAAATTATTAGAAAATATCCTGCTGCTAAAAATTGCTCTATTCACCACGTTGCCCATAATGGCTCCAATCAACTCACTTGACTGTATTGTACCGTTTAATCATCGCCAAATGATGCCACTACACCATTCAATTATGCATAAGTTATTAAGTTTATAACTGCGCTCAATATCTAATCCCAACAACGCTAAATGATCATGATAAAAACCATAAAGCATTGATAAATTACATCAGAGTTTTAGCCAGCGTATTGTGAATATCATTAACCTCCATTAACGCAGCACTGCCATACCAAGGTATTAACTCCATGACTAAACTACCAGCTTGAATTGCAGGATCCGTTTCGGTCAGCTGCTTTGCTTGCTCTATGGTTTCTACATCGAAAATATATATACCGCGTAACTCACCATTGTCCAAAAATGGACCTGCTAAAACCAATTTACCCGCCTCGGCAAGACGTCCAATATTTGCCATATGCAAACGTTGTAATTCATCGGCCTCTGCTTTAGTGCGATCACGATTAGGTCCACGCTTAAGAAATGCCATCACATAACGTTTCATTCCATATTCATCAGCCCCCGCCTTTGCAGCGCGAGCCTGATCGTACTGAGGGTTAATCTCAGATTGAGCCATTAAAGGCGCTGATACCATCGCACTCATCATTAACAAGCTTGTTAATGTATTGGTATACAATTTCATCGGTATTCCTCTTTGTCTCTCAAATTTTGGTGTGCTTGAGCAAGTGTACAATAGCCATTTTTTATCTTACGCTACAATAAACTAATATCAAATTAATGACATATTTTCAATGTGATACCGACATGGTGTCTGTAAAACTATGACATTAGATAATTTACAGACACAAACTGTACAAAAAAATACCTATTATCTGCACTGCATAAAAATAGTCAGCCAAGATATATCATCATAGACACAACTAAGGTATAACGGGCGCTATGAAAACCCCAATACGATTACAACCACTGGTTGACGATGGTCTCGTTGATGAAGTGATAAGCCAACTGATGAGTGGCAAAGAAGCTACCGTCTACATGATCCGGTGTGGCGCTGATATTCGCTGCGCCAAAGTCTATAAAGAAGCGACTAAACGCAGTTTTAAAAAGGCTGCACAATATCAAGAAGGACGCAAAACCAAAAATAGCCGTCGTGGCCGCGCGATGGAAAAAGGCTCTAAATACGGCCGTGAAGAACAAGAGAAAGCCTGGCAAAACGCTGAGGTTGATGCATTGTATCAATGCGCAGCAGCCCAAATTCGAGTGCCTGTACCTTACGGTTGTTTCGACGGCGTATTATTGATGGAGCTGATCACCGACGCAAACGGTGATGTCGCACCGCGTTTAAACGACGTTAACTTAACCCATGCACAAGCCATGTCGCAACATCACACCATGATGGGTTATATCGTTCGTATGTTATGTGCCGGTATTGTGCACGGTGACTTATCAGAATTTAATGTACTGGTAGATAGTCATGGCCCAGTAATCATCGACTTACCACAAGCCGTCGATGCATCGGCTAACAACAATGCCAGAGCTATGTTGTATCGTGATGTGAATAATATGACCGAATACTACGGCCAATTTGCACCAGAGCTGCTACAAACCAAATACGCCAAAGAAATGTGGGCCCTTTACGAGCAAGGCGAACTTGAGCCAGACACTGTGCTGACCGGACAATTTGAAGATGATACAGATTTAGCCGATATTGACTCTGTTCTTGATGAAATTAACGCCGCCTATGAAGACGCTCAGTTTAAAAAACAACGTCAACAGGCGATAGATAATGATCATTATGATGATTAGGCCGATATAACGAGGCGAAAAAAACAACCATCAACATGAAATACTAAGGCAACCACTAGGTTGCCTTAGTATTTGCAAGCCCACGTTTTTTTATAAGGATTCTTCAACGATTTTAAGTTCAGCGTTAAATGTTGGCATTTTAAACTGAGGCAGCTAACTCATTTCTGCACAGAAATGGGTTAGATTATTTGTACTAATTCGGATGGTTCAGATGAGAAAAATATAGGGCTAACGTCCCCGATGCGAATTAAACAGTCCTTTGTGCAATATCAAAGAATAAAAAATTCTACATGACTAAATTCAACGTCATAAGGGCTGTAGCTACCACATTCGAGACATTAATACATTTGGGGCATTTTAATTCTGCTGCAATAGATGATATTGCAGCTCCATTTAAAATTCTCGTTATTAAAAAATGACGATCTTCATAAGTTAACTTCATAAATTTAACTCTGAATCTATACTTTTAATTCTTTCAAGGTGTTTTTCAGGAGCCATTTGAT
>NZ_BMII01000033.1 GCF_014641855.1 Shewanella inventionis
CGCCACTGTTCAAAGTTAGCGAGGGTGTTAAGGAGTTTATCTGGCATCATTGTGACCGGGTTGATTTAGTTACAATGATTAAATCAGGTTAATTGAAATAAGTTGAGCTACGCTGCCGTAAGCTCACTCTATACCAGACAGATTGGTTTGGTAAGCCGATTGAGCTGCGTTGAACTGAGTTTGAACTGTTGCTGCATCCTCGTAGCCGCCCAATACACCCGATTCAACTTGGCTTTGAGTACCACCAAAAGTAGGTGCAGTTGATGACAAGCCTTCATTTGAGCGCGGCTGAATTGATCGTAAATCGGCTCCGGTAGCCATGGCCATAACAGTCATTGCTGCTTGATAATCATTGTCCCGTTCAGCGGGCGTTGAAGAATTGCTATAGGTTAAAGACTCCATAGCTGCGGCCACATACGCCTGATTATCATCAGGTAACAAGCGCTGATACATTGGAAGGTTTTCACGTAATCGGTTACCGGCTTCAACATGCTGGTTCATATAGCGACCTAAATAATCCATGACTTCAGGATTATCCGCCGCTAATCGGGTTAACGTCGCACCATCAGTATTTCTTTGTCCTGATAGACTGTAGCTGGCCTGATCAAGCTCACTAAAGCGGTTTGATGCCGTGACAACGTCTTGTGCTGAACTCTGAAGAGACTGATAGTCTTGGTTAGACAAGGACATCTCAACGCCAGAACGTCTTGAATCTGAAAGGTCCTTAACCATTGCATCGCGATACTCAGCACGTCGTGAATCACTTGATGCCAAGCTTTGCATCTCCCCAGTGAGCGTATTTGCGGTCGTAGATCGAGAACTGCCTTCTGATGACTCAACTTGGCCACTAAAGTTACCACCTAGATCCAACCCAGCTCGTAACCGTGATATTTTTGGCACTCTTGAGGATTCAGGCTTATCGACTCCAGGCAAGCTACCTTGTGGGGAGTCATTCCCCCCTGTACCAAGTAATCTTCCCAAGAACCCTTTGTCTGCTACTTCTTTATCACCGGTATTTGTAATAGTTCCATCGCCACCGACCCTTAGGCCTCCCGATAACACGCCAGATACCAAGCCACGTACAGCGTCTTTTTTATCGTCTCCGAAACCATACCGTGTTTGCAGGTCATCAGTAACCTGATTAACAACGGCGCTAGATGCGGAATTAGAAGAACCGATCTGACGTCCAACCGAAGAAAGGTTGTCGTAACTTAGCTTTTCACCAAAAGTTCGACTCATGGTATTGCCAACCTGACGACTAAAGGCTTGAGTTGCCTGAGTCATGGAATCTTTTGCAGAGCCGACCATTGAACCCACTGCGTTTCCGACAGAGAAACTGCTTAGTAAGTTTGACGCACCGGTCATTGCAGAACCAGTGAGGGCTGAATTTTGGAACATTGACTGTGATTGCATCACCGGGGCATTTTTTGAGACATCTGGACTAGCCAGCTTTTCATCAATGGCATCGCCGTTTTGAAGACGTCCAGCCAAGTGGGTTGCGGTTATTGCTGAGCCATACACGAGCATGAGCGAAATTGCCGGAACACTCGACGCCAACATGCCGCCAGTAGCTATCCAGGTTTGCAGCACTGAATCCATCTGCATCATCCCAGCAAAAGATGGCACTTCTGTACCTGCAAAGGCATCAAGAGCCGACATTTTCCCTGCAACGGTTAAATGAATATACAGGTTAATGATGGCCATGACAGGCATCCAAAGTTGAATCCAAAGCAGGATTAACAAGTACTTCCCGGCCATTCGCATCCCGATTTGGCCAAGGGCTATCACAAAGGCCATCAATGGGGTGATGGCGTAAATGAAACCCTCAAAAAACGTCATCATCGGACGAACAATGCTTTGGAACAGGGTCTGCTCCGCCGCCCATTGCGTATTGCGCTGCTCAATTGCTTGGTTAACCATAACGGCTGCGGTGAAAGCTTGATCATCCATATACTTGCCCGTCACGCTTTGTTCATAAATAGGCAAAAGCACTGACGCGGTCATGTACTCTTGGGTGTTAACCGAAGCCAAACCAAGGTTATTCAGTGCATTTCGGATCACGTCATCAGTATCCGTTGCTGACGAAGTCCCCAATGAGGCTGACAAAACCTGTTTAAGCCTTGGAATGAAGGTTGATTCTGTCATGAGTTTCAGCTGGCTATAGGCATCGGTGCAGTCCAAATCACTACTGCTACCACTTAGCATGATGCGCGTGCCATAAATGCGCGAATCAAACCTAATCGCAGTCATCGGGTTAGGATCACTTAGCACCTGATCTAGGTTCTTTTGGCCTATGTCGATGCCAATCAAGGTGCATTCTTTGATGTAGTTAAACCACGATTGTTCGATATCTGAGCCACCGACACGATTTGCATCACCCAACCCAGAGCGATCCATCACCTGTTTTCTCACTTTAATCAGTGACTGTAAACTGGATGCAAAGCCGTATTCCGTCATGGCGGGAGTTGAGAACGCCGTTTCAAACAATCGCGTGATTTGAAAGCCAACAGTCGAAATCGTACTGCCTGCGGCAGCAACACCGATGGGCACATTATCAACCACTCGAACTTGTCCCGTGTACGCATCCTCAATGCTCACTCGGGTACTGGGTCCAAACATGGTTGCAAAGACTAGCCATGAGACTAAGACGTGTTGAAAGTTAATCCCACGACCACCTTGCATTAAGGCCTGAACAGAGACCATCAATACCCCAATGAGCAAGCCAATGCGAACCATTGAAGTAAAATCGCCTGTACCAGTGATCATCGCGACAGCGTTCAGGACCTGCTCTAAAAAAGCCGAATCCCCGATGGAATAGATTTCCCACATGACCTATTCCCCCAGCGCCGTAGATTTAACGGTGTAATAACGCTGTTTGCGAATGGTCTGAATCACCTGGTTAAAATGCGCCAGCAATTCTTGCTCTGAGCCGTATCTTCGCTGCAACGCAGCGTACTCCTCATTGATTTGGCGACGTGCACGTTCAAGGTCTTCGGTTAACAACTTCGCATAGGCATGATCTTCCACACCAGATGTGCTTCTAGCTGCGTTGAGCATGTCTTCAACCAATGCCCGGGCCATCTCAACAGCAATAAATGGCGCAGCTCTTGAAGCAAACGACCTAGCAGCCCCTTCATTTAATGCTGAAAGTGTTCGAATCATGCCGCCAATGCTTGCAGGAGCCGAGGTCATAAAAGCCTTTTCGGTGGTGCTAGCTGCCCCAGTATTCCGAGCAAACTTAAATATAATGCCGTTACTAGAACCTGTACCAAGAAGTAAATTTTCGACCTGAGTTGATAACCCGGTTAGGGTCACGTTAGCGATTGTCGGATTTAGACAGCCGTCTTGTGTCACTGTGTCACATCGGTACATAGCGACGTTACCGCCATGAATTAGATGCTCAATAGTCACTTTATTGCCATTCAGTCTGGTCAGTTTTGGGGCTTTACCTTGACCATCAGCCGCATTCGCTAAATCACCAACGATGATCGAGCCAGTCACCGACATAACCGCTTCAAGAAAACGATCATCCCCCGATGCAAACCAGCTTGATGCCGAGTGACGTTTCAGTGCTCGCCAGACCAAGTTACCTTTAATCGTTTTGTTCACATCAGATGCCGCGACACTTGAAGCATTCTCATAAGGGTTCTTACCGTTGGACTCACTCCAACTGGTAAAAACGTCTCCAGCCCCTTTGAGAGAGCTCAACATGCTGGCTTCTGTTTGCCCCTTCTTACCAAAAGCAGCCAGAGTATCGTTCACGACTCCCTGAGCCATTTGACAGGAATTGCCAAAATACTCGTTCAACTGCTGGATTTTCTTTTGCAGTGTCTCCATGTGCTGGGAGCATTTCTCACACATAGCACTGAGCGCCAATTGGAATGCGTACCCCTTGGCATTTGCCGCTACAGAGCGAAGTAATTGAACAAACTGATCCGCGTTAACAAATGACAAACTTCCAGCGAACATATCAATGCCGCCACAACCAGCTTGGAATGACGGAGGCACCATAGAGACGAGGTTTTCGTTCATGATCCTGTTACGAACAACAACACTTCCACCAGATATAACGCCACGCCGCTGACTCTCGAATACACCAGGCGCAGTGGTGTTGGTCATTGAACCAAACAACTGATTCATCTCCTGTTGCAAGCTTGCTTGGCTCATAGATGAAAAACCAATCGCACAGGCGATTAGCGATACTTGGAATACTTTTTTCATCGTTATAACCCTCCTTGTGCACGCAGATAGCGAACAAGGAACTCAGGGTCCTGTAATATTTTTTCGTTAAGCTCTTGGGCTGACATCGCGAGTGAAACGCCGGGCTGAACAGGTCTGGTGGCATAGTAAGTTTGATCGTCAATCCAACCGGCTTGATGGGCTGCAAGAATGATTCGATTATTGAGCTCATCAAGGCTCATTGCGCCCTGGCCAATCGGAGTGATGACATTAGGCGGGTCAACTAAGAAAACCGCAGGAACAGTCGTAACGGACAAGGATTGAGCTTGTCCTGAATCGACTTTGTAATTTGGAAATTCTCCACTTGGTAAAGGCAAGCCATCGACAGCAATAGCAAACACCTCAAAACCGTAGTTCAAAGCCATGGATTCGATGATAGGCGCTTGAGCATGGCAATAAGGGCAATCCGAACGATAGAAGAAGAACAAGCCAGCCCGTTTTGCTACTTCACCTAAAGCAACATCCCGTTGAGCGCCAGCTTCTCGATCCATCCGATTGGCAGCATAGGTCGCCAAGGGTCTACGACTGATTTCATCCAAAACAGGATCGCCCATGACAACCTGCTGACTAACATCAGCAAACTGTGAGCCCTTATCCATCATGACTCGCTGGAGATACAGATAGGCTCTGACATTCTCATTCGTCGGCTCATCAATTGCCTTGTCCATGAACGACTGCATGTGCTCTCGGAACCATGCGGCACTAAAAGGCTTTAGTTCGCTCTGACTGGACTCCACGAAACCAGCTTTCGGCTCTATCAGCTCATCAGGCTGCTCAGGTTCAGGAATAACCTGATACCAAAACCAGCCTTCCTGACCACGCTGATAGAATTGCCCATCACTAGCATGGGCGGGCAGGATGAATAGAAAGAAAATAATGATTGGGATGGTCACCCATAGGATGAACCAAGGGAACAAGGGGGTTCTCATTGTCAGCTCCAGAAAATTTCATAGAGCTAACATGCTAATGATCCCGGTAAGAGCGATTGGCCAGATAGATGAATGAATCGTATGTGTTTCTGACTAGCTGTTGTGACCAGTAACAGTAACAACAGCTAAATTTAACGAGCCAAATTTATGATTGGACCGCTTTGAGCGAAAAGCAGAGATTCAGCACTTCAACACAATCCGCATGCGAATGACCGCTTTTACCGCAAAACCGGACATGAAGCCCGGTTTATTTAAAACGAAATTATCGGTCTATAGGGCTAATTGTCCCTGATGAATGTTGACCGATGACATGTGTATATATTTGAGTTGTCTTCAAATCCGTATGCCCTAACAGCTCTTGAACTGTACGAATGTCTGTTCCCGCTTTTAAAAGCTGCGTTGCGAAAGAGTGCCTGAATGTGTGTGCGGTACTGGAGCAGGCGATTAATCCGGCACTGGCTTTGATGCTATTCGTGACCTTCCTGCAAGTGCCGCTATCTGATCTAAGACGTGCATTTACACATGTGCGGTTTCTGAGTGCGTTGCTCGTCACCAATTTTCTGATAGTTCCGGTGCTCGTGGCCTGTTTAGTGCCGTGGTTACCTGACGAGCCGTTGATCAGGCTGGGTGTTTTGTTTGTATTATTGACGCCATGTATTGATTACGTCGTTACTTTCTCACATTTAGGGCGTGCTGATGCCCGGTTATTGTTGGCGGCAACGCCAGCATTACTGGTCATTCAAATGCTGTTGTTACCCGCCTATCTTGGATTGTTTCTCGGTGAGGCGGCCGCAGAGCTGATGCAAGCCGCTCCGTTTATTGACGCGTTCATATGGCTGATAGCCATCCCGTTCTTGTTAGCCGCAGTGGTTCAATACTGGGCGTGCCGTCATACAAGCGGCGAACGAGTTTCCGCTGTACTTGGATTATGGCCAGTGCCAGCTACAGCATTGGTACTCTTTGTTGTGATCGCAGCTTTTATCCCTCAACTTGAAACGACAATTGACACTACATTGCAAGTAGTCCCGGTCTTTATTGCTTTTGCAGCCACAGCGCCCCTGATAGGTTGGGCGGTTTCACGTGCGTTTCAGCTTGATATTCCAGCGTCCAGAGCTGTCGCTTTTAGCGCGGGTACACGTAATTCACTGGTGATCCTGCCACTGGCGTTGGCTGTCCCTGGCGCTATCCCTGTGCTGCCGGCAGTGATCATTTCTCAAACCCTGGTGGAGCTGGTCAGTGAACTGATTTATATCCGCCTCATCCCCAGATTTTCCGGAGGGAATAAAGTGTTGTAACTATGGCGGAGCAAGACGCAGCTATAAAACAGTGTGCTTCGACTCGAAGCATTCCCTAAACAACAGCTTCTCAATGAGGTCCTTTTTTCAACGCAATACGACACTATGAAGATATGACCGTATATTGAAGGCCATTTATAACTTTTTAATTTATAATCAACATTTTTAAATCAATTGTTATTAAGGATTTAAATGTTTGATGGCATAACAACAAATGTTAACTCAGGTTGTTCGGTACCTTTAACTCCACAATAAACTCTTCGTTATTACTTACTCGATACGTCAATTCTATTTGATGTAAATCGATTATTTTCCGAACGATTGACAGGCCCAAACCGGAACCCTCAATGTCTTGGTTCGCGGCATGTCGGAAAAAACGTTCACCAAGACGGGGCAAATCTGGTGTTGGTTCAGTTGAGATGAAATTTCGGATAGTAATTTTACAAAACGTCAATTCTTCTTCAGCATTCACTTTGACCACAGAGCCTTTTTGGGCATATTTGGCTGCGTTATCCAGAAGATTCCGTAATACACATTGAAATAATGCAGCTTCAACGAGTAACTTGGTGGCCGAATCAACCTGTATATCCCAACTAACATTATCCAGATATTTGCTTTCAATCTGCGCCATGGCATCAGAGAGGACATTCAACAATACAGTTGGCAGAAACCTCAATTGATCCAGATGCTCCAGTTTTTGTATTTCCATCAACTGGAAGACCAGATGAGAGAGCCGCTTTGTGCTTTTTTGAATTGCCAGATTAGCGTTTAGCATATCTGCAGGCGACTTTGCTTCAGACAGGTTGTCAGTATGGAGCTGGAGTATGCTCAGCGGGGTTCGCAGCTCATGTGAAGCATCCGCAATGAATCTCTTTTCTTTGATAACATATTCTTTCAATTCTGCCAGTAAAGAATTTATCGCATGCTGAAAAGGTTCAAGTTCTCTGGGTAGTTTCAGATCCAGTTGTTTCAAGTTGTTCGGACCTGTTTGAGATAGTTTTATAGATAAAACCTTAATCAGGTTGGTGCCCCAATATACCGCAAACCAAACCAGCATTAGTATTGGAATAAGTGCGATGCAAAGTGGGATCAAGTGGTCAAGCGCCACATGGACACTCAATTCATCGCGAAAATCTTCACGTTGAGCAGTGAATATCCAGACATCGAGATCGGCAGCGAATAGACTAAACCCGATCCATTCATGGTCGTCATACTTTATAACATGATATCCCGCTTCCATCGGTTGCATAGGAAGGGGACCTGCATTCGCCGAACGAAGAAGAAGTTTGCCATCTTGACGCCATACTTGAACTGCAATTTTACTTTCGTACTTGTGGCCTTCGAGCGTGCGTTCCTGCGCAGTTGTTGTCTGTGCATCGTCTTCCATAATGCGGGGGACTTCAATAATAGTATTTGGATCTGTGACACCGGATGGCTTTTCCAAAAGAAGATGACGAACCAGTCTCGCGTATTGAGCAAGTTGCGCATCAAAAAGCTCATCCAGTTCGTGATGAGTGCTGTAAAATGTGCTAACGCCTGTGATGAGCATAAATAACAGGATAACCCCATTGATGCTCAAGAGCAGGATACGTCGTAAACTTCTAATTCTCATCGTGGCTCTTTAGCATGTAACCAAAACCCCGGACTGTTTTAATTATATAAGTCGCTGTTTTCTTTCTGATATTGTGGATATGTACTTCTAAAGAGTTACCTTCATTATCGCCATTCCAGCCCGTATTAATCTCCTCTAAGTGTTGTTTAGATAAGATTTTTCCAGGATGCAGCATTAACTCTTTAAGTAACAAAAACTCCCGAGTTGTCAAATGAACTCCCTTATTCCGGAAGCAGCATTTATGGCTTTGAATATCCAATGTGAGCTCATTACTGATCAGTAAATCCTGCTGCCGTTGTTGATGTCTTCTATGTACAACCCGAAGTCGAGAGTATAAAAAAATCTGTGTAAGTGGCATTCTATCCATGTATTTGAAAGGAATAAAGAATGCCAGTATCAGACCAGCTTATCGACCAGTTATTAGCTGACTACAAATCCCCGGAAGACCTGCTTGGTGAGCAAGGTATCCTTAAGCAGTTGACCAAAAAGCTTGCCGAACGCGCCCTTGAAGCCGAGATGGAGCAGCATCTAGGTTATGCCAAACATGATGCCGCCGGTAAAAACACCGGTAACTCCCGCAACGGTAAAAGTCGTAAATCAGTGCGCAGTATTCACGGCGATATTGAGCTTGAAACACCGCGAGACCGCAATGGCAGCTTCGAGCCTAAGCTCATCAAGAAAGGCGAGAAACAGCTCGGTGGCTTTGATGAGCGAATTGTCTCCCTGTATGCCAGAGGTATGTCAACCCGCGATATTCAGGCCCACTTTGAAGAAGCCTATGGTGTTGAAGTCTCGCCGACGTTTATCTCTCAGGTCACCAATGCCGTACTGGACGAGGTCAAAGCCTGGCAGCAGCGGCCATTAGCATCGGTATACCCGATAGTCTATCTGGACTGTTTGGTTGTGCGCAGCCGCGATTCCGGCAGCATCCAGAACAAGTCTGTCTACCTAGCCCTTGGCGTAAACACCGATGGCGAGAAAGAGTTGCTGGGCTTATGGATAGCGCAAACCGAAGGTGCCAAGTTCTGGCTCTCGGTGATGAACGAGCTGAAAAATAGGGGCGTGGAAGACATCTTCATCGCTTGCGTTGATGGCCTCAAAGGCTTCCCGGATGCGATTGAAGCCGTTTACCCTAAAACACAGGTGCAACTATGTATCGTGCATCAAATCCGCAATAGCCTGCGCTTCGTCAGCTGGAAAGAGCGTAAAGCTGTTGCAGCAGACCTTAAAACTATTTATGGCGCAGCAACCCTGCAACAGGCAGAGCAGGCGCTGGAGCAGTTTGCCGAAACCTGGGATAACCAGCATCCGAGCATTAGCAAATCCTGGCGCGATAACTGGATAAGGCTGAGTGTGTTCTTCGACTATCCACCGGAGATACGCAAGGTCATATACACCACCAATGCCATCGAATCGCTTAATGCCAGCCTGCGTCAGGTCACCAAGACCAGAAGGTCATTCCCAAGTGATGATGCGGTGCTGAAGTTGCTATATCTGGCTTTACACCAGATTGCTAAAAAGTGGACAATGCCACTACGAGATTGGAAGCCAGCCATGACGCAGTTTATGATCATGTACGGTGACCGAGTATCGTTATGATAAACAGCCACTTACACAGAAAATTTTATAGTCTCTAACGTGAACTATGAGATTTGGATAAGAGTCTCAGTTAACTAGCAAATTGACGGAATCATCGATCTTTAACGTTCACCTGTTGAATAAAATGTTAATGTCTTTGAACTAGCTCAATACTCTCGAAATTAAAATTAACCCTAGAAAACTAAAGCGCTAGACTAGCTTCATAAATTTTAATCAGTTAAGGAATCGCTATGGACCATCAACATGTATATGACGCTCAGGGAAAGCAGCTTTGCTGTACGCAAGAGGAGAAAATTAATATGGCTGCGGACAATCTAATTAAACACAAACATGCTAACAACAGCTGTTGCTCTACGGATAGCCATAATGATCATAGTGATGACGATGGACATAACCATGATGCCGATAGCGATAGCAATGTGAAGTTGTTTTTACCACCAGCGATCAGTCTGATAGCTTTATTGATTGCTATTGCCCTCGATAATTATATTCCACAATCCTGGTTTACTGGTTGGGTTCGAATCGGTTGGTACATAGCTGCTTACCTACCAGTAGGCGTGCCGGTAATCAAAGAAGCAATCCAAAGCATTATGAAGGGAGAGATTTTCTCCGAATTCTTTCTTATGAGTATTGCGACCATCGGAGCTTTCATTATCGGTGAATACCCTGAAGGTGTTGCAGTAATGCTTTTTTACTCTGTTGGGGAAGTATTCCAGACCTTGGCAGTAAAGAGAGCAAAAACTAATATTAAAGCGTTACTAGATCAGCGCCCAGATGAAGTGACTGTGATAGACGGGAATAGAACTACAGTGCGTAAAGCAGCAACTGTAAATATTGGAGAAATTATTCAGCTCAAAGCAGGTGAAAAACTTGGATTAGATGGTGAACTTCTGTCCGATAAAGCCTCATTTAACACGGCAGCTCTTACTGGTGAAAGCAAACCGGATAGTAAGAGCAAAGGTGAAAGTGTTCTCGCAGGTATGATTAACCTCAACACGGTGTCACAAGTAAAGGTTACTACTGCATACACAGACAGCAAGCTTTCACGAATTTTGGAACTCGTTCAAAATGCCACTGCGCAGAAAGCTCCAACAGAATTATTCATACGCAAATTCGCCAAAATCTACACCCCAATCGTTGTAGCGCTTGCGATTTTAATTTGCGTAGTACCGTACTTCGTTGTAGATGCCTATGACTTTAATCAGTGGCTTTATCGAGCATTGATATTCCTCGTGATCTCCTGTCCGTGTGCATTGGTCATCAGTATTCCGCTAGGCTATTTTGGAGGAATAGGTGCGGCAAGTAAAAACGGCATTTTATTCAAAGGAAGCCATTTCCTCGATTCAATTTCAACAATACAAAATGTAGTAATGGATAAAACAGGAACCATGACTGAAGGTGTATTTAAGGTACAGGATGTACTGATTCAGGATGGTTTTGATCGTGAAGAAATTTTGCGAATGGTAAATGTATTGGAGAACCAAAGCACTCATCCGGTCGCCACAGCTATACACGAATACGTAGGAGAGGTTGATAGCTCAATTACACTTTCCAATGTTGAGGAAATCTCCGGGCATGGATTGAAAGCGGAGATTAATGGCAAAGAATTACTAGTGGGCAATTTCAAGTTATTGAATAAATTCAATGTCTCCTACGATGTAGACCCGGCCAAAATTGTTTATACCGTCATTGCGTTTGCTTACGATAATAAGTTTGCTGGTTACCTCACCATCGCTGACAACATAAAAGAAGATGCCCAATTAACCGTAGATACACTAAAGGAACTAGGTATCAATATTACTATGCTTAGTGGCGATAAAAATACCGTTGTACAGTTCGTAGCGCAGAAACTGGGAATCCCAAATGCATTTGGTGATCTTCTCCCCGAGGATAAAGTCGACAAGGTAAAAGAGTTAAAGGGAAAAAATGAAACAGTTGCATTTGTGGGGGACGGCGTTAACGATGCGCCTGTGGTCGCGCTAAGTGATGTTGGAATTGCAATGGGCGGGCTTGGGAGTGACGCAACTATCGAAACAGCAGATGTGGTAATTCAAGATGACAAACCCAGCAAAATTCCTACAGCTATTGCAATTGGTAAACAAACCAAACGTATAGTTTGGCAAAACATATCTTTGGCATTTACTGTAAAAATAATCGTATTAGCCCTTGGTGCTGGCGGAATGGCCACCATGTGGGAAGCAGTATTTGCAGATGTGGGCGTTGCTCTACTCGCAATTGTCAACGCGGTACGAATTCAGAAAATGCAATTTCATCTAGAATCGAAATCATAAAATTAAAAAAACCCACTTCGGCGAACGAAGCGGGTTTAATTTATTAGCCTGTAGTTATTAGGGCTTGTTGACGTTTCGAGATTAAATTTTGTTCGCTCTGGCGGCGTTGCCGGATTATGGCATCAACCTGGCCAATGGTTAGCGTTCATTTTCAAGCCCGTGCCATACCCGCAGAATAATAATGGTGTTGCTATGTAATGAATAACGCACAACGTAGTGGCCAAAGATGATGTCACGAATGACATCCGGCACAGGCGCCAGCGCAACCGGAGTGCCGAGCTTAGGAAAGGCTGGCAACAGCTGAATTTTACTTATTAACTCTGCAGCTACTCTATTGGCGGCGGTTGGATTATGCACGGCGATAAACTGCCGTAAACGCTTTAAATCGCCGATAGCCTCATCGGTATAAACTAATTTCACTTAACCGATCCCGGTGCAGCCTGTTCATGTTCCGTTCCCCAGCTGCTTAACCAGTTGTGCACTTCACCGGCGTCCACCACTTTTCCCTGCGCTGCAGATTCCATAGCATCCAGGGTTTGTTGCCAGCGAGCTAGCTCCAACTGCTGCTTATCTATGTATTCCGCTAAGGCCTGATTAATCACCCAGCCTTTACTGCGATTAAGCCTGTTAGCGATAGCATCCAACTGCTGCTCAACCTCGGCTTGTAAGCGAACTGTCGTCACGCTCATGCTTTTCACCTTTAGCAAAACAATGTAATACATTGTAGTCAGCTTAGATCAGATACGCAATTTAACGGTGAAGCGGCACGGGGTCTCAGTTATTTAATTTTTGTCTGACTCCACTTATTTCGCCCGTTAAGCATATCAATGCAATTGTTGCAGTGAGAACAACAGCTGGATCTGACCCCGAATGTCCAACCAGATAATCCGATGAGATGCCGGTTTGCCTCACTCTCATGCAAAGGTAAGATCAACCATTTAATCCCCTTACCCGAAAAACCGAAGAAAAATGGCGAGTAGAGACTCGCCATTTTCCGCTACCCCCTCGACGTATCCAGCTTAAACGGAACCACGAAGCCGCAGCGAGTTGAATACAACGGACGCTGAACTCAGACTCATCGCCAGGGCTGCAAACATGGGTGATAGAAGCAACCCGGCAAACGGGTACAGGACGCCAGCAGCCAGTGGAACGCCTAACGCATTATAAATGAACGCAAAACCAAGGTTCTGCTTCATATTGAGAACAGTCTTGTTTGACAGGTCCCGGGCAATCGAGATACCCCGCAGGTCTCCTTTTACCAAGGTGATTTGCGCACTGTTCATCGCTACGTCCGTCCCGGTTCCCATAGCGATACCGACATTCGCCTTGGCCAGTGCCGGGGCATCGTTGATGCCGTCGCCCGCCATCGCAACGATGCAACCTTCTGATTGAAGCTTATCAACCAGATTCAGCTTGTCGGCCGGTTTCACTTCGCCATGAACTTCGTCTATGCCTAGTTGTTCGGCGACCGCTTTTGCCGTTGAAATACCGTCACCAGTAGCCATGATGACCCTGATTCCCGCGGCCTTGAGCGCCTGTACCGCTTCAGGGGTGCTCTGTTTGATGGGGTCGGAAACGGCGAGTAGGCCGACCAGTGTGCCGTCAACCGCCAGGTACATCACACTCGCACCCTTTATCCTCCATCCCTCAGCGGTGGCAGCCAGGCCATCAACATTGACGTTATCCTGCTGCATGAACGCAGTGTTGCCCAACAGCATTATTTTGCCTTCAACCTTGCCCCGTACGCCTATGCCGCTACCCGAGTCAAAGTCGTCCACTGGGCTGAGCACCAAATTACGTTCGCGCGCAGCGCTGACAATAGCGTCAGCCAAAGGATGCTCGCTGCCTTGATCGAGGCTGGCAGCCAGGCGCAAGATTTCATCGGCGTCCAACTCGCCAGCGGAAACAGCCTGATCGAATGCGGGTCGGCCTTCTGTCAAGGTGCCGGTCTTGTCTACGATGAGCGTATCGACTTTGCGCAGATTTTCTATTGCTGCTGCATCACGAAACAGAACACCCTGGGTTGCGCCTCGTCCGGTAGCAACCATGACTGACATGGGCGTTGCGAGCCCCAACGCACAAGGGCAAGCGATGATCAGAACAGCGACCGCATTGATCAGGCCATAGACCCAGCTTGGCTGCGGGCCGAACATGCCCCACACGACCAAGGTGAGGATGGCGATGGCTACCACCGCCATGACAAAGTAACCCGCCACCAAATCAGCCATCCGTTGCATCGGCGCCCGAGAGCGTTGGGCCTGAGCCACCAACTGGACAATTTGTGACAACACAGTGGCCGAGCCGACTTTCTCCGCCCGGATCACAAGTGCACCAGAGGTGTTCATCGTTGCCCCTATGACCTTGTCACCCGGGCGCTTGCTGATGGGTAACGATTCACCAGTCAACATGGATTCATCGAGAGAACTTGCACCCTCTTCAACAATGCCATCGACAGGAACTTTCTCACCGGGACGTACGCGTAAACGATCACCTTCATGCACATGCGTCAGCGGTACATCTTCTTCTGTTCCGTCTGCATTGATACGGCGGGCCGTCTTGGGCGCCAGACCGAGCAATGACCGGACGGCAGCGGATGTCTGGGAACGCGCGCGAAGCTCCAGCACCTGACCAAACAGCGTAAGGGAAATGATCACCACTGCGGCTTCGAAATAAACCGCCACACGCCCCATGGACATGAATGTTTCCGGAAATATACCGGGAGCTACGGTTGCCAGCGAGCTGTAGACGAAGGCGGCACCGGTACCCAAGCCGATGAGCGTCCACATGTTGGGACTGCGGTTGACCACTGATTGCCAACCCCGTACGAAGAACGGCTGTCCGGCCCACAGCACCACGGGAAGCGACAGTACAAGCTCTATCCACGTTTGCGTCGCCATCTCGAACCAGCCAAGCTGTGGCCCAAACATGGCAAGCACCGTGACAATGACGGTAAAAGGCAATGTCCACCAGAATCGCCTGGAAAAATCGTCCAGCTCGGGATTGTCATCTTCCAGACTGGGCATCAGGGGTTCAAGTGCCATGCCGCATTTAGGGCAGGTTCCGGGGTTGTCCTGACGTATTTCCGGATGCATCGGGCACGTATAAATTGTGCCTTTGACCGCTTCCGAGGGAGGTGGCGGGGTTGGTGAAAGAAACTTCTCAGGGTCATGCTGGAATCTATTCATGCATTTGGTGCTGCAGAAGTAGTAAGTTTTACCCGCATGCTCAACATGCTGGGCAGAGTCTGCCGTTACACCCATGCCGCAGACCGGGTCTGTAAGCCCTGAGCCCGTGTGGGAGGGTGTATGGTGATGACAATGAGACTCAGAATTATCGTGACCCATGGATAAGCACCTTTTCAAATAAGCAGGCAGTTTGCGCCGCGTTTTTTGCGGCTTCTTAAAGGAGGAGATTACATGAATCATGATACCATAAACTTATTAGTTAAAGATGACCAGGCTGCTCCCGCAAGCATTACATTTTAGTCATGTTATGCGAACAACGCTTTTCTCACCGATATAACCTAGCTTCCGGCCACCAACATTACATATTTGTCATTTTCTGGTCATGTTGTGGGCAGATTTCAGACTATAAAATTGATATTGACGACAATGAAATGGACTGGCTTCCTTGGCCTGAACTGTAGAGCGGAGTGGAACGATGAAGATTCTCATCGTAGAAGATGAAGTAAAAACTGGGGATTATATCCGGCAGGGCTTCATGGAATCCGGCTTTGTGGTAGATCTCGCCCGGACCGGGCTCGATGGTCACCACCTGGCGATTACCGGCTCGTATAACTTGATTGTCCTTGATGTAATGCTGCCTGATGTGGATGGCTGGCGAATTATGCAGTCATTGAGAGAGGCCAGATCCATCACGCCTGTGTTATTTCTCATCGCAAGGGACAGTGTAGAAGACCGGGTCAAGGGTCTGGAATTGGGAGCGGACGACTATCTGGTCAAGCCTTGGCAATCTATGGGTACAAATATTTTTGCTTTGTGCCTGAGGGTAGTTAACCTGCAAATTCGACTTAACTTTAAATGCTCCAAAGTTCGTCTCGCTTAACTCGTGCCGAATGTCCGCTTTCAGTGAAAAGCTCCGATTTAATCGAATCTCAGTGAATTTCTGCTATTGGCACATAAGTAATATTCATAAAGTGCGAATACTACATTAGCTCACTTAACTGCAAAAACCGTAACCAATGTCTTCATTGAGTCACCCGTAATCATAACAAAGTACATTTTGCTCCCCACATGCTGCCATAACTCGGCCTCTTGTGCATATTTTTTGGCTTTTTGGATAGCGACACTTTCTGGTAACTGGGCTTTAGTTAGCCCCGAGCATAGCAGCTTAGTGCACAAAGCCTTCCAAGGATGCTTAGGTACACCGTCAGAAAGCCGTTCCACAAACCGTTCCTGTGCATGACGAGTCACCACGACAGGCCCAATACTTGGCACATTGATGACCTCATCGATTTCTCTCACGGTAGCATTATCGACGCAGTATTCTTCGAAGGAATGGGAGAGCCATTCTTCCCGTTTTTCTACCGATATCTGTGCTTCTTGGTAGCGGGTGAGCAAGAACCTAGTCAGGCTGTAAAGTGAATGCTGAGTTGAGCGTTGTTTCTGTAACTTTTTGATGGCTCCTTTACTGACCCGGATTTGAAGCCCATTACCGCTTCGGTTACTCCCCATCACCTCTTTCACTGACAGTAGGTGATGAATAGCATAAACCTCAGCTGCAATTGGCTTTTGCTGCTCAGGTAGCTTGTCGTATTGCTCACCTAAATCGACCTTTAGCTCACCACCTCTTCGAAGGCCGGTCTTCCAGTAAACCGTAAACTCACCATCAATCTGCTTTGTTAACAGGGTTAATACCATCATATTTGTTTCTCCTATTGGTTATCTATTTTTCATTCTCCATGTTTTTTCAAATATGCAAGGCGCAAAAAAAGGGGCCGAAGCCCCTTGGATCAGATATGAACTTTCGGAAAGCCCATGGCACCGTAAACATTCAGCACATCATTCCAATCCCAACTTTTCACGCCGAGTGACGTTGGTATCGGAGGGATTAGGACTTGTGTCAGAACGCCTTTCTGCCAGGCTTTTTTCTTGAGTTCATTCGCTGCGTTCAGGCCGGTCTCAGAGAGATCGTGGTCTGCCCAGATGTACAGCATTTTCACATTACTTGGTGGTTCAAACCTAGCCAGTAGCGTTGCATTCACAACCGACCAACATGTCTGTCCCGTAGCTCTGGTAACCGCTAAAGCTGTTTCGATGCCTTCAGAAACACCTAATACCTCACCAGGCTTACCTATAGGAATGGCACCACCAGTGATTGTTCTGTCACTGGGTATGGGCATCATCTTTTTAGGCTTTTCAACCGGCGCTTTAAATCCATCTTCACTTAGGTAGATCCGATGAAACGTGGCCGAACGCCCTTGCTGAGTAACGATTTTACCTAGCAGCGCTGGGTAGCTATCGATAAACAGACCATCTTCATCATGGTAAGGCAAGTTTGGATGAAACCTCAGCACCGAATCCCATTCAGGACGAAGCCGCGTCACAATGCCACGACGATGCAAGTAGTTCCAAACTGGTTGCGCACGAGTATCTGCAAGAGAAAACGTTTCTCCCCAGGTTTGATTCAAGCGATAGATAATCGCTTTGTCCTCTTCCTGCTTTTTAGCCTTCCAATCAACAGCGTTACTCGGTATTGGCCGAGTAGGCGCTTGTATTTGTCCGGGTTGAATACCAAGAACCTGGCCGATTGCCTCAATAGACTGAGCAAAGTTCCATCCATTGATCCAAGACAACAGTTCAAAACCATCATGAAAGATACCGCAGGTGTTACAAACGCCACCTCCGGTATATTCAGCATCTTTGAACAGCCTAAAGCCATCACGACCGCCATGAACAGGGCAAGCCACATGACGGCCTTTTCGAGCAATAGCGGCATCAAGTTCTGGCACCAATGCCGCTAATACTTGAAGCCATTGGCCATTAAGATATGGCCTTACTGTTTCAATTTGTAAAGGTAACGCCATATAACCTCCTTAAGTAAAAAGCCGACTCCTACCACTGGTGGTAAAAGTCAGCTTGGGTCCTGCATTAAGCCGTTTGGTTAATGCAGGAACGTTAGTCAAGCTGGATACCATGTCGTCTTAATAGCCACATGATGGAATCACGAAGCACATCAGGATCGACAACCGCAGCCATCGCGCAAACACGAAAGCAAAATGGCGCTAATTCGTCATTTTTAATCCACGACAACACATCCTTTCGCAACCGAGTACTGACACGGCCATCCAGCAATACTCGGATCGCATCCAATAGAATGCCTTCGCGTAACTGCCAGATTTCCGTGTCAGACCAAGTGACTGGGGCATCATCAAACTCAAATAGAAATTCGAGCTGTGATGATGTGTGTTGATGGGACTGCTTTTGTGATGTAGGAGAATGGGCAATGCGCCCATTCATTAAAGATAACCGCGTTCGGCAAGCGAAACGCAGCCCTCGGATGCGACCACAACATGGTCAAGCGTTCGAATATCAACAAGTGACAAGGCGTCACGGAGTCGATGAGTGATGCGTTTATCAGCTTCACTAGGTTCAGGATCACCCGATGGATGGTTATGAACCAGTATCACTGCTGCCGCATTAAGCTCTAGCGCACGCTTTGTTACTTCCCTTGGATACACGCTCGCTGCATCTAAAGTGCCTTTGAACAGCTCTTCAAATCGAATAACGCGATGCTTTGTATCAAGAAACAGCACTCCAAAGACTTCGTGCTCATACTCGTGCATCAGTGTTTGTAGGTATGAGAACGCCGACGATGGCTGTTCAATTTTGCGACCTTTACTCAATCGACCACGAGCAAGCTTGAGCGCCATATCTAATATATCCGCTTCGGTCACCTGCTCAGGAACGATGTAAGTACCGGCTTCTTCGCCAGCTAAGAATTTTTTGTTTTTCATAGGAGTCTCCAAAAAAAACGGAGACGAACCCATGCCCAGACGGGGACGGAATCGTCCCCGCAGGGTGGTAAAATGGATGTGGTTACTGAATTAACAGTTGTTGTGTTACTTCGAATAACTCACGCTTTAGATCTTTGACGTCGTTAATCACGATGCTTTGTGGAAAGAATCTCTCAACACTGCGTGTTTGAATCCCGATCCCCAGTAGCTCAAAGCCACTGCGTCTGCACCGGTCAACAATGTCATGCGTGGCAGCCCAATCATCTGGGTCACCATCGGTTAGCACTATCATTAGCTTTCGCTTCTGTTTTTGCGCTAACAAACTGTTTGCCGCAAACCACATCGCTTGTGCCATAGGCGTACAACCTCGTGGTTTTTGGTCAAAACAGGCGGCCCGATGTCGAACCGATTGCTTGGGCAACAACGCGATAGAAACTTCCTGATGAATACCAGGAAAATAACTGACCGCAGGTACAACACCCGGTATGCCTTCCAGTGCCATGGCCAAAGCCAAAGCGGCTTCATTGGCAACATGAAAGTACTTGCGATTCCCCTCGCCTATGGGCTTACCCATTGAACCCGATATATCGACCAGCAAGTGCACAGCAGCATTTGGCGCAATGCGAGGTTGCCTTTGAATAAACAATCTCGACTCACCTGCTTGTGAAGCGGCAAGACGATGGGTTGCAACTCGAAGACCGTGCCGTTTGGCATGATTCCGATTGTCCTGACTGGACTGAACCATGCCCCTAAGTCGGGCTCGAATTTGAGCGGACTCAGACGCCGATAAGGTCAAGATGGCCTCATCACCCAACATAGCTTGCTCTGCTTGGGGCAAACTGAGTGGAGTGACGCCCTGATGTCCTACAGCTTGTTCCGACAACACTTCTGCCACTTGTGCAAAGGTATCGGGTTCAAACTGAGCGGCACTGGCCTCTAAGGCTTGTCGCAAATTGTCAGCTTGATCAGAGTTATCTGAATCACCTGTTTCAGCAGCATCCCCTGTTGCAGACGAACCTGTTTCTGGGGTTTGACTGTCACTACTGCTATTGCTGTCATTACTCGCATCTTGTCCAATGTCATTACCGCTATCAGCATCCGACTCATCCTGTGGTGGACGAGATTCTTCTTCCAACATGGCAACGATGGCATCGACAAGTTTTAGCACTTCGCCTGTAGAGCCTAAGCTAGTCACTGCTGTCAGCATGGCGCTTAACCGGCTCATCGCTGCGGCAGGAAAGAGTTGTCTCACTCTTTCATCGACTGCTTGATACAAAGGCGTCAGCGCTTTCTGGCCCAGAAAATGGCATCTCAAGCGGAACAACAACCAGGCTTGCAAGTTAGATGCAGGCTCAAGCTGTTCAGGTACACACATTTGCTGTGTGTCCACCATGTACTCAATCACTTGCGAAATACTGCGCCGGGTTCCGGGATAATCCTTTGCCAATTCGTTTTCAATGCGAACGTCCTCAATGATATTGAGAAGTGCCTTACGGATCGGTTTGGACGACGCCTTCTGCACCATGTCAAAATTAGTATGGCGAATATGCGCCGCTTCATGAGCCAGATAACCCCAAGCTATCTGTTGATAGTGTGGGTCGTCAGGGTTTGCTGTTGGGATCACAATTCGCTCACCATCGGTAAACGCGTCTTGTCCTTGAATAAGCACCTTCACACCAAACTTTTCGCCATAAGCGGCGGCTACGATTGGCAGTGCGTTTTTTAATGGATGATTCATGGGAGTCTCCTAATCATTAGGGGGAATACTCCCTCAGCGGGAGCGTTTCCCCGCTGGGAATGTGAGTGTTTAAACCTGTGCTTTTAGCTTATCCAGGTCGTATTTTTGACCTAACCAAGCCACCAATTGAGCTGGACTCTCGTGCTGCTCAAATGACGTTTTAAGCTGGTCTAAACTCAGGATGTCATCCAATGTCAGACCGTACTGGTCTTGTAACTGAGTAGACACCTCGTGTTGATATTGCAGCCAGGCCCGCTCAAAAGCGGTTTGCTGCAATGCCATGTTTGGAACAAATACCATGGCCGTTACCCAAGTTCCTTGTGCGTCCGCATCTGCGATCAAAACAGGGTTCTTGGGGATCACGACACTATGTGTTGAGTACGACCGTTGTACTAACGTTCGACAACACGCCACTTCTGGTATCGATTCACTTTCAACCGCATCAGTCACACCACGAAAATGTGCTTCAAACTGGTTCAGTTGGCTGGGGTTATGGATGGTTGATTGCATAATTTCCTCTTACATAGTTCAGAGGACATGCGCCCTTAAGGGCAACATGCCCTCAAGGACGTTAGAAATAAAATGAGTTTGGTACAGTCGAACCAAGGTTTGGTCTGACGGTTGGTTGTGGTATTGCACGTAAGTTATCTGCCTGAGCAGATACTGGCTGTGCGGGTTTAGGTTCAGGTTTGGGCATCAGTTGTCTGATATCCAATTGACCTTCACCGTGCATTCTCATCTTGTCTGGATCAGACAAAATTAAAATGGTCGCCATCAGTTCGTGATAGAGATTGTCTGTCACAGGGCCGGTCTTCGGCAGACGAACAAATAAATTGTCCATCGCTTCAACCATCGGCTGAACTCGATGATCCAGGAAGGACAAACCATCCAACTTGTCTCTTAATCGCTTGAGCGGATTAAGGGCTCGCTGACTGATTTGATTCTTGCCTGCAACGGAACGCTCAAACAGTTCATTGGCATCACGAGCCACCTCCCTAAAGAGGGTGTGTCCCATACCATTGACCTTGTCATCTAAGCCACCAGCTTGGTCAGCCGGTTGCATTCGATAGATGGCATAATCGAACTGAAGCCGTTGTTCCACGTCTTCGATGGGTGACAGCGCACGCCGGATTGCATCTGCAAATTCCGGGTGTTTTGCAACCCAGTCAAAAGTCACCTGATCATAGTTGTCCAAGAACAACTGCTTGCACTGCGCAAACTCCTGACCTATACGGTCAAGTTCTGGAACAATTTGATCAATTCGGTCTTCAGGGACGGCATAGCCACCTAAGAACCGCACACCGACTTGCTCACACAAACGCTGCGCTTCTTTCTTAAGCCTTTCAAAGTTCGCCAATGCCTCAGGGTCGCAAATTTTTTTACTCCCTAAGCTGGCAACATCCTTCGGTGGAAGTTGGCTGCCATTGGCTAGTCTGAAATCTTCAGGCCGTAGTTTTTTTCTACCGCTCCAGATGGAACAGTCGATGTGACAAATCAAAAGTTTGTCGAGGGTTTGAATACTCATAGTGCATCCTCATGCGAGATGGGGACACACCACTCCCAACAGGAGCAATGGCCCCCGCTTGGGTGGTAGTAGTTGACGCGCTAATGGCAATACCGCTATCAGAAATAGTAATTTTGCGAATCAGGCGACGATTGGTTGAGATCGATTTTCACAGGCATTAAGTCCAGTGCTTCAGCTATCGGGCGAACCCGCTCTAAATCACTGCCTAGCAACCGCAATACATCTTTTTCCAACTTCAGTTGGTCGGATACTTCTATCCCTTCAGGACTCGCTACTGTGAGCGAACACAGTGGTGGTAATTGACGCTTAAAGGCCAGTAACAGCAACAATGGCCACGGGCCATCATCAGTGTTAACAATGCCAGCGCCTTCACCTGACACCATGCTGATTTGATTGGTACTAGGTAATCCGCTTTTGCAAAACCCTAATGACCATTCTCCAATCCTGATCTGGTTATCATCAATAACAGCCAAGCCATAGGCTTCAAGCAGCTTTGCCATATCGAACAACGCTTTTTGCGCCAGCGAGATTTGGCCATTGACGTCCTTGCGAGTACGAAACTCCCAACTGACGTTATTGGCACACGCGACGCTATCTAGCGCATTTGAGAGTTCAAATGGCCGCCCTTGATGATCAATGCCGACTTGTCCAACCAATCGATAACCCTTGTTGATTTTCTCATTGATTCGTCGGTCTGCTTCAGCGTTAGGATCAGTCGAATCAATCAATCGCTGCTGCGACAATTGACCTGCTTTTCCAAACCGAACCTCAATCTCCTGGTTATCTGATCCAACGTAAATTGCCCATTCTTTGGCTGTCCCATCAGAATGACTGTAACGGTAAAGAGCAAAGCACTTTTCCATCATCAATCCTCCCAGTGGTCACCGAAGACATCAGCGGCAATACGGTGAATGGCTTCACGTTGCTCCAACTCAGCACGAGCCGTCAAAGACCGAACCAGTGCATACTCCACTGCGTTAGGAGCTCCTTTAAAAGCAAGTGTTAACTTTGCCCAGCGCACCAAGGTCCGAGTGGACATGGTGATACTGAGTTCTGCACCGCCATCCGCGCCCCCAATAAAAAGACGACGAATGTCACCAGCCACCTTCACCATTTTTTGGCGAAAGACCTCTGGTAAGCCCGGCGCAACGTTCTCCAGAATGGCTTCCTCTACAGATGGTTCTGCATAGGTCGCCTCAATGATTCTAAAGCGATCAAGGAAAGCCAAATTCTGTTGAAGCACGCCTTGATACAAGCCCGTTTGGTCACCGCTGCCCGCACTGTTGCCGGTAGCAATAAATCGAAACTTGTTGTGTGGCATGATGATCTCTCCGCCATTTTGTGCGATGACCAAAGGGGCACCTTCCAAAATGTCATTGAGTCCAGCCAGTTCAGCAGGCTCAGCAAGATCCATTTCATTAATGATCAGCAAATGGCCATGCTTGACAGCCAGCGCCAGCGGTCCATACACAAAGGTCATGTTGCCATTAACCAGTGTGTGGTGACCGATAAGATCGGACAACTCCAATCGACCGTGCGCAGTAATTTGCTGAACAGGCCAATTCAATCGAGAAGCAACTTGGCAAATTAGCGAGGTCTTACCGCATCCAGTGGGGCCTGTAATATACAAACCGTCACCGTCTGGGTTAGACAAGAACGCCAATACGTCACGTAAGTCTTCTTTTCTAAAAACATACTCGTCCTTGCGAACGGGAATGTTTGGATGGGTAGTGTCGGCACTAAATCCTTCCAGAACGAAAGCATCAGGAGCCGGGACATTAAACGCTTGATTCACTTGAACCAAAAATGGGGATTGTTCAGTCATTGTAAACCTCATCAGTTTTGACGAGGCCCCATGCCCCAGCAGGGAATGAAGTCCCCGTCGGGTGGTGTGTGGATTGTGGTATGGCTGTGTATGTAAGAGTTCAGCTCGCTCTATCATTCGTACCCAGCATTGGCTACGAGTGAAACTGCTTTCTGATGCACTCGATGTAAGCGCATGAGAAAGGAGCCGAAATCGGCTCCAAGTGAACGTTAAAAATAAAATGAGCTCGGCGAGTCACCTGGCAGAACCAAGTTCTCTTGCTCAAGACTGATTTTGATTGGTGTTTCAACGGGCTGCTCTGGCTTATTGGTGCTGATACGCAACCGCTCTTGTGGCGCTTTTCGGTAAGTGGCTAAAACCTGTTCGTCCAGTTCGCCTAATTTATCGGTGGCCAATTGCTTATAGTCCACAGTGCCCGCCATCATGTAGCGGCTGAGTTTGACCCCAGCATAATCCGCATGAGCGTAATTACCCATCATAGCGACCAATTTTGACTGAGCTTCTCGCATTTCCTCTTTCAAAGATTTAATGTGATTTTCCAGTCGGACAACTTCGGCATGTGCTGAGCAATACTGCCGAGACAGCGATGTCCAGCGGTATTGGGCTTCACCCTTGGGAACAAAACAATCTTGTTCAGGGCATTTTGACGGTTCTTTTTTGGTCTGTACTAACTCCCAAAACTGAAGCGCTGTTTCTTGCAATTCAGTTAAGAACGCCGCGTCTCGTTGTATTTCAAACTCAATCAGTTGATCCTCAAAATAGAATACCAACCAACCACGCGTGCTATTGGCGACCAGTATTTGATGCTGAACTTGCACCCAATACAACTGGTACGCCTCACTTTGTTCTCTGTGAGCTTGCACATCCTCAAAAACTGACTGGCAAGGACATTTCAGTTCAACGGGTTCGCCCGCATCGTTGATGCCATCAAAGCTGGCCCGAAAGATTGCGTTATGATCGGCTTCAGCACATAACGGCAGAAGAAAGTCATTGTGCGCATTCTCAAATGCTCGCCTTGCTTGAGGCTCCAACCGTATACCGCGAAGCACATTTGGATTATTCGACAGGTCTTCCGGTAATACGAATCCAGTTTTTTCTGCCCATAATCGCCAAGGTGTTTTGTAGGGTGAACGCCCCATAATAATTGGGGCTTCAGATGCCGTAACCCCTGCAATGCGCCACTGGTGCCATGCAGGAGTACGTTGTGATAGGTCGATAACCTTCATATTGCCTCCTTTGAGGGGAGACTTCCCCGAAGGAGAGAACTCCCCTTCAGGGTTAAGTGGTTACTTTGCAGCTTGTGCTAACGCTGTTTGGTGCTGAACAACACTTGCTTGAACCGAATCAATTGCCGCTTTACCGGCTTGAATCGAACCTAAGACAAGGGCAACAACCAATACCAAGCGAAAAAGTGAGGCTGATTTAGTCATGGAAGATCTCCAAAAAAAGACGAGACCTTCCCCCTGACGGGAGAATAATCCCGCCAGGGTTAGTAAAATGAATGCGTGGCTCTAAGAAGCTAAAGGCTGTGTAAGCGCTTTGGCTGCTTGTTGCTGTGCATTAAATATTTCTTGTTTCGCAAACGTCAGTTCAACACCCTGAAAATGTTCATTGGCATATTCCAATGCACTATTCCAAGCGTTTGAAGCTTCCGCCCGCTCGATAAGCTTGTAAACAAGCCCTCGGGTTCGATCATCAACTTGCTCGGGTGGAATCACCGATGGCTCAACAACATGTGTTGCTTGGCCTTCGATAATTCGCTCCGCTTCGTCTTGATCGAAAATTCCCACAAAGCCAAACGCAATGCGGGAACACTGGATCATGGATTTATGTCTTAGCATTCGCTTAGTGTGCGTCTGCCATGGACCATCTACACGGTAAGGGCCATTTTTGCCGTTACCTTCAAAAGGCGGTCGATAGACTTCATCCAAATACTCAGTGATTTTGACTGGGTGCGAACGGTCGCGCCGATAGATGATGCATTCCATCCATTCCGGGCATTCTTTCGCACCATCCATTGAGACTTTGTTTTCTGAAGTCTTAAACTCCATGCCATCAAACTGGTCGTGTTGATTGATGATGCGAGACCAGCCATCGACACCTACCACTGGGATAATCCCAGCTTGCTTATCAGGGAACGCAAAAATCTCTTTGGTGAAAGGGTTCAAGCCGTACTGATCTGCAACAACCAAGAGCGCCATCATCTGCTCATTGGTCGGTGCACTACCGTCACGTTGCTTGAATGCTGTTGCTTTTAGGGTATCGAACAACTTGTTTGGATCGACACTAAAGCGCTCAGCAAAGCGTTGGATTAGCTTTGGTTTTTCCATTTTGGACTCCGACAATCAAAGTGGGAGTCTGCCCCTGACGGGAAAGTACTCCCGGCTGGGTTAAAGCGTTCTTGCTCGGTTAAAAATCTGGTTCAAGATAAGTTTGTGCCCAATTAGCTTTGGAGCCCGCATCATCCGCAGATGATGGCTCAGATGCTTTGTTCACACTATCAAGAAGCAGAAACTCGTCCGCGTCCACTTCGGTCAATCGATGCTTAATACCATCTTTCTCCCATGAGTGCGTGCGCTGAGGCCCTTGAACAAAAAGCTTCGCTCCTTTTTGGATTAAATCTTTTGCTCTTAGCCCTAACTTAAATCCACCACGATCTCGAAAAACAACCCGATGCCATTCCGTATGCTCTTTGAGCTCATTGGATTGACGGTCGCGCCATTTCTCAGAAGTGGCCAGTGAAATACTGGTCACTAAATCACCTGATGGATAGGCTCGTGTCTCTGGCTCAGAGCCAACGTAGCCTATGAGTGTTACTTGGTTTTTCATGATGTTCTCCTCGTCTTAGTTGAACTCTGTGCACACAGTCGCTTCTACCCGGCTGGGCAAAGAAGACTGACGACGCAGATAGGTTGGTATTTCGAGTAAAGCCATGTCGTACGGATGTGGCTCTTTGTAAAACGCAGATGTCAAACGGGGCATACCAGGAGCTTTAGGCACTGCCATTGGACGACGTTTTAGTGTTGGTGTGAGCAATCGCTTAATTTGAGTAAGTACAAATCGAAACGGACGCACGCTTTGACGAGCAAGCAATCGCAAAAGCGACCAGCTCAGTTTTGCAAGCAACATAATGCCTGCGATTTGGATAATAAATCCGAAGATATATTCCATTGGTGACTCCTTAAGTTGGTTTTGAAGGAGTCACCCCCAACTGGGGAAAACTCCCCCAGTTGGGTGGTGAAAAGGCGAACCGTAAGGAACGCATGGTTGAGCATGTAAAAACATGCAGGCTATTTGTTTAGGGAGGCTAGCTACCTCTTAGTACCACTGAGAATACTCAGCGGCGGGCTTCCTTTGAGCTCATGCTCTCAGGCGCAGATATCACTGAAACAGATCAGCAATATTTGATAGTCAGTATAACCGTCTTATCCAGACAGGATAGTCAGAAAGATGCTCAATTCTTCCACCTAGCTGAAAGGCCATTACCGCACAGAGGATTAGGCTAGGGACTGATTTTTGTCATATCAGGAGCAAACTTATGGCCCAAGCAAAACCCAATTACTCAAAACCCATCTTTGAACAATCATTCACAATTAACAGCTTACAGGCGCAACGTGTCGTTGACCGTGTTTTTAGACGGACGGTCAGTGCGCTTTACGGAATCGATGTCATCCTGCGCATCATTGGCGATGAGAACGAAATTGATGAAGTGGAACAGATCATTAGCCAGTTGATCGAGGATTGCGCTAAAGCGGTAGACAACGAACAAGCTCGTTTGGACAAACTGATGGAGTCCAACGGCATCGATGAAGTACCTGACTACACCGACCCGATTACCTTCAACGCCAAAATCAGCTCGCCTCAGGTTGGCCAGTTTGTCGGCTTAGTTCGCAAACTCGATGCGTTGATGATCTCAATGGACACACTCTGGTTGTCTAGCGTGCTCAGCAACAAACAACGTGTTGATGGCAACTACGCATGGCAACAGCGCATTATCAAACTTGCACGACGCATTATTGATATCGAAATTCGAGCACGAAAATCAGCTCAAGCCAAAGGTAAAGAAGCAGAAGTTGAACAAGCGGTGCCTTCAACCGATGACGATATCACTGAAGAGGAAACAGATACCCCCGCCAACTAGCCAACTAGGCTCCCATCAACCAGCCCCTCTCGAAGGGGCTCTTCATCTTGCTGTATTTTCTATCAAAATCATTAAAATGAATTTAACTGTCATTTTTGGCCAATTTACATGAATAGAACTAATTTTCTCGTTACTTTCTTGATAGTGTTGTTCGCTATCCCTGCATTTGCAGAACACCCAACATCGTTCAGCCAGGCAAAACGATTTGCCCGAGAAATTTACCAAGACAACCAGAGTACGTTTTACTGTGGATGTAGCTATAACAATGATGGTGCGATTGATGCTGCATCTTGCGGATATGAACCAAGGAAGCAACCGAAACTAGGAGAACGCTTGGAGTGGGAGCACGTTGTCTCAGCTTGGGAAATTGACCATCCACGCCAATGCTGGCAAAACGGCGGACGTCGGAACTGCGAAAAGAATGAGCCTGAGTTTTCTAAAATGGTTTCGGATCTCCATAACCTCGTACCATCTGTAGGAGAGCTCAATGGGGATAGATCAAATTTACGATTTGGCATGATTCCGAATGAACCAAGATCCTATGGTCTATGTGACTTCGAAGTTGATTTCAAAGACCGTCGAGCAGAACCACCAGTTAACCGTCAGGGTGATATTGCTAGAATTTATTTCTACATGCGTGATCAATACGGCCTAAGACTAAGCAGGCAACAAACTCAGCTATTTGAAGATTGGGCAGGAATGGACCCTGTTGACGAATGGGAAAAAGTGCGTGATTTGAGGATTCACCATAACTGTCGTTTTTATTTTTATGCTCGCAGTCTAAGGCTTATTACAAGCAGTGGCTAGACGCTTCTTATAAATATTCTGTTGCAGATATAAGGAATACTCAATTTGTGCATTAATCTTACCCCGTTAGGGCTCAGGCTTGGTAATAAAGATGCACAGGTGAATTGCTCATCAATAAAATTGTTTTATTGAGATAATACTTGCTTTTCGCCAGTGTGATTTTTAATCTCAATAATTAGACAGGTGCTTTGTAGTCGACAAGAGGGTATGCATGGGCATAGCGAACATAATGTCTAAGCGCGTAGTGAGTGTTCACATGGATGACAGCTTACAGTCGCTTAGAGAGCTATTTTCGGCAACGGGATTTCATCATTTACTCGTGGTACATGACAATGTACTTACCGGAATCATTTCAGATCGCGATTTTTTAAAAGCGATAAGTCCGTTTATTGATACCGTTGGTGAGCGAGTGCGAGACAGAGCAACATTTAGATAAGCGTGCCCATCAAATCATGACCCGAGAAGTCATCACCTTAACCCCGGAGGATTCCGTTTTTACTGCCATCGAATTGTTCAATAACAATAAGATATCGTGCATACCCATAGTCGACATACATTATCACCCAGTGGGTATAGTGTCGTGGCGAAATGTGATGAAGTTTATGCAGAAAAGGGTAGAAGCAAAACGCTAAAATGGCGCTAGCACCTTTGACGAGCGTTTTATCAAAGGTGATAGAGCGTATCGAGCAAGCGCCAAATTAACGTTACATTTATTCAGAAGCTGCTAGGCTTTTCTATAACTTACTTTAAATAGCAGGCTATATAAAACGGGAACGGCAATAAGCGTTAGAATTGTCGCGAATGTGAGTCCGCCCATTATGGTCACAGCCATATCGGCAAAAAAAGCATCAAACAACAATGGAGCCATCCCCAATATAGTTGTCACGGCCGCAAGTGCTACGGGTCTGACGCGGCTTAGTGTGGCTTCAACGATGGCGCTTTTTATTGCCAATCCTTCTTCAATTTGAAGATCAATTTCTTCAATAAGTACTATGGCATTTTTAATCAGCATCCCGAATAAACTCAAAAAGCCCAGTAGCGACATAAAGCCGAATGGCATATCAGTAGACAACAAGCCCGTGACTACACCTACTACCGCCATGGGGACAACCAGCCATATAATAAGCGGTTGGCGTACGTGGCCAAACAATAACACCGAGATAATGAACATCACTAAGAAACCAGCGGGTAAACCTGCACCTAAGGCCTGTTGAGCTTCGCTAGCGCTTTCAAACTCACCACCCCATTCAAGGTTGTAGCCCGCAGGCAAATCAATATCTTCAATTAACGGGCGAATACGCGCCAGCGCTTTGCCTGCGGTTTCATGTTCGCCAGGCTCTGCTTCAACGGTTATGGTGCGCAGGCGATCTTTGCGATGAATGCGCAGCTCTTCAGTCATAAGGTCTAAGCCATGTGATACCTGGGTAAAAGGAATATACTGACGTTGCTGAGAAGACCATACTTGAGACTCGCGAATAGACTGAAGAGCCGTGTCATCGGCGTTCCCCATTTTTGCCATGATATTATAGGCATAATCACCATCTTGCACGGTGCCCAGTTTCACACCACTGCTTGCGTACTGTACGGTTTGACTAAAATCTGAATGCGAAACCCCAGCAATTCCCGCATTGTAGTTGTCGAACTGTGTGTTTATTGCAAACCCTTTCTCTCGCCAGTTATGACGAACATCAATCACCTGACCATCTTCAAATAAACGGGCTTTGGCTTCTTCTGCTAGTTGGCGTAACACTTCAGTATCTGGACCTGAGAAACGCGCTTCGAGTTTAGCGCCTGAGCCTGGACCAAATTGCATGCGCTCCATATAGAAATTGGCATCTAAATCCAAATCACTTAGCTTGCTGGTTAATGCACGTTGAATGGCAGGAATGTGCTCTAATTCGCTGGCACGGACCATAAAGAATGCATAGTTTTCATTAGCGCTTTTTGGCGCGTATGTCAGCGTAAATCTATCAGCACCTTGCCCAATAAATGTGGTTACGGCACTGACATTATCCAGCGCTAAAATACGTTTCTCTGCTTCTTTGGCAATTTGCTCTGTCGCGCGAATGTCGCGGTCTTGGGGCCCCCAATAGTGCACAAAAAATACCGGTGCATTTGATGGTGGAAGGAACCCTTGTTTGACCATACCAAAACTGCCATAGGCAACAATGGTAATAACGAGGAGTGCTGCAATGGTTACCCAACGCAGTTTCAGTGCGCCGATAAGTGTGTGTTTAAACCACTGTTGTGCAGCGGAGGGCGCATCACTTTGTGATTGCGACATGCCCTTGCGATAAAAATGTGCGCCTAATACGGGGACCAACGTTACGGCAAGTATCCAGCTGATCATCAATGAAACCAACACTACGGCAAACAATGAATAAAGGAGCTCGCCGGTTGCATCGTTAGATAAACCAATGCCAGAGAAGGCGGCAATACCTATTATGGTTGCGCCTAATAACGGCCATTGTGTGCGCTTAACAATGAAGCTGGCTGCATCTTTTGCTGAGGCACCTGTTGCCATTCGCAGCATCATGCCTTCTGCTACCACTATTGCATTATCGACCAGCATACCCATGGCGATGACCATTGCCCCTAATGAAATACGCTGAAGCTGAATATCCATCAACCACATGATGAGGATGGTACCGAGTACGGTAACAAGTAATACAGTGCCTACCACAACCCCAGAGCGCCATCCCATGAATAAACACAAGGTTAATGTTACCACGGCCACAGACATCACAAGGTTATTGATAAAGCCGTCCACCGAATCATCAACTACTGAGGCTTGATCGTAAATGGGAGTCAGGGTAATACCAACTGGAAGTTGTTTGAGCAGGGCCTCCACTTTTGCATTTACTCGCTCGCCGACATCTACGATGTTCACATCCGTTAATGCTGACACACTTAGCGTAAGGGCTTCTGCACCGTTATATCGCACTAATACAGGCTGAATATCAGCAGGTTCGAGTTTTAAGGTCGCAACATCAGCAACACGCAAAGAACGGTTTGTACCAGGGATCACCAGTGATAGATTTGAAATTTCATCTAATCTGTCTGGTGCACGCTTGACAATCAAGCGCACGTTTTTTTCATCCACCTTTACGCGCCCACCATTGAATGGTCGAAGATTGTCTTGGAACAATGAGGTCAAATCTGGGAAAGAAATACCCAACCCAGCGAGTTGATATGGGTTGATGTAAGCAACAATTTGCTCTTTTTGAATACCGGTTACGTTGACCTTTGCCACACCTTCAGTGGTAAGTAAATCTCGACGAATAATTCGGGCAAACTCACGTAACTCATGGGTATCGAAATCTGGAGCGCTGAGAGCGTAATAAAGCCCATAAACATCACCGAAGTCATCAAATACTACGGGGTCTTGAGCGCCCGTGGGCAGCGAACTGGCGGTGTCGTGAAGGCGCTTCCTCAATTCGTCCCAAATTTGAGGTAACACATCACTATCGTAAGTTCTCTTTACCTCTACGGTAATTTCAGAACGCCCTGGAGAAGATATTGAAGTCACTTCTTTTAATTGGGGCATTTGTTGAATAGCGATTTCTAAACGTTCTGTGATTTCACGTTCAACTTTTTCCGCGCTAGCGCCAGGATAAGCAGTGTATATCTTAACTTGTTTGATGGTAAAAGCAGGGTCTTCAAGTCGACCAATTTTGGTCATAGCCAGCACACCACCTAGTAGCAGTATGATGACCATCAGCCAAACATTTACGGGTTTGTCGATTGAAAAGCGGGCGATATCCATGGTTTATTTTTCTCCCTTATACGGAAGCACTTTCATGTTTTCTCGCATTTGTGCTGCTCCAGCGGCAACCACCTTTTGACCAAGTGAAATTGGCCCTTCTACTACAGCAATATCCCCCTCGATATGTTTGACATCAACGCTGTGTTGTTTCACTGTTTGTAGACTGTCATCAAGTACCCAAACGGCAAAGCCATCGTTCTCATCACCGACTAGTGCTTTCACTGGCACGACTAAGCCGTCGGAATATAAACTACCTTGAAGGCTTACTTTAACCACTGCTCGAGCACCAGGAGTGAGTGGTAATTCTTTTCGAGGCTCCATGGCGAATACTACTTCGTAGGTTTGAGATACGGGGTCCGGTTGTGTGGAATGCTCAACATAAGTTACTGGGTACCACTGACTGCGGTTTGTCGCCAATGTGGCACTCGCTTGCTTAATGCCACGCCCTATGTTGGCGGTAAGTAAGCGCTCTGGCACATTGATATTAAAGTAGATTTTCGACACATCTTGCAAACGGGCGATAGCAGTCCCTGATTTTACAAAACTGTTATTTTCTACAAGACGTTGGGATACTTTCGCATCAAATGGCGCGTAAAGCCGAGTATAACTTAAGTCTTGTTCTGCGTTTTTAAGGTCAATAACAGATAATTCATAGGATGTTTTTGCCGAATCCAGTGCGCTTTGAGATACAAAATTTTGTGCGAACATTTTTTCAATTCTATCGAGTTCTCGTTTTGCTTGTTCTAATCTGGTTTTAGACTCTTCAACTCTGCGCTCAAAGGGCTTTCTGTCTATTGTGGCAAGCAGCTTGCCTTTAGTGATATCACTGCCGGTAACTAAATCGGTTTGTATTAATCGGCCAGAGACTTCAAAACTCAAATCAACAGTTTTCACAGCAGATACGACGGCAGGAAACGTAAATTCGTCAAAATTGGGAATAGGTGAGACTTCAGCAAACTTCACATGCCGCACTACCTCCGATTGTTGCTGCTGAGCTTTTTCAGGTGAGCAAGCGGTGAAAATAAAAATAGAAATAGAAAAGAGACTTAGCGCTAGAGTATGTGAGTAGTGTTTCAAGGGCATAGTCGTATGCCATCCATTAGTAATATGTTGAACATAGATAACCAGTATCGTTGCATTTAAAAACAACCTACGTTGCAAACATTGTGCGCCTTATAGTATGCTAATACAAAAGTAAACTGGCGAGTGCATTATGGTTCATCTGCATTGAAAAGTAAACTGGTCGGTGTAAAAAGAAGTTTTATATGATTAAGAGAGTAGACCAATGGCTGGCAATACACGAACCCTTAGCGACTTAAAACGCGAAGCGATTATTCAAGCAGCGACGCAAGCGTTTCAAGAATTTGGCGTGAAAGGTACTAGCATGGATAAGCTTGCTGAGTTGGCTAATGTGTCTAAGCGTACTGTGTATAATCACTTTTCTACGAAAGAAGATTTAGTTATGCATCTTGTCACCGAGCAGTGGCAAAGTGCCATAATGAATATCACAGCGCATTACTTACCTAACGAACCTCTCGATACACAGCTGCAAAGCATCATTCTCAAAGACATCGAGTTTATGGTAAGTGAAAGTCATCTTGATTTAGCCCGTGTAGCGATTGGCTACTTCTTTTATAAACCTGATAAACTCAAAGACGAAGTAGCGCAGTTAAAAGCTCAGGAAACGGCCATGCATCGATGGCTCAATGATGCAAAGGCTGATGGCAGATTGGCTTTTGATGATGTTAAATACGTGGTGAATGAAATAGACAGTTTGGTAAAAGGGCAGTGTTTCTGGCCACAGCTTTTTAAAATTGAAGATGCGCTAAGTGACGAGGCTAAAAAGAATATTGCCAAGAACATTGTTGCACTAATTTTGAGTCGATATGCAATAGAGAGTAAATAGCGTGTTAAACGGGGAATCTATTATCATACGTAGCTGTTTGAAGTAATGCTCAGAAGATCTGAAGGCTCAGGTGGGCTATCGCAGGCCACGTCATCGTGGTGGTGAGAGTCACATTGTTGTTCCCAACCGGTTGCAGCGTCAGTTTAATCCTACGGCGCCAGATGAAGCCTGGGTAACGGATATTACACATATCCGCACTCACGAAGGTTGGTTATATCTGGCAGTGGTCGTGGATTTGTTCTCACGCAAAGTGATTGGCTGGTCAATGCAGTCACGCATTACCAAAGACATTGTGCTGAATGCGCTGCTGATGGCTGTCTGGCGGCGTAATCCTAAACAACAAGTGATGGTGCATTCCGACCAGGGAAGCCAGTACACCAGCCATGATTGGCAAGCATTCCTCAAAGCTAATGGCCTGGAAGGTAGCATGAGCAGACGAGGAAACTGTCACGACAATGCTGTTGCTGAGAGTTTCTTCCAACTACTGAAACGTGAACGCATCAAGCGAAAAATCTACTCAACAAGAGACGATGCCAGAAGCGATATCTTTGAATACATCGAGATGTTTTATAACTGCAAAAGAAAACATGGTTCCAATAATCTGCTGTCACCAGTAGAGTATGAAAACCGTTACCAAGAAAGGCTGGGAAGTGTCTAAGTTATTGGTAGCGATTCACTGGCATATTAATCTATAATCAACCCTATGAATGAGCCTTGTATAGAGTAAACTTTGTTATGCCACACCATATATCAAAAATTGATAATTCTCACATTATAATGGTGGTATATGAAGGAGAGATAGACTTCGATGAACGCACTCAAATCTTTCAAACAATAATTACTGATTACAAACAAAAAGCCATTTATAAGTTACTCATTGATTATCGATTAGCCAATTTAAAAGCTTCAAAAGTTGAACAAACTATTTTCGCGAGATTTGTAACATCAGAACTAAAATTCAAACACGCTGCAATTGCAATACTCGATAATGAACCTCAAAATGGTATCTATCCTGCAATCAAAGATAATGTCCAACTTACTCAATATAGAGTAAAACAGTTTTCAGATGAACTTGAAGCATTGAACTGGTTAAATTCAATCTAACTCAACACAGTGCCATCTAAGGAAGATGCGAATAAGTTCCTGATGTGAGATCATAGTGACATAGCAATCCAGCAGGAACCAATGTTCCATGAGCCACCAGTTCACCTTTGCCGATAGCGAGTTTTCCAGCAAACGCCGTCAGACTCGTAAAGAGATATTTTTATCCCGAATGGATAACCTGCTACCGTGGTCTCAATTGCTGGATGTAATAGACCCTTTCTACCCCAAGGCGGGTAATGGTCGCCGTCCGTATCCGCTGGAAACCATGTTCCGCATTCACTGTATGCAGCAGTGGTACAGTCTTGGTGATGAAGCCATGGAGGACGCGCTGTACGAGATTACTTCAATGCGCCAGTTTGCACAACTGTCACTGGATAAGGCCATTCCTGACCGCACCACCATCATGAATTTCCGGCACTTACTGGAAAAACACACACTCACGCGCAAGTTATTTAAAACCGTCAACCAATGGCTGTCGGATTGTGGTGTGATGATGACACAGGGCACGTTGGTGGATGCGACGATTATTGAAGCGCCTAGCTCCACCAAGAACAAAGACAAGCAACGTGACCCGGATATGCATCAGACCAAGAAAGGCAACGAATGGCACTTCGGCATGAAAGCCCATATTGGCGTGGATGCCAAGAGCGGCTTAACCCATACGCTGGTGACTACTGCCGCCAATGAACATGATCTGAATCAGTTGAAAAACCTGTTGCACGGCGACGAGGAATTCATCTCTGGTGATGCTGGTTATCAGGGCGCAGAGAAGCGGGAAGAACTGAAAGACTCGAATGTAGAATGGCTAATTGCCGAGCGTCCCGGCAAGGTGCGAGCCCTGAAAAAGCATCCTCGTAAGAACAAAACCATTATTAACATCGAATACTTAAAAGCCAGCATCCGGGCAAAGGTAGAGCATCCGTTTCGGATCATCAAATGTCAGTTTGGCTTTATCAAAGCACGCTATAAAGGACTGATGAAAAATGACTCTCAGTTAGCCATGCTATTCACCTTGGCAAACCTGTTTAAAGTAGACCAAATGTTGCGACGACAGCCAAGATCTGTCTGAAATCCGGGAATCGCCCGAAATAGGGTCGAAATCCGGCCGAAAATTGGGGAGAATTGGAAATTTGGTGTTCAAAAGTTAGGCGGTCAGCTCAAAGCTCAAAGCTTCGCTCGATACCTAAATCGCAGGACCTATTCGCAGCTTCCCTAAAACTCAAGCTTATGCTAATCGATCAAGCTATTTAGTAAACTTCGGAAGAATGATGAATCAAACACTTCTATTTCTTCATCAGTACTGGTTCCATTAATACTGATGAAGCAACTTCTTTTAATTATTCCCCGAAATTTCTTCTGTCGCCTCCTGACGCAGTTTCTGGGCATCCATTCCGTTTAGCCGTTCAATGGCTCTGTCTGCGGTACTTTGACGGTTTCCATCAACGTTTAGGGTACTTCCTGAGCCAGTGAGTCTTTCCAGATCCAGTGGCGGTACTTCGGGTAGGTTGCCTGTTATCGATAAGATACCTATCCATTCATCCAGATTGACTTGGCTCCAATCCACCTGGTTTAACTGACTCGCGGTTAAACCTTCACAGTTTGGTGACTTGGCACTGCCCCAGCCAAGGCCCAATTGCGGACGTACTTGTTCCTGAATGATCCGTGAAAGCGGCGAAGTAAAGCAGCAATATGACTGCCGTTTTTCAACACAGGCACCTAAGAACTTAGACTTGCAGTAAGAGCCTACATAGTGGCAACTCTTCAATACCCGCTTGGCGTTCATTTCAAACTCACTCTGCTCACATTTCCAGATAAGCTGAATGAGGATCATGGTGACTGAATAAATCATGTAGGCCGTCATAACCGTACTCAGAACCGCGCCAGCAGCGCCACCCAGCGCGAAGTTACCACCCGAAACAACACCATCGGCTCCAACCGCGCCACCAACGTTACTAAACAGTGCCGATTGCGCCCCCGAACCAAAGGTCGTGCCTACCCATTCAGCCGTTTTGTTGGTCAACACCTGCATGAAGCCTGTCGCAGCTTGCTCCGCTCCCGCGCCAGCAGCCGTTGATGGCCCAGCCCCCATGAGAGAGTCCCATGCAGACACAAAGGGCTCTTTGACCGCACTCCAAGTACTGGTGATTGGTTCCCTAAGCGTATTCCACGAACCATAGATAGCTGACGACGGATTCATGGCCATGACTGCCGTATCAAGCTTGTTAACCGCCACTATCATCGTGATGTAATCCGATAACGACACGCCACTTGGCTTTTCACAGCAATCCACTATGCCACCAACGGCTTTTTTGCACTGGCCAGCATTACCTTTAAAGACCGTACACTCGACGTTATCTTGGCCATCAGCGCCCGTACATGACATATCATTGGTCATAAACTGCGCCGCATTAAGCATCGCAGCTGCTTCTGCAAAGTTAGCCTGCTTGATTGACTCTGGCTCTAAACAATCTGTGCCCATACAGCGAACTGGCCCCTCACAGTTGTATTGAGTTTCCATTCGAGCATTTTGCACTTCAACGCTTTGTCCGCAGTCATACACCAAACTTTGGATATAACAGAAGCCTTCATGACCAGCCCCGCCTTCAGTGCATTCGGTTCTGACATACTGGCAGGCCGGGTTTTGCTCTAGCGCGGCACACGTATTGGTGGTCGTATTTTGTCCGTTATTGACGATGGTTTGTGTATTACCATTGGCATCTACCCAGCTATCTGAGCTGCCCATGTTGAACTCTGGATGAGCAGTCGAAGCATTGTAGGTCGCTCTTGCCCTCCAGCATGAGAGCCCCAGTCCATCAGAACTGCCACGACTGGTTAAATGAGCAGGAGACGAAACAACCGCCGGATAAAGGCTTCCCAGATTGGCCAACTCGCCACTACCAACCGTTAACCCTTCAATTCGTTTTGTGCCCGTATCCAAACACTGCCACTGCACCGCAGTAAACTGATCCGTTTGCATCAAGCATTGGTCTATGCCTGGGTCACTTGATTGATGAACAACGTCTTGCTCTAAGTACTTGCCAGAGAAGGTCAATGAAGCGCTCAGTTTCGCAGGAGCCAAACACTTCTGAACTTCTCGGCTGCAAGTATCGAAATCGACTTTGTTCCAGCCGGATTCACATCTGGAACGAGTGACTTCCTGAGGTTCATGCCACGAAATAATCGACCCATTAACGACCTTGCACAATGAGCCAACCAAGGTTCCTTTTGGACAGGTCATTTCAGGGTACTTAATGGACGGTTTCGTCTCAGTCACCGTTTTCTTATTGCCCGTCAGTGAGAGTGTCGTTTTCCAACCATTTGCCTTGGATGGCGACTCGGTGATTTCTATCTCAGTATTTTGATTATCAAAAATCCTCAGCGTCGCGTTTCCAGTTTGCATAGTACTGCTGTGCTGTGGAACAAAACTGAGCGTTTCGGAGCTAAAGCAACCACGCTCAATGGACCAGCTTTGTTGATGGGTTTCAGCAGATACACGTCGCTCTAACTGACACTGAGTAAGCGTGCTGATCTTTTCGCACACCTGGTAATCCGGTACATGCTTGGTTTCAGTGAATGGCGTAATCGTCTGAGTAGGCTCACAGGCCTCAAAACTACTTGGCATAAGGTTGGATACCACACACTTTGGATCGCTGGTTTGCAATCCACAGTCATAGGTATCGGTAAAACGAATGCATTCACCTTTATCATTGGTTTCAGCACATTCTGATGACATGAAGCCACAGGAAGGATTCGCTTCAAGCACTTGGCAGGCCTGATTTTCAATCCCCTTATAGCTTTCATCATCCACACTCACTTGTACACGCCGACACAAAGGCGATATGCCAGCCACTGGGCTTGGGGCAAAATAGGATTCACAAACTGAAACACCATTGACCACCGTACATCCGTTGGTTGATGACGGCTGATCCGTACATTGAATGCTGTAGTCTGAAAACTTCGTCGGGATATCCGCTGCTTGTTCGATACAGGACTGTGGTGACCAACTATCATTCATCACCACCTTGGTTGGATCAAAACGCACCTTGATGCGTGCATACCCCTCACCACTACCCGTAACCGATACGCGAATTTTTACCGGCACTTCTAAACCGGGCTCTACCGCTTTTAGCTTAGCGGTTAAGTCAGTATTAGGATTGCGCTCCCAACTGGTACTAAGCTCGCAGCGACCAGCCGTTTCTGGTGGAAAGTTATTGTTCGGCCCAGACCAGACTTTCTGATCACCAAGCCACACTTGCATGTAGTCATCCCATTTGGCGTACTCAAGTACGGCTGAGGTAATCGCATCGGGATTCACGACTTTGAGTGTGATGGCCTGTTCGAACACTTTACAACGACCACTCCAGTAGTTGTCGCCAATTCGTCCTATCCAAACTTCAAGACACCCCTCACCACAAGAGCGAAGGTTCATCGGTCCTGAAACATGCTCAATAATGCCTGCCGTGTAATCGTGAGTAATAGTGCAGCTGTTAACCGCTGTATTGAGCCTGTCACATTGCTGATAGTTTGGGCTGCCTTCACCTTGAGACTCACAGCCTGGGAAGCTTTGCGTTAATAGATTGGGGTCAGTTTGAACCGCATCAGTTAATGCCCAAAGCGGATCATTGACCATATCTGGCCGAGACCTGTCTTTGATTTGCTGTAACGAACGAAATGCTTCACCCGTAGCGCCACTTTCGGATGCCATGCTCTCTTGGCGCTGTGTCCCCAATTGATTCATGCTGGCATCAGAGCCATAAACGCCCGTTAAGACATCCAATGAGCCCTGATCCATACCAGGGAAAAGCTCTTGCAAGTTAATGGACTCATTACCACTGCCATTCGGCACCGACAATGTATTGCCATTGAGTGCGGGCATCGTCCAGTTTTGCAGCAATTGCTTACCTTCTTGTTGTCCGCTTAGGCCGGATTGGCGCTGCACATCAGCGGCCACACCATGTAAGGGCAAGCACGCCATAGTGATTGATAAAATACCCGCTAAAACTCGGGTAAAAAGTGTTGGTTTCATAGTTAACCTCCCAAGTTACAGCAGTCTTGCCAGCGCCACAAAATGTAGAGCGCATCTTCTCCGGCACCGGGGATCGTTCGCCACTCTCCCCATTTCATGGTGCTTTCACCGATGACATGCGCACTTTCAGTTTCCGGTACAGGGAAGAACATACTCATCTTGTATTGGGATTTCGGCAGCATGGGTTCGATAACAGGTCGGCATAGCGCACTGTTCCCCATTGTTCGCCTAGCAAGACCACGCCTGTGTTGAGCCGCGATTGCTCGCGCCGCTAAATGACTGGTGTTTTCTGCTAATGAGCCAAAAGCTAAGGTGTGGCCAGATAACGGGTAGAGATGGCCCCAACTGCCAGCACACCAAAACAACTGGTCGATGGGTTTACCAAGCGTTGATGAGGCAGCGTCAGCGGTACAAGCAGAGATAGCCAATGGATTGGCAACGGCAGCAGCTTCAGGCTGAGTAAAAAAGGCCAGTTCATCGTTCAGCCATGTTGGGTCCAATTCCGACAAATACATCAAGTCAAAGTCCATGTAACCATCGGCATTGCAATTGCCATCCATGAACAAATCGAGCATGACCAAAAGCGGAAAGGCGTAATAATGGTAATGGTAGAAAGCAAGATCACCGGTATCGTATTCACCCTCGCCATGACCACCTTGCAGTCGTCTATCACCTAACGGTAAACGAATCCCTCCCAGGGAAGGCGAACAACCCGGCGTTCTGACCAGTTCAATCAAACGCGCTGGCTCCCACATACTGGTAACAATACCTGGCCTTGGCACACCTAAGTTGTCTTCACATAAGCAAAATGACTTGTTTGATGCGCCGCTTGGGACATTGCCAGAGCCAAGAGGAAGACCGGCAACCCGGATAGGAAAAATGCATGACCAGCAAACATACGTCAGCAACTTGCCGGACAATAACCCCGCGTCTGGGCAGGTCAATTCGGCTTTAGCAGGAATAGATGCGCCAAGGACAAACATGACAACGAGAGTCCGCAACAGACGATACGTATTATTGAGCTTTTTCATGAACAAGCTCCTTTGCTGGAATTTCTTCAATTTCAAACGCGAGTCCCTTTGCTTGAACAAACGATGGGGTGACTTGCAAATCAAAGCGCTGCTTTAGCGAGGCATTGAGAAGGTAAACCGGACTGTCCAATGTCTTTTCGAGCGCATTGAGGCTATTCCAGCCTTGAGTACGGTCGAGCTGCGTGGTGATAAGCGTAATGCGTCGTAGTGTCCTATCTTGCGTCTCAAGCCAATGCGCAACTGCGTCCACTTCTTCAGCGTTCGACGCATTAAACACCACAAGCTGCTGAGTAAATGGCAAGGCTTTTAGCGGGTTAATACGCGTTCCTGCTGGGATCAATGTTCGGCCATTGGCATCCAATAGTGGCCGATGCATGACGATGGTTGGATCAACCATTCTTATCCGATACTGCGTGGCTTTGGGTAACTCAGTAAATGTTTGGCGAGACCAGAAACGCTCAATGGCTTTTTTCTTTAACGCGCCTAAGTCAATCGACTGTAAACGCTGCATCGCCACTTGCATCAAATCCGGTTCTAAAATCGAATGAATAGGACCGCGTTGACCCAATGAACCGGTATTGCCGGTTTCAATTTGACGCTGCAACCAGTCCTTGCTGTAAACCCCTAGTGCACTTGCAGTCACCTTGTCATCTTCTATGCGGAAAATGGCAGGCACGCTAGTCACCCGCCAGTGCACAAAGGCTTTCGGATCGATTCGAACCTGAGGAACAGGATCAAGTCCCACCATCAGCGTATGCCAATCACGGATAGCCGCCCCCAAGGTCTTTCCTTCAGGAATTCCCCGAAACAACACAATAGCGCCGGTTGTACTGGCCTCTTTAAATAGCTGCTTCAGTGAGGAATCCCCCAGTGAGGACGACGCAAATATCAACCATTCATCGCTGTGTTTGAGCGACACAGGTTGTTCAACCGGTGCAAAAGGCTCGATAAATTCAGATGAGCCATCCACAGCACTTTGTAAAATGCTGCGGCTCATTTCGACGATCTTTTTGTCCTCGTCAGACAACGGATAAGGCTCTTGTGCCCAGGACACTTGAACCCAAGCCAATGGAGCAACCAACAAAAATAAGAGACATAGTCTTTGCATCATCTACCTCCTACCAAAGCGGCCAAGCGCGACCGACAATCTGCTCGCGCTTAACGGCATTCCAATAGCGGGAGTCGAAACTCGTAGCAGCCTCGCCGGAAAACCAATACTCGTTTTCTTGCAGCGTCAATGAGCGGCTAAATTGTGATTCCGCCACACCAAGACGCCGGGCTAATGCCATGCCGGTAGAGACTTGAGCACCATTCACCAGCACATGCTCAGGAGTCACATTGACTTCATCCCCAGGCATCCCTGTTAGGCGTTTCAGCATACGAGTACCGTCGTTATATAACGGAGCGAGTCCTTTTGAGTGGAAGGCATACAAACCATCCTTAACGGGCTCTTTATTCCATAGGTCAATCAGATACACCGTGGTATCAGGCAGGCAGCGCTCTTGCTGGGTATCAATACCTATTCGGTAGCGCATCATGGCGTAGGTGCCTACCAAGGCCATGATTAACGCAAGAACGGTCAACCGAATGAGATATGGCCGCCAAGGCATTCTTTTACGGAGTATCTGCATGAGACACCTCCTTTGAGCCTACTGGCACAAATACAGAATCATCAGCACCCACCACCGCTTGGGCATCCAGCACGATAAAACCGGCTGCTTTTAGCTTTTCAATTTGCTGATTGGTCTGAAGCAACCTGGATTCGATGTCTTGTTCGCTGGCATTGGGGCCCAATGACAACACCGCCTCCCCAAAATCCACGACTGCAATGGGCGTACTTAACGCCAACTGGCTGTGGATGGGTTCGAGTGTTTTCATTAAGAGCCAGCTGGTCATTAAACCGCTACCAGCAATAGACAAAGTAATAGAAGCCATAAATGGCCAAAGCGTGGTTTTATTCATAGCCTCGCTCCTTCAACAACTGAGAGATGGCATCAGCAACAGAAAGGCCTTTGCGCGTTAACTGTTTAATCGCGTTTACATCTTCTGCACGGGACGAGTACAACAGCTTGTGAAACGGATCGACGATGAGGCGGCCAATCCCGGTGCCCATCTCGGTAATAAAGAAAATTTCGGAATAGACACCCGTGACGGTATGAACCGTTTTCAGGTATTCATAACCGCCTTCACCTAGTGGCAAGCGGCCTTCTTTTTTGAGCGCGTTGATGGTTTCAGCTTTTTGGCCAAGCAGGTACATATTGGCCGAGTTTTCAGCGATGGCTTTACCTGTAGGGCTGTCATACAAATCGTTGACCGACTGCGTTACCGTTACAGCACTGCCGCCATATTTTCGAAATCGACGGTAACCCGTCTCGATGAACTTACCGACATCACCTTGAGTCAGCAGATCCCAGGCTTCGTCAATGAACACAATCTTGCGACGATCCCGCTCACCTAAGTACATCTCTTGTTGGATTTGGTAGATAAGCTGAAGCAACACCACTTGTTGTAGATGCTTACGCCCCTTGAGCTCTTCTAACTCCAGAACGGTGAAACGGTTTTTGAAGCGAATATTGTTGTGACCATTAAAGAAACGGCCATATTCGCCCTGTGTCGTAAACGGATAGAGCTGCTCACCCACGTCTTGCACACGTCGGTCTTCGTGATTTTTTAAAGCCTCTGCCACATCATCAACTAACATGGCACGACCTTTTTTCTCCCACAGTTCACGGGTCTGACGTTTTAAGTTGGCCATCTGAAAATCCGTTAATGACTGCGTAGGTGCGGCCATTGCGGCCAATAACCCAACCAGTACATCCGCTTCTTCGTCATAGTCCTCAACGATTTCAAACGGATTTAAGCAAATGCCACTGTCCCGCCCGAACTGTAAGAACTCACCGTCATAGACTTCACACAGCTTTTCATAAGAGCGGCCAACATCAATCACCCAGCATTGGCCTCCTTCTGATAAGTAGGAGGAGATGATTTCGTTCACTAGGAAAGACTTGCCCGACCCCGATTGCGCCGCGATGCAACAGTTGTAATTACTGCCCGAGTCATAAAGGGACACACTCATGATCTGACCATTACGGGAAACAAAGTTAATCACCGGCGTGCCAGTGCCTTTCCAATCCGCAAACAAAGGCAACAGAGGGATGACATGCCGTGTCGCCATGGTCTTGAATCGAAACAAGTCGTTCATCGCCTGGCGGTCAGCTCCAAATGGCAAGGCATTCAGGAAAATGGGCAAACAGAAGTACTTGTCTTCCATCAGCTCAAATCCGAGCTCTTTGAAATAGGTTCGAGCATTTGAAACAGAGCTGATGGACGCCTCTTCCGTCGGGGAAAACAGCGTTAAGGTCATATTTGCCCGAATAGGACGATCACCTTCTTGCAAAGCTTCAAAAAGAACATCAAACCCCTTTTTCTTGGCTGCAAGCACCGGCACAAACTTGAGCATCGGGCCATAGGCCTGATTGACCGCCCATTGACGCTTCGTCTCTAAACGAGATCGCATCGCCTCAGCTGAGGGAAAGTGAATGGTGACATTTAGCAAAAAGCTGCCGCGTAAACCGCGACTGCCCGTCATCATATCGCCCGCAAAACTTGCGGCATGACCAAACCAGATCCGCTCAGGCAAGCGCTTAAATGATAAGGTTTTAACTCGGTAATCACCCAGCATCAGACCTTGGCTATCCACCTTGATAGCTCGGTCATAATCCAACACTTGCTCCCTAAGTGGTTTATCTGCCTCACTGCGGATTGGAGATGGATTGCGCCAAGAAGCATCTTTTCCCCAGTTAAGCTGAGCACTTAATGCCGCGAGCCAATTTCGGTCAGTCATCTCAGTGACGCGAAAACCAACCGTTGCCAACGCCTGTGAGAAAGAAGCTCGAAGCGCGGATGCTCTACTCAACTCACGCTCCGTCGGTATAGAACTTTCCAAAGGCAATTTGCAAGTGACGATCAGTTGAAAGTTGCGTACCTGAGTCTGGGTCGATTCTTCTATCGGTTGAACCGTGCCCCCATCGAGGAAATCCGCACGTTTGCGTATCGACGCCCTAAGCAATGGATCGGATTGACGATGCCGTAAGCCCATCATGCGCTGAAGGTCGGTTTGAATATCAGGGGATGCGTACAGGCCAAATTGCAGCAAAGTGTCTTTTGGCCAGTCGTTGTTGAGTAGAACATTAACCCTGTCTGCAACAGACTCATCACCACCCGGCAACGGGTCACATAGAAAACCAAAGCCAACACTCTGGTCTTCCATGAAAAACAGTTGCTCATCGTCGGAATAGGCCAATACTGGCAAGAGCTCTGAAGCGCGTTGCCCTGAATACAGAGAGGCTTTCATTAACGCCCCTCCAACCAAGCAGAAAGATCATAAGGACGGCCTCGGCTGATGCGACCATCATTGGCGACGATGAAAGGCACACCTTGAATGCCCAGGATTTGAGCCGTCACCAAGGTACGCTGCATTGGTTCTAAGTTGCAGGCATCATCCTGTTCTAGGTTACCAATCCGGCCATTCAGCAATGCATCGGTGGCCGCTTTTTTGTCACGCGCACAGCCAAGCTGGCGAACCTGACGCTCTGAATCAGGACCAAGCACTGGCACAGGGAGTATTTGGAAGGTGTATTCTTTGGTTAACGGTAAAGCTTGTTTCAAAAGCTCATGGCAGTGCGGGCACCGGGGGTCAACAAAGACCACCACTTTCTTTTTGCCTTCGCCCAGCGTCAGTGGGTTCAAATCATCCATTTTTAAGCCAAGACGACTTAAGTCCAGCGTGTTTCCCGCTTCACGAATCTCTTCAAGGCTGGTAAGCGGCTTTTTCGACCAGGCATCATAGAGCGTGCCATCAATGACGAACCGGCCACTGTCTGACATGAAAACAATACGGCCATTGCTTTCGACCGCTTTCATACCCGTGACCGGCAAAGAAACCATGCCGTCAATTTTGCCAACGGGCGACACTTCAGACACAGGTTCAGCTTGAACCAATGGAGACAGCGCAAGCGCCAGAATGATTGGAGATAGTTTTCGCATGAGGAGTCCTCGTTAATGTAAATCGAGGCTCCAGTCTATGCAGTTGTCCTATGTGGACTCGGTTAGATAGATTGAAGAAATCGCAATCTAACTAGGGGGCTTATAGCTCGTTGAGGTTTGTTATAAACGAATTACTCGGCGTTTGCGTTAACAAGCCAATCATCAAGCACTTGCTTCAATTTATCTAATTGCTCTTGGTGTTTTGCTTGATTCTTTGCCAATTTGTTAATGTTCTGCAATTTCCAACGAATCGCTGGCAAGTCTGCTGCATTAGGATAGTCAAACAATGCCCAGTCAGGTTGCCCTCTTTTGAATGACATAAGGAAAGCATGATCCCTTTCTGTGAAATGTTTTTGCAGTTCAATTAACATCATGGGCCTAACAGAGGCTAAGTCTTCGCATTCAACTTTTTCAAAAGTCATTCCGTCAAATTCTGCCTGAAATTTCTCATTCAGAGGCTGCCAGTTTGGCGACATGACTTCATTAATAGGCCTAGGGTGACTTAATGTATAGGTTAAAAAACCCACCAAAATCTCTCTCGAAATCCCTTCACTGCCAAGTAACATACGCACATCAAATAAGTCGCGAGGATGTTGGCGATCCATTGCAGCACACAATTTCCCACCATACAGATCGGGAAGACTGACTACCTGAATCTCAGCATAACCAAACTCGTCTTCAACAGACTCTTGAACTGGCATTATTTCTGCACTATGTAATGTACCTCTGGCGACGGGCGACACTTCAATTTTGATCGTCGCAACCGGGCTTGATACAACTATTCTCAGTTCATCAGCTTTATTATCCTGAAGTGCCGCTCGGATATCTGGTTGAGTATTGATTCTGTCTGTAATGCGCTGCAATGCAGCCCTGACATTAATCAAAGCCTCATCTCTTGGTTCAAGTGGAAGATAAGCAAGATCAATATCTACAGATAACCGAGGAAAATCTCTCACAAATAAATTAATGGCGGTGCCACCTTTAAGTGCAAAAACCGTCTCTGTTGCTACCACAGGAAGCATTCTTATGAGCAAGGAAACCTGTTTGTAATATGGGCTATCTTTATCCATTATGTTGTTCACCTTTTTTGACGCTTAATATCTCTGGCACTGTGATTTGATATCGCTCATCAAAACGTCCTTTTTCGACAACCTGCCGCTTTCCTGCACCCAATTCAATTCTTGTTTCATCTATGCGATTGACCCACTGGTGATCGTAGTATCGACCCAGAAATAGAAATATTCGGTTTGCCTGAACAGAGCTGCTTCGTTCAAGAATATCTTGTACTTTTCTAGGGCTAAGATTGACTAAACCCTGAAATAATTCTGCGACATGCTCAAATGAAATCAGCTTCCCAATCGCGTCTACCACCTCATAGGCAGCAAGTTCTGCACAGCTGACAGTGAGCTCTTTCTCTTTAACCGTGATCCTTTTCAAATCTTTCTCGGGATTCAGTTCAAGCTTATGGTTTCCACAGTAAAACCAATTCTGATAAGGGAATTCACGAAACCATTTTGGTAAGGACGACTTGTTTTTAACGCAAATCCAAACTTGCTCTTTGTTCAGCTGTAAATAGTGACTCAGTCCTTGGTGAGTTAAGCTGCTCAATCCAGCCAAATGAACTGAAACGCCCAATTGCACATCTAATGCTTGAATGGCATCAACCCAAGTTGGCTTTATATCGCCTTGCGCATTTGGACGATAGTACACACCAGAACTAAGCTTCTTCAGCCAACCGTTCTGCGCGTACTTCTGAGCCAACGAGTAGCTCACGCCGTTTTCAGTCAGCCATTGCTGAAGTACTAGCGCACCAGGAGAAGTATGAGCAACAAGCCAGTTTATCTTAGATGACATTTTAACACCCAAAGTATGAATATCACGAACAGTATAAACCATTTGGTTTATTGTGATAGAGATTTTAACACCTTAGGTATTAATATACCTAATACTGTAAACTAAACTCGCTAATGCGGCGTTGTTGAAATGAAAAGGTCTACACAACATCACTAATAACCCGATGCTGTGTAGACCTAGTTTGATTACCTTAAGTGAACTGCCTACTATGGCTCACATTCAGGTGCCCAGTAAAACGGCACTGATTGCTGGAACTGTTGTGCCAATAACTTCTTGAGTGCTGGCAACAACAGGTAAGGTTGCAGACATAACACTTTCAACGACGGTTGGCGTATTGTAGAGACCCATACCGCCACCAATGCCCAGAGCAAAAGCCATCAAGCTTTGGCGAGCGATACCGCCCACAATACCCACCAGAACCATGGCTCCCGCTACGATCCGTCCCAAAGTACCTTGGGTCCAATCTTTTAGGGTATCCCACACATCGGTGAAAGCATCACCACCGGTGCCCGCAAATGAGGGCTCCGAAATCATTAACGCCATCAAACCAAGCGCACCAATGGTCATTAGGCGCTGAGTCTGAATGGTGCGAACTGCATTTGTCATTCGTTAGTTTCTCCGTAGATACTCAAGTTATCGCGCTTACCATCAGCTCCCGCTGAGGCAGAATCGCTTTGAGTCTGAAGTGGACGTAGCACTGGCGAAACCGTTCGAGGTGCTGACACCCCAATATCCCACCGGCGCGGTTCAATTTCGGTAAACACGTAGCTGGATAAATTCAGGTCCCCACGATCATCCTCCCAAGGCGCAATCCAAATCCGCATTACCCTTGAAGGAATGCGAATAGGTGCAGATTGCTGCGTCTCGGGTAATGCTGGATGGCTCAACAGTCCTGTTTCTAAATCAGATTGTGAATACCCCGAGGGAGAACCAATTCGAGTCGCCACAGCATCAATCGTCTTGGGTGCAGCGCCATTACTGGTAAGCTCATAGACTTCACGAGCGGATAAACAGCGCACACCGTCAGGCATACCTGGGCATCCATATTCACTACTCCCGAGACCCAATGAACTACAGCCAGACAATAAGGTTGAGCCGACTGCCAATAAAAATAATCCAGCTTTAGACCACTGTTTTGACTGGTGCTTTAGGTTGTTCTGCATTGATGTCGTCATGGTTAACTCTCCTCTGGATACACATCTTATTGTCTGAAACGGACTTCGATCGGTTAGCAACATGCAGAATTTTTTCATCTTCTTGCACCTCCCCCTTGCGAAGTGGCCAACGACAACGAGGCCCCACGAGTGACTATGACTTCAATTTTCCTTGCAGCGTCTACCTCTATGACTGGGAACATATTTTCAGCCATGTCCAAATAGAACTTGGCCACTCGATCCAATGCTTTACCGGTGCCTTTAATCGCAGCACCTTGTAATGCTTCTTGGCTCATGACTTGCTGGTACAGCTGAGTATCACCGGCATTACCCGTCTGAATCGTTGGTACAGGATTCACATCAAATGCGCCTGCCAAGCCCTGTAGGAATCCGGCCATCATCGATTTAGCCACCAGTTGGCCTTGTTTCGACACTAATCGGCCACGAATACCGGCTTTGCCGTCTTCACCTACGGCATAAGAATCCAGTCGTGTTTCAATGACGCCGCCATCTTCTCTCACACATGAAATGGTCTCGCCTCGCAAATAGGCACGCTCAGAGCTCAAATCACCGTAACCTGCGGCGATCAAGAAACACTCTTTGATATCCGCTCTAAATCGGTTGGGTAAAATGGCTTCCTTTTGAATCCTCAGCAATGCTGGAAAAGGTTCGCGTCTTGCGGACTCGTGAGTAGGTGCATCCAAACCCGTGATCAAAGTACCTGAGATGATGCTGCCCGCCGGTAGATACAAAGGCGGCGCTTCTTCCACTACAACTTCTGGCTCGACAACCACTTCAGGCTCAATCATACGAATCGTGATTGGCGGCAATGGAACATCCCGTGCTCGTGAACCTTGGCCACTGGCTGGCTGCTGATAGAGCGGATCTGGCAGCGGCGCATTGGCAAAATAGTCGTCTGGGTTAGACGGCAGTGGCTTTTCTTCTTTAGGCAATTCCATGGCAGATAAAGGTACTTCAAAACGGCTATTTGTGCCTTCAGCTACTGAATCACCTCCAGCGCGAACATCATCAAGCTCCGCTCGAAGGCGAGCCAACTCCGCATTAACCTCACTTGGTATTGAAGGCGAACCTGGGCTTAGCCGTCCTGAATCGACGTCACGACGCAAGCGTTCAACTTCACGGCGTAACTGCTCGTTGCGCTCACTGAGTAGTTTTACGTTTGCAGCCAAACTATCGACCCCAACATCACGAGTATTGGTATCCGTAAGAATGTGCCGGATTGTTTCCTGTCGGTTCCGACTGCTTGAGCCATCATCAGGATTAGGTGAAAACACCATCACCATAAGAATGAGACCACCAGCAATACCGGCAACCGATAGGCCCCGCTTCATGTTCGGGCTCATTTGTTCCCATTGTGCTTTCATCGTTACTTACCTCCCACAAGAAGCGAAGGTCGCTGACTTTCCACCGCTTCTTCACGATGATTGCGAACAACCACATACAACTCAGTCTTTTCACCCGGCAACAAGATATTGCGAGGCCAGTAGGCGCTTGCCACTATATCTGGTGCATGACAAGCTATTTCACTGGCTTCTATCGGTTCATCGGCAAAGCTTTCAACCAGTCCTACATAGACGGTGAAGTAATGTCCCGTCACAATTTGCCCCTGCTTAAAACCAAACTTTAAGCCAGGCTGAAAACATTTCGGGCTTGTGTCAGTTTGGCCAGCTAAACGGATGTCATAGCCTTGTGGTAACTCATTTAGTGCAAGGCGTCTGAGTAAATCACGTAAGCTATCGACGTATGGCTGAGCCGTTTCCCAAGTGGCGGCTTTTCGGTTCACGACGCCCTTAATAGGCCACTGCTGACCATCAATAGCTAAGGTAATTTCACGCGGTGGAATACGACGAGGTACTAAGGTGACAGATAATGCGGGCGCTTCCTGACCAGGCGGAGTGATGTAAAGTGAAACCGGTGATTCTTTGTCCGTGGCCACATATACAACATTCCCCTTGATTTGCGTCTGAGCATCACTGGTTGTTCTCACCTGAGGCGATTCAAACGGCGTCACAATCCGATTCAGATGACCAAGAGCTACAGGGATCAGTTCATTAACTCCCGGTGTCATCATTAGCGTTGTTGGCACATCCGTTGAAGCCGTATTGGTTTGAGTCGGTGGATTTGCAGTAGCAGACTGCTTCATCACACTGGCTGGCACAATCGGCAATTCCACGTCTGCATACGACGCTTGAGATAACAGGACGCCACTCAAGCTGATTGCGATTAAGCTTGGAGTCAGCCATCGACTAATTTTGGTTCGCATCATTCACCCTCCGGTTTTGCTCTTGGGTCAACTTTTCACGAACGCGCTTCGTTCTAGCTTGCCCCTCATACGTATCCATCCAATTGAGCTTTGGACGGTATTGCTCAATGTCGATGTCAAACTCATAGGTGCGAGTTTGACGCTGTTCATCTCCAGATGGTCCAGAGACCAAGGAATAACCGGTCACAAAGACATGGCCGGTTTCATACTCATACTCCACTTGTCTGGGTTGGAATTTGAGCGTGACTCGGTCTTCACGGATCTGTCTTGCCTGAATCTCCAGTGCATCGACCACTTGCTGGTACACCGCAGGTGAAAGTAGCGGCTCGATAGCAACCCGGATAAAAGACACATTGCCCGGCGTCACGTTGCCCATAAGCTCAGCTAGGTAGAGCCCCCAGGATTCCAAGTAAGGCTGAGTAGCCTGGTTTCGTGACACTTCAGCCGTTTCAGACAAGGTTGGCGGTTGAATGGCTACCACGGTATTGCGAGAAAATGCCGCAACCGCAAGCAGCAAGTTAGATAGCACCAGCACCGCAATCAGGAACCGTTGCCATCGGTTCTCTAATTGCGTGCCTTGCCATGATTTTAAAAACACGTCGAACTTCACGGCAGATAGCTCCTGATAAATGGGTTAGGGATCGTCTTGGCTTTGGTTGGCAACAGTCCGGCCCAGTAGATGGCGTGAAGAATAAAACCATCCGGGCGACCATCACGAAAACGCCGATAGAGCTTGGTTGTCACCAACCCCAACAGGCATAAAACCAAGGCATTACCGGTAAAAATGCCGATCACTAGCCCCAACAGAATGGGAGCCATCTCATCGGCACTCCAAAGCAGGAAGTGCGGCGGGTCATCGATATAGGATGGAATATTTACAGGTTCCATAGTCACTCCACGTTGTTTGAATTGGGAAGTGAAGAATGACTTGGGATTGGTGGGTTCGGTGGTCAGATAGATTGAAGAATTTTGTAGTTATTAAGCCAATCTCGAAAAATTACGGCTTAAGACTTTCTATTCCTAGCAACAGTATGTCTGTTACGGAATATCCTCCGTCCTGTAGAGCGCGCTCTAATTCTTGAATATCTTCATCATTCAAGTAATGCATTAGCACATTAGTAGAAATACTCATGGAATCAATCTTTGATAAGTCTTTAAATGTCATGCATTCTTCTGTGCATTTAGGGGATTTCTTTATAAGATCTAATTTATAGATCATGGAAGAATAATCGCAGCTTAATGGACTACAATCATCGACTCGATACGAGTGGGATTTACTTGGCTGGATATTATGGAGCGGATCTAGAAGTACAACGTTGAATACGTTCCTTTCGTCCCAAAACCCAACAACACGTCCTAAGGATTTTGATACTTGAAACTGCAATATGGGAAAATCTTCAGGATTATTCCTATAACAATCATCAATCCAAGTTAAGTCTTCGCGCTTAATTGGTATGTTCTTTTGATTCCAATTGATATTGTGGTAACGCCAGGCCTCTTTTTCAGCGGCATCCGATATAAATTTTTCAACTTCTTTTTGTGATAAATCCTTTAACTTATTTAGCAAAGAAACAAACCATTTAGACTCCGATTTATCCAAACCAAAATAGTCAATTTGTTCCCAATACCGTAAAGAAAAAGTCCACCTGATTGCTTCAGGTGAACTTAGTAAAACGGGCTCTTTAGATGACTTAGGTTCAAAATCTAAAACTGGTATTTTTTGCATTATTGCAAGCGCTTTGAGTAGCACTCCATCATGGTATTTTCATTCAATTCCACTTCACAACGTTCCCAAGAAGAATAACCTTCTCTGGCTTCAACCCATGGAGATTCTTTATGAGTCATTTCTTCAAGTTGCGGACCTGAATACTTTGCATAAACACTCAAAACACGATCAATATGACTCTTACAATCTGAATCCAAGTTTTCAGGGTCGAAGTCTTGGCTAATATCTTCTTGATTAATATCTGAATATAGAGATTTTGTGTCTGAGAACCTTGAGTATATTTCTCGTGAAACAGGGCCATGCACCCACGCTTGAAACTTACCATTGAACAACGGCTTACTTTCAAAAGCTAAGTGCCACGACTGAACGTAATAAAGCAATTTTTGTAATTTTAGGTTACTTAGGCTCTCACCTGATTCAATAACCCTATGTATGACATAATCACACACATCATTTATATTCATTTATTACCCCAAAGCTCACATCAAGATATTATGACGCCACAAAATTTTAGCAGATAGAAGCATAAATTTCATCACTTAGTTTAAACCCGTTTCTGCAAGTGGCTTAACGCCAACCCTGCCATCAATGCCAAGCCGATGATCATCGACGGTAGAACCACCGGTGGAATAGCCAACGGGGCGAACAATCCCATAAACAGTAAGATGACGCCTGAACCCAAGATGATCATGCTGTAGCGGTGAATGATAGGGCTCGAAAAATCAAAGGTTGTCTTCTTAATCTTCCAGGTCATCAAGCCGTCCCACAGGGCCGGTAACATGAGAATAAGCGCAAAGGGCAACCAGACCATCAGCAAAGCAAATCGAGTGAACACTTGGTACAACACATCAAAAAATGACTGAATACGGTCTTCTACCCAGACGAACCAAAAGCCTCCCATGTTCTCCATCCCTTTAGAACGAAGTCGTTGTTCTTCAGTGGGGATTAGAAAATCACGCACAGATTGCTCCATCTGTGTATCCACAATCCATGACTGATACCAGCGATGGCTAGTTTGACCAATCCAATAGCTTGTTTGTGCGCCCAATTGATTTTGGATCATCTGCTTCTCTTTATTAATAACCCGGCCAGTCCAATCACCGGGCACTAACACGCCAATGGCAATAATCTCCAGCATCAGTGCCAGACACAGCAGCCAAACCGACTTATGCTTGCTCATGCCAAACATCCTCTTCTACTCGCGCCAGCATGGCTGCAACGGTTGGCGTCATAATCCGGGCTTTAATCACTTGTTGAAGCCGCTTTGTCGATGTATGGCCACTGACATAACGCACATCAATACGTCCTTCAGCCAAATACGCCATTCGATTTGGACGATTACGAATCCATGTGTGGAAATACACACCATCTACGGCAGCCCACTCGAAATGGTCAGGATCACGCAGGCGAATCCCGGTTAAAGCACTGGCGGCAGTCCAGGTCAGTGCCTCAATGAAATTCCAAAGGCGTACACTATCATCATCACAACTGACTTCTTCATAACTGCCCAATCCATTGCAGAGACACAAATCAAAGATGGAATGGCCATCTAACGTGAACGCATCCGTTAAGTAGTCCGCCAAGCAATACACCGAGGCCAAAGCATGAGGCCAGTCGGTTTCAAGCAGTCTTAAGGTTTCCTTGAACTGGGGGTTATGTTGCTGCCACTGAGCGAGCATTTCTTTACTGGTAAGTGTTGTCATTTTCAGACAGACAGAATGATGCATACAGACTCCTTATGCTGCCTGTGTAGAGCTGGTTAAAATAGGAATTCGACCTTTGATCACGCGGCCGCCTGAAAGCTTGGCGATGTACTCCAGGTTAGGTAGCTGGCCTAATAACTGCGGTGGAAACATATCGCCTTCTTCCTCCATCAAGCGTTCGCCATGATTGCCAGTAAATAACGCGGGGCTGTCCGAGTTGGACGACATACCTTGAGTTTGCATGATGTACTGCAACCGAGTCTTAGGCAGATTGTCAGTTATGTACTGCTGCGTTTCGGCGTCCATCACCCGAAGGGCTATCAGGTTGTTGATGTTACCTAACACCTGGCGAGCCTTAGCTTCACTGCCTGTACGAGCTGCAAAGTCAGCAAAGGTCTGAGTAGCAATTACACAACGCATTTTTGCGCCACGGCCTTTGTTGAGCAGTTGAATGAAGGGATCGTTGACGACTTCAGCCGCCTCATCGATGAAGATATTTACGGGACGATTTTCAACACCATAGTTATAGCGGTCACCGGCCACAGCGGTAAGATCGGATAAAAGCAACGAACCAATGGCGCTGCCAACCATGGCGTCGGTCAATGAATCCAACCCGATGCGTAATACCATGATGCCGATCGGTCAATACCATTCAAGCCGATCACTTTTTTGTTCGCCAGTAGACCTCCGTAAAATCTAGCTTCAGTGATCGGCTTCAGTCAAGGTATTTAGTTTTTTTCGCAT
>NZ_BMII01000034.1 GCF_014641855.1 Shewanella inventionis
TCACCGTGATAGTGCGAGTTAAGGTTTCGCCTTCTTTGAGTGACTGCACGTCGATGTGGCTGTTGTTTAGCGTGTAGCTCCAGTTACCGCTCTCATCAATCGAGAAGGTGCCGTAGTTGCCATCGGCGACATTGGTTTGTACCTGGAACAGGGCTTCGCCAGCATCAGGATCGTTGATCTGTAATGAGCCTGAAACGACTTCAACAGTTGAAGGATCTGTATCCGAAGCGCCGTCTTCTGTCACGATACCCGCATCATTTATTGGAGAGATTGTCGCAGGATCTTGTTCTGGTGTTACTGTGATAGTTAAAGTCGCTGTTGCGCCGGTATTGGTCGTATAAGTGATAACAGGTACTTGACCATTCCAATTTGTATTAGGCGTGAAAGAGTACGTGCCATCTGTACTTAGAAGCAACACACCTTGAGACAGAGTTACACTGGTGCCTGCTTGATAGGTGTTGTTGTCGCCATCAATGACAAAGCTTTGAACGGTTAAAATTGAATCAATATCGGAATCATTTGTTAACACATTGCCCGTAGCAACACTATCTTCTTGGATAGTTATCGTGTCGTTTACCGCAATAGTTGGATCACTTTGGGGTGTCACTGTAATAGTCAGTGTGGCGTTTGCCCCAGTGTTGGTGGTGTAAGTGATCGTAGGAAGTATGCCGTTCCAATCTGGCGCAGGAGTAAAGCTGTAACTACCATCAGTATTTATGACTAAAATGCCATTTTCAACAACTACAGACTCACCAGCACTGTAAACCGTTGCGTCACTGCCAACAGTAAAGCTGACCACACTTAAATCAGAATCTGGATCACTATCGTTTAATAAAACATTACCTGTAGCAACAACATCTTCTTCAACAATATTGGTGTCATCTAAGGTAACTGTCGGATCATCAACCGGCGTGATTTCAATCGTTAACGTTGCTGTAGCACCCGTGTTGGTGGTGTAGGTAATGACGGGTACGCTACCGTTCCAGTTTTCGTTTGGTGTGAAGGTGTAAGAGCCGTCTTCGTTGATGACAAGCACGCCGCCTTCTAGGGTGACTTCAGTGCCCGCATCATGGCTTTGGCCGTCAACTTCAAAGCTGACAACGCTTAAATCAGAATCAGGATCGCTGTCATTATCGAGTACGTTACCTGTCGCTGGCGTATCTTCCGCCACGCTAACAACGTCATTGACTGCGACGGTCGGATCATCAACAGGCGTGATCTCAATCGTTAACGTTGCTGTAGCACCCGTGTTGGTGGTGTAGGTAATGACGGGTACGCTGCCGTTCCAGTTTTCGTTTGGTGTGAAGGTGTAAGAGCCGTCTTCGTTGATGACAAGTACGCCGCCTTCTAGGGTGACTTCAGTGCCCGCAGCGTAGGTTTCACCATTCACTTCAAAGCTGACAACGCTTAAATCAGAATCCACATCGCTGTCATTATCTAATACGTTGCCTGTCGCTGGCGTATCTTCCGCCACGCTAACAACGTCATTGACTGCGACGGTCGGATCATCAACCGGCGTGATCTCAATCGTTAACGTTGCTGTAGCACCCGTGTTAGTGGTGTAGGTGATAACGGGTACGCTGCCGTTCCAGTTTTCGTTTGGTGTGAAGATGTAAGAGCCGTCTTCGTTGATGACAAGCACGCCGCCTTCTAAGGTCACTTCAGTGTCCGCAGCGTAGGTTTCACCGTTCACTTCAAAGCTGACAACGCTTAAATCAGAATCAGGATCGCTGTCATTATCGAGTACGTTACCTGTCGCTGGCGTATCTTCCGCCACGCTAACAACGTCATTGACTGCGACGGTCGGATCATCAACCGGCGTGATCTCAATCGTTAACGTTGCTGTAGCACCCGTGTTAGTGGTGTAGGTTATGACAGGTACGCTGCCGTTCCAGTTTTCGTTTGGTGTGAAGATGTAAGAGCCGTCTTCGTTGATGACAAGCACGCCGCCTTCTAAGGTCACTTCAGTGTCCGCAGCGTAGGTTTCACCGTTCACTTCAAAGCTGACAACGCTTAAATCAGAATCAGGATCGCTGTCATTATCGAGTACGTTACCTGTCGCTGGCGTATCTTCCGCCACGCTAACAACGTCATTGACTGCGACGGTCGGATCATCAACAGGCGTGATCTCAATCGTTAACGTTGCTGTAGCACCCGTGTTAGTGGTGTAGGTTATGACAGGTACGCTGCCGTTCCAGTTTTCGTTTGGTGTGAAGGTGTAAGAGCCGTCTTCATTGATAACAAGTACGCCGCCTTCTAAGGTCACTTCAGTGCCCGCAGCGTAGGTTTCACCGTTCACTTCAAAGCTGACAACGCTTAAATCAGAATCAGGATCGCTGTCATTATCGAGTACGTTACCAGTCGCTGGCGTATCTTCCGCCACGCTAACAACGTCATTGACTGCGACGGTCGGATCATCAACAGGTGTGATCTCAATCGTTAACGTTGCTGTAGCACCCGTGTTGGTGGTGTAGGTAATGACGGGTACGCTGCCGTTCCAGTTTTCGTTTGGTGTGAAGGTGTAAGAGCCGTCTTCGTTGATGACAAGCACGCCGCCTTCTAGGGTGACTTCAGTGCCCGCAGCGTAGGTTTCACCATTCACTTCAAAGCTGACAACGCTTAAATCAGAATCCACATCGCTGTCGTTATCTAATACGTTACCAGTGGCTACGGTATCTTCAGCAACGGTATTGCTGTCGTTAACTAATACTGACGCATCATCAACGGGTGTCACTTCAATGGTTAATGTGGCAGTAACACCTGTGTTAGTGGTGTAGGTAATGACGGGTACGCTGCCGTTCCAGTTTTCATTTGGTGTGAAGGTGTAAGAGCCGTCTTCGTTGATAACAAGCACGCCGCCTTCTAGGGTGACTTCAGTGCCCGCAGCGTAGGTTTCACCATTCACTTCAAAGCTGACAACGCTTAAATCAGAATCCACATCGTTGTCGTTATCTAATACGTTACCAGTGGCTACGGTATCTTCAGCAACGGTATTGCTGTCGTTAACTAATACTGACGCATCATCAACGGGTGTCACTTCAATGGTTAATGTGGCAGTAACACCTGTGTTAGTGGTGTAGGTGATGACAGGTACGCTGCCATTCCAGTTTTCATTTGGTGTGAAGGTATAAGAGCCGTCTTCGTTGATGACAAGTACGCCGCCTTCTAGGGTCACTTCAGTGCCCGCAGCGTAGGTTTCACCGTTAATTTCAAAGCTGACAACGCTTAATGCTGAATCGGCATCCGTATCATTACTTAACACATTACCAGCAGCGATTTGGTCTTCACCGACGATGATTGCATCGTTTATTAGTACTGATGGGGAATCGTTTTCGCTGATACTTTCTTCTTGAGAAACAGCTGTTGGGGTCGCTGCTTCTCCTGTTGTGTCATAGCCATTATCTGCAAGTGTTTCAGAACCATCACGAGAAACTGCCACATAACCAGAATCACCATCATTGGCTGTTGGGGTGCCAGCGGCGGTTTCAGGTAGTTCTTCTGTAGGGTCTTCTCCAGATGCAATTAATTCTTGAAGGGCTTCAATTTCATCTAGGGTAGCCTGATCGGCAACTTGATCAATTGCATCAGCATTATCAAGGGTTTCGTCACTATTAAAAATGGTGCCATCATCAAACGTGATAACGAAACTAACGTCATCATTACTGGTTACTTGCGCTCCAGCGGGCACTTCTTGACCCGGTTGTAGTTGAACCGTTTCATTATTGATGGTTACGGTGATTGTACTTTCTGAGGCAGAAAGTATCCCTTTTTGTGACGTTATGATAGATCCCATTTGAAGCTCCCAACAGCTTTGTTGTATCAAGAAAGTAATACGTTAGTATGTGCGATTTAGGCTAACTAATTATTAATATTTAGATTAAATAAAATTTAACCATAGTATAACAATTATACCATTCGATAGACAAACAGTCAATTTTTTGACGTTGCTATGGTTTTTAATAAGTAACTGAAAATATTTATTAAATGATAATGATGATGTAGTAGGTAGTGATGAAAACAAGTCAGGTTTTATCAACAATTATTAGGTATGTATATCGGCAATAATTTATCATACTGAATAAAAAAACCGCATTAAATGCGGTTTTTTATTAAGGGAAAAGTAAATTTAATACTAACGTATTATATTTTGATTGCAGCATTCCGATAACTTTGTGCGGCTGAAGTATTCTCACCTAATTGATCTTGAACCTGAGCCAAAGCTAACCATGATTGATGTGACGGTGCGATGCGACAAACGTTTTGCCAGTGCTCTTTTGCTTGTTTCGCATTACGTTGCTGCATGGCCAATTTGGCTAAACACGTTTGGTAATTGACATCATTTGCATGCGTGGTTTCCAAACGATCAATTAACTGACGAATGTCAATATCATCAGCGTTGATAAGATCTGGTAACGCGGAAAATAACACAGGTGTAGGAGCTGTTTTTAAGCGCTTGTAGAGTATTTTTAAGGCTTTATCGTGAAGTTTTAATATGTTTAAACCATGAGCATAAGCAATGACAAGTTCATCTTGTTTACGTTCATCCTTGCTTAACCATTGCCAACATTTTTCTAATTCGGCTTCAGATGTCTTAGCAGCGTCCATTAACAAGGTTGTGTTAGTTTTTGTTGATAATGATTCGAGTTCATCCTCTTCTAACACTTTGCGTTTAGCAATAATTGGCAAAATCAATTTCAAAGCTGACCAGTCTTGTTGCTGTTGATAAAGGTCCACAGCAAGCTTTAATACCGGTGTGCTGCTTTTACTTGTAGGGCTAAGCTTGTCAACAATTGCTCTCGCTTTTGCTAATTCACCTTGTTTAATAAAATAACGTGCACGAGATGTATCTACTGCGATTTTAGCAATAGGATTTTTTTCAGCTTGTGTTAAGTAGTGATCGCGTGCGGTGGTTTTACCTTGATAATGTGCCGCGCGAGCAGCGGCAAATAAATTTAACAAAGGAATTTCACCTTGCTTAGCACCCTTGGCCATTGCTATTTCTGCAGCAGGCCAGTCTTCTTCTGCTATAGCCAAGGCGCCAGCAAGTGTGTATTTTTTAGCTGCTTTTTTACGCCATTTTTCAGGTAGATAGCGACTGCTTAAAATGATATTAAGGAGTAACACTAGTAACCACTCAGCAAGTTGCAGCATAAAATAAAAGACAATTAAACCGACAATAGCAGCAACTAAACTTGTTTCAATTTGATACTCACCAATTGCAATATATACATAGCCACTTTGGCCGATAATAAGCGGGCTAATGCATAATCCAATTAAAATGAGCAACACATACACGAGTGTTTTTATCATTGTGTAAGTTCCTCCGCCGGCATTATTTCACCGTAGGTAACCAACTGTTGAAGCAAAGGCGAAACTTGGAACTTGTTAAGCGTTATTTTTTCAACTTTGACTTTTGCAAGCTTGTCTAATGCTTCAATAGTCTCTAGGGTGTTTTTGTCTGTTAAATCAAAATACTGCTGTAACCATTTATCGGCCAGTGCAATTGACTGCTGGTAGTTGGTTTGATCAAACCGGTATAAAGACAGTTGAGCTTGAAGTAGCTTATTACGAATGTTTTCGACTAAATACCATTGTTGCTCAGGCGATAATAGCGGTTCTAAATCTGTGGTACGTTTACGCACAGTGATAAATCCATCGGTTAACTCACGCCAGGTTTGGGCAAGGTTTTGTTGCCAGTCGTCTATTGAGCCTGTTATGGGTTCAGATTTTGACTGACCAGCAAAGTTTTCATTAATATGGTTCAGTGGCAGTGATGTTAAGCCATCAATCACACTATCTAATTCGAAAATGGTGTTGGTGATGTCTGTGGTCTTTAATGATTTTACGCTGTTTATGTCAGCTGCTAATGCTTTACGTACAGGAGTTAATGCAGGATCTTGCATTGCACTGATACGTTCATCTGCCGATTGTAATAGCCCCATGGCAGTTTGAGGATCATTTTCTAGCCACAGTTTTCTGCCCGCCATGCGCACTAGGTATTCTGCTTCTGATGCCATCCAATGATTAGGACTGCGTTGAGCAATAACATTGACACGCTCTTGCAATACTTTATTTGCTTGTTGAAGCTCAGCAAGCTTTGCATAAGCCTTGGTGTCATTAAGCTGTTGCTGCTCTAACGTTGAAATGCGTTTATTACTGGTCAGCGCGACTTGTTGTACTTCATATTTTAACGATTGATTTTGCTTGGTTTGTTCTGTAATGCTTTGCCCAAGTTTAGCTTGGCCACTGTCTTGTTTACCTAATTGTAAGTAAAGCCAATAACAGCCCAATGCAGCAATAATGGCAATGGCTAAACTTAATAGTACCCCAAGCCTAATCCACCAAGAACTGGCTTTTGTTATGTGTTGTTCTTTTTGCGTATTTCTATTTTGAACTGGCTGTTTTTTGTTGTCACTTGACGATGCTTTGTTGGTATTGGCATTTTTTGCCGTTGTAGGCTTCTCAACAGTAGTTTGTGATGGAGAAATGGTTTTCTCCTCCTTGTTTTCTGGCGAGTTTGGATCTTTTTTATTGTTTTCCATGAACAGTCCTTGAAAGCAAAAATACAACCAATAAAAGCAATATTAATCAGTACGTGTCGATACCATATAACATTATCATAACAAATTTATGCCCAAGCTCGTAAGTGTAGCTTGAGTATTTGCTCCATTTGCATTGGTAATATGGCTTAATCCCATTGCTTTGGCTTGTATTTCGACGCGATTACTGGGGACTATGATATGACATGAACGTAGCCATGCAAATGATTCTTTTGAAACAAGGCCGACTAAATTGGATAATATTTCGCCGCTGGTGACAACAATGGTGTCAATACCAAAGGATTGCCATTGCTCGCATATGGTGCTTCTATTAAGCGTGGGAGTAACACGTTGATAAACTTGCCAGTAACTCACTGCAGCGCCGCGGGCGATTAATTGCTCGGCAAGAGTCTCTCTACCGCCAACTCCACGGACAATAATAAAGGTTTGTTTTTGAACATTTTGTAGCTGAGGTAATGATAATAAGCCTTCACTGTCTTGGTTTGTTTCAGGGGCGGTTATGGCGTTGATATTCAGTGCTGCTAGGCTATCGGCTGTGGCTTGTCCAACAGCAAAGTACCGACAATGATGTGGAAATCTGTTTTGGAGTTGCTGGGCTGCAAACTCAACGGCATTTGTGCTAATAAATAATAAATTGTCTGCGTTATTTAGGTGTGATTGATCAAGATATTCATTTGTTGCTACCACCTCCAGCAGCGGGGTAACAAGATAAGCAACACCACTGCGAGTGAGTTGCTCCTCCATTGCTTGATTGCGCCCTTGTGGGCGCGTTAGCAAGACTTTCATTCTCTAATGTCTTATTGATTTGAGTTAGTTGGCATAAACAGCATCTAAAATCGTTTTGGCACCTCGGCTTAATAAGTCATCGGCTAAAGCTTGGCCTAAGCTTACTGCATCTGTTTTAAGGCCTGATACAGTGCCATGAATTATCTGGCTGCCATCAGGGTTGCCCACTAAACCACGTAAAGTTAACGTATCGCCATCTATTTCTGCAAATGCCCCAATAGGAACCTGACAGCCGCCTTCTAATCGGGTGTTCATGGCTCGTTCAGCCAGAACTCTGTAACGTGTTTCTAAGTGTTCAAGTGGTGCTAGTAATGCTTTTACACGCTCATCATCTGTGCGGCATTCAATCCCAACCGCACCTTGCCCATTGGCAGGTAATGACTCTTCGGCAGAAATAAAGCTGGCAATACGCTCATTGAGTTTTAAGCGAATTAGCCCTGCAGCTGCAAGAATAATGGCATCATAGTCTCCACTGTCTAACTTTGCTAACCGAGTGCCAACATTGCCACGCAAGTCTTTAATGATTAAATCTGGGCGGGCAGCGCGTATTTGACATTGACGACGTAAGCTTGAGGTGCCGACCACTGCACCTTTAGGTAATTCGCTGATGTTTTTGTAGTTGTTTGACACAAATGCATCACGAGGATCTTCACGTTCGCAAATAACTTGTAATCCTAAACCTTCAGGAAAATCGACCGGAACATCTTTCATGGAATGTACTGCAATGTCAGCACGATTTTCTAGCATGGCGACTTCAAGTTCTTTTACAAATAAACCTTTACCGCCCACTTTAGCTAATGGCGTATCAAGAATAACATCGCCTTTGGTGCTCATTGGAAGTAGTTCAACCCGTAATCCAGGATGAATACGTTCAAGTTCAGCTTGAACAAATTCTGCTTGCCACATAGCCAGTGGACTTTTACGTGTTGCAATACGAATTACATTTTCAGACATAGTAGTAGATCCAAGTCAGATAGCCTTAGTTAAGCTAATGCTATCATTGCCTAAGCTTTGATGTAACAAATCGATGCTAATTGTTTGAAGTCAGTAGTGCTTATTGTTCTTGTTTATCTATTTTTAGTGTGAGTTAAATGGTCATACAATGTTACGATGATCACACTTTTGATATAATTGTGATGTTCAACCAGACTCTATTGATGATAAATTCAAATGTTGCAAATCAGAGTCGTTACCTCATTTACCTAAGCAAAAAGATATAAGGAAGTAAGCTTTGGCAATCGTCACAGCGTGTAATCAACAGGAATTAGCTCAGCAGCTTAATAGTATTCGAATAGCGCGGGTACTTAGTGTTTTGCCGCCAATGCAACAGCAATTGTTACACCTTATTCCGTTAATGTTGCAAGTTAACCATGCTGACCTACCCGGTGCCCTCAATGAGAAAACGCCCTGTGGTATAGATTTTTTTTCGTTAACCGATGAGGCTATTCAGGCATGCAATGCCATGTCATTGGGAGTTCCTGTTGAGGTTCAAGCATCTTCGACTGCCTTTGAAGGCGTTTACGCCATGGGGAGTTCTGCCAGTTTTGGCCAAAACCCACAAAGTGATATTGATGTGTGGCTTGTATATAAAAATGAGTTAACACGCAAAGATTTAGAGTTAATCAGTTATAAAAACAAATTACTGACAGAATGGTTTGCCGGTTTTGATTTTGAGGTAAATTTTTACCTTGTTCATCCAATGCAGTTTCGTGAGCCAAGTGTTTTGGCGCACATACAATCATTAGGTGTTGAGCACAGTGGCAGTAGTCAGCATTGGCTATTACTCGAAGAGTTTTATCGCTCACATATTCGTTTAGCCGGCAAAACAGTTGCATGGTGGCCAAGTGCTAACCAGGATATCACTAGGCAATACCCGCATCTATTGTATTTAGGTGATGTGACCTCATTACCCGCAGCTGAATACTTTGGTGCATCTTTGTGGCAGTTATACAAAGGGCTCAATAAGCCTCATAAAGCATTATTAAAAGTATTATTGCTTGAGACGTATGCGTTTGAATACCCTGATACCACACTCATTACGCAACAAATTTGGCAGATGTGTGAGCAGCAAAATTTTAGTTGTGATAATGATGCATACTTACTGCTTTATTACAGAATTGAACGTTATTTGTTAGCTCAAAATGATAACAGCCGCTTAGAAATTGTCAGGCGTTGTTTTTATTTAAAGTCTGGAGTGATGCTGTCGCAGTGGTCATTGCAAAATGAGCTTGATTGGCGTGGTAATAAAATGCAGCAGTTAGTCGACCAATGGAATTGGAGCCCAGAGTTAATTGCGACATTAGATAACAGCATTTATTGGCATTCTGGCCAGCTAAAATGGTTTAATCAGCAATTAAGCGAATTACTTCTAACCAGTTATAAAAATCTACTGCAATTTGCCTCTACGCAAGCATTAAGTGACCGTATGCGTGTCGAGGAACTTGGTTTGCTTGCTCGAAAGTTACATACTTATTTTAGTGACGATGACCATATTTTACAGCCGCTTAATCGATTGTGGAGCTTGTCTACTCAAGAAGCTCAATTAACTGTGCGCTATTGTAATGTGGCTAGTCGGTTTTATCTGTACCGCCAGAAACAACCTGAAGGTGCACAGGTTGAAACACAAACGAGTGAGTTAGCTGGCGTTAATACGACTCAGGTGATCCACGAGGCCGATAATGTATGCAGTCTTGTGGCTTGGGCGGTAATGAATGGGCTTGCAACGGCAGATACTAAGTGGTCACAGGTGGGTAGAGGCTCTCGCCGCGCAGATAAACTTGGGTACTTGAGCCGCAAATTAATCCCTGTTCTCCATAATGTGCCAGTGGTGTTAAAGCGGCATTTATCTGAGCCGTGGTTTTATCAAAAAATTGTTTTTGTGGTGAACGTTGATGATGACCCAACGGTAAATTGGCAGGGGCAAGAGTTAATGTTTGATTATATTGACTTAAATGTGCTGTCATTTGGGCGTGATAAAACAAACCTATTATCTTCAATTGCGGTGGTGTGTTTAAACAGTTGGGGAGAGTGGCAAAGCCATCGTTTTAGCGGCGATACCGCATTATTAGAGGCTATTTCGTTTATCATTCTTGGTTTAAAGCGCTCAGACGAAAAACTGGATTTATCAATCATCAGTTGTTCTGCAAAATTAAAGCAGCCGATATTCAACCAGCTTAAAGCTCTTTTATTGCGCTGTTATGGTTTGATGAAAAAAGTGAACCAAACAAATACGTTAATGCATCAAATTACTGTCGGGGAATATCGATATGGAATGTATTTCAATTCTTTAGGGATGATGTACCGTAAAATTGATACCACAGTGAAAAAAGATCTGGTTGAAAACTTGGTTTTGGCAAGACCGGAGCTAATTGATGACCCCTATGCCAGTGTTCCCTCTGTAATTCAGCAGTTTGTTGCAACAGGAGCCAAACAGTATTTTTTACGTGAGCGTAATGACATTCTGGATGTGTTTATCGTTGATGAAAATAATCAGCTAACTCAACAACAATACCAAGATGTCAGCATGAAAGATTTTGTTGGCAAAGAAAGCCATTTATATGTTTTTAACCAGCGACAACAGCGCTTACCTGTATTTAACATGCCACAGTTTTTTCAGCTCTCAAGAATAGAAGGCGAATTACAAGTCATACCGTTTGGGTTATCTGATGATGAGATGGGAACCGCATTTTAGCTAAAATTAATTAGGTGTTGGTAAAAACAAATGGGCTCAGTCATTTTACTGAGCCCATTAGTGATTTTATGGGGTGATGTCTAGCTCTATACCACTTTGCTTTTTGATCGAATCAATAACAAATGGCATAAATTCTAGGCTGTTACGGGTATCTAACCATTTGCCGTCAGTGTAATTAAAGTGAAAACCGCCAAACTTAGTTGCAATCCAAATTTCATGAAGGGGCTCTTGTTTGTTAATCACAATTTGAGAACCGTCTTCAAACGATAATTGCAACACGTTGCCGCTCGCATCAATGTCGACATCAGCATCTTGGTCATCAATTGCTCGTTCAACCGCATTGTCAATCTCGCTAAACATTTCATCTGCTAATTGGTGAAACTCTGTATCTGTCATAGCCATGCATTTCTATCCTTTGCTTTCTGCGTTATGAATGCGATTATAAGACCATTATTCACTAGATGCACAGATGTTGAGAAAAATGAGACTGCTTTTATTTATTATGCTTGTTAGCCTATTCGTAACCGCATGTGGGCAAAAAGGGGTGTTATATAAATCGCCAGAGCCTGTGGGCAATAAAGTTGCCTCTACAAAAGTAAGCAAAAATGCGTCTGATAACGCCGAAGCAACTACACAACAACCCTCAATATCACAACAAAAATAGTATTTATAAGGACCTGTATTTTGGATTACTTTTCTTATCGAGATGATGCATTGTTTGCAGAAGACTGCGATGTCGCGCAACTGGCAAAGAAGCATGGCACCCCATTGTATATATACTCACGTGCAACACTAGAGCGTCATTGGCATGCATTTAATAATGCGGTTGCAGATCATCCACATCTTATTTGTTACGCAGTAAAGGCCAATTCAAATTTGGCTGTACTCAACGTACTTGCTCGATTAGGCAGTGGTTTTGATATTGTTTCAGGTGGTGAGCTTTCTCGTGTGTTACAAGCTGGCGGCGATCCTAAAAAAGTGGTGTTTTCTGGTGTAGGAAAAACGGTTACCGAGATGGAGCAAGCCCTGCTGCTTGGCATTTACTGCTTTAACGTTGAGTCTAGCGCTGAGCTTGAACAGCTCAATACTGTAGCTGGTCGTTTAGGCAAAGTCGCTCCTGTGTCACTGCGGATAAATCCTGATGTTGATGCAGGTACCCACCCTTATATTTCAACAGGCCTAAAAGAAAATAAGTTTGGCATTGCGATGGATGAGGCCGACACCGTTTTTGCGCGTGCAGCAGCACTTCCACATTTGCATGTTAAAGGTGTAGATTGTCATATTGGTTCACAACTAACCGAAATTAAGCCGTTTTTAGATGCCATGGATCGTATGTTGGCGTTAATCGACCGCTTAGCTAATCAGGGCATAGTGATTGAACACTTTGACGTAGGTGGTGGTTTGGGTGTGACTTATAATGGCGAAACGCCTCCGCATCCAGATGCTTATGCTGCAGCCTTACTCGAGCGTTTAGATGGGCGTCCATTGAAACTTATTTTTGAGCCAGGACGTGCTATTGCTGCCAATGCGGGTATTTTTGTTACCCAAGTATTGTATTTAAAAGAAAACAGCGACAAACGTTTTGCGATTGTTGATGGCGCGATGAATGATCTTATTCGCCCATCACTTTATAGTGCCTGGCAAAATATTATTCCGGTACAACAAACAGACGCAGACCAATTTGCTTATGATATTGTAGGACCTGTGTGTGAAACGGGTGACTTTTTAGGTAAAGACAGGCAATTAGCGGTAAACGCGGGTGATTTATTGGCTGTGCGTTCAAGCGGCGCTTATGGATTTGCCATGTCGTCTAATTATAATTCACGCCCACGAGTGGCCGAAATTATGGTTGATGGTAACCAAGATGTGGTTGTACGTCAGCGTGAAACACTAGAGCAACTTTGGCAAGGTGAACACCTGCTGCCGTAAAAATTGTCGTTGGTATAACGTTTAATAAGGAAACTTTCGTGATCCATTTTACCAAAATGCATGGGCTGGGTAATGACTTTATGGTCGTTGATGGCGTAACACAAAATGTGTTTTTTTCGCCTGAACAAATTCGACGTCTTGCCGATCGAAATTTTGGGATTGGGTTTGATCAATTGTTATTGGTTGAACCCCCTTATGATCCGGATCTCGATTTTCATTACCGTATTTTTAATGCCGACGGCAGCGAAGTCGAGCAGTGTGGCAATGGCGCGCGCTGCTTTGCTCGATTTGTAAGAAATAAAGGCTTAACCCAAAAAAACAAAATTCGCGTGAGCACCAGTTCGGGCAAAATTACGTTACGTATTGAACGAGACGGCCATATTACGGTCAATATGGGCGTGCCAGTTACCGAACCCAGCCAGATCCCGTTTAAAGCGAAAAAAAGCGAAAAGACGTATTTATTGCAAACACCAACACAAACTTATTTATGCGGTGCAATTTCGATGGGCAATCCCCATTGTGTAATTGAAGTTGATGACGTTGAGTCGGTGGACGTTGACGACATTGGCAGCAGTTTGACCCGTCATGAGCGTTTTCCTAAAGGGGTTAACGTGGGCTTTATGCAAATTGTGAGTCCTAGCCATATTAAATTGCGTGTTTATGAGCGCGGTGCGGCAGAGACTTTAGCTTGCGGTACTGGTGCATGTGCCGCTGCCGCCGTAGGCCAATTACAAGATAAACTCGATAAGCAGGTTAGGGTTGATTTACCCGGTGGTAGCCTAGTGATTAATTGGGAGGGTGAAGGCAAGCCGCTGTGGATGACGGGCCCTGCTGAACACGTATATGATGGACATATTCAACTATGAGTGAAATTAACTCAGAAGCTGCCGCCGCGAAAGATAACATCAACATGGATGTGAACACGGTGAGCAGTGCCAATGCAAAAGACATTAATGCGATTGGTCATGATTTAGGGGTAGAAATGCGCACAAACATGCAAGAGCTTGGGTTTGACGAACTCCTAATTCGTGAGTATTTATTAGATAATCCTGATTTTTTTAACCGTTACCCTGAGTTATTAGTTGCTATGCGGTTACCGCATGCTGAACGCGGTGCTGTATCGTTAGTTGAACGGCGTCAAGAGTTGCTTCGTCAACGCGTCAGCGAGTTAGAAGAAGAAATCACTTCGTTGATGAAAATAGCGTCGTACAATGAAAGAATATTCAATTTTAACAACGATTTATCATTTAAATTGTTGGCATGTAAAGATTTAGGTGAGCTCAGACAGCTATTGTCTGAAGGGTTAAAAGGTGAATTTGGTTTTAGCCATGTGAGGCTGATTACGGTACACGATATTGACAGCGAATTAGCCAATATTTGGCGTCATCGCTTACAAGGTGGTTACTATTTTGGCCGCTTAACTCAGTCTGAATCATTGCGCTTATTTGGTAGTGAAGTTGGTTCTGTTGCCTTAACTAAGCTATCTGATGAGAATGGCCAAGTGATTTTTGCCATTGCTAGCAAAGAGCCCACTCACTTTCATCCAGACATGGACTCACTGTTATTTAGTCAATTACGTCATTTATTAGATCATATATTGCCGCAATTGTAACCTTGGAGCCGCCAAATGACGCAAGCTGACTGGCAAACCATTTTTAGCCAATATCTGACTTCAGAGCGCCAGTTGTCGGCATACACAGTGCGTAACTATTTGTTTGAATTACGGCGTGTTGAGGGGCTGTTAGGCGACAACATTAATTTAGTCGCTGCAACAAGAGAGCAGTTGCAGTCTGTGATTGCGGGCTTACACCGTAAAGGTTTAAGCCCTCGCTCTTTGTCCTTGTGTTTATCCGCGATTAAGCAGTTTTTTGATTTTTTACTTCACGAAGGTGTGGTTACGATAAATCCTGCTCATACCTTAAGTGCACCTAAGCAAAATAAACCCTTGCCTAAAAATATGGATGTTGACGCGGTGAGCCATTTATTGGCCATTGAGGGAGACGATCCTCTTTGCCTGCGAGATAAAGCCATGATGGAATTATTTTATTCCAGTGGTCTTCGTTTGGCAGAATTAGCCGGTTTAGATTGTGCTGATATCCGCTTTGATCAATCGGAAGTGAAAGTATTAGGTAAAGGCAGCAAGCAGCGTATTGTGCCCGTTGGCAAGCTTGCTTTAATGGCAATTAAAGCCTGGCTTAGGTGCCGCGATCAATTACCCTGCGCAGATGCCGGTGATGCGTTATTTGTGAGTACACAAGGCAAACGTTTGTCACATCGAAGTATTCAAGCGCGCATGGCTAAGTGGGGCCAAGAGCAGGCGATGTCAATAAAAGTTCATCCCCATAAGTTGCGTCATTCGTTTGCAACCCATATGCTTGAATCCAGCCAAGATTTACGTGCAGTGCAAGAGTTGCTGGGGCATGCTAACTTGTCGACCACGCAAATTTATACCAGTTTAGACTTTCAACATCTTGCAAAAGTATACGATGGAGCGCATCCAAGAGCGAAAAAAGATAAGGGAAAATAATGACATATCAAGAATCAGCTTCTATTACCCAATATCAACGCCTACAGCCATTTAAAGCCATTAGTTTCGATTTAGATGACACGCTTTACAATAATCGGCCTTATGTCGTACATGCCAGTGAGCAATTATTTGATTTAATTAATCGTCATTATCCAGCGACCACAGCATGGAGCAATGAGCAGTGGCAACAGCTTAAACGAGCTCTTTTTATTCAAAGGCCAGAGCTTGCCCATGACACGAGTGCAGCGCGTTATGCCATGTTACATCAGGGATTGCTGCACTTTGGTTATTCAGAATTACAAGCAAGCCAAGGTGCACAAATGGGCATGGATTGTTTCCATCATCATCGTAGTGACTTTACCGTTGCATCGGAGGTGATGGCTGTATTGCAACAATTGGGGCAGAAGTATCCGTTAATTGGGATCACCAATGGTAATGTTGATTCTACGCGCATAGGTTTAAGTGAGGTCATGCAATTTGTGCTGCATCCTGGCAATGGCGTTAAAATGAAACCTTATGGTGACATGTTTACTTTGGCCTGCAAACAGCTTGATATTATGCCATCGGAGTTACTGCATATTGGCGATCATCCGTCGTCTGACGTTGCCGGTGCTAAAATGGCGGGGTGTCAAAGTGTGTGGCTTAATCCTTGTATGCAGCAACGATATAAACAAGCACAAACCGTGTTACCGCATGTTGAAATAGGCCAGATAAATTTATTGCTTAGATTGCTTTAATTTTAGGTTGATACCCGCTTTGATACTCATTTGTTCTACTTGTTCTCGGCTAGCATGCATATCGGCATCCCCTACACGAAAATAAGTACCACTATAGGGATCGGTGCCAACGTAGATGGGACGGAGTTTTATATCAACACTTGGCACATGTATGCGGATAAGCTTTTTAGACATGATTTCGATAATTTGCACATCTGTTGGCGCTAATATGTTATGACTGATTTTTTTAGGATCATTTAAAATCGCCCAGATCTCACTTAGCATTGGCATGGGGTTAACAATGCCTTCGATAGTAAACTCTCCTTGCTGTTCTTTTACACCTAATATAATTTCGCCGCCTAAAGTGTTCGCAAAGGCGCTATAGCTTTCCCACATGCCTTCGGGCAGCTTGCCGTTGCCATCACGTCCTCCTGCCAATTTAAATTCGACTTGAGCCGACTCTTGTAAATTAGCGATATCGTCTAATGCAAATGTAGGGTAGTGATGTGGCGACATGAGGATTTCCTGTAGCGATGCATGTAGATAAGATCACTTTAAGAAATTTTACTAAAAAAAGGAAGTAAGCGCCTAGACTTACTTCATCAAATACACCGTGGGGGGATGAGTATAACGTGTACGTTTGAGTGCCTGGTGAGCCTATAATGCTAATGTTTTTGGAAACAGCAGGGTGTTTTCTACTTCAATGTGTTTTTGTAAATCGGCATCGAATTGGGCTAGGGTACGATAGCATGTTAGCCACGTATTACAGACTCCAGCAGGTGGAGTATAGTTATTGGTTAGGCTTCTGATGGTGTGCAACATTTCGTCTGCGTTGTCATGTTCGTGTAGCATCATATTAATGGGATTGCTGATATGACCAAAACAGCCCTGAGTAGGTTCGCCTAGGCTGAGTGATTTAATCGCTGGAAATAGAATGCGTTCTTCTTTCATTAGGTGTGGCATAAGCTCGGCAATGAGCTCGTTAACAGCATGAGCTAATGGTTTTATTTCTGCATGATCTTCACCATGGGCTCTAACCATTTTTTCGGTATATTCTGCCAATAAGGGTGCGGTATCGCGGATATACTGATGATGAGTTGCTTCAATATGGTCAATTAAATCAACTAATGATAACTGGTCTAATGAAGGTGCGGCTTGTTGAGTTAACATGAGTGTCCCAAAGATGCATATAATTTACATGTATTTTATATGCATCTTTTATAGCGCTCAAATTATTCCCTAAAAGATGTTAGCTGGGTCACATATTGATGTGATAAATGGCCTAAAGCGAGCAGGTTTCACCTGGTTTAAGCTTTGCCTCCAATACGAGATTACTCACCTGCTGTTGTTCTAACATGCCACCAATACGCAGTAGTGTATTTTGCCAACACAGTAGCCCACGATGATCCATACTTGGTTTTGCAAGTGTTTGTGGGGTTAGCCATTGCTTACTAACTAGGTCGAAGCGGTATTCATGCTTACTTGGCTGGCTTGGTTGGCCGTTATAGCCAATCCCTGAATAATTATAGGGATTGTCGCTGCCCCCTAAGAAAACAATTTGCCCGCCTGTTGGGGCCATAATTCCTGTTGCGGCCATACGATAATGCGCGGTTGCCGTGTTTGACTGACTTGCAGATTGCTCCTCGGGTAGATTGGCAATTGAATAATGCGGCAATAATTGCCAATCAATGCGTAAGTGATTGCTAGGGTTAATCTCTCCCAATAAACATACTGGTGAGGCTTTATAGCTTCTGCGTGCATTAATGTTTGGCTGCACTTTGACCCCATCACACAGCACTAGCTGATTACCCACTATGCCAACAGCCTGGCCAAAGACTGCGGGTGCAGGGATAGGGCTGGCTTGCGCCCAAGTGTCGGTTTGGGTGTCATACACTTGGACTAAATTAACATTGCCGTCATTATGCCAACCGCCAAATAAATAGATATAACGTTGCTGAAATGTGGCTGCTGTGGTGTCATCTACCGGTACTGGCATGTCGGCAATTCGCTGATAACTGCCGGTGTTAATTGAATATCGGTAATTGTCTATTGTGCTGATCTCATCATGATTTTCGGCTACCGTGTATCCTCCAAAAATGTAAGCGTGTTGTTTTATGCCTACGGCAGTGGACGCTAAACGCCCTGCTAATGGCGCAACATGCGGGACCGAATTGATGGATTGCCATTTGTTGTTTGGCTTGTCGAGCAACAACGCCCAGGCTTGATTGTGCACATCTTGATAGTGTTTGCCTTTTCCTAATCCCATAAAGCTCAGTAGATACGTTTGCTTGTTGGTATGCACCATGGCGACGGCATTGTTACTCAACTCCTGTGGCAGAGGGGCTAATTGAACGGCAAAGGCGGGTAGCGTGACCCCTAGGAAGGCGCCAACAAAGACATTCACCAAGCTGGAGCGCTTAACGATTGATTGAACGCGAGGTGCACTAGGCTTGGTTGAGCACTGCATGGTTAAGTCCTGTATTGATGGTGTTATCAGTGGGTGCTATTTACGGCTTAATGCCTTTACCCATTCGTATTTCGATATGTTGTTTGTAGGGTGGCTTGATATTGTCGGTATTATGTTGCTCGACAATAATATACCAATCAAAACCCTGTTGTTCTGTTAATACTGATGCCTGAGAAAGGGTGTTAGTGTGCAGTGTTGCTTTACTATTACTGATAATTTCCAGCATATAATAATTATCGGTAATTTTTCGCTCAATATACTGATACCCATCCGTTTGGCTGTACCGCGGTAGCTTGGAGGGGGTAGCACACCCATTGAGTAATGTTATGACGATTAACGTTAGGGTTATGGTTATGTTTTTTAACATTATTTTATCGCTTTGTCAGTTGTTTTAGGGCTTGCTGCTCTTGTGCCAGAGTGAGTGGGGCATCAGCGATAAGCTTATCAAGTTCTTGGTCCAGTGCCGAACCTCCACTTGCTGTTTGGTACTGAGCTTGATGATCTGGGCTGGTGTTATATTCTGCACTGGCGACTTGTTGCCATTGTCCCTGTTGTTCGCAGGCGATAATATTTCGCTGTTGAGTTTGGTTTTGCTGGGCGTATTGGCGACATAACTGGCCTTGTTGATTATAAAAGCTCAGCTGAATGCTCATCACGCTATCATCATCAAGCAAGGTGTTAATGCCACTTGGTAGTGTGGATAGTTGCTCACTAATGTCGTTTTGTACTCTTGCAGCGTGTTGAGCGGTATTCACGGTTTGGGTTGGTGAGTCGATGTGATAAACACCATAGCCAGCAATAAGTGCTACCACAGCCACTGCCGCAGCATACTGTTGGATTTGTTGTTGCGCTTTACGCCACCAGGGAAACTCGACTACATTATTTGCTAGGCCTTGGTCTTTAACTTGATTTACTGCACTTGGCTCAGCATCGGCTAATAATGCTTGTGTAGTAGCAGGAATAGGGTGGTGGTCAATAGCTTGATAATGCTCTTGTACCATTGCATCAACCATGGCCAGTTCGGCAAGTCGCTCAGCGATATCTTCGTTATCAACAAGCGCCATTCTAACCTGTTCCATTTCTTGCTCTGATAGTTCGGCATCTAAAAAGGCAGATAAGGTTTCATCGCTAAGGTTCATGCCATGCTCCCGTTGGGTTGTTTAAAAAAGCTCACCATATTGGCTCTTGCCCTAGCCAGGCGGCTCATGATGGTGCCAGTTGGAATAGATAAAACATCTGCGGCTTCTGTGTAACTCATGCCTTGCACTGCAATTAACGACAGTACTTCACGTTGATCATCCGAAAGGCTATTCATTGCTTGGTTTACCTCGCTTAAGGTGATGTCGTTAATCATGTCGGCCTCACCATCGCTGTAGTTTTCTGACTGCAGTTCGGGCTTTGTGGTAGCGAGTGTACGCACTTTTTGTGCTCTGTAATCATCAATCCATTGATTGCGGCATATTTTAAAGGCCCACTTTGCTAGTGGTACTCCCTCTGGTGGCGGCGAGTTTAAGATCCGCAATAGGGTATTTTGCACGAGGTCGTCTGCATCAGGCATTGAACCGGTCAATGAATAGGCAAAGCGTCTTAATGCTGGCAGTAATGTAGTTAATTCTGTCTTCATATTTTAAGTTATACTCTTTTTCGCTTTAAAGTTGGCCTTGTATAGATAACGGGTCAGCAGATGAGTTTATTCCAATAGAGAGGGAATTTTTATTGTTGTCAGACGTTTTTATTTTACACACTATACGCCAAGCAAGGTAAATCGATGAGAACAATGAAAAAATATAAACTGACTATATTGGGCTTGGTCTTTGTGCCTTGGGTGGCTACAGCTCAGCTATTACCTATTACTCAGTTACCTGACACCATTGTGGATCAGCTTGACCGCAGCGTAAATCGTAATGCTGAACGGCTACAAGAATTAAAACAACAGCGCTTGGTTGAGCAGCAATTGCAAAAAACACTCGCAATTAAAGCGCAGCTATTAGATCCATTAGTGCAGTTACCGAGTGTGTTACCGATATTAGATACTCGTAAGCAATTACTGTGGAATGAGGTTGAAATTGAACTTGGGCAGCGAGCAGTTGAGCGCGAGTGGCTGATATTGTTGTCTGCCGAGCAATGGCTGCAAGTGTTAAAGGTTGTACCGACGTTATCTCAATATGTGCACACTCGTAAAAACCTAGACAGTATTGATTTGCAACTGATTAAGCTAAGAGTGTCTGAGTCGTTAGATAATACTCTAAAGCTTCGCCAGCAATTGCCAGAATTATTAGCTCCTTATTTAAGCCGTAATTTTATTTATCAGCCGCAGGCCAACTTATCTGAACGAAGCACTGCTCAGCCGGTGGAACAAGATAAGGCTTCGGCTATGTGTGATGTGCCCATTGCATTGGGTATGGTCGATACCGCAATTACCTCTGATCATTCAGCATGGCCTAGCAAAAGTGCAAAACGTTTTGCCTTAATTCAACAAGATTTTTTACCTGCTGCAATACCGGTTTCATACAGTCATGGTACTGCGGTAGCGGGGGTGTTGGCGGGAGATAATGCATCGCTTAGTCCATTGCTTCCCTTGCTCACTTTATACAGTGCTGGGGCGTTTTATGCGCAAAACGAGTACCAACAAGGCGCAACACTTGACAGCATTCTTCAGGCGCTAAATTGGTTAGTTGCGCAAAATAATCGAGTGGTTAATATGAGTCTTACTGGGCCTGATAATCCGGTGTTGAATGAGGTGGTTTCTCGCTTAGTGGCCAAGGATATTATTCTTGTTGCAGCTGCGGGTAATGGTGGCCCCGCTGCGGCGCCATTGTATCCTGCTGCATATGATGGAGTTATTGCAGTTACCGCAGTCGACGATGCTAAGCGATTATATCGCTGGGCTAATCAAGGCGATTATATTGATTTTGCTGCATCAGGGGTTAAGGTACTCACTACTCGCGCAGATGGCAGTGTTGGGCGCGAGAGTGGTACGTCAATGGCGACACCGGTAGTGAGTGCTAAAGTGGCTTGTTTGCTAGCATCGTCACCAGAGCTAACACTGGCGCAGGTGGTTGAACAATTACAGCAACAAGCGCAAGATTTAGGTGAGCCGGGTAAAGATAATCAATATGGCTATGGCTTATTAACTCGGCCTTTAAAAGCTGGCTTGTAATAATAGTCCTGCGCGCGTTTCAGCATAATCGGCGCTGTCTATTGTTGATTTAAAATCACCATATTCTACCGAGGTTAATACCGCCCAATGTTGGCCTAAACTGATTTCCCATTTAGCATCATACTGTTGATGTACATCATCTCGTCGACTGCCATTTTCTTGAGTGTGGTAATCTCGTTGGCTTAGTTTGGCGCCAAGCTGGATTTTTTGAGCTATTTGCCATAATGAAAATTGATTAGACACACGGGCGTTTAATCCCGTCGAAGTGTACCTAAACTCTGGTGCATTGGTTTTTTCATCTTCATAGGTTACGCCCAGTGACATAAAACGCTGGCCTTGGTTAAAAAACCAAAATGAGTCAAGGGTAGCGCTGTAGCTTTTAGCATCACGTTGCTCAATTTGAGCAAATTGTTTGTCGGCATGCATCACGCTTGGGCGAAGAAACCAGCTGTCTGATAAGTTGTGCATGGTATATAAGCTGACTTGAGTTAACGTTAAAAAATCGTTGTCATCTAAATCGGCTTGAGCATGGTATACATTGGAGCCTATGGTGGTTGCGGTGAATGCATAGCTAACATCGGCAAAGGCTAGCTGTAGGCGAGAATCATAATCGCTGGCCGTTTGATAGCTTTTATCATTGATGCTGTAACCCGTGTCTACACGTAAGTTGTCACTCACTTGCCAGCCCAGATCGAGCTGAGCATCAAGCACCACCGCATTGTCAGACTCACCACTGGCTTGTTCAAGCTCACTAATATTAACGTTAGATTGATACTCCATACCCGCCTTAGCTTTGCCACTAAATGACCAGTCATCTGCAGTGGTATTTGCCCATGAGAGTGGGCTGGTAATGGCCAAGGCTATTGCTGTTGTGCGTGTGGTAAAGCGAGTAAATAAAGCCATGATGTGACATCCTTAGTAAACAGGTTTACGGATAAGCCGGCAGTGATGCCGGCATAAACGAGGTTGGATTAGCTTGAGTGGGTTATAAACCGCTGGTTAATCGAATGGTGTTTTGGATAGTGTTGTTAACCTCTGCATTTACTGTTTGGCTTACTGCCTGGGTCACTTGTTCGCGGGCATTTTGTTGAACAAGTTCACTCGCACTCGCTTGTAACTCTTGTTGCACAGTATTAAGTGCAGTGGCGTTTACCGCCGTTGTAGTTGCTTGCGAAAGCGCTGAATTAGTTGATGCAGATATCGCGTTGCTGGTGGCGCTAAGTGTATTGGCTGTTAAGCTGTTTTGCAGTTGTGAAGCACTGTTAGCTGTGGCTGTTGTTGTTAACTCAGTAGCGCCATTGACTGCGTTATTGAGTGCAATCTCAGTTGAGTTAGCAGCTGTTAGGGCACTATTTACTGAGGTGTTAGCTAATTGGGTAGATGTATCAGCCGAGGTGATAACAGCAATAGACGCTGATGCTAACGTTTGTGACGCTGCCATTTCAGCCGTTGTCGCAGTTTGACCACTAAGCTCAGTTGCAAGAGTTACAGTACCATTGGCAATATCGTTAAGTTGTGCACTGGCCATTTGAGACACAGAATCGACATTGGCGATGGTAGTGTCAACAGATGAATTGACTGATGAGCTAACTGCCGTTAGTGTTTCCGTCGGCATCAATAGTGTTAATTCGCCGTTAGCTGATGTTGATGATTCAGCCGTCATTGATGCCGAGTCATCTGTTTCGCTTGTTTCTGTTGTGTCAGTGTTATTAGCTGCTGTTTGATCTGCGCTGCTTTCGCTATTGTTATCTGACGTTGCAGTATTATTAGATGCTGCAGCCTGGTGACTATTTTGAAGGTTAGCGCTAGCACTTATTTGTGTTGATTGACCTTGACTAAATTGCACATCAGCTTGTGCAGATGTTGAGGTTGAAACAGACATTTCAGCACTCATTGCCATGGTTGAAAAACAGGCTAGTGCGATTAAAGTAGGTTTAAATAATGTGTTCATTGTAGTTCCCTCGTTGTTGTCGTGATTGACATAGTGATAACGAGGCAACGACAGATTCTATTCCAATTATTTTTATAAAAATTGAAAATAAATTAAATCCATAACGAAAATCAATCTTAAGTTGTTGTAAATTAGCTATTTTATATTATTTTATATTAATTTAAATTATGCAGATATTTAAAAACAAAACGGGCTTATCATTGCTGATAAGCCCGTTTTGTTACAATCGCTTAGACGTTAAGTCTTAGTTCATGCCGTATTTTTTTAACTTTTTACGTAAAGTACCACGGTTGATACCTAACATATTAGCAGCGCGCGTTTGGTTGCCACGAGTGTGTTGCATAATGATGTCTAGTAAAGGTGCTTCAACTTCGCACAATACCATTTCATATACTTCAGAAGCTTCCTGACCGTCTAACTGAGAGAAGAAGTTAGTTACGGCACGTTTAACTGCGTCACGTAATAACTGCGGCTTGATAGTGCCGTTTGCTGTTTCGATTTTGCCTACGGTAAGCTGGTGAACTTCTGTGTTAGTTGTCTGATCAAACATTCTATTCTGCTCTTTATTAAATTCTAAACTAATTCATCAAAATAACATTCTACAAGAGAATGTTGCTGGGCAGCGGTTTCAAGCCGATTGAAGTCAGCACGAAATTGGCGCTGTTCCTCATGGTTTAGGTACCACCCGACGTGCTTTCTAGCAAATCGGACACCTTTGTATTCGCCATATAAGTCATACAGTTTGTTAAGGTGTTCAAGCATCACTGTGCGTTGCTCGTCCGCCTTAATTGGCGCTAACTTTTTACCTGTTTCCAGATAATGTAGGATTTCTTTAAAAATCCATGGCCTTCCTTGTGCACCTCTTCCTATCATCAGGGCATCTGCACCAGTGTAGTCAAGCACAAACCTGGCTTTCTCTGGTGTGTCGATGTCCCCGTTGGCGACAACAGGAATCGAGACATTCTGTTTAATTGCTTTAATGGTGTCGTACTCGGCAAAGCCTTTGTACATGCATTGTCTCGTTCGGCCGTGAACGGCAAGCGACACAATGCCACAATCTTCAGCAATTTGGGCTATTTCAACACCATTACGATGCTCAGGTTCCCAACCTGTTCTTATCTTAAGTGTTACTGGCACATCAACTGCAGCAACCACGGCTTGCAAAATCTCTTTTACTAACTCGGGGCTTTGCATTAATGCTGAGCCGGCAAACTTTTTATTCACTTTTTTTGCGGGGCATCCCATATTGATATCAATGATATGCGCGCCTTGTTCAACATTGAACTTTGCGGCATTGGCCATTAATTCTGGATCTGCACCTGCAATTTGTACGGAGCGTATACCTTCCTCACCAGAATGCGTCATGCGCTGGCGGCTTTTGTCGCTATCCCAAACCTCGGGATTCGATGAAAGCATTTCTGATACCGCTAAGGCTGCGCCATAACGTAAACAGAGATTTCGGAAAGCCTGATCAGTGACACCTGCCATTGGTGCCACAATCAGCTGATTAGACAGTTGATACGGGCCAATTTGCATTGCGGACTTCACCTTGCTCTTCAAAGGGGCGCTATAGTAGCCCTTTTTGGCGGCCGTGAAAAGGTCAATAAATGACCTAAATGCAACTTTTTTGCTTGACTTTTATTGGCTGTCACATCTTTGACTAATAATTGGCGTTTTTTGAGGGTATTTGAGTGCTGGTGCGAGTTGCAGCTGAGCTTTTTTATTGACGTTGGGGTTTTTTTAGGCTTGTTAATAGGCTGTAAACAATAAAGTGTGGCAAGTTTTTGTCATTATACTTGCCACACATTAAGCGGTAGTTGGTGCTATTTACGGATGCCGCTTAAGCGACTCCAATCTTCTTTATGGCATGCAGGTTCCATATCGAACCATTGGCTATAAAAGTCTGACACGTCTTGCGCTTGTTCTTGTAATAAACCTGATAAAGCAAGCTTGCCACCTGTTTTGACTTTTTCTGCAATCAGCGGAGCGAGCTCTTTTAATGGCCCCGCTAAAATATTGGCGACTAGCACATCTGCTTGTAAGTTTGCTGGCTGGTTTTCTGGTAGGTATAGCGATAATTGCTCAACGACATTATTGCGCTCTGCGTTTGCTTTAGAGGCATCAATAGCCTGGTAATCGATATCAACGCCGGTGACTTTTTTTGCACCAAGCTTAATGGCTGCAATGGCCAAAATGCCTGAGCCACAACCAAAGTCGATCACTTCTTGGTCGGTTAAATCTAGGCTGTCTAACCACTCTAAACATAAAGCCGTTGTTGGGTGAGTACCAGTGCCAAATGCTAGGCCTGGATCAAGAATAACGTTGACAGCTGCTGGGTCTGGAATTTCACGCCAGCTTGGGCAAATCCATAACCGCTGACCAAATTGAATTGGATGAAAGCTGTCCATCCATTCGCGGACCCAATCTTTGTCTTCAACCTGTTCTATTTTATGAGTAAACCCTTTGCCTAGGAATGGCATGGTTTCTAAAAACTCAATCGTTGGGGCTAAGTCTGTGTCGGCATCAAATAAAGCGATTAAGATGGTGTCTTGCCATAAAGGGGTTTCACCCAGTTTAGGCTCGAAAATGGGCTCGTCCTGGCCGTCTTCATAGGTGATGGAAACTGAACCTTGATCCATTAATAAGTCACCAAGCATATCTGCATGGTCGCGATGGGTGTGAATGCGCAATTGGATCCAAGCCATGAAATGTTCCTAATCAATAAATATTAATACAAGCATTGTTGGCCGCCATTATACCCAAACCGCCTACATTTGTGCGTTTTCATCGACACTTTATTTGGTCTAAGCGATATTTATGCAGGCGTTTAGTTGCAAGCGTTATGTATGTGATCCGCTTCTAACAATACAGTATATGTGGGTGAGCAAGGTCACGGATTGTTTTTTGTCCAGTGCTGTTGTCACTCAACTCTTGCTATTGTCATTCTATCTTATTGTGTCTGCACAGGATGTATTGATTTATGGCTGCAACCCCTTTGCCTGCAAAAGCCGTTTTGTTAACCGATAAACCCAGAGGGTTTTCACACCCTGTATGGGCGGCGAGAGCTGACAGGTTACAAAGTGTTACTGGCGTTATATTAGGGCTGTTTCTCATTGTGCACTTGCATTTTGAGTCGAGTATTTTACTGGGTAAAGATGCGTTTTATCAGGTTGCTCAGTTTCTAGAGGGCGGTATTTTTAGCGAAACTGGCCATGGATTTCCTATTCTTACCCAAATATTCTCTGCATTTATGTTGATCGTTGTGCTTGTTCATGCAGTGTTTGCATTAAGGCGTTTTCCCACTCAAATTGGTCAGTGGCGAGCGCTTCGTCAACAAATGCAATTTTTACCCCATGAAGATACCAAGATTTGGTTTTGGCAAATGATAAGCGGTTTCTTGTTGTTTTTCTTAGTGCCTGTGCATCTTTTTGCCATGATGACCAACCCCGAAATTGGCCCTCATTTATCGGCAGAGCGAGTCGTACATCAAAATGCGTGGATGTTATATGTACTGTTACTACCCGCTGTGACTGTGCATGCCATTTTTGGTTTGTATCGTGTGTCGGTGAAATGGGGGCTGACAACACAACGTTTTGCCATGCTGAAGTTAGCAAAAGTGATTTTGGCGTATTTAATGGTGTTAGGGGTAGCCAGTCTTGTGGCCTACATCATTATTGGTCGTGCACTTAGCTTGCCTGTTGTGCCTTTTGTTCCTGGCTTGTAATAAGGATATGTTGTGAAAATTATTTATACCGATTCCTTAGTTGTTGGCGCTGGTTTAGCGGGTCTTAGAGTGGCTATTGCCTCTAAAGAACGCGGGCTTGATACCATAGTACTGTCACTTATTCCGGCTAAACGCTCTCATTCTGTTGCCGCGCAAGGCGGTATGCAGGCCAGTTTAGCTAATACTGTAAAAGGCATGGGCGACAATGAAGATGTGCATTTTCAAGATACAGTAAAAGGGTCTGACTGGGGTTGCGATCAGCAAGTTGCTCGAATGTTTACCCATTGTGCGCCTAAAGCCGTCCGCGAACTCGCCCATTGGGGCGTGCCGTGGAGCAGAGTGAGCCAAGGTGATCGCGAAGTCATTGTTAATGCACAAAAAGTCACTCTAACCGAGACGAAAGAGGCGCATGGTTTAATTAATGCGCGTGACTTTGGTGGTACTCAAAAGTGGCGCACTTGTTACACCGCCGATGGTACTGGGCATTCATTATTATATGCTGTCGATAACCGAGCCATTTCAATGGGCATTCCTGTCCATGAGCGTATGGAGGCACTAAAAATCATCCATGATGGCAAACGCTGCCATGGCGTGATTGCTCGCTGTTTAATCACTGGCGAGATCCGGGCATATGTTGCTAAGTCGACCACTATTGCCACTGGCGGTTATGGCCGCATTTATGAAGTGTCGACCAATGCGATTATTTGCGAAGGCATTGGCCAGGCTTTGGCGCTAGAAACCGGTGTCGCAACCTTAGGTAATATGGAGGCGGTACAGTTTCACCCAACCGCCATTGTGCCGGTGGGGATTTTAACCACAGAAGGTTGCCGGGGTGATGGCGGTGTATTACGTGACAAAGATGGTCACCGCTTTATGCCTGATTACGAGCCCGATAAAAAAGAGCTTGCCTCGCGTGATGTTGTATCGCGACGAATGACCGAACATATGCGCAAAGGCAAGGGCGCAAATAGTCCATATGGACCACATTTATGGTTAGACATCACTTTGCTGGGCAAGAAGCACATCGATACCAATTTGCGTGAAGTTAAAGAGATTTGTCAGCATTTTTTAGGCATTGATCCCGTGACTGAATGGATCCCCGTGAGGCCAACACAGCATTATTCAATGGGCGGTATTCGCACTAAACCCAATGGAGAAAGCCCACAGTTATCAGGACTCTTTAGTGTAGGCGAGGCCGCGTGTTGGGATATGCATGGTTTTAATCGTTTAGGCGGTAACTCGTTAGCTGAAGCCGTAGTGGGCGGAATGATCATTGGCCAATATGTGGCAGATTTTTGCCAACAAGCAACCTTAACCATTGATACCAAATTAATTGAGGAGTTTGGCCGACAAATAGACTGTGAGATTACAGAGCTTATTGAAGGTAATGGAACTGAAAAAGCGATTGTTATTAAGCAAGCAATGCAAAAAGTTATGATGGATTATGTTGGGATTTTTCGTAATGGCACTCAACTCGAGCAAGCAGTTAATGAGTTAAGTGAACTACTTAAGCGCTCACGTAATATTGGCTTAACGTGTAAAAAACGTCACGCTAACCCTGAGTTAGTTGATGCGTTAAGAGTGAAACGTATGTTAAAGGTTGCGTTAACTGTGGCTAGTGGTGCTCATGCTCGTACAGAAAGTCGTGGTGCGCATTCGCGTGAAGATTACCCTGAGCGAAATGACCGTGATTGGCTTAATCGTACGCTCAGCTCATGGCCAGACGAAAACGCATTAGTGCCAACGTTAAGCTATGAACCCATCGATGTGCTGTCTATGGAGTTACCACCAGGGTATAGAGGTTATGGTACTAACAATGCCGTTGCTCATCCAGATACCGTGATACGCCAGCAGCAAATTGAGCAAATATTGGCAGACTTAGATAATCCAAGCGATCGCGTGGCAAGACAAGCGGCCATTATGCCCTACGAGTTACCCGATGAATTTATGCCAGCCAACCAAAGATTGTTTGATAACGTCGATGTTAAAGGAGTTCCTGCCAAATGAGCCAAGCCCGTCAATTGACGTTTTCAATATTTCGTTACGATCCTCAAGATCCTAACGATAAGCCTAAAATGATGCGTTACCTTATTACTGAAACGCCGGGTATGACGGTGTTTATTGCATTAAACAAATTACGTGAGACGCAAGACCCATCGTTGCAGTTTGATTTTGTTTGTCGTGCGGGTATTTGTGGTAGTTGCGCCATGGTGATTAATGGTAAGCCGACACTCGCTTGCCGTACCTTAACAGCTAATTTTCCAAGCGCTGAAATAAGTTTAATGCCTTTACCAGGGTTTGAGTTGATTGGTGATTTATCAGTCAATACTGGTAAATTCATGCGCGAGCTCGCTGAGCGTTTGCAGTTGTGGTTAAAGCCCAACGACACCGACATGGACATTCATCGAATAGAAGCGCCGATGGCGCCAGAAGAAGCCGCCAAACTTTATGAGCTTGAACGTTGTGTTGAGTGCGGCGTGTGTGTTTCAGCTTGTGCTACTAAGCAAATGCGTGACACCTTTGTTGGTGCGGTTGGGTTAATGAAAATTGCCCGCTTTGAACTCGACAGTCGTGATAGTCGCACCAGTGATGATTTTTATCATGTTATCGGTAATCAAGATGGGGTATTTGGTTGTATGACGTTACTCGGTTGCCAGGACGCATGCCCTAAAGATTTACCGCATATGCAACAAATTGCTTATCTTCGTCGAAAAATGAGTATTAGTGTCTCCAATATATAAATAGGGTTAATGAATATTAATTTAGGCTAATATTCATTTATGCATTATAAAACAGCCGTTTACCAAGTGTTAGAGCTGGGTAGGCAGCTGTTTTGGCTTTAGTTTGTTGTACAGTATTGTAAACTTGTGCATTGCAGATTATCGTGGGTAATGATCCGCGATTACAGCGATTAAAAAGGAGTTCAACAATGCAAGCTCAGTTTACCGTTCAAATAGGTTCATTTCATAAAATCAGCAAAATACCTAACGCTTGGTCAAATGATGACTATTTACACCTTATGGCATTGATGGGGCTTGATGATGGCCTAGAGGGTATGGATTCAGCTGAGTTACGTGAAATGTGTATGATGTCGCTTAATGACCTAGGCGACGTCGAAGCCGCTAAGGTTGTGTTGGGCCACTTGTTTAGTGATGAGGTTACCGAAGGTAAAATTGACCAACTTGCAAATGACATGGCGGGTGACAGAATGTGGGAAGAATATTCTGACTGCTTGTTTCATGAGCGTTTTTTCAGCGCTTATGCCTTACTGCGTGAAGCATTTAATGGTGTGTTTGCCCAGCCGACAGGGGTTGAGTTTAGCATTAACATTACGGCTGAAAACGAAGACGATTTAACCATTTTTGATGATTCGTTACATGCTGCTATGGTGCGATTATTGGCTGGTGGGTTAAGTCCAGATGCATTGATGCACCGTTTGTACGAAGACCAGATTAAAGGCACGCATTTTCCTGAGTCAGAAGGGATTTTATGGAAGCTTGAGCGTGTTGCAAGTGAAGGGTTATCGCGCCAATATAACATGGTCAGTTCAGCATTTTGGTTTGAATCATTTGCCAATATTGAGCAATTTACAGCAAGTAGTCATGCTGATGTAGCAGATGAAGATGAGTAATACTCTTTATCAATGAACCGTGAATTAATGCGGATCCGACAAATAAAAATGCCGCTAAGTTAGCGGCATTTTAGTCTCTAGCAATGAAAGCAGCGCAATTAAGACTTAGCGCGCTTCATTGCAGTAAAGAATTCTTCGTTTGTTTTGGTCATGGCCAATTTATCAATTAAGAATTCCATTGCAGATACTTCATCCATTGGATGCAAGATTTTGCGTAAAATCCACATCTTTTGCAATTCATCTGGCGTGGTCAGTTTTTCTTCACGACGGGTGCCAGAACGGTTGAAGTCAATTGCTGGGAATACACGCTTTTCTGCGGCTTTACGAGAAAGGTGTAACTCTTGGTTACCTGTACCCTTAAACTCTTCGTAAATTACTTCGTCCATTTTAGAGCCGGTATCAACCAACGCAGTTGCGATAATGGTTAAACTGCCACCGTGTTCAATGTTACGCGCAGCGCCAAAGAAACGCTTAGGACGGTGCAGTGCGTTAGCATCAACACCACCGGTTAATACTTTACCTGATGAAGGGATAACGGTGTTGTAAGCACGAGCTAAACGGGTGATAGAGTCTAATAAAATCACAACGTCTTTTTTATGCTCAACCAAACGCTTGGCTTTTTCGATAACCATTTCGGCTACCTGTACGTGACGGCTTGCTGGTTCATCAAAGGTAGATGCAATCACTTCACCTTTAACCATACGCTGCATTTCGGTTACTTCTTCTGGGCGCTCATCGATAAGCAATACCATTAACACCACATCTGGGTTGTTATAGGTAATACTTTGGGCAATATTTTGCAGTAATAGCGTTTTACCGGCTTTAGGCGGCGCAACAATCAAACCACGTTGTCCTTTACCAATAGGCGAACACAAATCAAGAATACGCGAGGTAATGTCTTCGGTTGAGCCGTTACCACGTTCCATACGAAGACGTTCTTCGGCATGTAATGGTGTTAAGTTTTCAAACAAAATTTTGTTACGAGAACTTTCTGGCTTATCAAAGTTAACTTCGTTTACTTTTAACAGTGCAAAATATCTTTCGCCTTCTTTAGGCGGGCGGATTTTACCAAAAATGGTGTCACCGGTACGCATGTTAAAGCGACGAATTTGGCTAGGTGAAACGTAGATATCATCAGGACCCGCAAGGTATGAGCCGTCTGAACTTCTTAAAAACCCGAATCCGTCTTGGAGGATTTCTAATACACCGCCACCGAAGATGTCTTCTCCGCTTTTTGCGTGAGCTTTTAAAATAGAGAAGATGATATCTTGCTTACGAGTACGAGCCATGTTTTCTAATTTCATGCTTTCAGCAAGAGAAACTAGATCCGAAATGGGCGTGTCTTTTAATTCTGTTAAATTCATGTATGGGAGTCTTGTATTACGCGACGAAGCTTACCGCAATCAATCAGTAAGGTTGAAAAGAAATTATATGATTGATAAACGAGAAGAGGTTAATTTGAAAAAATCTGATGAATAAATTAGCACTTTATGTGTTAGCCGTCCAGAAATTTAGGGGCAAATTGACATAAAAACGGCACAAATTGTTTAAAACTTGTGCCGCCTAACACTTTTAGCCTATTTGATGCTTAAATTTTAGCGTCAATAAACTCTTTTAGTTGTGTTTTAGACAATGCGCCAACCTTAGTTGCCACTAACTCGCCGCCTTTGAACATAAGCAATGTAGGAATACCGCGTACGCCATATTTAGCAGGAGACACGTTGTTTTGGTCAACGTTTAATTTAGCAACGACCAACTTGCCAGCATACTCTTCAGCAACGTCGTTTAAGATTGGGGCGATCATTTTACAAGGACCACACCACTCAGCCCAGAAATCTACTAAAATCGGTAATTCAGACTTTAATACGTCGTTTTCAAAGCTGTCATCGCTTAGGTATACTATTTTATCGCTCATGTTGTTCTCCAGATTTGGTTCCATTGCTAGTTTATTAATGGCTTACCATGTATATTGGGTCAGTTAAATAGCTTTTCAAGAGACCGTTTTAATAATGTAGCTATTTCAAACGATCGAATCTTTTTTTGCAACCCCTACAGGTATGCTTGTGCTATGAGTCAAACACATTTATCGACCCAAAAATTCGCCGACTTCCCTTTAAAGCCAGAAGTAATTGCGGCATTAAATGAAAACGGGTTTGAGTTTTGCACGCCAATTCAGGCGTTATCTTTACCTATTTTATTGAAAGCAAAAGACATCGCCGGACAAGCCCAAACCGGTACTGGTAAAACCATGGCTTTTTTAGTGGCCACGTTTAACCACTTGTTAACTGTTGCAGCGCCAGAGGGCCGCAAAGCAACTGAACCACGCGCTATAATTATGGCTCCCACTCGCGAGTTAGCGATACAAATTGCCAAAGATGCCAACTTGTTAACTAAACATACTGGCCTAAAAGTGGGTATTGTTTATGGTGGCGAAAGTTATGAAACTCAGCGTGAGGTGTTAGACAAAGGCGTTGATATTTTAATTGGTACTACCGGACGGATCATTGATTACGTTCGTCAGGGCGTGATTAGTTTAAATCACATTCAAGCGGTAGTACTTGATGAAGCTGACCGTATGTTTGACCTGGGTTTTATTAAAGACATTCGCTTTTTATTTCGCAGAATGCCTGATGCTCAGTCACGATTAAACATGCTTTTTTCTGCCACGCTTTCAATGAAAGTGCAGGAATTAGCCTACGATCACATGAACGATCCTGAAAAAGTTGAAATCGAACCGCTAGAAAAAACCTCTAAAAACATTAAAGAGGAAATATTCTATCCGTCGATGGAAGACAAAATGCGCTTATTGCTCACGCTAATCGAAGAAGATTGGCCAGATAAAGCCATTGTGTTTTCGAACACAAAACACAGTTGTGAAAAACTGTGGTCTTATTTAGAGGGTGATGGTCATCGAGTTGGTTTGTTAACTGGCGATGTGCCGCAAAAGAAACGTATTCGTATTCTTGAGCAATTTACTACCGGTGATTTAGATATTTTAGTTGCAACTGATGTGGCTGCGCGTGGGTTGCATATCTCTGATGTGTCGCACGTATATAACTACGATTTACCCGATGATTGTGAAGACTATGTGCATCGTATTGGCCGTACTGGTCGTGCGGGTAAAACAGGGGTGTCAGTGAGTTTTGCGTGTGAAGAATATGCACTTAATTTGCCCGCAATAGAAACCTATATTACCCATTCTATCCCGGTTTCCAATTATGACCGAGATGCGTTATTAGATGATATTCCGCCTCCAGTGCGCATACATCGTAAGCACCCAACCTCGCGTACCCGTGATGGCGGGGCAAATAAAGGCGCGCATCGTAGTGGTGGCAATAGCCGTCCACCGCGCCACAGGACTCGTAGACCACAGTAAATGCCAGAGTCGAATGTATCTAAACCGTATGCGGCGATTACGTTAGGGTCTAATAGTTTTAATATGTTGGTTGCCCAAACCGTAGGTGGCAAGCCTGCGGTTATCGCCAAATACAAGCGTAAAGTCCGACTTGCTGAAGGCATTGGCGATGATGGTATGTTGTCTGAGGACGTTATTCTGCGTGGTTTAGACTGTTTAGCCATGTTTGCGTCAATGCTTAAGCAACATCATATAGCGGCTGAAAATGTCGCTGTGTTTGCTACTGCCACACTACGTGTGATTACCAATGCGGACGAATTTCATCGTCGTGCTTTGCCTATTTTACATCATGAAATTGAAGTGATTTCAGGCCTGCGTGAAGCCGAACTGATTTATCAAGGTATGGTGGCGACAACGCAAGGTGATGGTCGTCGTTTGGTGATTGATATTGGTGGTGCAAGTACTGAGTTTATTATTGGTGATGGCAGTAAGGTGCTATTTAAAACCAGCGTGCCTATGGGATGCGTGTTGTTTAATCAACGGTTTTTTAACCAATATCCATTGCAAAGTATCGATTTTGAGCAGGCTATAGATTATGTCTATGTGATGCTTGCTGAGCATCGAGATCAACTTTTGTCGCTAGGCTGGCAATCTGTGCTTGGCGCGTCTGGTGCGGTGCAGTCGGTTGTGTCTGTGTTACAGCATCGAGACAGACCTGCAATCATTAGCTTAGACATATTATTGGCTTTTCAAGCTGAAATATTGGCTCAAAGTGACATGGGGTTAAGCGGCATAAATGGTTTAGATGCAGAGCAAGCTCCTACATTTGCGTCAGGCGTAGCGATACTTATAGCTTTGTTTAAATGCTTGAATATTCAAAGTTTACATCTGGCTGGTGGTGCGCTGCGCGAAGGCGTGTTGCAATTATTGGCAGATAGAATAGCCGGTTATTAGCGATTTTTAGTATCGTGTAGTTTTGATAATCTTGGTGTTGATAAAAATAGGTCGCCATGGCGACCTATTTTTTTAGTGCATTAAGCGGAAACGTTATTTTAATATTTCAACTAAGTCTGCTTCTAAGTTGACCTTTGGGCGCTCCACAATACGGCCTAATTCATTGCCTTGCTGCTTAACAATAAAAGTTGGAATACGGCTAAATGCATATTTAGCAGCTAGCCCTTCTGGATCTTGTTTGCTGCGGTCTACCCCAATGTATTCCACTTGAATATTGGGATTGGCTGCCGCTTCGATGATCCGCATAAAATGTGGTGTTTCACGGTGACAATCTGGGCACCAGGTACCAATAATGACCACTATTTGTGTTGGTACATCAATCGCTTTAAGTACGTCAACCGCTTGTGCATCGACCTGGTAACTGGCAAAGCCATCTGCGTAACCTGGTAAAGTGGTCGTGAGCGTTTGTGGTTCTATAACACCGGTTAAAATCACTTCTTGTTTCTCCTCGCTGCATGTTGCAATAAAGCCTTGTTGTTCTTTTTCAAACGCACAACCAGAATTAGCTGACGCTGGCATAGATAATATCTGAGTACCGAAAAAGAGTGCGGTAGTGGCCAATAATGTTTTGATGTTATTGTGCATGATAATGTCTCGCTTAAGAAGAAAATCCTTTGGGGATCGATTGAGTGTATTCAATCATGCTAATGATAATGTGTTAAGGCTAGGGTGTTATTGATGCAAGCAAGATCACTAAAATAGAAAGCCAATCTTTGATGATTGGCTTTTGATTGTGAGCGGTTTAGTGCTTTATTTAGTTTTGCTCTTTAAGCCACTGCGCTGCGCGTTTGGCAAAGTAGGTTAAAATACCGTCTGCTCCAGCGCGTTTAAAGCAAAGTAGTGATTCCATCACAATGGCTTTTTCAGCTAGCCAGCCGTTTTGAATGGCAGCCATGTGCATGGCGTATTCGCCACTGACTTGGTAAGCAAACGTTGGCACAGCCAGCTCTGTTTTTACGCGGTGTACTATGTCTAAATAAGGCATACCGGGTTTTACCATCACCATGTCTGCACCTTCTTGAATATCGAGTGCAACTTCGTGCAAAGCTTCGTCGCTGTTGGCTGGGTCCATTTGGTAACTATGCTTATTGCCCCCTTTTAAATTGCCAGCAGAGCCGACAGCATCACGGAAAGGGCCATAGTAGCTTGATGAGTATTTGGCTGAGTACGCCATTATTTGGGTATTCACAAATCCATTTTCTTCTAATGCTTGGCGTATAGCGCCTATGCGGCCGTCCATCATGTCTGATGGGGCAACGATATCGGCACCTGCCTCAGCATGAGACAGAGCTTGTTTGACTAATATCTCGGTGGTGACGTCATTGAGTATGTAGCCTGTGTCGTCAATAATGCCGTCCTGACCATGGGTGGTAAACGGGTCTAGTGCAACATCTGTCATTACACCTAACTGAGGAAAGGCTTGCTTTAACTCACGTACAGCACGTTGCACTAGGCCATCAGGGTTGTATGACTCTTCTGCTAGTAGGCTTTTTTTATCAATTGGCGTTACAGGGAATAATGCTATTAGTGGGATCCCTAGTTCAACCAACTCTGCGGCTTCTTTTAACAGTAAATCAATAGAGTAACGCTCAATACCCGGCATCGATGCGACTTTTTCAGAGCGTTGAAAGCCTTCTAATACAAACATTGGATAAATTAAATCATTCACCGTTAGGGTGTTTTCTGACATTAAACGACGACTAAAGTCATGTTTACGCATGCGGCGCATTCTGCGCTGAGGGAAGGCACTAGTAATAATATTCAATTTCGACTCCTGGATTAAATCTGGTCTGCTTTGAGTGCGTAATAGCACACTTTATTTCTGCCACTGCGTTTTGCTTGATACAGTGCTTTATCTGCTTGTTCGAGTAACAACATTGGATGCTCATCGCTGTCGATAATATCTGCACTTACGCCAATGCTTACCGTTAATGGAATGTGTTGACCATTATGAGTAATCTCTTGCTCACTGATTGTTTGGCGAATTTGCTCTGCAACCTGTTGAGCGCCTTCGGCATCGGTGCTAGGTAAAATAATAGCAAATTCTTCACCACCAAAACGTGATACGAGATCGGTTGGGCGCTTTAAAATGTCTGATAATACTTGGGCAATGGTTTGGATTGAGTGATCGCCCGCAAGGTGGCCATATTGATCGTTTATACTTTTAAATTTATCAATATCTACCATCAATAATGCCATAGGTGTCTGTTGACGACGGCTGATACGGCCCTCTGCAATGAGACGACGATCAAAGGCGCTTCGATTTTTTACTCCGGTGAGGCTGTCAATGGTATTTTGTTCAGTGAGTTTTTGATTTACTTCGTTCAGTTCACGTAATGTTATCTCGAGTTCTAGGGTGCGTTCTTGCACCATTTGCTCAAGTTTTTCGCTGTTTTCGGCTTCAGCATGCAGGGCTTCTTCACGCACTTCGCGGATCCGTTGTGCTTGCTCTAATGCCTGCTGTTGAATTTTAAACTTAGCTTTTCGTTCATCGTTATAACGCAAAGCGAGTACTGCAGCCATTGTCACTACTTCAAAAGTCAGGCCTATCATGGTTGGTATTTGAGGGGCGACATCTAGGTTGATGATGCCAACATACAATAGCCCTGTGATGATACATCCCAATAATAATGCGATTCGACCAACAGCATATAAAGTGGCATTACGTTGGCCTATAAATGCTTGGATGAGCGAGAAGGCCACTAAAATTGTACTCATGGTAAGAACAACAAAAACCAGGATATAAAGTGCGGAGCTGTAATGTAGAAATGGCATTATTATGGCCAATAAAAATGCGATAACCGCCATGACTCTGCAGATACGTAACATTTTTAGGTTATGGTATTTGAGTTGCAGCGCCTTCTCGGTAAACATTAATGAGAAGCCCAAGGTAAGCGGGATAATAATAGAGAATATGTATTGCTGCATAATGGGCCATTGAGGCCATAAATACCGAAATGACACGCCATGAATACTGGCTGTCAGTATGGTGAGCCCAAGTACATAAGCACTGTAATAGCTATAGCTAAATGAGCGCGAAGCTAATGCAATGAAAAAGCTAAAAAGACTAATCGCTGTTAATAAGCCGATTTGAAGTCCTATATACAAGTTTTTAGTTTCTATAACCTGCGTTAAGTCATTCGATGACCATAACACTAAAGGTAAGTTGATACTGCCGAGGCTGTCTATTTTGATGTAAAACTTATGCGTATCTCCTGGCTGAAATTCAACAGGATATAAAAAAATATTACTCAAAAGTGGCCGCTGTTTAAAGGGTAATGAGTCGCCCATTTGTTGTGCGCTGACGAGCTCCCCATTAATAAAATGATAAATCACTATGCTGTCTAGTAATGGATTATCGATAGCAATAATACGAGATAAGTAATCCTCTGGATTGTAAATGCTAAATGTTACCCAATAGTTTTTTACACCGATATGTTGCGGTTGTGCAGTATCGAACTTTTTCCAGGCGCTGGGGGCTTGCTCTAATACTTTAGTTAATTGGCTGATATTTGGACTGTGATTGATATAAATCCAATCTTGTAAATCAATTTTAGTAATGGAGCTGGAGGTTAACCTCAGTGGAACATTTTGTGTGGTATTTGCCCAGCCAAATTGACAGATAATCAGTAATATAAATCCTAACAACAGCGGTGCGCTGACTCTTAATGTTGATGATAACTGTGCCATGTTAGCCATTTGCATCACTTATCGACCATTACTTGATTAATCGTTAACCCAAAAAAATCACAACTATTTTGAAAGCAATACTGAGCCAGTTCAGTTTCAGATTGCTGACGAAGTTGTGCCATTGTGTTCACTATGTAGGGTAAATACTGAGGTAAATTCTTACTCGATTTAGGTTTAGGCCGCATGCTGCGTGGCAACAAGTAAGGGCTGTCGGTTTCTGCCATGATACGGTTGTTAGGGATTAATGGTACGAGTTGTGCGAGCTCTTGCCCCCTACGTTCATCGCAAATCCAGCCGGTAATTCCAATATATAAATCGGCCGCTAGGCAGGATTCAAGTTCATTTTTAGTGCCAGTAAAGCAATGCAATAATGCTTTAGGTAATTCACTTCGGTATTCATTAACTATGGCGATAAAGTCTTGATGGGCATCGCGACAATGCATTAACACCGGCATATTTAGCTCGCAGGCAAGCTCTAGTTGTGCTGCAAAAGCTTGGCGTTGCGCGGGGCGTGGTGAGAAATCGCGGTTGTAGTCTAGACCACACTCACCAATAGCGACGACATTGTGTTGCGATGCGAGTTGTTTTACCGTATTGCTGCTTTGTTCATTCCAACTAGAGGCCTGATGAGGATGCACTCCAGCAGTACAATAAAGTTGCTGTGGAAATTGCTCACAGAGAAGGCTTGCTTGTTTACTTTCATCAATATCGCTACCGATAACAATTAACGGCGAAACATGGTGTTTCGCCGCATCATTGATAATAGCGTCAATGTCGTGTTTTAACCGCTCACTGAGCAGGTTAACCGCGATGTCGATATATTGAGTCATAAGGGTTTGTGTGGTGACTACTTTAGTCGTTTAACTCTGGTGGTGGCATTACGCTCATCACTGCCCATTAAAAAGGAGTTAAGTGCGCCAGTTTCAATGTAGATTTTTTGACCCTTTTTCACTTTGTAGCGTTCAGCGTTTGTTTGTGTCCACACTTGACCATTTTCAAGAGTCACCACAATAGCTCCACTGGCTGATTTTGTTACTTTTGCTACCGTGAAATAAAGACGATCCACCTCATCCTCGATAACTTTTTTTTGTAACCCAAAATCGTCGATGCTTAGTTCTGGTGAAACGGTTGTGGGAGTCGCTATTTCAGGTGCTACTGATTGAGACGGTGTTCTAGTTACCACAGTTGCGACTGGTGGGGTGGCCAATGTAACCGCTGCAGGGGCTTTGGCTACCTCTTCGATAGGCGTTTGGCTACTTGGTTTTGTATTGGCGGCTAGTTGGTCATAACAATTTAAGCGTTCAGTATCATTGGATTGAGATGCACAAATTGACAATTGATCGATGAGTTGATTATTGGCTTGTGCATTGACTGACATCAATAAAACACCAGCGGCAATTAAACATAAACGCATTTTTCTTCCTTATTATTTGTCTTGGGCGTGTTGATCTTTGCTGGTTGAATTTTGTCCGAGATAGAAACAGATTAAGCGCGGCGAGTGAATTGTCGTAAAGCAATCTAAGTAAAACTCGCTCAATAAAGCAGAATCCGTTTTTAGCTGAACGCTTCGGCAGCGTTTGTTGTTCATTTTTACTAGGTTATCGGCTTTTATGTAGAATAACTACACTCCAAAGCTTCTGTTTTGTCTAAATGAACCACAATTTGCTGCAAAAAACCTTAAATGATCAACACGCCCTAACTAAAAATGACCAACTAATGCCATTTTTAGTTAGCTATCAGCGTGCTCGTTCTCTGGCACGTCATCCTGTTCTTTTTTACTGTAAAAGCGTGCTGCTATCAAGCCACCCTCAAACAATAACAGCATTGGTACTGCTAGCATAGTCTGAGAAATAATATCGGGTGGAGTTAATAGCATCCCGATAACAAAAGCACCGACCACAATATAGGGGCGTTTTTGGCGAAGCTCGTCAGGTGTAGTCACACCAGCCCAGCATAATAAAACCACCGCTACCGGGATTTCGAACGCTAAACCAAAAGCAAAAAATAGCTTCAAAATAAAGCTTAAATAGCTACTGATATCGGTTGCAACTTGCACGCCTTCTGGTGCGACACTTGTGAAAAAACCGAACACTACCGGAAACACAATATAATAAGCAAACGCGATACCTAAATAAAATAACAAGGTGCTGCTGGTGAGTAATGGTACCACTAAGCGTTTTTCATGCTTATATAACCCAGGGGCTACAAATGACCATATTTGATAGAGTACATAAGGAATAGCAATAAAAAAGGCTAATACTAATGTCAGTTTAAAAGGGGCAAAAAACGGCGCAGCTACGTCGGTTGCAATCATGCTGCCGCTTTCAGGCAGTGAGCGCATTAACGGTAGTGCAATATAGTGGTAGATATCATTTGCCCAATACACAATAGCAATGAATACAAATAACACACTGCCAATGGCTTTTAGCAGTTTGGTACGTAATTCAAGCAAATGGCTGATTAGCGGTTGCTGTTGTGACATGAATTATCCGTTAGATTTAGGAGGTGAACTGTTTTCTGATGTAGTGTCGACGGGTTGAGCTTCTTTATTGCTCGACGTCGATGGTGTCTCAGATGTTGACGCAACAGGAGAAACATCTTCCACTTTATAAGGCCTATTAACTGACTCAGCAGCCTGTTTTAGCTGTTCAATCGATTCTTTCAGTTCTGGCGATAAATTGGCTAAGCCTTTGCTCTCTGCTTTTTTTAAATCAGAGTGTAATTGTTCAATTTTCAGTTCTTGTTCAAGTTCATCTTTAACAGAATTAGCCATGCGTTTTATGGCACGGATCCAACCTGTTACCGAACGCACCGCAACCGGTAATCTTTCGGGGCCGAGAACCACAAGCCCCAAAATACCGATCAGCAGCAGCTCCATAAAGCCGATACCGTCAAACATAATAAATTACGCCTGTTTATCTTTAGATTCAGGTTGCTTTTCAGCTGCCTGTTGCGAAGTCGCAGCTGTCTGGTCTTTATCTTTGTCTTCTATTGATTTGTTTTCTTCTTCGGGAGACATGGCGTTTTTAAAGCCTTTTACTGCCCCACCTAAATCACCGCCTAAAGAGCGTAATTTTTTAGTACCAAATAATAAAATGACAATTAGTGCAATGATAAGAAGCTGCCAAATACTGATGCCGCCCATGAAGATTATCCTCTTTAAATAAAAAATGGTTTTTGTAAAACGTTATAGTAACAAGCCACAATACAATCCAATTCTTTAAGTATTATGAACCTCTCATAAATTAGTGCTAGCTAAAATTTACGATTCTTTGGCCTAGATCGCCATCCAATTACCCAAATGACTACACCAGCGCCAATGCAGGTATATGCTGGCCATAGTGTAGCGGTTTGAGAAATTAAAATTGTGCCGCAGATCAATAATACCGCAGAGGTAATCAGTAGATAATTACTTTTGTGTGATTTTTGTTGATAACGCAAATACTTATCTAACATCTGTTGTTGCGTACCGAGCATCTTGCGACCGAGTTTTAGATTGTCGTATATCAGTTCTGGAAACTCAGGTAATTTGTCTGCCCAAAATGGCGCATTAGATTTTACTTTTTGGAACATGGCTTTAGGGCCAACTTGTTCAGACATCCAGTTTTCCAAAAAAGGTTTAGCTGTTTGCCATAAGTCGAGTTGTGGGTATAGCTGTCTGCCTAGCCCTTCAATGTAGAGCAGGGTTTTTTCAAGCAATACCAGTTGCGGTTGAACCACAATGTCAAAATGGCGTGCTGTGCGAAAGAGCTCTAACAAGACATGACCAAATGAAATCTCGTCTAATGGCTTATTAAACATGGGCTCACACACTACTTTTACCGCCTGTTCAAAGGCAATGATGTCTGTGTGCTCTGACACCCAGCCTGACTCAATGTAAAGTTGTGCTATGCGGTGATAGTCGCGATTAAAAAAGGCGAGAAAATTTTCGGCAAGGTAGCGTTTATCGACCTCGGTTAATGTGCCCATAATGCCGCAGTCTAGGCCGATATAAAATGGGTCGTCTGGATGTTCTCGGCTAATAAAAATATTGCCTGGGTGCATGTCTGCATGGAAAAAGTTATCGCGGAAAACCTGGGTGAAAAACAGCTCTACACCACGCTCTGCAAGCAATTTAAAATTGGTGCCTTGGGCACGTAGGGCTTCAGTGTCGGATACCGGAATACCATAAATGCGTTCCATCACCATTAAACGCTTATAGCTGTGCTCTTCATAAACAAAAGGGATATAAAGCGCATTGGAGTCAATAAAATTATTGCGTAATTTTATGGCGTTTAGTGCTTCAAGCTTAAGGTTTAGCTCACCTAAAATGGTGGTTTGGTAATCTTCAATCACTTCTGCTGGGCGAAGGCGATTACCTTCACCGAGAATGGATTCCAGCAAATTGGCCGTTTGTGTCATTAATTGCAGGTCGGCCAGTATTTGTTGTTCAACATTTGGTCTAAGCACTTTAAGAACGACGTCTTTACCGTTAGATTTTAACGTAGCGGTATGAACTTGAGAAATGGATGCAGATGCCAGTGGTGTGTCGTCAAAGTTATCAAAATAAGTGTCGATGGTTGTGCCAAGCTCGGCCTCAATAGCCTCTCGAGCAAGGGCTGAATCAAAAGGCGGTACTCTGTCTTGCAGCATGGCTAGCTGATAGGCCCATTCATCGTCAAGTAAGTCTCGGCGGGTTGACAACATTTGACCGAGTTTAATGTAAACCGGCCCTAGCTCTTGCATGGCTAATTTTAAACGTTCGGCCGGGGACTTAGCTTTATGTTTGTTGCGGATCCAAAATAGGCAGTTACGTAAAATAATAAAATACCAAGGCTTTTTGTGCCCAGGAATAAGGTCATCTAGGCCAAAATGCAAAATGGTTTTAATGACATGGTAACCACGCCTGATACTTGCAAATGTCATTGAATTATTTGCTCACTGAGTTTGGCTATTCTGACTTCGATTCGATCAATTTGGCTAACAAGATCGTCGAGATTATCGCGAAAGTGAAGCACCTCAATTTTATTGGGCGCAAGGCGGTACTCTTCTGTAGTCAATTGGCTGATATGCGAGCGAGTTTTTAACATGACTTGCTTAATGTCTTGGCCTATGGTTTTCATGCCTGTGACTAACTTGTGCGTTGGAGCATCGCCAATATAACGTGATAAAGGCTCTGCAAAATCGAAATGAATATTTTGTAGGTAATGGCTAAACGTTTGCAGCAGCTGGATATCACCGTCGAGACTGAGTTTATCTTGCTTAATTAACTCGGTTAAATTAGCCCCTTCAGTTAGCTGGTAAAGGGTTGAAGCGTCGGCATTAACTGTGACGGTAACGTCCCCTTCATAATAGCTCATCACTTGAACTTGTTTTGAAAAGAGTAAATATATAGGCCAACTTAATTGACTAAGCTGAATGCATATCACTTTGCCATGCAATGATTTTTGACGAGCATAATCGTCTTTAGCTTGCGGCGGTAATCGGTTAAAGCCGGTTTCGATAGCCGCGCAAACCAGCAAGGCAAAATGATTGGGTACCATTAGAACTTATAGCCTTTGTGTAATGCGACTACGCCATCTGTCATGTTGGTATAGTCAACTTGCTCAAATCCAGCATCAACCATCATTTGCTTTAAGGTCTCTTGATCTGGGTGCATGCGAATAGACTCTGCTAGGTACTCATAGCTGTCTGCATCTTTGGTGATTAACTCACCCATTTTAGGCAATACTTTAAAGCTATACATGTCGTACACTTTGCGCATAAGTTCATGTTTAGGTGTTGAAAATTCAAGTACTAATAATTTCCCGCCTGGCTTTAATACCCGTAGCATTGAGCGTAGTGCTGCATCTTTATCGGTGACATTACGTAAGCCAAAAGCAATGGTAATAATGTCAAAATGGTTGTCAGGAAACGGTAGTGCTTCAGCGTTTGCTTGCACATAACTGACGTTATTAACAATGCCTTTATCACGTAGTTTAGTGCGACCTACTTTGAGCATAGAATCATTGATATCAGCAAGAATTACTTGACCTCGGTCACCCACAAGATGTGAAAATTTAGCGGTTAAATCACCCGTACCGCCAGCTAAATCTAACACTTTCATGCCTGGGCGTGCGGCCGCTGTTTCAATGGTATGACGCTTCCAAAAACGGTGAATACCAAAAGACATCACGTCATTCATAATGTCGTATTTAGCAGCGACAGAGTGAAACACATCGGCGACGAGGTCAGCCTTTTTATCCGCTTCGACGGTTTTAAATCCAAAATGCGTGTTCTTTGGTTCGCCCTCAGACATCGGTATATTCCTATAATGTGCGCTTATTCATTGCGATTGTATGTAATGGCGAGTGTAAGCCATTGCGAATGATTGCTGAATCACTGTGGTGCTAGAGTGTGACAACAATCAATGAGTTGCCTTGTCTGCATGCTAAATGGTTCACATCATCTTAAAACGCAGTAATGTGCTTGCGTCGATTGCCCCTGATAAATGTTGATATCAACGGCTAAAAATTTGCTCTGCATTAGAGCATAAAATTAGCTTTTAATGAATAGCTTCAGTTGATTCTAATTCAAGCGCGCTAGTCGTCCTTGAATATAAGCGTAAATTAACTCACTAAGGCCTTGCCCTACATCTCGATATCCGGCGGTTGTGCCTGCGTGATGGCATGCTGGGGCGGCTTCGGCAAAATGCACGTAACTGCAAGGGCAATGTTTAGCAATATAGTGAACATAATGGCACGCATCGAGCAGCGGGATCCCGGCAAAGGTAGCGGCACTGCTTGGCATATTGGCAATGGCATCAACATCGAGCTCTAATGCAACGGGTAATTGAGTTTGATTTAATCCCTTAGCTATTTGCTTTAAAGCATTGTCTAGAGGCAGTTCTCGGCGCACCCAAATTTGTTGAAAGCTATGCCATGTGGCACCAAAAAGACTTAATTGTTCGAGTGTTGCCTCGGAGTTTTTAAGCTCATGCAACCCTAAAATATGGTAATGGTCTAGGGCTCCGCTTGCGGCAGCATAACTAAAGCCGTTACCACTGTGGCGTCCTTCTCGTGGCCTAAAGTCACTGTGGGGATCGAGATTAACGGCAGCGACAGGTAGGCCGCTGTGAGCTTTTGTTGCCATCAATAAGCCATAGGCATTGTTGTGGCCACCGCCAATCACTATGGGCTCTAATCCCGCTTGCAAGATATGGGTTGTCGCGTCGATAACTAGATCATCGAGTTTAGCCGTAGCTTGGCGAAGTTCGTCTATGCTGGCGGTTGGTTCTGCAGTGGAGTCCTGGCAAATTTGTCCAAGAATGACGCATTCATTGCCTTGTAAAAAACGATTTGATTGCAGGTTTAGCAATTGCTTTATGCATGCATTGAACACATCGTCAGCACCGCCTCGGCCTAAGTTAGCACGGGGGCCTGTGTCTTCAGCGATGGCGATGATGGCAAAACGTGCGCCTTTAGCTGCTGCATCTTGCGCGTTTTGCTTAAGCGTTAGTTGTGAATTGGCCAGTAAAACCTGTTGGCCTAGCTTGGTTTCATTGGCTCTAATGGTCAGTAGTTCGTGACAATGCTGCTCAGTAAATGCGATAAACATGATGTGTGCCTCACTGTAAAATAGTCCTAAAATCGACATAAAAAAACCAGCATAGCTGGTTTTTATGTTAATTGTCGGCCAGCGTTAACTGATGTTTAGCCATGGCGCGATATTAGCGAGATATTATTCAATATCTAGCGGCTCTGGAGATAAAATAACACCAGTATTATCAGCGTAAATATGATCGCCAGGTAAGAAGGTGACACCACCAAAGTTAACTGGAATTTCAACTTCACCAACGCCATTGCCTTCAGCGCCAACAGGAATAGATGCAATGGCTTGAATACCAATGTCTAGTTCTTCTAATGCGTCAACATCGCGCACCGAGCCATAAACAATAATACCTTCCCAGTTGTTTGCTACAGCAAGTTCGGCAATACGGGCATCAATAAGTGCACGACGTAATGAACCACCACCATCTACTAATAGTACTTTACCTTCACCATCTTCTTCTAAAGCATCAGCAATCAGGCCGTTATCTTCAAAACACTTAATGGTACTGATTGAGCCACCGAAGGAGCTGCAACCACCGTAGTTACTGAACATTGGTTCTACGACGTCAACTACATCAATATACATGTCGCAGAGTTCTGAGGTGTTGTATTCCATATTTAACTCCTGTTAGGCAGCAAGGGTAATTGCTGGGTAAAGCAAAGATAAATGAATTATATGAGCTTTTTACGAAAATAAAAGCCTTATCAATCACGCAATTGTTGTTAATCAACATAATGTTACTTTTATGCGGTTCACTGATTAGCCTAAATACAGAACAAAGAACATTTTTGGAAGTAATTTTCTTTCAAATTGAGGTAATTAGCCGATATATGTTGATTTAGGTCATCCTAATACGTTTTTTAATTACAATTTTTAGCGGCAGTTTGTTAGCATATTACTGAGTTATTTAATGTTAGTTTACAATTTATGCTAGCTTTAGGGGCACGGATCCCTCGTTACGCTTACGGAAGGCAGAGAGCCTGAAACAGAGGTTCTTATGGAAAATATCGACTTGATTGAAGTCTTAGGTTACGCAGCATCAGTGATGGTTGCTATTTCGCTGATGATGAAAGACATCATTTTATTAAGATGGTTAAACTTTGTAGGTTGTTCTTTTTTTGTTGCCTACGGGTATTCAATCGGGGCATGGCCAGTGGCAGGAATGAATGCCTTCGTTGCCTGTATTAATATTTATCACCTGGTTAAGATTTATCGTAACAAGCAGTTGCAAACTCAAATTGCCTAACAGTTTAGGCGTCACCTATATGACGCTCTAATGATAAAAACCTCTCAAGCTTATGTTTGAGAGGTTTTTTGTTAATTCCCTCTTATTAACCTTGTTTAGACAGTGTCATAAAACTTTAGACTAACTGTCACCTCGCGTTCATTGCACCTCTTTATTATTCGTCTTGATAACAAAAAAATAACTTTTGTTGGGTTAACCAATGTCCAACGTTTGGCATGGAGTCAAGCATGAAGATAAGTATCAGCGAGTTAGATAAATATTGGTTTTATTGGGTCGTGCAATTTAGCCGTGATAATCAACTTAGCCAGGCGGCTAAACGGGTTTCAGTCACGGGGGACGGCCATTATTACGTGTACCTATCTGTTGCACTGCTTTTTTTTCATCCTAATGGTCAGCACTTTTTTAATTTAGTGTTGGGCAGCTTTATTGTCGAATTCCCGTTGTATTTACTATTAAAAAATAGCATTAGGCGTCATCGACCTTGCCACGCACTGGCAGGATTTAACTCAGGTTTTGAGCCGTCTGATAAATTTAGTTTACCTTCTGGCCATACGGCGGGGGCATTTGTGTTTGCCAGTGTGATTAATGTGGTGTTCCCAGTGCTAGCCCCAATCGCATTTGCATGGGCTTGTTTTGTGGGGCTATCACGTATTGCCCTTGGTGTGCATTATCCGTTAGATATTTTTGCTGGAGCAGCGTTGGGTTCTGGCTCAGTAATATTGGTTGTGCAATTAATGCAGTAATTGCGCGTACATTTACTTTTTGTTGCATTGTTAAGTTAAGCCATTGAGGATGTCAGGCAGTATGAAAATTTTGTACGGTGTTCAAGGTACGGGGAATGGCCATATTAGTCGGGCAAGGGTAATGGCTAAAGCGCTTGGTCAGCATCAAATAGATGTCGATTTTTTATTTTCAGGACGTTCCCCCGATCAGTATTTTGATATGCAATGTTTTGCCGATTATCAAACACGAAATGGCATGACATTTATTACAGACAATGGCCGGGTGAATATTGTACAAACCGCGAAAAAAAATTTGATGGCGAATATTTTCTCTGAAATTAAACAACTGGATTTAAGCGGGTACGACCTTGTTTTGAATGATTTTGAACCGGTCACCGCCTGGGCTGCAAAACAACAGCATGTCCCTTCAATTGCTATAAGCCATCAAGCGGCGCTGAAATATCCGGTACCTAAGCAAGGCGCCAGCTGGTTTAATGAACTGTTGTTAAATCGCTTTGCTCCTGTCGATATTTCGCTTGGTTGTCATTGGCATCATTTTGGTTTTCCTATTTTACCGCCATTTGTTGAGGTCTCAACAAGCAGTGGTGATTATAGTCATCAAATTTTGGTGTATTTACCCTTCGAAGATGCCGACCGAATTGCTGAGTTTTTAGCGCCGTTTGATCAATATCAGTTTTTTGTTTATCACGGCCTAAAACCGTTAAAAGGCATGGCGGAACATATACATTGGCATGGTTTTAATCGTGAAGGATTTAAGCAACATATGTCGCAATGCGGTGGCGTGATTGGTAATGCTGGTTTTGAACTTGCCAGCGAAGCAATGACACTAGGGAAAAAGTTACTGGTTAAACCGCTATTAGGTCAATTTGAGCAACTCGCCAACGTGGCTGCGCTGCAATTATTGGCCGCGGCAGACAGTATGAATACATTAGATGTTGCGGTATTAAAGCGTTGGCTCAAATCGCCATCACCTAAACCTATTGCTTATCCTCAGGTGGGTGACGCATTGGTGGATTGGCTTAAAGCGGGTGATTGGCATCAGCCAGAAAGCTTATGCCACAACTTATGGTCGCAAGTTGAGTTACCTGAAAATTGGCATAAACGGCAGTAATGACGGCAGGGCTTGTTGCTGTTTATTTATCTTTTATGTTGAGAGATAACATCGCTTTAGGCAAGGCGGATAATTGCGGGCATAGTTGCCCTTAGTCGAGATGAATCAACACGACATAAAGCCATTTTAGCCACAATATTTATCAATACGCCCGAACGGTATCAATAAAAAAGTGCGTTAATACGCACTTTTTTATTAACGTGTTTGTACTGTGATTACGAATGGCGGTTATGCAGCACTTCTAACAGTTGATCTTCTAACTCAAAGCGCGATTCCATGGCTTGAGCCAATTGAGATAAATCTGAGTCCAATTGGTACAAGATGTTATCGTCAGTGGCTTCAGTGTATTTATCATTAAAATCGAGTGCGATATCGGTGCTTTCACTGATTTTTGGCAATAATTTATTTGCCGTTTCAATACTCGATTCGCCAAATTTTTCGCAAGCCTTTACCACATTATTGTAAACCTCAAAGTGGCCTTCAGAGACATAGTCGACTAATTGGTCACAGAAATCTTTTACTTGCTCAAGGCTGGGTAATGACTTTTCGGCACGCGAATAGGGCGCTAGGCCCGCAACGATAAAATATTGGATCAACAGTTTTCTGCGGTGATTAAGCCATTGATCGATTAATTTGTTAGCGCCGCCCCAGCGTTTTTCTGCTTTTTCTAAATTGGTTAGCATGTGTTTTCTCTAGTCAGCAACTTTTCTATAACATCTAATGTATTGGACAAAGTGTATTATGATCAACTGTTTTATTTATATTTTCAGGACCAACCAGCTAAGAGCGCTGAAAATGAGAATGGCAAACGATAGGCAATAAAAAACCCCGTGAAGGCATGCCATCACGGGGTAACGAAGTTTTCAAAGGCTCGATGTGTCGGGCTTCTTGATTGTTCTTGCTAGCGCACACTTTTTATACCAAACGACTTACATCTACGCAACGTTTAATCTGATTATTTGCGATTTATACGCCAGTATTGTGCATTTTGTGAGCAGTGAAGTGGATGTGTTAAAAAATTAACCATTAGATTTAGGAATAGCTCACATAAATCTCGCTTGAGTGGTTACATTAATCGCGTAAGTGCTAAACTAGCGCCCAGCAGAAATCATAACAGTCTAGGAAGAAAGCCCACATGGCAGAATTAAAGAATGATCGTTATTTACGTGCGTTGTTAAAGCAGCCAGTTGATGTCACTCCAGTATGGATGATGCGTCAAGCAGGTCGTTATTTACCAGAATACAAAGCAACTCGAGCTCAGGCTGGCGACTTTATGTCGTTATGTCGTAATGCTGAGTTGGCTTGCGAAGTGACGTTACAACCATTACGTCGTTATGATTTAGATGCTGCGATTTTATTCTCAGATATTTTGACTGTACCTGATGCGATGGGTCTTGGATTGTACTTTGAGACGGGTGAAGGTCCTCGTTTTGAGCGTCCAACAGATACGATTGATGCTATCAAAAAACTTTGCATCCCAGATCCAGAAGACGAGTTAGGTTACGTTATGCGTGCCGTGAGCACCATTCGTCGTGAACTTAACGGCGCAGTGCCATTAATTGGTTTTTCAGGTTCACCTTGGACGCTAGCCACTTATATGGTTGAAGGTGGCTCAAGCAAAACGTTTGAAAAAATCAAACGTATGGCGTATGCAGAACCTGCAGCATTGCACATGTTATTAGACAAGTTAGCTGACTCAGTAGTGTTATACCTTAACGCTCAGGTGGCTAACGGCGCACAATCGTTAATGATTTTCGACTCTTGGGGCGGTGCATTATCGCACCACGCTTACCGCGAATTCTCATTACGTTATATGCAAAAAATTGTTGATGGCTTAACCCGCTTTGCTGATGGCCGTAAAGTGCCAGTAACCTTATTTACTAAAGGCGGCGGATTATGGTTAGAAGCAATGGCTGAAACCGGTTGTGATGCATTAGGTTTAGACTGGACGGTTGATATTGGTGATGCACGTCGCCGCGTAGGTGATAAAGTGGCACTACAAGGCAACATGGATCCATCAATGTTGTATGCATCTCCTGAGCGTATTCATCAAGAAGTTGACCAAATTCTTGCAAGCTACGGTGAAGGTACCGGCCATGTATTTAACTTAGGTCATGGTATTCATCAGCATGTTGATCCTGAGCATGCGGGTTCATTTATCAACTCTGTACATGAGTTATCTAAGCAATATCACAAGTAATTATTGGTATTGGCTAATAAAAAAGCGAATCTTCGGATTCGCTTTTTTGTTGATAGTTTTTTGTTATTTAGCTTTTGAATGTGAGCAGTTAGTTTTTCTATTTTTCTATTTTACGACTTCTCAGTAATGCTTGTGAGCCGGAATCCAGCTGTTTTTTATGATTTTGATTTAGGTTTTATGGCCTGCGGCCATTAACGTCGTGGCGCTTCGCCCACACCAGACCAAGAGGAAACCAACGGCTGTTTCCTCTTTACTCTTTATAAAAGAATTGGCCCAGCCGCCACATCAAAATTATCATTCTTGTTACCAAACGATAGCTGCGATAATTTCGCGACGTGGTTGAATCCAGCTTTTAACTTCGTCTGAGTGTTCTTTAGCCTTATTCGTAAATGCTAACGCTTCAGATGGGGCGTCCCTTCCCCTCCAAAGCTACCCAGACATCCATGTCTGGACTCACGTCATTTTCTTAACGGCCTCAAGTTCAGAGTTGAATTTTGGCATTTCAAGCTGAGGCATCTAACTCATTTATCTGGATAAAGGCATGTTAGCTACTGTCTCATGGTCCTAACTTTAATATCGTCCTAACTCTAACGTCGTCCCGGCAATGCTTTTGAGCCGGGATCCAAGTGTTTTGCTTTTTATGATTTAGGCCAAACGAGATCAAGAGTGGCCTATGGAAGTAGGCCAACTAGAGCTATTAACTCAAACAAAACTAAGATGTTAGGCAACGATACTCAATGAAATCACTTCTATGACACGCGGTAAACCCATCCTTGGGCGCTCTGCGAAAACATCCATGTTTTCGAAGGTCATAGCCGCGATTACATCCGCCGTATGGGTATCTTCGATTTAACCTTGTTTGTAATTGGAAGAACTAACGCATTTATGGACAGAAACGTGCTAGATTATTTGCACTAATTCGGATGGTTCAGATGAGAAAAATATAGGTCTAACGTCCCCGATGCGAATTAAACAGTCCTTTGTGCAATATCAAAGAATAAAAAATTCTACATGACTAAATTCAACGTCATAAGGGCAGTAGCTACCACATTCGAGACATTAACCATTTATATGAAAGTACATTTGGGGCATTTTAATTCTGCTGCAATAGCTGATATTGCAGCTCCATTTAAAATTCTCGTTATTAAAAAATGACGATCTTCATAAGTTAACTTCATAAATTTAACTCTGAATCTATACTTTTAATTCTTTCAAGGTGTTTTTCAGGAGCCATTTGAT
>NZ_BMII01000035.1 GCF_014641855.1 Shewanella inventionis
CCAATAATAAACCGCTCATAATCAAGCAATGCTTGGGCCAGTGGCCTAAGTATTGCCGTGCCTGAAATTTAAGAAACCAGATTTTTTGCTTTATTACTTATGTCACGCCATGCTGCCGTAAGCTCACATATCTGGGTTGTATTTAGGTGACCAAGTACAGATGCACCATGGCGTAGCTAGTGGTATTAACCAAAAGCATGCCGCCACTCAATTAACCGTATTATTTGACCGAGTCGTTGGTAACAGCGAAGCCGACTCAAAACATCACGGTGGTTTAGACCGCGTATTACATCATTTTCCTCGGGAGCATTATGGTCAGTATCGCCGCTGGGATTTAATGTCTAGCTTTCGTGATGCACCGTCGATGGGGGAAAATATCAGTACGGTTGGCTTAAACGAAGCCCAGGTTAATATTGGTGATATTGTTCAAATTGGTGATGTTACTTTGCAAGTGACCCAACCTCGCTCGCCTTGTTTTAAGCTTAATGTACAATTTGAGCATCCTAAATTTGCGCTGGCTATGCAGGAAAGCCGCATGTGTGGTTGGTTTTACCGCGTGTTATCTGAAGGCGATATTAAGCCAAGTGACAGTATCTATTTAATTGAGCGAAAAACAGATATTAGTGTGGCTCAAGCAATGCAGATTTATTTTTTACCCGAGTTTAATGCCGAGCAGTATCAAGTTTTATTGGCTTGTGAAGGCTTAGCGCAAAGTTGGGTAGAGTCACTGCAACGCCGCCTGGCACAGCAAAGTATCGAAGACTGGGCAATGCGTTTGTATGGTAAAGCCAGTTAAAAATACGGTTAGACAATAACGAATATAAAATAACAGCATGATAAGGAACATCGAATGTCTGAATTGACAGGTGAAATCAATAAACAAGCAAAAGACATGGGCTTATTGATCCATGCCGCCAGTTTTGCGGGTTATGTGTTTCCGTTTGGAAGCGTATTAGGTCCGCTAATTGTGTGGTTGATGAAACGTGACGAGTTTGAGTTTGCTAATCAGTGCGGTAAAAATTGCCTTAACTTCAAATTGAGTTTAATGATTTATGCGATAGTTTCGGCGGTTTTGATTTTGGTGGGCGTTGGCGTATTACTGTTAGTTGCACTGGCATTATTAGATATTATTTGTACTATTATCGCGATAGTCAAAGCCAGCGACGGCATTGCCTATCAATATCCACTGTCGATTAAGTTTTTGAAATAATACCTTAAGGTGATAAAAATAATGCCACTCAATGAGTGGCATTATTATATTTACGAGCTGTAGAGTGTTTGCAGGTTGCAAGCACTCAGGATCACACCTTAAAGCGAGCCACCAACACATCGAGTCGACTCGCAAGTTGGTTTAGTGCTTTACTTGCTTGAGCAGCCGCTTGAGCAGTGTCAGATGTACGTTGAGTAATGTCGTTAATTTCGGTTACGTTGCGGTTGATGTCTTCTACTACCGTTGATTGTTCTTCGGTTGCAGCCGCCACTTGAATATTCATGTCACTGATAAGGGCAATACGTTCGCTAATGCCGCTTAATGATTGGCTTGCTTCGTCTACCGCGGCAACCCCTTCTTTTGAGCGACTACTCGATTGTGTCATGGCGCTCACCGCGCGGCTGGCTTCTGATTGCAGTTTATCGATCATGGTTTGTACTTCGTTGGTCGATGCTGCTGTGCGTGATGCTAGGTTTCGCACTTCATCTGCTACAACCGCAAAGCCTCGGCCGGCTTCTCCTGCGCGAGCCGCTTCAATTGCTGCATTTAAAGCCAGTAAATTGGTTTGTTCTGAAATCGCCCTGATAACATCTAAAATGCTACCAATGGATTTAGTGTGAGTGGCTAGAGATTCAATCACTTCGCCTACTTGAGCCACATCCTTAGACAGTTGGTTGATGGTTGTACGTGCACGGGTCACCACTTTTTGGCCATCGACAGATTCAGTGTCAGCGTCACGAGCCGTTACTGCGGCTTGTGCGGCATTGGCGGCAATTTCATTTACCGTTGCACCCATTTCATTAATGGCGGCCACAACCATCATGGTACGGTCTTTTTGCAGATGGCTGTCGTCTAGAGTTTGATGTGCTTGATTTGATACATCAATTGCCGACAAACCAAGTTGCTGGCTGGTTTCTGCAACTTCAACAACGGTTTCTTGAATTTTGCTGATAAAGCTATTGAACCCTCGAGCTAACTGCGCGATTTCATCTTCGCCATTTACGGGTAAACGTTGGCGTAAATCACCTTCACCTTCGCCGATGTTACGAAACATTTCAGCAACTTGCGCAATCGGTCGACTCACAGAGCCTGCAACAGAAATAGATATGACGATAAATACTACGGCAATGAGCATGGTCCATATCAAGATTTGATAGGCCGATTCTTCAAGCAAGGCAAACACTTCTGCCTCGGGTACTTGTGCCACTAAATACCAGTCCATTGATTTTATGTAGCTCGACGCAATTAACATGTCTTGGCCGTTAATGTTGGCTTTTACGAGATTAAAATCGTTTTTATTTAGCAAGCCATTGGTGTTGGCATTAGGGTACAAGTTAGCTAATGCAGCTTTGCCTACTTTGCTGGTGTCAGGATGCAGCTTAACGTTACCACTGGCATCGATAAGATAGACAAATCCTGAGTCTTCAATTTTAAATGAAGACAATAAATTCACCATGTCATCTAACGATTTAGCCAGGCTAACCATGCCGCGACCATTAGGCTGCTGATAGCTGACAAACAGTTTAACTTCGCCAGTAGCCTCAGTGTAAACACTTAACATACGCTCTTGTTTGCTGGCGCGATAATCAAAAAACCATGCGTCTTGTTGCTGATTTAAAATACGTAAAAATCCATCCTGGGTGTAGTAAGCACCTGTGTCTCGGTCGGCATAAGACGCTTGCACTAAATCGAATTGATTTTGCATGTCTTTTAGTTGAGCCACGACGAGATTTTCTTGGCTGGCAGGGCGGCCTTCTTCAAGCCATGCGCCTAACATTCGGCTATGTCCAAGTTGTTCAGATGCATTGATCAGGCTGCTAATTTGTAGGTCTATTTCATTGCGAATTTGCATGACTAAACTTGGCATTTCGGAGTCAAGCATACGTTGCTCAACAACTTGTTTGGCACTGTGCTGACTTAGTAACCCGACTAACATGGTTGATAACAGCACAGCAAAAGCTACCGTGAGCAAGATTTTTTGCTTAATGGTAAGGGTGTTAAATGTATTCATCTACAACGGCCTCTAAAAGTATCTCTTTGTTATATCGGACACAATGGCAATAAATTGAAGGTTATTTTGTATGATCATTAATATACAAAACGGTTGATGGTGTAGGTCTTTGTGATGTTATGGGGCTAATGATAGTCGATAATATAAAAAAAACGCACCTATTTTTAAGTGCGTTTTTTTGACTATAGTCAAGATATTAACTATTGGTTCAATTACATATTTGGATAGTTAGGACCACCGCCGCCTTCAGGCGTTACCCAGGTAATGTTCTGGCTTGGGTCTTTAATATCGCAGGTTTTACAGTGAATACAGTTTTGGCCATTAATGACAAACTTTTTCTCACCGGCATCTTCTACAACTTCGTAAACGCCGGCAGGGCAATAACGTTGTGCAGGTTCGTCAAATTTGACTAAGTTAACCGAAATAGGAATGCTTTGGTCTTTTAAGTGTAAATGACAGCGTTGACCTTCTTCGTGATAAGTGTTCGACAAATACACTGACGATAATTTGTCAAAACTGAGTTTTCCATCTGGTTTTGGATAGTCAATTTTATTGTATTCGCTTGCAAGTCCCATTGATGCATAGTCTGGGGTTGTGTCGCGGAATGTGACAGGGAACTTACCGCCAAACCAGTTTTGATCGATAAAGTTAAATGCACCGCCAACAATGGTGCCAAATTTATGTAAGGCTGGGCCAAAGTTGCGCGATTGATATAACTCGTCGTACAGCCAGCTCTCTTCAAAGCGTTGTTGGAAACAATCTAGATCTTTACCGCCTTCTAAGCCCGCTATTAACCCTTCGCCTAGTGTTGTGGCTGCAATAATGCCGCTTTTAATTGCGGTATGAGTTCCCTTAATTTTGGCAAAGTTGAGGGTGCCAGCATTACATCCAATAATAAGCCCTCCTGGGAAGCTCATTTTAGGCAAGGAGTTTAATCCGCCTTTAGCAATGGCTCTTGCCCCGTAAGTTAAGCGCTCTCCGCCAGTTAAGGCTTTGGCAATCACTGGATGCGTTTTGTAACGCTGGAATTCATCAAATGGGCTTAAGTGGGGATTTTTGTAATTTAAATCAATAATCAGCCCAACTGCGACTTGGTTGTCTTCCATGTGATACAAGAAACCGCCGCCAGATGCACCGTCAACTAATGGCCAGCCGCCTGTATGTACTACTTTACCCTGCTGGTGTTGCTCTGCGGGGATTTTCCAAATTTCTTTAAAACCTAGGCCATAATGCTGAGGGGTTTTGCCATTGTCTAAATGGTATTTTTGGATTAATTGCTTGCCAAGGTGACCACGGCAACCTTCTGAAAAAACAGTATATTTGGCGTGTAGCTCCATACCTGGCATGTAACTGTCTTTGGGTTGGCCATCTTCACCCACACCCATATCACCAATAAGGATACCTTTAACACTGTTGTCTTCATTAAACAGTAATTCACTGGCGGCAAACCCTGGGAAAATCTCAACGCCCATGGCTTCGGCACGGTTTGCTAACCAACGGGCAAGGTTGCCTACACTAATAATGTAGTTTCCATCATTATGCATGGTTTTTGGCACTAAACTGTTTGGCATTAAACGAGATTGAGTGGCAGAGTTAAGCAGGTATATTTCGTCGTGGCTAACTTTGGTGTTCAGCGGTATGTCTGAGTCTCGCCAATCGTTGAACAATTCGTCTAGCACATCAGGCTGGAAAACCGCGCCAGATAAAATATGGGCGCCCACTTCTGAGCCTTTTTCAACCACACAGACGGTAATTTCTTTGTCAGCATCTTTTGATATTTGCATTAAACGACAAGCGGTAGCTAAACCTGCTGGGCCAGCACCGACAATTACGACGTCGAACTCCATTGACTCGCGTTCCATGTTCTCACCTTTCAAGTATCCCGTTCATCGCGGGTTTTAGTTTTTCTAATAACGATAATTAAACGATCGTTTATCCTTTTACTCACCTTACCGCAATTTTTGCTTTTGTCACAGTAGCAAACACAATCTTATCTGCGTGAGTCGAGTCACAAATAATAAACGAGTTAGCCCTTTTGGGTGTGATATTCGCCTAAAGGGGTATTTGTTCACCAATAAATAGGCCTATAATCATAGGACTGACGGTTCTCCGAGCTTTTTGTCCTACGTCAAAGATATGGACACTTAGCCGTGGTAATTTTGCCACCGGGGTGAGTAAAGAAATGCACTTACCTCCCGCACTTGGAAAGGTTAACATGTCCCAGTTACAAGACAATTATGGTCGACGTTTTCATTATTTACGGATGTCAGTTACTGACGTTTGTAACTTCAAATGCAGCTATTGCCTGCCCGATGGCTATCGCCCAGATGGCAAGCCTACTTTTTTAACGCTCAGCGAGATTGAAAATCTTGTTGCAGGTTTTGCAGCGGTAGGTACGCAAAAAATTCGTATCACGGGCGGCGAACCCACACTTCGCAAAGATTTTACCGATATTGTGCGCATTGTTGCTAATACCAGTAACGTAAATACCGTGGCAATGACGACCAATGGTTACCGTTTACAGCAACATGCTAAAGAATGGTACGACGCGGGATTGCGTCGGATTAATGTGTCGGTAGACAGTTTAGATCCTAGAATGTTCTATCAAATTACAGGTGAAAATAAGTTCGACCAAGTGATGCGAGGTATCGACGCTGCGCTCGAGGCTGGGTTTGAGCGGATTAAAGTTAACGCCGTCTTGCTCAAGGGGTTAAACGATAAAGACTTACCGCGTTTTTTACATTGGATAAAACACACTCCTATTGACCTGCGTTTTATTGAATTGATGGAAACGGGTTTAGGTCGCGAGTATTTTAACGCTCATCATTTGGCGGGTGTCGACATTAAGCAGCAACTAGAGCAAGAGGGGTGGTTATACGACTTGCCTAGTGCAGATGACGGCCCAGCTCAAAACTTCAGTCATAGTGATTATCAAGGCCGCATTGGCTTGATAATGCCGTACGCCAAAAACTTTTGTGCCAGTTGTAATCGTTTAAGAGTGTCTGCTAAAGGTAAGCTGCATTTGTGCTTATTTACTGAAAGTGGTGTTGATTTACGCGACTTGCTGCAAGATGCCTCACAGCGAGATGAATTGATTACTCGCTTACATGGGCAATTAGCACAAAAGAAAGAAACTCATTTTCTACATCAGGGTATCACAGGCGTTACTAAGCACTTAGCCTCTATTGGTGGTTAGTCGTTACCTTTCTTCGAGCAATTAGCACTGCTAACCTACAAATTTTATTTGATAAGGTATTCATATCATGAGTCATCGTTTTACCCACATTAATGCCGACGGTAACGCCCACATGGTCGATGTTACTGAAAAAGCAGTCACTGAACGCGAAGCCAGAGCTGAAGCCTTTATTGAAATGGCCCCAGATACATTGGCTATGATCATCAGTGGTAGCCATCATAAAGGTGATGTGTTTGCTACGGCCCGCATCGCTGGTATTCAAGCGGCCAAAAAAACCTCAGATCTTATTCCGTTATGCCATCCATTAATGCTCACCAAAGTGGAAGTTGAACTTGAAGCACAACCTGAACATAACCGCGTTCGCATTACGAGCCTGTGCAAATTGTCAGGTAAAACCGGTGTCGAGATGGAAGCGCTAACTGCTGCATCAGTGGCGGCGTTAACCATTTACGATATGTGTAAAGCCGTGCAAAAAGACATGATTATTTCGCAGGTGAGATTACTTGAAAAACGCGGCGGAAAATCAGGCCATTTTAGCGCCCAGCTGTAAACCGTATACGGATTTATTGTTATTAATTAAACGCATTGAGAGACCACTATGATCCAAGTATTATTTTTTGCGCAGGTCCGTGAGTTGCTCGGCACCGCGAAAGTGGAGCACAGTAGCGCCAATATTCATACCGCAGAAGAGTTACGTGCTGCACTGGCGGCAACCGATGACAAATGGGCCAAAGTGCTGACATCAGATAAGTTATTAGTTGCTGTTAATCAGACCATTAGTCAGTGGGATACTCCCGTTAAAGCGGGTGATGAAGTGGCTTTCTTCCCTCCAGTCACAGGAGGTTAAGCATGAACACAGCAACAAAGGTTCGTGTACAAACTCATGATTTTAACGTTGCTGACGAATACGCTTTATTGGCCAATGATAACCAAGACGGTGCGGTGGTTAATTTTATTGGTAAAGTGCGTGATTTTAACGATGGCAGTGCAGTAACTGACTTAACACTTGAGCATTACCCTGGCATGACCGAGTCTGTGTTGGTGCAAATTTGCCAACAAGCACGTGAGCGCTGGCCACTAAACAAGGTGACGATTATTCATCGTGTTGGCACTATGGCCTTGGGTGAACAAATCGTGTTTATTGGCGTGACCAGTGCACACCGTAAAGCCGCTTTTGCTGCGTGTGAGTTTTTAATTGATTATTTAAAAACCAAAGCACCATTTTGGAAATTAGAAGCCAATGAGGCTGGTAGTAAATGGGTTGAGGCTCGTGATAGCGATGAGCAAGCCGCTAAAATGTGGCAAAAATAATCTGGTGATGATTGTATGAACAGGTATAACGCTCATTAAATAGGGTCTGCTATAAATGTCTTTTTTGAAGTTACTGATACGGCAACGCGGTATTACCGCATTAATTATGGTTTGTGTTTGCCTGTTTTCGGTTGCTCACGCAGCGCAAGCGCCAGCCATAGCCGCCGCGGCCAATATTAAGTTTGCATTAGATAAGATTGCCGATAATTTTGAAGAACAAACTGGATTAAGTGTTCGTATTAGTTATGGATCGTCTGGCAATTTTGTGTCGCAGATTAAGCACGGCGCGCCATTTGAAATGCTGCTAAGTGCAGATGAATTTTATATTGAACAACTCCATAAGGCGGGTTATACCCAAGACGCTGGTGTGGTTTACGCTATCGGTCGTTTGGCGCTTGCAGCACCTAAGCAATCAGAGTTAGTACTTGATGAAAACCTTGCTGGTTTAAAGCAATTGATTACCGACGGTAAACTAATGCGATTTGCTATTGCTAACCCAGAGCATGCACCATATGGTGAACGTGCCCGTGAAGTACTAACAGCTAAAGGTTTATGGGATGCGATTCAGCCCAAGCTCATATTTGGGGAAAATGCCTCTCAGGCGGCTCAATTTACCATTAGTGGCTCAACTCAGGGGGGGATTGTACCTTTGTCGTTAGTATTAGCACCGCAATTTAGCAAAATGGCACATTATGTGGTGATCCCTGATGAGTTATATCAACCCCTTAATCAGCGTATGGCGTTAATGCCTGATGCCTCTGAAACCACATCTCGTTTTTATCAATATCTGCAAAGCCAACAAGCGCAAGCCATTTTAAGTGAATTTGGTTTTAACTTGCCTAACACTTTAGAGGCTCATGACTAATGGATTGGCAAGCATTATGGTTGTCGGTCAAGTTGAGCTGTTTTACTGTTGTCTTTTTGATCCCCTTAGCCATATTGGTTGGCCGTGGTTTGGCCTATTTTCAGTTTCGTGGTAAGTCCTGGGTCGAAGCCTTAATACTTGTGCCCTTGGTGCTACCTCCGACAGTTATAGGTTACTATTTGCTGGTGGGTTTAGGTAATCAAAGCATAATAGGCCAGTATGTAGAGCAGATGTTTGGCCAACAATTGGTCTTTCATTTTTCGGGTCTTGTTATTGCGTCAATTCTAGTTAATATCCCATTTGCTGTGCAGCCGATACAGCGCGCTTATGAAACCATTCCAATTGATATTCGAGATGCAGCAGCCTGTTGCGGTATGAGCCGTTTGCGGATTTTTATGAAAATAGAATTGCCCATGGTTTGGCCGGGGGTGCTAACTGCTTTAGTGTTGTGTTTTTCTCATGTATTAGGTGAATTTGGTGTTGTGTTGATGCTCGGTGGCAACATAGCCGGTGAAACAAAAACCATTTCAATAGCGATATATGATAGCGTGCAAGCGTTCGATTTCGATTCAGCAGGGATGATGTCGTTGGTTTTATTACTTTTTGCTGTGAGTGCTTTGGCATTGACTACCAGTATGTCTCGGCGCTTAGGAGGCCATAATGGCGCCACGCAGCGCTGATTTAACTTGCCATATCAATCAAGCATCGCCGATACCATTAGTCGCTAACTTTACCTGCAAAGCAGGTGAGGTGTTAGCGGTTGTTGGGCCATCGGGTGGCGGTAAGACCACCTTGCTAAGAATGATTGCCGGATTAGCCACGCCTAAGCATGGACACATAAAATGTGGTGATGCAATGTGGTTTGATGCGAACTCATCACTTTCGTTAACGCCTCAACAGCGTCACATTGGCTACATGCCGCAACATTTTGGTTTATTTCCACATTTGTCGGCATTAGAAAACGTGATAGCTGGACTTGATCATGTGCCCAAAGCAATACGAAAGCAGCGAGCATTAGACTGGTTAGAGCGGGTTAATCTGCACGGGCTGCCAGATAGGTTACCAACACAGCTTTCCGGTGGACAGCGCCAGCGAGTTGCTTTAGCAAGGGCATTAGCACGCGAGCCCTCAATTTTGTTACTTGATGAGCCTTTTTCCGCTGTTGATCGAGAAACCCGTGAGCGCTTATATATTGAGTTAGCAAGGCTTAAGCTGCAATTGTCTATCCCTGTGATTATGGTCACTCATGACATTCATGAAGCGTTATTGCTAGCCGATAAAATGATGCTGATAAGCCAAGGCAAAATGTTACAGCAGGGCAAACCTTTTGAAGTATTATCCCATCCCAATGATGAAGCCGTAGCCAGACAAATGGGCTTACGTAATATTTTTGATGGGCAGGTGGTTGAGCAAGACGCTACGCGGAATATGACCTGGTTTACCCTAGGGGATAAGTTAATTGTAAGCGACAGCTCACCGCATGTTTCACAGGGACAAGCAATTCGTTGGGTTATTCCTAATCAAGGTATCCGCTTTAATGCCATTAGTAGCGGCCGTTTGTGTAAAAGTTTAAATAAACTCGATGTGTTGATTGAGTCTGTATTGGTAATGGGTGAATCATCACGCGTGATAGCCTCAATTATTGGTATTGGTTCGGTGATTAATGCGGATGTGCCAACCCATTTAGTCGATAAGCTGGGGCTGCAAGTTGGAATGCAAACAACAATTGCATTAAAGTCCGAACAAATTCATATTTTAAATGCGTCATCCTAGCGCTGATAATTGCCGATAACGCCCTGTTTTATGGCATTTATGATCAATTATTAATCTTAGATTTCTTGGGACTTTGGCTGCGGTTAGGTAGAGTAGTGGTGTAATAAAGTTTTCAATCAAATAGAGGCTCGTGATGGTTCGGTTGCTATTGGCAATATGCTTTCTTCCTTGTGCCGTGATGGCAACGCCATCAATGCATACCTTATTGATCAATGGCGATTTTTTAAAGCCAATTGTGGTCATGAAGCAGTTAGAGCAACAAGATAAAGGCACGATATGTGACTTTGATGTTGAGGTGGAGGAAGGTTTACTGGTTTACAAAATTTCTATGGTGGATGTAGAAACGCGTAAAATGAGTAAATATCAATACCGGGCACTAGATGGTGTGCTGCTAAACGAAAAGACATCTGTGTATAGTTCTGATGACATTGGCCCTGTGAATGCAGCCAAAATGTTGCAAGCTAAGCAAATGACATTTTCAGCACTGGTGGCACTAGCGATTGAAGATCAACAAGGATACTTAACGCAAGCGGAATTGGACCACGATTTATCCATTAGTTATCTTGAACTAAAACTCCTCAATCAAGACAGCAAAAACACCATTGCTTTCGATATTGAAACTCTGCGTCCACTTCCTCTGCTCAAATGGGATTAAAGACTCTATGACTAAGCGTATTTTATTGGTTGAAGATGATGCCACCACGTTAAAGTATGTGGCCAACGGTTTTACTGCACAAAAGTACCAGGTAGACAGCGCAACAGATGGTCAAGAAGGCTTAACGTTAGCCAAACACAATCAATATGACTTACTCATTTTAGATCGTATGTTACCTAAGCTAGACGGCCTGACTCTTTTGTCAGCATTACGCACCAGCGGTAACAAAACCCCAGTGTTAATTCTTTCTGCTTTGAGTCACGTTGATGAACGTGTTAAAGGCTTGCGTGCTGGTGGTGATGACTACATGACCAAACCTTTTGCATTTGCTGAACTATTAGTACGTGCCGAAAAGTTAATTCAACGCAATGTTGTTGAGCCCGCTGCAACCGATATTGAAGTCGGCGGCCTAAAAATGGAGTTGCTCACACGAAAAGTGACGCTTGATGACAGTGAATTAATGTTACAGCCAAAAGAGTTCCAGCTGCTTAAGTATTTAATGGAGCATCCAAATCAAGTGATTAGCCGCACGTTATTATTTGAAGCCGTGTGGGATTATCACTTCGACCCGCGTACCAATGTCATTGATGTGCATATTGCAAAACTGCGTCGTAAGTTTGAAGAGTTAGGGCATGGCGAGTTAATTGAAACAGTAAGGGGTGCGGGTTATCGCCTCTGCAAAGGCCATTAAGCCATATCAAAGTAGTGCATGGCGCATTACGCTTATCTTCTCAACGTTAGTCACCATCTTGATTGTGATGTTGGTTTTAAGCCTTTATCGACAATTAGTGATAGAACAGCAAAACCAGGTTGATAAGCATCTTGCTGCAGAAATGCAGCGATATCAGCAATTAGCATTAACCGTAAATCGTAGAAGTTTTGCGGCGCAAATCCGCGCCGCCGATCCTAAAACGGCGTTAATTGCTTGGCGAAATAGTGTCGACATGGTCGGGGCATTGACCTTTTTGCCAGAAAATATGCCCCAGCTTCCCGAAACCAAAGATTTCCCCATTTTTACTGGTGGCCCAGATAAACTGCATATTTTAACGGGCGGATTAGTGATGACTCGCTATGGCCCTGTGTTAATTGCCACGAGAACCGATCACCTAGCAACCTTAATTGAAAAATTTATTAATGCAGCGTTTTGGGCGGTTGCCTTTACATTAGGGCTCACGCTTGCGTTAGGGTATATTTTCTCGAAAGCTATCCTTAGACGACTGGTCGAATACAACCGTTTGAGTGAACAAATTGAAGCTGGTCATTACGAAACTCGTTTGCCTGTAAGTGACAGCCAGGATGAGTTTGATATGTTGGCTAGGCAGTTTAATTTAGTGCTTGATACTCTTGAGCAAAACCTTCGTGCTGTACGCGGGGTTACTGATAATATTGCCCATGATTTACGGACACCGCTATCGCATTTACGTATAGGGATTGAGCAACTTGCCGACAAACCTACCAAAGAGTTAGCCGATGCCAGTGCAGAATTACTTGAAGAGCTGGATCATTGCCTAGGAACATTTGATGCGATGTTATCTTTAACACGCATTGAAGAAGGCCAGCAAACCTTAGACTTACAACCTGTGAGTTTACAGCAAATTTGCCAGGATCTATTTGAGATGGCAGAGGTTATAGCTGAATCACGCGAACAAGAGTTACACATTTCTCTTGAGAATGACGTACAGATTAATGGCGACAAATATTTGCTATTTCAGGCGTTGTTTAATTTGGTTGATAACGCAATTAAGTATTCACCAATCGGTGCAGCCATAAGCATTAAGCAAAGGGGTAAGCACATTCAAATTAGCGATAACGGCCCAGGTATTGTTGATGAAGACAAGGAACGTGTTTTTGATCGCCTAGTTCGTCTCGACCCCAGTCGCCATTACAAGGGTACAGGTTTAGGTTTGTCGATGGTTAAAGCCATTTTATCGCGCCATAAGGCGACGATTTCATTACATGACAATCATCCAGGATTGTTAGTGAATATTCATTTTAAGTAACCCGTTTTTTAGCTGCGGGTATTATCGAATTGGATCCATCAATGTATCAATTGCTAAGTGAGCAACCAGACTTTATTGTGATCAATAAAGCGCCCCATGTGCATTTTCATAGCCAAGATGGCACTGCAGGGGTTATCGCTCAAGCCGAAGCTGATTTAGGCTATAAGTTGTACCCGGTGCATAGGCTAGATACGCCCACTTCAGGCTTGCTTATTGTGGCAAGAACCCCACATGCCGCCAATGTATTTACTCAAATGTTCACGGCTCATTTGGTACAAAAATATTATTTGGCCATTGCATTAGGTAAGCCTAAAAAGAAACAAGGCTGGATTATTGGTGATATGGCAAAATCTCGTCGAAGTATGTACAAGTTACTTCGCACAACAGAAAACCCTGCTATCACCCAGTTTTTTTGTTTAAGCCTTAGTGAAGGTAAACGAGCCTATTTATTAAAACCATTAAGCGGAAAAACCCATCAATTAAGAGTTGCACTGGCGAGCATTGGCGTCCCTATTTTAGGGGATACACTCTATGGTCATGTTGAAAGCGATCGCTGTTATTTGCATGCTTATTGTCTGCATTTTAACTATTTAGGTCAGCAGTATGCGTTTCAACAATTACCGATAGACGGTGAAGAGTTTAATGATGAGCAGTTCAGACTATCAGTTAATCAGCAATGGTCACAGCCAGATAGTCTTGACTGGCCTACTAAAAAATAGCCAGATGGTGTTTTTGATGTGTTAATGCTTTGAAGAATTAAATTCGAGATTTTCAGGCTCTTTAGTGCAAATCGTATTTCGGCCAGCATTTTTGGCCAGGTACATTGCCTCATCTGCTAACTGTAATAATTGTTCAACGCTGATATGATTTTTACAGGTGGCAGTGCCGATACTTAAGGTGATTGCGATCTCATGATGTTTCCATTTTACCGAGGTGTTATTGATTTGAGATTGGATTTTTTTGGCAACAAACATGGCCTCCTCGTGATTTGTTGACGGCAAAATGATCAAAAACTCCTCCCCACCATACCGGCAAATAAAATCAATTTTTCTCAGCGAGTGTTGCATTAGCATTGCGGTATGTTTAAGTACTGCATCACCGGCCATATGACCATAAGTATCGTTAACCTGTTTAAAGTGATCGACATCGAGGACCAGTAAGCTGTATGCCGAGCCATTGCGTTGCCATAAGGCATCCACTTCGTCTAGTTTGTCCAGTAATGCGTGACGGTTCCACAAACCTGTAAGGTGATCTTTATTAACCAAACGCGAGACCTTAAACACTAAACGAGTTAGCGCGTTGCCATATAATACTAAATTGGTCAGAAGCAATAAAATGATATAACTCCACATAACCATTGGAGAATTTAGCTTATCAGCCGCCGATAAGTTGGCGAGATCTTCAGGGGAGTAAAAAAGGGCCATTGCGCGGATAACAAAAAGCGCCCCCATGATTAAAAAAGGCACATTAATCAATATCGCATTTGACATAGACATGTGTTTTTTAGACGCTTTTGCGTTATCAAGGCCTGTGAGTGATATGAGAATGGCTGCGGTAATACTCATCACGATGACAAGATAAACGGCATAATCAAGCGACGGCGGAACCAGTAGCATAAGCAAGGCGCAGCTGGCTAACAGTACTAAGTCGAACAAATAAGACGTTGTTTGTTTAAATAAATGTTGGCAGCCCCAACGTACAAGCGCAAATCCCAGTAATACAGCCATGTCAGCGATAAACCAATAAAGGTAACTGATCGAATCGGTGCGTTGTGTGTAGAGTAAGACCCCGCTGACGGTACAGATATTGGCTAGTGCGAAACGCCAACTTGCGTTGGGTGCAATTTTGAACACGCCAGCATATATTGCCCATGCAATGGTACAGCTTGTACCAATTAAACAAAAAAATTGAACAAAAATAATGCTTTGGCTATGTTCCATATGACCTGTTCAGTATTGTTGTATGAGTAACAAATAGCGTGTTAAGGTTTTACAATAGCACACTGGCAGTGATACATACTCAATCGACCTGTCAACATCTTGAAACAAGCGTCTGCGGGACGATAGAGGCAGCATGTTTGATCACTTATATTGTTGCTAAATGACATCACAACCGGTACCTCACGTGTGGTGTTGTGAGTCACATCTTGGGTTAAGGCTATAGCATGGCAAACATGTGTATCAATAAGCAAATTCAATAAACCATGATGTTCGGTTTAACATTGTTAATTTAATTGTTACAAAATAACTTATTAACAAATTGTATCCTTTGCTATTTTTATAATTGTATTCTCTAAATTAAGCAACAAAATAAGGATGAAAAATGGACACAAACAAATTATTATTGGTTATCATTGCGATATTACTGCCTCCTTTAGCGGTGTTTTTGAAAAACGGTATGGGCAAAGATTTGTTGATCAATATTTTGCTGTGTTTTTTCTTTTTTATTCCGGGTCTTATTCATGCGGTATGGGTGGTGTTGCAAGAGGACTTATAAGCTCGCGGCGAGAATGGATAGTGATTGATGTTGTTTAAGGCTATAATGATGGTTTTGGTGTGAGCCCACGATGAATCGTAAAAAGAAAATTAACCAAACACTTAAAGCTAAAGCCAAAAAGGCCAACGCAAAGTTACACGCGGCAAATAAAACGCCATACGTTGCCAAAGCTGAGCGCGAGCGATTAGCTCAACAAGCTTTATTGGCCTGTGAGCCTCATTTAAGCCAAGAGCCCTAAAGACATAACCATCTTGCCTTTAGGGTTATTTACCCTTGCCGCACACTTTACAATGCGGTTGTTTGGGTAATGTCATTTGCCTGAACTCCATTGTCATTGCATCGACCATTAACAATTTACCAGCCAGAACATTGCCCACTTTACTCATCACTTTTATCGCTTCAGTTGCCTGAATACAGCCGATCATGCCCACTACAGGGGCCAAAATACCTGACTCGACACAGGTTAGTTGCTGCTCACCAAACAACGCACTGAAACACTTGTAACAGGGCGTATTTGTTTGGTAGTCAAATACAGTTACTGTGCCTTCCATCCTTATTGCAGCCGCTGACACCAGTGGCGTTTTGTGCTCAAAACAGCTTTGATTGAGCTGCTCACGTACTAAAACGTTATCAGTACAGTCGAGTACTAAACTATGTTGGCTAACGAGTTGATTGATTTCATCGTCTTCTAACAGTTTATTAATAGCGTTGATGCTAATTAACGGATTAAGTTGAGCTAAAGTTTGTTTGGCTGAGTCAACTTTGGCTTGGCCGATGTTTTCATCAAAGTGCAAAACTTGGCGTTGTAAATTTGATAATTCAACCGTATCAAAGTCTACCAGAGTTATTTCACCTACACCGGCAACGGCAAGATATTGACTCGCTGCGCATCCTAATCCGCCTGCGCCGATGATCAATACTTTGGCTTGTTTGAGCTTTTCTTGGCCTTCTATATCCATTGCTTTGATGGAGATTTGGCGACTATAGCGGAGCATTTCATTGTCGCTTAATATTTCTTGGTCTTCAGACTGCATAATTTTCCTAGCACAGCACGCTGTTAAAAGGCTCTACGGTGACAGTATTGCCTTTAGATAAGTCGCCTTGGAATTGATCTAAAATCACAAAGCAATTAGCTAAGCTCATCGATGTTAACATGCCTGAGCCTTGGCTCCCGGTGATGGATACTTCGAGTTCGCCAGAGGCATTACGGGTTAATATACCGCGTTGGTATTCCACTCTTCCTGGGTGTTTACGAATGTCGGTTTGTAATGTGGCTTGGCAAAATAAAGGTGTTGTAGGCTTAAGTCCCTGCATTTTTTGCAAAATAGGTAACACCAGTTTATAAAAGGTCACCATTGACGAAACTGGGTTTCCGGGTAAGCCACAAAATACGGCTTTGCCTATTTTGCCAAAGGCAAATGGTTTACCGGGTTTTATGGCCAGTTTCCAAAAAGTTATTTGACCTTCTTCAGATAATATTTGTTTAGTAAAGTCGGCTTCACCGACCGATACGCCTCCCGATGTCAGTACCATATCTGCTAAGCTTGCTGCTTCTTTAAACGCACCTCGGATGGCTTCTTTATTATCAGGAATGACGCCTAGATCTATCCACTGCACATTGCTTTTGCTTAATAAACCTTGGATAGAATAGCGGTTAGAGTCATAGATTTGCCCTGGTGCAAGTTCGCTACCGACAGGGCGTAATTCATCACCGGTAGAGAAAAACGCGACTTTTAATGTACGCGATACTCGTACCTGGCTAATGCCTATCGTTGCTAAAACCCCCATTTCGGCGGCGCGAATTATGACACCTCGATGTAATACTTTTGTGCCCGCTAGTAATTCTTCTCCGCGTTTACGTACATTGGCGCCTTGCTTGTGTGGATGTTCTATCGTGATCTGGTTGCCGTTCGCTTGTGTGTTCTCTTGCATTTGTACCGTATCATAACCCGCGGGTACCGGAGCGCCTGTCATAATACGAATACAGGTATTGGGCTGGGGTTTTCCCTGAAATGGATGACCTGCAAATGAGCTACCCACAAGCGTGAGAGAAGTGTGTGTTTTTGTGCTATCTAAATCGGCATAATTAAATGCATAACCATCCATTGCTGAATTGTCAAAGGGAGGTAAATCGATGCTCGATGCTAGATCTTCGGCGAGTACTCTATCAATTGCGTGGTTGAGGGTGACCAGTTCAGTGTCTTGCGTTGCGGCAACTTGTGCTAATAATTGTTCAATAGCTTGGTCTGGATGCAATAATGTCGGTTGCGCGCAAGGATCTTGATTGTGTGGCATCTGAACGTCCTTAATGTATACCTAAGATATTTTTATGGTTATTGAGTGCTAGTATGCCATTTTTGGAATAAGAGTTTTATGATCATACTTAAGGTTTTTATCATTTATGTCTCAAGTTAACCCCGTTTCTGGGTGGTATGTATATATTATTCGTTGTGCTAATTCTCATTTATACACTGGCGTGACCACGAATGTTGAACGGCGTTTTGCGGAGCATCAACTCGGTGGCGTTAAAGCGGCCAAATTTTTAAAAGGTAAAGGCCCTTTAACGCTTGTTTATCAAGAATCTCATATTGACCGTAGTGCGGCATTAAAGCGTGAAATCGCGATAAAAAAAATGTCTCGCCAACAAAAAATACAACTGGTTACACAAAATTCATCATATCAAATAAGTCCATTAGTGACTTAGCGAATTTACGGCTAGACTCTATTAACCCTATTCACAGTGGATGCGACTTGATTGGTAGCTAAATTATGGTTTTGGTTGATGCTATTATGCTTATTGTCAGCGCCAGTTTGTGCTGAGAATGTTGTACGTATCCAGCCTTCACAATCAATAGATAATTCCACCTACCTTTATTATGTCGATTTATTGCATTTAGTGCTTGATGTCACGGCTGCTGATTACGGTCCTGCTAAGGTGATTATTTTAGAATCATCATTATCGCAATCACGTGGTTTTAGTATGCTTAAAAATAAGCAATTAGATGTGTATTGGGCCGGAACCAGCATCGAACGTGAACGTGATTATCTTGCGATAACAATACCGCTAGATGGTGGGTTACTTGGCGATCGTGTGCCTGTGATTTCTCGTGATCGAGTAAGTGAATTTGCTGCGATTACATCTGCTGAGCAATTACAAAAAATGGTTGCCTGCCAGGGTAGTCAATGGCCTGATTCAGATATTTTGGAGTTTAACGGTTATCGTGTTGAACGAGTGATTTCATTTAAATTAATGTATGCCATGCTATTGCAACAACGTTGTGATTATTTTCCTCGAGGGATTAATGAGGCTTATGCTGAAGTGAGCGTTGTGGGGAATGAGTCGTTAGTCGTATATGATCCAATCATGCTGCGTTATCCTTTGCCTATGTACTTTTTTGTTAATAAACAAAATCATCTCCTTGCGCAGCGACTCACCGACGGGTTGTTAGCGTTACTTGCTAATGGCAAGTTAGTCGAATTTATTAGGCACCACGCAACAACTGCGCCAGCATTTCCGTTAAGTCGATATCAGCATAGCCAAATTTTCACTCTTGAAAATCCAACGTTGCCTTATGGTTATGCTAATAGAGCTTATATTCACTGGATAGATGCTGTAAAACAATAAAAGCGCCGTAGCGCTTTTATGTCATTAGCTTAATTATTTCATTGCCCTAAGAACTGGGTAAATTAAATAGTGTGTGTCGTAGTATGGGCTGCGCTGATAAAACCAACGTAATCTGGCTTTACTGTCTTTGGCAAACTCAGGATCCTTGAGTGCTTGAGCAAACTCGGCTTGTAGCTTGGGGCTTTCAGCTAACATTTTTTCTGCAAGAGGCTCGACTGCGTAGTCTTCAATGTATTCTGTTTGCGTGAAAATCGTATTGAAGAATCCCCAATAAAATAATGAATCTTCAGCTTGTGGTTCTAATAGCAACATGGCTAAGTCGCCCAGAGGCTGATCGGTTGCCACGCGCATGGTTCCCGCAGGCAGTGACGCGGTGACCTTTTTGCTCATGGTGTTTGCGGTAACGGTTTGACGCCCTTCATAATCAGCTTTAGAAAACACAGGTTGGCTGAAGTGATATTGCTGTGCGGTGATTTGAGTCGATTTTTCAATGCGAGTCATGCGGATACCGTGCAGTGATAAACGTTCTATGACAGTGTTCCACTGTGGCGGAATATAGTAGGCGATAGGTCGAGACACTATGACGTCAGCTTTTGTATTGGCAACAACAGGGATATTGGCATATAGCTTAGGTTCGCCAGTCCACCGTACAACATCAGCGCCGCTAATTGGGCTGGTTTCAATATGGTAGTTAATGCCTTTAAAATCGATGCCTTCAGGAAGTTGTTCACTTTGCCATGACAGTGTTAATTGACTTGGGTTGCGGTACTTATCGTCATTAATTGCCGACTTTAACTTAGTGCTATTTTGGCCGACGGTTTTTAACGTTTGCTCGAGCATCACATAAGTGCCGAGTACACGTTGTTTGTATGGTTTCAGGCTATGGTTTTCGATTAATATTGTGGGTAAGTGGCGAGCATCACCATAACCATTTGAATATCTTGGGCTAGGATTCCACAGCGAAATTCCTTTTGCCATATCGGTATTATCTAATGCGAAAACTAGCGGTCCAGGAATGTGACCTTGCTGTGTAAGTGCGGCTTCTATTTCTGGGCGATAGATATTCTCTAGCCAGTTAAAGCTGCTGGGGCTGTAGCCTTGCTTAACGTTATAACCAAAAGTCACATCGTATTGGTAGTCAATTCCGTCGGTAACATGCACATCAATGTAGAGATGGGGTTGCCAAATATTGATTGCATGAATGAGATGTTGCATTTCAATTGCATCAGCTTTGGCATAATCTCGATTTAAATTAAGGTTATTGGCGGTAGTACGCCAGCCCATGTTTATCGGTCCGCGTTGATTAACCCTATTGTATTCACTGCTACGCTCGTGTGCGTCTACACTTAAAATCGGTACAAATAGCAAGTTAACATTTTCGAGTAGCGTGCGTTTGTTGCCATGGCTTATATCACGCAATAACATCATCCCGGCATCTTTACCGTCGATTTCGCCTGAGTGGATACCGGCTTGAACCAATATGGTTGCTTTGCCATTTTGCCCCAGTTGTTTGGCGGTTTGCGCACCTTCCGCTGAGGCGACTATCATCCATATGTCTCGACCTTGTGGGCTTTTACCTAGGCTGACTTTATGCAATAAATCACTGCTGTCGACCAGGTTATCTAACCATGCCATGGTGTCTTGGTAGTTTGGCGTGCTCTGGTAATTTTGCTGCTCAAACGGGGTTGCCCAAGGATGTTCGGGACTTAACAGCAGGGCTTCACTTGCACCAGACCACGCTTGAATTGGCGGTAATATGCTGTCGTTGATAAAGGTATTTGCTTGCTCGATCGTTGGTTGTTGAACGACCTTTTCATTTGCAATCGTTAAGGTTGAGAACAATAAAAAAGGACTAATCCATAAACGAGAAAACAAATTGCGCTGCATGTATACCTCTAGGTCATGATGTTGAGATGCTAAACTTAAATGACATCATAGCATTACCCTTTGATTAATATGATGCCACATAATAAAAAATCCCAACCAGAGTTGGGATTTTAGGCTTATTTATCTAAGGTGACAGTGTGAGGATTAAACCTTAGGCCCCGCCTGTTTAATGGCATCAGACACTTGATATTTGGCAAAGTTATCGTTGAACTCTTGCGCTAATTGTTGTGCATACTTGTCGTATTCTGCAGCATTTTTCCAAGTATTGATTGGGTTTAACAGCTTAGTGTCTACTCCAGCAACAGCAACAGGAACATTGAGGTTGAGCTTATCAATGTGTACTGTTTCAACATCTTTTAATTCACCACTGACAATGGCGTCAACAATCGCGCGTGTGGTTGGAATATCAAAGCGCTTACCGACACCGTGTGGGCCACCAGTCCAGCCGGTGTTAACCAAATACACCTGGCTGCCAAATGATTCGATGCGTTTCATTAGTAGTTCAGCGTATACCCCCGCAGGGCGCGGGAAAAATGGCGCGCCAAAACAGGTTGAAAAAGTTGACTGAATAGCAGACGTTGAGCCCATTTCTGTAGAGCCCACTTTGGCTGTATAGCCAGACAGGAAGTGATATGCCGCTTGCTCTTTACTTAAAATAGAGACGGGCGGTAACACACCTGAAACGTCACAAGTTAAAAATACCACTGCGTGAGGTTCTGCTCCGCGGTTTTCTACTTTACGTTGTGCAATATGCTCAAGTGGGTAAGCTGCACGGCTATTTTCGGTCAAGCTGGTGTCGTTGTAATTAGGGACTCGCTGCTCATCAAGTACTACGTTTTCGAGCACGGTACCAAAACGAATTGCATCCCAAATTACCGGTTCATTTTTTTGGCTTAGGTCGATACATTTTGCGTAACAACCGCCTTCGATATTGAATACCCCACCAGGTGCCCAGCCGTGTTCGTCATCACCAATTAATAAACGTTTCGGATCGGCTGAAAGGGTGGTTTTACCCGTACCTGAAAGACCAAAAAATAACGTTGTATCACCATTGTGCCCCACGTTTGCAGAGCAATGCATTGGTAATACGCCCTTCGCTGGGAGTAAAAAGTTTTGCACAGAGAACATGGATTTTTTCATTTCTCCTGCATACTTTAAACCAGCCAGTAAGACTTTACGTTCGGCAAAATTAAGGATTACAGCGGCTTCTGAATTAGTGCCATCACGCTCGGGGTCACACACAAAACCTGGGGCGTTGATAATTTGCCATGTGTCTTTGTTGTTGCGGTTAAAAATGGTCGGAATGATAAACAGGTTACGGGCAAAAATCTGATGCCATGCGTATTCAGTTGTAACTTTAATGGGAATGTAGTGGTCATCGTCTGCGCCGACTTCAAGCTCAGACATAAAAATCTCTTTATCAGCAAGATAGGCTTCTACGCGCCCCCATAATGCATCAAATTTACCAGCATCAAATGGGCGGTTAACTTTGCCCCATTCAATGTCAGCTTCGGTGCTTGGATCTTTTACAATAAAACGGTCATTTGGTGAACGACCTGTTCTATCTCCTGTTTTGGCCACTAATGCACCGTTAGCGGTGAGCTGACCTTCTCCACGAAGAAGCGCGATTTCTACAAGCTGTGCTGTCGTAGGGTTAAGGTGAACGCGGTGTGATAAATCCGCCATAGTGTTGATCTCCATGTCTTTTAGGTCGGGTGTCGTGTTTATCGTTATTATTGGTTTAGCGATTTAACTTAGCTCGGTATTATTATTGCGCGCAGGCTATTTGAGCTAATAAGGCGATTGTAACTGAAGTTGAGGCTTTGGTAACGAACAGTTTGGTAATTTTTTTGAAAGTTTTTAATGTTGGGTTTTGTTTTTATCAGGTTTTAGGCACAAAAAAAGCGCATAACGCGCTTTTTTTGTAATTGATTACGTAATTCTTTTCTTTACTGTTGCGCGTCACTGCTGTGACTGCCAGCGTATAAGGCTGCAATATCAATAGCGTCAAATGAGTAGATGTTTTTACAATATTCACAGCCCATATCTATTTTGCCGTCTTCCGCCAAAATCGCTTCAATTTCTGCCTGAGAGAGTGTCTTAATCGCAGCGCCACTGCGCTCACGCGAGCAGGTGCATTTAAACGTCACGTCTACAGGGTCAAATAAACGCACTTCTTCTTGGTGATAGAGACGATGTAACACATCGGGTGCATTTAATGTAAATAGCTCTTCTGCTTTAATGGTTGCTGTAAGCGTTGATAAGTGCTCAAAATCTTCATTTTGTCCCGATTTAGTGGGTAACACTTGCAACAACATCCCCGCAGCTTGTTTGCCATTAGCAAATAACTTGATTTGGGTTGGCAGCTGTTCAGACTGGTTAAAGTATTCTTCTAAGCATGCCGCTAGGTCGAGGTGATCTAATGATACAATCCCTTGATAACGCTCACCTTCGTCTGGTGTAAGGGTAATCACCATGTAGCCTTTACCAAACATTTGCTGCAAGCTAGCATCATCGGTAATGTTGCCATTCCAGCGTGATACGCCACGTAACACTTGTTCATTATTGCCGTTGATTACCGCGAGTGAGACGGGGCCGTCACCTTGTAATTGCACGCTGATATCACCGGTAAATTTAATTGTTGCGGTTAATAGTGACGTTGCTGCCATCAGTTCACCGAGTAAATTTTTTAAGGCGGTTGGGTATTCGTGAGCGGACAGCACTTCTTGATAGCAGCTTTCAAGTTGCACTATTTCACCACGGACATCGGCATTATCAAATAGATAGCGATGTAAAATATCGTTGTTCATTTATACTCTCTTAACTCTTTGTAAGCCGCTTAATATTCTTTAAAGCGCATAAGCTGCCGTCGTTGTTTTTTATCCGGTTTATGATCAGGTGCCGGATTATTCAAAATATTTAGCCGCCGCGCTTCAGCGTTTATGATGCGTTTGCTAATGCTTTCGGGGGTTTCTTCGTACAGGGTTTGAGCAATACTTGCGCCTTGTCGATGGCCAGATAACGACTTGATGATCACTTCTTTATCATCATTGCCTTGGCGTAAACGAATTTTTGCACCGACTTCTGCATTCTTACTGGATTTAGTCCGTTGGCCGTTGTAATGTACTTTACCGCCGTTAATCATGTCTTTTGCAATGGCTCGGGTTTTATAAAATCGCGCCGCCCATAACCATTTATCTAGCCGAATAATGCATTTTTCGGACGGAATTTGATTCAAATGGCCTCCAAAACAGGGATGATTTCACAGACTGAGTAATCTAACTGCCATACAATGTAATTATTATTACACTTTGATGGGGTTAAATTGGCCCTCATTTGTGCGCGCAAACATAGCATATTTGGTGCAGTTTCGCCAATCGATATGCGCTAGGGTTGTTGCTTTACCTTCTGTAGGTTAGCATGACTGCTAAGTTTACTTTTCAACAATTAGAACAGAGACCTGTACCAAGACGTATAGAGGGTCCAATAACATATGGATTTATTAGATAAACTGATCAACAAAGCCGCCACAGTGCCGCATAAGCCGTTAAGTGCTGCTGTATTTTGGTTTGGATTGGTCGTCGTGTTGTTTTTGGCAGCACAAATTACATGGAGGTTGATGCCTGTGTCATCGCAATCTGCGACTTGGCAACCATCCCCTGTTTCTGCGAACACTGCTAAGCGTATCGAGCTTGCTGGTGTACGTAATCTATTATTGTTTGGTCGTGTTGATGGTAATGCTAACAAACCTAAACCTGAGGTTGTTGAGCAAATTACCGATGCGCCTAAAACGAACTTATCTATTCAATTAACTGGTGTGGTAGCTTCTACTGCAGAGGAGCAAGGACTCGCGGTTATTGAGTCTAGCGGCCAACAAGAAACATACAGCCTCGGCGATAAAATTAAAGGCACTTCTGCATCATTAAAAGAGGTCTATGCCGACAGAATTATTATCACCAATGGTGGCCGTTATGAAACCTTGATGCTTGACGGGCTTAAATACACCACTCAAAGCCAAGCTAATGAGCAGTTACAACAGGCTAAAGTAGAGAAAAGTGTTAAGCGAGTTGATCAACGCGATAATGAACGTTTCTCACAAGAGCTGTCTAATTCTCGTGATGAGTTGTTAGCTGACCCCAATAAAATAACTGACTTTTTATCTATTTCACCTGTGCGCAATGGTGAAGAGCTTTCTGGCTACCGTTTAAACCCTGGTAAAGACGTTGCTTTGTTTAATCAGGCAGGCTTTCAGGCGAATGATTTAGCCAAATCAATTAATGGGTATGATCTGACTGAGATGGGTCAGGCTTTAGAAGTGATGGCGCAATTGCCTGAGCTCACCGAAATGGCTGTCATGGTAGAGCGTGAAGGGCAGTTGGTCGAAATCATGTTTAGTTTGCCAGAATAATTTGGCGTTAGAGGATTGAGTAAAATGAATAACAAAGGGATCCGACATAAGATTATTGCTGGAATGCTAGCGGGTGTTGCCATGATGGCGGCACCGATAGCTTGGTCGGAGCAATACGCTGCCAATTTTAAAGGCACAGACATTCAAGAGTTTATTAATATTGTTGGAAAAAACCTCAATAAAACCATCATTGTTGACCCAACGGTACGCGGTAAAATTAACGTACGTAGTTACGATTTATTGAATGATGAACAATATTACCAATTCTTTTTAAACGTATTGCAAGTTTACGGTTATGCCGTGGTTGAAATGGAAAACCAGGTCATCAAGGTCATTAAAGACAAAGATGCCAAAACATCTGCAATCCGTGTTGCCGACGATAACACCCCAGGTTTAGGCGATGAAATGGTGACTCGAGTGGTGCCACTTTATAACTCTGAAGCTAAACAGTTAGCGCCTTTATTACGTCAGTTAAACGACAACGCCGGTGGCGGGAACGTGGTTAACTATGACCAAGCCAATGTCTTAATGATTTCAGGCCGTGCCGCAGTTGTTAACAAACTGGTTGAAATTGTGCGTCGAGTAGACAAGCAAGGAGACACTGCAGTAGAGGTCGTGACATTAAACTATGCCTCAGCCGGTGAGATAGTTCGCATTGTTGACACCTTGTATCGTTCAAGTGCTAACCAGGCTCAATTACCAGGGCAGGCACCAAAAGTGGTTGCCGATGAGCGTATGAATGCGGTGGTAGTCAGTGGCGATGAGAAAAGCCGTGAGCGTGTTGTTGAACTTATCCAGCGTTTAGATGCAGAGCAAGCCAGCACAGGTAATACAAAGGTACGTTACCTGCGTTATGCAAAAGCTGAAGATCTGGTGGAAGTATTAACAGGCTTTGCACAAAACCTTCAAGAAAACAAAGACAGCAGCGCTGCGCAAGCTGGCGCCAGTTCCAGTAAACGCCGCAGCGACATTAATATCATGGCGCATCCAGATACTAACTCGTTAGTAATCAGTGCCGAACCCGATCAGTTAAGAACCATAGAAAGCGTCATTAATCAGCTTGATATTCGTAGAGCTCAAGTATTGGTTGAAGCCATTATCGTTGAAATTTCAGAAGGCGATAACGTTGGTTTTGGTGTGCAATGGGGTAGCACTTCTGGTGGCTTAACTCAGTTTAATAACATTGGTCCGTCGATCAGTGAAGTCGGCGCCGGCGTGCTAGCTGCGCAAGAGGAAGAAGGTACAACGGTTACTGTAACTAACTCAGACGGTGGCTCTACTACCACGACTAACCCAACCTCAGATGGTGACTACACCTTAATTGCCGAAGCATTAGGCAAGGTTAATGGTATGGCATGGGGCGTGACTACAGGTAACTTTGCGGCGTTAATTCAAGCGGTATCAAGTGATACCAATTCAAACATTCTTGCGACACCGTCAATTACCACGTTAGATAACCAAGAAGCTTCATTTATTGTGGGTGACGAGGTACCAATTCTAACGGGGTCAACGTCGAGTTCAAATAACGACAATCCATTTCAAACGGTTGAGCGTAAAGAAGTGGGTGTTAAGCTAAAAGTGGTTCCGCAAATTAACGAAGGCTCGTCGGTTAAGCTAACGATTGAGCAAGAAGTATCAGGTGTTAATGGTAACACAGGTGTCGATATCAGTTTCTCTACACGCCGATTAACAACTACAGTTATGGCCGATTCTGGTCAAATTGTCGTGCTAGGCGGATTAATTAGTGAAGACGTGCAGGAAAGTGTGCAAAAAGTGCCTATCTTGGGCGACATTCCGTATTTAGGCTGGTTATTTAAATCATCTTCAAGCAGTACAACCAAGAAAAACCTGATGATTTTCATTAAGCCAACCATTATCCGCGATGGCATGACAATGGAAGGTATTGCTGGGCGTAAATACAATTATTTCAGAGCTTTGCAGCTTGAACAACAAGGTCGTGGCATTAACCTTATGCCAAATACTGAAGTGCCTGTTTTAGAAGAGTGGAGCCAAGAAGCCTATTTGCCTGATGAAGTGAATGACATGCTTGACCACTATAAAAATCGTCAGCGTCTCGATACCGATTTGCGTGACTCTGATGCCGCTTTAAGCATCATTAATGAAAGCTTAGAGAAGGACAAGGCTCAAGACAATGAGTGATAGTACGATGACAGAGCCGTTAGCCCAAGTATCAAGTGACGTCGCTATGGAAGTCGTAGAAGGCGATGAGGTTTTTCACTCGAACAGCAAAGAGCGTCTGCCGTTTGCATTTTCACATCGTTTTCAATTGGTTTTGGCGAAGGAAAAAGAGCAACTTTGCCTGTTTTATACCGACAACACCCCGTTAAATGCAATGCTAGAAGTGAGGCGTTATGCGGGGGTTGATTTAGCCGTAATCAAGCTAGAAGCGGCAAAGTTTGAAGCTAAGTTAACGCAAGCGTATCAGGCTAATTCTTCTGAGGCGCAGCAGCTCATGGAGGATATTGGCAATGAAATGGATTTGTTTACGTTAGCCGAAGAGCTACCGCAAACAGAAGATTTGCTTGAAGGTGATGACGACGCCCCCATTATTAAGTTAATCAATGCGCTACTGTCTGAAGCGATTAAAGAAGAAGCCTCAGACATTCACGTCGAAACCTACGAAAAACAGCTTGTTGTGCGTTTTCGTATCGACGGCGTGTTAAAAGAAGTGTTAAAGCCAAACCGCAAATTGTCATCGTTACTGGTGTCGCGTATTAAGGTGATGGCGCGTTTAGACATTGCCGAAAAACGGTTACCACAAGATGGACGTATTTCTCTGCGTATAGCAGGCCGTGCAGTCGATGTGCGTGTGTCGACTATGCCATCGAGCCATGGTGAGCGAGTGGTAATGCGCTTACTCGATAAAAATACCGGCAACCTGGACTTAAAGCAGTTAGGTATGACTGACCATATTCGTGAGCAGTTTGACGAATTAATCCGTAAACCTCACGGCATTATTCTCGTGACCGGCCCTACCGGATCGGGTAAAAGTACTACCCTGTATGCCGGTCTGACTGAAATCAACTCAAAAGATACCAACATTTTAACGGTTGAAGATCCAATCGAGTACGAATTAGATGGCATTGGTCAAACTCAGGTTAATACCAAGGTTGATATGACATTTGCTCGTGGGTTACGGGCTATTTTGCGCCAAGACCCTGATGTAGTGATGATTGGTGAAATCCGTGATCTTGAAACTGCACAAATAGCCGTGCAAGCATCGTTAACGGGTCACTTAGTGATTTCAACGTTGCACACCAATACTGCATCCGGTGCCATTACCCGTTTACAAGATATGGGCGTAGAACCTTTCTTAGTGTCTTCCAGTTTGCTTGGTGTGTTGGCCCAACGACTTATTCGTACCTTGTGCCCTAGCTGTAAAGTGGCCCACGAACCAGATGAACGTGAGCGAGAATTATTAGGTATCACGGCTAACGATACACGTCATATTTACCGGGCTAAAGGCTGTAAAGCGTGTGGCAACAACGGTTATCGTGGCCGGACGGGTATTCACGAGTTATTAATTGTTGACGACAATGTGCGGGAGTTAATACACGGTGGCCGTGGCGAATTAGCGATTGAAAAATACGTACGTAAGTCGACGCCAAGTATTCGTCATGATGGTATGAGTAAAGTATTAGCGGGCGTGACAACATTAGAAGAAGTGTTACGCGTGACTCGCGAGGAATAATCAATGGCAGCGTTTGAGTACAAAGCCCTTGATAGCAAAGGCAAACAACAAAAAGGCGTCATTGAAGCCGACACGGCTAGACATGCTCGAAGCCAACTGCGTGAAAGACGCCTCATGCCACTTGAGCTTCAAGCTGTTAATGAAACAGAGGCCCGTGCGCAACGTAGTGGTTTTAGTCTAGCTAATCTGTTTAAAAAGCGCATTTCTGTGGCCGAGTTGGCATTAATTACGCGCCAAATTGCCACCCTAGTTGCTGCAGGTTTACCGATTGAAGAAGCGCTAAAAGCGGTTGGCCAGCAAGCTGAAAAAGCGCGTTTGGGCAATATGATTATGGCGGTGCGCTCTCGCGTCGTTGAAGGTTACAGCTTAGCCGATTCGATGGCAGAGTTTCCGCATGTGTTTGATGACTTATACCGGGCAATGGTTGCCTCGGGTGAAAAATCAGGCCATTTAGAAGTGGTACTCAATCGTCTTGCTGACTATACCGAGCGCCGCCAACAACTTAAGTCAAAACTCACTCAAGCAATGATTTACCCTATTGTGTTAACTGTGGTGGCCATTGGTGTTATTGCGGTTTTACTTGCCGCTGTAGTCCCAAAAGTGGTTGGACAGTTTGAGCATATGGGTCAAGAACTCCCAGGCACAACTCAATTTTTAATCTTGGCCTCTGATTTTGTTCAGCATTGGGGGGTAGTGGTGGTGTTGATTATATTTGGCGGACTGATTGTGTTTCAGCGACTACTGACCAATCCTAAAATGCGCATGAAATACGATACGGCATTACTTAACCTTCCTGTTATTGGTAAAGTTAGCAAAGGCTTAAACACCGCGCGATTTGCCCGTACATTGAGTATTTTATCTGCCAGTTCAGTACCGCTACTTGATGGAATGCGTATTGCGAGTGAAGTATTACAAAACGTCAAAGTGCGTGCCGCGGTTGATGATGCAACAGCTCGCGTGCGCGAGGGAACCAGTTTGGGGGCCGCGTTGACTAATACTAAGTTGTTCCCTGCGATGATGTTGTACATGATCGCGTCTGGTGAAAAGAGTGGTCAATTAGAAAATATGCTAGAACGTGCGGCAGATAATCAAGACCGGGAGTTTGAGTCTAACGTTAATATTGCACTGGGCGTGTTTGAACCCATGCTGGTGGTGAGTATGGCGTCGGTTGTATTATTTATCGTTATGGCTATTTTGCAGCCAATATTAGAATTAAATAACTTAATCAGTGGCTAAGTTTTCAGCAAAGCCGATTAGCTCAATGTTTTTGAGTCATTTTTAGAAGGAAGTCTTTAATGCAACAACACAGTAAACAACGCGGTTTCACCTTACTTGAAGTGATGGTGGTGATTGTTATTTTAGGTATTTTAGCGTCAATGGTTGTACCAAACTTAATGGGCAACAAAGACAAAGCGGATCAACAAAAAGCCGTTTCAGATATTGTGGCTCTCGAAAATGCCTTAGATATGTATAAATTAGACAACAGTATCTATCCAACAACAGAGCAAGGCTTAGATGCGTTAGTGCAAAAATCTACATCATCGCCAGAGCCGCGTAATTTTCGCGATGGTGGTTATGTTAAACGTTTACCACAAGACCCTTGGCGTAATGACTATTTTTTATTAAGCCCAGGTGAAAATGGCAAAATTGATATCTTCAGCGCGGGTCCAGACGGACAAGCTGGCACTGAAGACGACATAGGCAGCTGGAATTTACAAGACTTCCAATAATATGCATCGTCGTCATGCCGGATTTACCTTACTTGAGGTATTACTGGTCGCATTGTTAATGGGGCTAGTGGCTGCTGCAGTCACTATCTCTATGAACGTTGCTGGGCCAGAACAAGCGCTAAAAAAACAGGCGCAACGCTTTATGTCTGCGACAGAAATGGTGCTAGATGAAAGCGTGCTCAGTGGGCAATTTATTGGCATTGTGGTTGATGAAGACGAATATCAATTTGTGTTTTATAAAGAAGGCAAATGGATGCCCGTTGAGCAAGACCGTTTACTGGCAACTCAGCAAATGGCCCCAGGTATCGTGCTCGACGTGGTGATTGACGGCATGCCGTTGACACAAGAAGATGAACAAGACGAGTCGTGGTTTGACGAACCGTTTATCGATGAAGAAAGCGAAGAAGAAAAGAAAAAACACCCTGAACCGCAAATTTTATTGTTTCCAAGTGGTGAGATGACGCCATTTGAACTTAATTTTACAACGGTAAATGATGAGCTTAAACCCGTTAATGTATTGGTTGTTGGTGATGCACTGGGCCGGCTTACCTTAGGGCGCGTTGATGAATAAACCCAGTATTTTTTCATTGAATAAGCATGCGGGTATGACTTTACTCGAGGTGATTGTCGCCCTGGCTGTTTTTTCCATTGCGGCGGTGTCAGTGACCAAAAGCCTCAGTGAGCAAATGGCCAATATGCCTATTTTAGAAGAACGTACATTGGCACAGTGGGTTGCCAGTAATCAAATGGTTGATATTCGATTAACCAGTGATTTTCCCGATATTGGTAAAAAAGAAGGTCAAGTTGAGTTAGCGGGGCGAGAGTGGTACTGGCGACAAGAAGTAGTCAAAACCACAGACGACAAATTTAGAATGATTACAGTGAGTGTCAGCGACGACAACCGCTATCAACGAATTGTGGCTCAGGTAAGCAGTTATGTGCACAGCAAACTCTAAGCTTGCAGGGTTTACCTTACTTGAAATGCTAATCGCAATCGCGATTTTTGCCATGTTGGGTATTGCGGCTAACTCGGTATTATCTGCTGTAATGAAAAACGATGAAGTCACGCAGGATTTTGCGATACGGCTAAAGGCATTACAACAAGGTTTTGGCGCATTAGAGCGCGATTTAGGCCAAATGGTGGCTCGTACGCCTCGTTCATTTGAAGGTGATCGTGGTAAGCAGTTTTTTCAAGCGGGTGATAATATTCTCGATTCAGACACCCAGGCATTATTATTTTTTAGATTGGGTTGGTTAAATCCAGATGGCATGTTACCCAGAGGCAGTGTGCAATCGGTTGCTTATGTAGTACAAAGCGGACGACTAGAACGTTGGTATTATCCCTATCCTGAGCCTGTGGTTGGTGCCGAGCCTTTAAAAAGCTTGGTGATTGAGGGCGTGTTGTCTATTGAGTATTCGTTTTTTATTGATGACAAATGGCAAACCAAAGCAGATGGAACCGTTATGCCGAAAGGGATAGCAATGGAAATTGACATTGAAGGCTTAGGTAAAATTCAACGACGGTTTTTACTGCCCAAAGGTGCGCCAGTTAGCGATTCAAAAGATTCAGAAGATTCAAAAGACTCAGAAGAGTCAGAGGAGTCAGAAGATTCAAAAGATTCAGAAGATGAGGATGCAAGTTAATGGGCGTCCACAAGCAGCGAGGTGTTGCGCTTATTGTCGTTATGTTGATTGTGGCATTGGTCGTGATTATTGCCACCAATATTACCAGTCGTAACCAGTTGTCTATGCGCCGAACACTTAATATGGCGCAATATGACCAAGCCTACTGGTATACCATGTCGGCTGAAGAGTTAGCGATGAAAGTGCTTAAACAAGACTTTGAAGATGCCGAAGGTACAGTGCATTTACAGCAATATTGGGCGTTAGCGAATGTGGTTTTTCCGGCTGAGTATGGCGAAATTGTCGGTAAAATTGAAGATATGCGAGCCTGTTTTAACGTTAATTCGGTGGGTGAGCCGTCAAGCGGCAGTGAAGACAATCAACCTAAAATGTCCTTGGCTGCAAGGCAATTTCAATCTTTGTTGATTAGCCTTGGCGTAGATGAATTCGGTGCAGAACAACTAACACATACGCTTAAAGATTACATCGATACAGATACTGTATCGAGTCCTTACGGCGCAGAGGATGCCGAGTACGAATCTCGCCTCGTACCGTATCGCGCGGCTAATACCTTAATGCAACATCGTAGTGAGCTTCGCTCAGTATTAGGGTTTAATCAAAATGTGTATCTAAATATTGTCGATTATGTGTGTGCAATACCCGGTAACAGCAGGCAACTATTAAATGTAAATACCGTGAAAGTTGAGCAAGCAGCCTTGCTTGCAGCAATGTTAGAAAATGAAGTGTCAGTTAGTGAGGCTGAAAGCATCATTAATGAACGCCCTGCAGATGGCTACGGTACCATTGAAGAGTTTTGGGAAAGTTCGTCTCTAAGCAGTATTAAAGCTGAGGCAGATCTTAAGTCGAGTTTTGTCGTCGACAGTGAGTATTTTTTATTACACGCAGGCGCAAAAGTCGACAATGCAATATTTAGAATGGATAGTGTACTTAAGCGCAATGGTAACAATTTAGAAGTGCTCACCCGTCAATATGGTGGCCAACAATAATAACAAGCTCAAAACGTTAATTAACGAATTGAGTGCGGTGGAGAATAACAGTGTCTGAACGGCTATTTATCCGATTAGGAAAAACATCAGAACACCCATGTTCATGGCTAGTCTGGTCAGAGCAAGAACAAGAAATTATTGCCTCAGGAGAGTTAGCTAATGCTGCAAGCCTGAGCAGCTTGGCTGAACGCGCCGGCAATCGACCTGTTGATGTACTTGTGCCCGCGGCCAGTATGACATTGACACAAATTGCCTTGCCTGAAAAAGGCCAGCGTCAGGCATTAAAAGCCTTGCCTTACATGCTCGAAGAAACCCTAGCGACAGATGTTGAGCAGATGCATTTTGTGGTTGGCCCGCGTGAAGGTGAGCAGCTTAATGTGGCTGCAGTTGCCCATGAGCAAATGCAAACCTGGCTAATGTGGTTACAAGAGGCTGGCTTAAAAGTTAAGCGCATAGTGCCAGACTGCTTGGCGTTACCATTAGAGCAATGTCGCTGGGCGGTGATGAGTTTTGGGGGCGAATACCTTATCCGTACATCTGAAGGGGGCGGTATCAGTTTGCCTAAAGCTTGGTCAACGTTTGCATTGCCACAACTCGTTAAACTTGCGACAACACGAAACAATAATGCTGAAATCAATGTGGCTAGCTACAGTGATGATATTGCCATCGAGGGTGTTCAACTAGAAAATAAGCCACTCGATTTGCCCATGATGGTGCTCGCCAGAGGGGTGCTAAACGCACCAATAGATTTACTCAGTGGCATTTATAAGCCTAAGCGTGAATACAGCAAGCATTTGGTTATATGGAAAAATGCCGCGATTGTTCTTGCGCTCGCAATTGTATTGGCATTAGTCAATAAAGGCTTGCTGATCCATCAGCTTAATAATGACACTGCGCAGCTACGTGCACAAAGCGAAGCGATTTTTAAACAAGCCGTTCCTGGCGTTAACCGTATTGTAAATATGCGCTCGCAAATGGACAGTGCTTTACGCAGTATGCAAGGTCAAGGTGGTGGCGCGGCGTTTTTTGAAATGCTTGAAGGGCTAAAGCCTGCATTTTCAAAGGTACCAGATTTAAAACCCAACAGCTTACGCTTTGAGAGTAATCGTAACGAGTTACGCATGCAGGTGACTGCGCAAAATTATGCGCAGATTGACCAGTTTAAAGAGATTGTTGCTAAAGATTATCAATTAGACGCTGGCGCAATGAACAGTACGGATGAAAACGTGACTAGTACATTGACCTTGAGGAGCAAATAGCATGAATAATTTGCGTATTTGGTGGCAAGGGCTCGCCCTCAGAGAGCAGCAGTTAGTTGGTTTTTGTGCCGCTGTTTTGTTGATTGGTGTTTTTTATTGGGGGATCTGGACACCCATTTCTAATGCCCAAATTGAAGCTGAGCGCAGTCATAATGCAGCCCAGCAAACCTTAAGTTATGTAAAGCAAACTGCCAATAAAATTGCGGGTTTAAAACAGGCTGGTGCACAGTCAAAGGTACGGGGAAGTTTAAGCTCGATAGCTAACCAAACCGCGGGTCAATATCAACTCGAAATCACGCGCATGCAGCCGCAAGGCGATAAGATACAGTTGTGGATGGATGATGTTCCCTTTGATGCGCTGTTGAGTTATTTGCACGATTTAGTCGAACAAAAAGGCTTAACACTCGACAGTGTCGATTTAGCCGAGTCTGATGTGGCTGGCTTTGTTAAAGTCAGACGTATTCAGCTATCACAGTAAGGAATTTTTGTGAGTTTATTTTTTAAAATACTAATTGGCGTGATCGTTTATTTGGTGTTTCTCATTGCTTATATTCCCGCTAATTGGTTAGTCGGCATAGCTCCTTTGCCTAACAATACGGTGATTAGCGGAGTAGAAGGAACGTTATGGCAAGGTAAGGCGGCATTAGTCAGTGTCGACGAGCGCCAAGTAGAACATATTTCGTGGCAATTAAATCCCTGGGGGTTGTTTATCGGCCAAGCCAATATTGATTTTAGCATTGGTAATCGCGCCACTGCTGTCAGTGGTAAAGGCAACGTAACCTGGTCGCTCGCGGGTGTAAGCGGTAACAATATTCGCCTTGACGTACCAGATAGCTTTTTACTTGCTGGGGCTAAATTACCTTTTAAAACCAAAATTACTGGTGATGTGAGTTTGATGGTAGAAGTGTTAGAGCAAGGTAAACCTTGGTGTGAGCAATTAAGCGGTAAGGTGTTTTTAAATAACACCGATGTTAATAATCAATTTGGCGCTTATCCGTTAGGTAATATTGCATTGGGGCTTAGCTGCCTAGACGGTCAATTGCAACTTGCAACTGATGAAACCCTAAATACCTTAGGGTTAACAGGTACCGCCGTGTTAGGTGAGGGGAACTTAGTAAAAGTGACCGCCAAAATAAAACCAACTGACGCACAACCGCAAGATTTACGTGACGCGTTGCACTTTTTAGGTCGCCAAGATAGCCAAGGATATTACCCTATTAACTACCAAGGTGTAGTGCCTGGACTATAGTGGCAAAGTAAAAATAAGCGCGTAGATAGCAATATCTACGCGCTTTTTGTTTGAGCAATTTAGAGCGAATGCAATAAGTCACTCACCGCAGGAAACTGCTTAAATACCGTGTGCGGTTTTTTACTGTCTGGGTTGCTTACACCTAATTGATAACCCACTCCCGCCCGCTTTGACGCAGCTAAAATCACTTCACTGTCATCAATAAACAAACACCTTTGTGGGGTTAAGTTAAATTTATCGAATGCGTAATGCCAAAACTCAGGGTGTTCTTTAGGGTAGCCGCTTTCGTGGCTCGACAATAGCTCGTCTAAACCCTCTGCTAAATTCGTGTGAGTGAGCTTTAATGCCAAACTATGAGGGTGAGCATTAGTAAATAAAATTCGACGTTTGCTTGCGCCCGCAAGTGCCTCTAAAAAAGGCATGCTGTCTTGACGGATTTTAATTTTATCAGCGGCAGTATGATGTAAGGCTAAAATATCTAACCCTAAATGCTGCTGCCAATAATCTAAGCAATACCAGTCTAATGTGCCCACCACATTGTGATAGGCTTGTGTGACCAAATCATTAGCATCGGCTAAACTTATTTGCCGTAATTGGCTTAATTGTTGTGGGACTAATTGCAACCAAAAGTGGTTGTCAAAGTGCAAATCGAGCAGGGTGCCGTCCATATCGAGTAGCACTGTGTCTATCTTATGCCAAGGAAACATGTAAATTCCGGTTGTAGAATATACCTAGAATAGTAAGATTGTAACTTGTCTATATTAATTCGTCACATGGGGCTGCAATGACACAACGGCATAAAAAGCCGGAAATCCTGCACACTGAAGTCGTTGCCAAAAGCCGACTGTTTCAAATTGAGCAGGTTCACCTAAAGTTTTCTAATGGCGTTGAACGTCAATATGAAAGAATGAAAGGCGGTAGTCGAGGGGCTGTAATGATAGTTCCTATTCACGAGGGTAATTTGTTACTTGCAAGTGAGTACGCCGCCGGTACTGATAATTATGAATTAGGTTTTCCTAAAGGGTTAATCGATCCTGGTGAAACCGCCGCCCAAGCCGCAAACCGTGAGCTACAAGAAGAAATTGGTTTTGGCAGCCATAAACTGACGCTGTTAAAAGAGTTGTCTCTTGCCCCGGGTTATTTCTCAAGCAAAATGCAAATCTTTGTTGCTGAACAGCTATTTCCTAGTCGATTAGAAGGTGATGAGCCTGAGCCAATAGATGTGATCCCATGGCCATTATCTGATTGGCAGCAGTTACTCGAAAACAATAATTTTTCAGAGTCACGCAGTGTCAGTGCGCTTTTTTTAACGCAACAATATTTAGCAACCACTGAGACAGCATAAAGCCTCTCAACCCTGGTTCGAGGGCACGCGATTTACGTGCCATAATAATTTAGGCAAACAACCGCGACACAAAAGGGGGTAGCATACTGTTAACCCCTTGTAAGGTCATCCTTATCGAGCAAAGCGATTGGAGTAGTAATGAAGCCAGAAGATGTCATTGATCAAGTTATCGGTATCGCCACAGAGGCCGGAGAAAAAATCCGCGACATATATTTAAATGGTTCTTTTAAGCGAGAGATAAAATCAGACAACACGCCCGTGACATCGGCTGATTTGGCTGCTCATAAAATTATATGTCAGCAACTTGCACAATTGACCCCAGACATTCCCATTTTAAGTGAAGAAGCTGCCGATATTCCATTGAGCGTGCGCGAAACATGGAAGCGTTATTGGCTCGTTGATCCATTAGATGGTACTGGAGAGTTTATTGCCGGCAGTGGCGACTTTTCGGTGATAATTGCCTTGGTAGAGCATAACCGTCCTATTATGGGCATTGTTTATGTGCCTATGACAAAAGTGTGTTACTACGCTATAGCTGGTCTTGGTGCATATAAACGTGATGGCAAAAACGAGTTAAGGATCACCAGTAAACAGCTAAAAAGCAATGAAACCGATCATATTCGTTTAGCGGTCAGTCGCCGCCAAGATCCGCAATCTGTGTTAAAGCTAATGAATAAGCCTAATCATTGCGAATTGGTGGTTATGGGTGGCGCAGCCTTAAAAAGTTGTTTAGTCGCAGAAGGTCGAGCAGACTGCTATGTGCGCTTAGGTCCTACAGGTGAGTGGGACACGGGCGCGGCACAAATTATTATTGAAGAAGCCGGCGGGGCTTTGATTGATATCAATCTACAGCCAATGACTTACAACGAACGTGAGAGTCTTGAAAATCCAAACTTTATTGTCGTTGGCAGTGCCGATTTACCCTGGGATATTTTATTGACAACCTAATACCATATCAGCACAAGAATGTGGTCATTCTTACTGGCTAACTTCGCTTATAACGTCGTTAGAAATGTTGAAGGCAGAACAACTAGCTCGCTGTAATTTTTGCCTTATCCTAAGCGAGTTTTTCTACGCAATCTCTGATCACTTATTTATCCTGATAGGTATAAGCTGTTATTAAGGGATATATTTTTTAAGGCGTATTGCTTTTGTATTTCACTATCAATATTGTGTTTACATTGTTAACACTGTGTTATTTGAGAGCGAAATAAATGAAAAACAAAGGACTGTATTTAGCGTTGTCACCGATTATTTGGGTCATAGGTGCTATCGGTTTAGCGGGTTGTGGCGGCGGGAGCGACAGCGATGACTCATCTTCGAATGGTGGCGGCAGTTCTGATGGGCGCTTAACGGGCGATATTGTTTATTATGCAACGCAATGTGATGTTTCACAGCCTGCGGTCGGTGCAGACATTATTGTACATCGTAAAGACGGCAGTATTTTAAGCCAATCAAAAGTTCCATCTACAGGTAAGTTTGATATTGCCTGGCCATCTGATGCTTATCACTTCTCCTATGCGCAACAGATTAATGGCGAGTTATTCGTGTACAGTAAATTGAATGTAATTGCTGGTGATATTGGTATTGTGGGTGAACGCAATGCTAATATCGATTCTGCCTGCGTTTGCTCTGATTACGAATTTGACTTGAGTGATGTTAAAGCCAACTACAGTGGCTATGACGTTTATATTGATGGTAACAACAGTAGCACAAGTGCCAACGTATGTGAGCAAGACGGGACCTTACCGCCAGTTAACCTCGTGTTAACCCCTAGCTATGATGATGGTTTGACGCCTTATGCCGCACAAATTGATGTTAAGGATTACGCCAACAACAGCACCATATATGTCGATCCCTCTATTTTTGAAAACCAGGCTAATGAAGGTGTTGTACTGAATGCCGAATTAAGCAGTGGAAACGAAAATATCTACGATCCAAAATTTAGAACATTTTCTGAAACAGATTATGGTCGTGTCAATTGGATCCAATGGCCTATGTCTGCGCAGGTGTTTCCAGAGTTGTTTGCTAATAACTTTATTACCTATTCTAATTTTGAGTCATTAGGAGGTAATGATTATGGCCAAATATACTATTACACCAGTCGCCGTCATCGCGTCACAGCACCTAACGATACACAAGTTGTGCAGTTACAGCAAAACCAACAAAAAATGCTACAAAGCACTGATGCCATTTTAAACAGTTTTGCTGAAGATGATGCCAGTAACTATGATTTTACGGGGATTGGTACAGGTAAAACAATGCTACAGATAGACTTTGGCCAAAGCAGTGTTGCAAACTGGACAATTGAAGCACCGTTAAAAGGCACCTTTCCAGATTTAGACTTGCCATCAAACCTGCAAACCCCATTTGAGCAAATTACCCAGGCGAATTTATCGGTAATGATTTATGGTTACTTTAGCCACTCTTCGACCCAATATAATCAGTTCCGTGCAAAAGTAGCTGAAATACAACGTGCTGATTTGAAAACCCGATCAAGTTTTTACGATAACTATGTTATTGAGCAAATTTCAGTAGATATTTATTAAGAGTGAACACTAACGCCCTCGCACGAGGGCGTTTTTACATTGCGTTACGCGTATCTAACCATTGATGGATCGCCTGCCTGTCACCTTGAAATATAACCCGATCACGTTTCTTTTCTAATTGAAACTGATACATAGGGTCATAGTAAACCTCTAACAACAAACTTATCCAATCGAGATGTTTACTGGCATCATTTTGATTTTGTTGCTGTAATAGAGCCTCATCAACAAGCAATTGTAACTCCTGATACTGCTTACCGCCCAAGCGTTTACGAATACCTGTTAAGCTTTGGCTAAGATAATGGCTAAATGCTTCAACCCCGTCTTGTTCACCAAACTTAACAATATAACCAGCCAACTTATCGGTGACATAGTCCTTAAGTAAGCGAGGCAAACGAATGTCTCTTGGCTCGTCGAGTAATACAATATCAGCTTGTTGCATCGCTTGATAAAATGCGTGTGGCAAAGCTGAGCGACCAATCAGATAGCTTTCGTCTTCAAGCAGTAAATGGCGATGTTGCTGCTGTTGATGCTTGAGTAATGATATCGCAAGGTTATTTTCAAAGTTGATTTGCGTTGGCTGCGGCTCAATATTTTTACCAAAACTGGAGCCTCGGTGATTTGCTAAACCTTCTAAATCAACAGCTTCAGCGCGTTGATGAATAAACTCTGTTTTACCGCTGCCGGTAATGCCACTTAAAATCAACATATTGGTTTGCTGAGGTGCGTTGTTGATAGTGCCGATTAAAAAGCTGCGCATTGCTTTATAGCCGCCTTGAATAAAAGGCACCTTAACGCCTGCATCTTTTATCCATTGCTGGGATAGCTTTGAGCGTAATCCGCCTCTAAAGCAATATAAATAACTTTCGGGGTGTTGTAACAGCTGAGCGCGCCAGGCTTCTATTCGCGCTTGCTTTACGTTACCAGTGACTAATTGGTGGCCCAGTGCAATGGCAGCATCTTGACCGTGCTGCTTATAGCAGGTGCCGACTTTAGTGCGCTCATCATCTTGCATTAGTGGCAAATTAACCGAATGTGGAAAAGCACCTTTAGTAAACTCGACTGGTGCGCGAACATCGATTAATGGTCTATTTTCAAGTAATAACCGGCCATATTCAGAGCTTGGGATTATGTCACTCATTAAGTAAGCTCGATAAGAATATCTTGGTCAGCATTTACCTGCGTTAACTCGACCATAGAGCCAATACATATCGCTTCGATATTATTTTTCGCCAGTAACACTTGCAGTTCAGCTTCGCTTTCTGCGTTTACAGCCACTAATAAACCACCGCTGGTTTGCGGGTCGCATAAAATGGCTTTTTGGTGTTCAGTTAGTTCAGGTAAGTGTTCACCGTAGCTATCAAAATTGCGATGTGTGCCGCCCGGTACGCAGCCTTGTGCTAAGTAGTCAGCAACCTTTGGCAGTAAAGGTACGTTATTGAAAGCTAGCTTGGCTTTTAATTTTGCGCCCTGGCACACTTCAATTAAATGGCCTGCTAAACCAAACCCTGTGACGTCGGTTAATGCATTCACCCCTGTAATTTTGGCAATTTCAACACCGATATTATTAAGCTGACACATAGCCTGCGGGGCAATGTGGCTGTCCTCGTCACGTAATTTCTTTTGTTTTTGGGCTGTAGTCAAAATACCTATGCCAATTGGCTTAGTAAGGTATAAGCGATCGCCTGCTTTAGCGGTGTTATTTTGTTTGAGTAATTCAAGTGGAATTTGGCCAGTGACAGCTAAACCAAAAATAGGCTCGGGTGCATCAATACTGTGGCCACCGGCGAGCATTATGCCTGCATCGGCACAGGCTTGACGGCCACCATCAACGACTTGCTGTGCAACTTCAGCAGGCAGAACATTGACAGGCCAGCCTAATATTGCAATGGCCATAATGGGTGTGCCGCCCATGGCGTAGATATCGCTAATTGCATTGGTAGCCGCGATGCGACCAAAAGTGAAAGGATCATCAACAATAGGCATAAAAAAGTCAGTAGTACTGATAATGCCAGTGTGCTCATTAAGCTTGTATACCGCCGCATCATCACGAGTTTGATTACCGACGAGTAAGTTAGGGTCAGTAAAAACGGGCAGTTGTGAGGCAAGAATCGTACTCAATACTTTTGGTGAGATTTTACAGCCACAACCGGCGCCATGACTGTATTCGGTTAATTTTACTGTTTTCTCAGACATAATAGGATGATCTTTAGGCGGCATGTTTAGCAGCAATTATAATCACTATTAGGCAGAATATCTTGTGTTTTAGATATTTAAACAATCTGGCCATTGTTTTATGTTCGGTAAAATATATTATTGTGAACATTGTTTTTTATTTTGTTTGCTGTTAGCTTATCCCTCATCAAGCACTCTCATGTTAGGTTAATATAGTGGCAAGACGTAAAGAGCACACTCATGAGCAAATTAAGCATATGGCAATCAAAGCCGTGGTCATGCATTTGCAAGATGACAATCTTCATTCTTTAAGTTTGCGAAAAGTAGCGAGTCAAATTGGCTACGTACCGAGCACCCTAATTAATATTTTTGGCAGTTATCAATATTTATTATTGGCAGTATCAGAACAAACTTTGGTGAATTTGTCTGCGGCGTTGCAAGGGGCAACACAGCAGGAGCCGATAACAAATATTAAAAATATGGCGATGGCTTATAGTGATTTTGCTTTGCAACATAAAAGCTGTTTTCGCTTGGTGTTCGAATTAACCATGCCAGACGATCAGCCCTTGCCAGAAAACCACACCATGATTGTGAAATCCTTATTTGCTTTAGTAGAGACACAATTACGTAAATGCTTTACTGGCATTAATGAAGCGCAAGCAGAATTAATGAGCCGAGTGCTTTGGGGCGGTATTCATGGGTTAACGAGCTTAGCCTTGGATGGAAAACTATTTGCGACACACCATGACTTACACGCTATGTTGTGCAGTCATGTACAAGGATATATTGCTGGTATAAGCAACACAGGGAGCTTGTATGATATTAACTAAACGCTTTTTACCTTATTTTGTGACCCAGTGTTTAGGGGCGCTAAATGATAATTTTTATAAAAATGTCTTGTTATTACTGGTGACCTACAGTCAGCTCAATACCTTACCTATTGATGTTAATTTGTTTGTCAATTTAGCCGCTGGGGTGTTCATTTTGCCGTTTTTCTTGTTTTCAGCTCATGCGGGTATCGTGGCTGACAACATGAACAAAGCAAAATTAATCCGCCGTTTAAAGCTTTTAGAGCTGATTATTATGTCCACAGCAGCTGTGGCCATTGTTAGCCAGAGCTATATGGTAATGTTGGTACTATTATTTTTAACTGGGAGTCAGTCTGCTTATTTTGGCCCAGTTAAATACTCATTATTACCTCAAGCATTAACAGAGGCTGAATTAGTCAAAGGTAATGCCCTCGTTGAAATGGGTACTTTTTTGTCGATTCTTATCGGTACATTAAGTGCGGGCTTAGTGGTAGCGAATGAAAATGGTTTAACCTGGGCTGCTATTATTGTGTCGGTTTTGGCTATGGCAGGCTATCTTGCCAGCCGAGCGATCCCATCTTTGCCAGCACAAGGTGAGCTTAATCCTAATAAGTTTTCTCTGTTTTCAGGCACCTTGCGCTGTATTAACAAGGCTCGTGAAACTAAGTCAATTTGGATGGCCATTTTAGCCATCAGTTGGTTTTGGTTTTTAGGTGCTACTTACCTGACGCAGTTTCCTAATTTTGCCAAGTTACATTTGCATGCAGATGCCACTGTCGTGTCTCTATTATTAGCTTTGTTTTCTGTCGGCATTGCGGTTGGTTCTTTTGTGTGTGAGCGATTTTCTTTTGGCCATGTTGAACTGGGTTTATTGCCGTTTGGGGTATTGGGACTCAGTGTATTTAGCTTCGACATGATAGGTGCAATTCCATTACAGGCTATGGAACCCGGTTTTGTGTATAGCTTTGAGTCTTTTATTAGTAACGCTCAGCATTATCGAGTCATGGTTGATCTGTTTTTGGTCGGGTTAAGCGGTGGGGTGTTTATTGTACCTTTATATGCGTTTATTCAAACCCGTGCAGAAAAACAAGAGTGCGCCCAAGCTATCGCAGCAAACAACATTATTAATGCGTTGTTTATGGTGGGCTCTGCAATACTCTCAATCGTATTACTCGGTGTATTAAATTGGACAATTCCTGAGTTATTTATGCTGATTGGCATAATGAACTTAGCTGTATTGTTATATGTTTACTCACAAGTGCCGGAGTTTACTCAACGATTTATTAGCTACCTACTCAGCCATGTGATGTATCGAGTTCAGGTTAATGGTAGGCAGCATATTCCGGCTCAAGGAGCAGGGATCATAGTGAGCAACCATGTGAGCTATGTTGATGCATTAATCATTATGGGAGCATCAACGCGGCCGATTCGGTTTGTGATGGATAAGTCCATCAGCGAAATCCCGATATTAAAATATGTGTTTAGGCATGCAGGGGTCATTCCTATTTGCTCACCTAAAAAGTGTGAAGCCACTTACCAAAATGCATTTGAGCAAATCCATAATGCATTAGCCAATGATGAGCTAGTGTGTATATTCCCAGAAGGGCGTTTAACGCCAGACGGCGAAATTGGTGAGTTTAGACCAGGAATTGAAAAGATATTACAACGTGACTCAGTACCCGTAATACCACTTGCACTAAGTGGTTTGTGGGGCTCGTATTTTAGCCATAAAGGCGGACATGCATTGACAACAAAACCAACTCGTTTTTGGTCAAAAGTGAAGGTAAATATTGCCCCGCTAGTGGCTGGTGATAAGACTGATCGTATGGCGTTGCAACAACAAGTAACAAACCAGTTTGAGCAATAATACCAATTCCACTAATTATCTGGTCATTCAGCGGGAATTCTGTGCCTTCTAGGCAAGTAATAGGATTGTAGGCATAGTTGCTCTCGGCAACTGCTCCTGCGTTGCTCTACCTCCTGCGTCCATGCAGTCGTACGTCAAAATACTATTAAGCAGCATAGAAGGCACAGAAACCCGCCTTGCAGGAGACGCTCAGACAGTCCATTTCTTTGTTGCATTGCCTTAGAAGGGAATAACCATTATTTCAACAATGCGCCTCAAACTGAACAGTCTGAGCGACTCTGATTGGTCACATAATTAATGGAAGTGGTATAAAGCTGAAACGCTATAAACAAAAAGGCCATCTTGATGATTCAAGATGGCCTTTTTAAATTTGTTCAGCTTATTAAGCGTATGCAGCCGTTAAACTTTTCCATTGACGCTGCCTTTCTAAAAACTGGCTGCGTAATTGTTGCACTTGTTGCTTAAGGTTGTGGTCTGCTAACTGTTTACGCTTCGCTTCGATTAAGCTCTTTTTGGCTTGATAGTATTCAAGTAAGTGTTTTTTCATTAACTCGTATTCTGCTTGAAACTTCTCAATGAGTTCGTCACAGTTTGGTAAATGTGCGACTTGATTTTGCGCATGTAATAGTTGCATTTGTAAGCGTGCACTTTCAATTCGCTCTTGCGGCACTTTACGTAAATCACTCGCTAAACCTACCCAACTCATGGTTTTAATTAACCATTTGGTCGGGTCGTAATCCCACCACTTAATGCCATTACGATAATCATTTTCAAAAATATGATGAAAATTGTGATAGCCCTCGCCATATGTTAACAACGCTAAAAAGGCATTATCGCGCGCAGTGTTTTTATCTGTGTACGGCTGTTTACCCCAAATGTGGGCTAAAGAGTTAATAAAGAAGGTGCAGTGATGTACAACCACTAGGCGTAACAAGCCCGCCATTAACACCATCGACAGTATGTCACCGTTTAACCAGCCTAAAAATGCCGGTAAACCAATGTTCATCAAAAGCACTAACGCTAAATAATGTTTATGTTGCCACATAACGATTCGATCGTTTTGTAAATCACGTACGTTGTTGTAATCGCTGTAACGGCTAGCTTGGTATTCACGTAACATCCAACCTATATGGCTATACCAAAAGCCCATTTTAGCTGAATAGGGATCTTTATCATTATTATCAACATGTTTGTGGTGTATACGGTGATCGCTGCACCAATGCAAAGCACTATTTTGTAATGCTAGTGCGCCACCTAATGCATATAAAAAACGAATCGTGGGGTGAGCTTTATAGGCCTTATGAGACCAGAGTCTGTGGTAACCAGCTGTTATTGATAAGCCACTTGCGTAAGCAAATACAATAAAAGCAATCCATTCAATGCCGTCAAAGCCATGGGTGAAGCCACGCCAAGGGATTAACACCACGGCGCCAATTAGGGTGATGGCAAATAGCAGGGTATTAAGCCAAATGATTGGAGGTTTTTTCATTTAATAAGTTTCCAATAATAGGTTACAGCAAGTTGAGCGTACATTTGTACGCTAATTTAACTTAGTCGATGGGCTTGGGTCAAGTTTAACAGGGCTGTGTTTCTGTATTAAAAACGGTATTATCTGTTGTTAAATATTGACTGAATGGATGAGTAAATGGGTGTTAGAGCACAACAAAAGGAAAAAACGCGGCGTGCATTAGTCGATGCAGCGTTTAATCAATTAAGCGCAGAACGCAGTTTTTCGAGTTTAAGTTTACGTGAAGTAGCACGTGAAGCCGGTATCGCTCCCACTTCATTCTATCGTCATTTTAAAGACATGAACGAACTTGGATTAACCATGGTTGATGAAGGCGGTTTAACTTTGCGCCAAATGATGCGCAAAGGACGCCAACGTGCTGAAGCGGGTGGCAGTGTTATTCGTATTTCAGTTGATACCTTTATGGAGGTATTAGAATCTAATCCGAACGTATTTCGAATTTTATTACATGAGCGTTCAGGAACATCTGCCGCATTTAGGGCAGCAGTAGAGCGTGAAATTGAACACTTTATTTCTGAACTCGCTCACTACACCGAAGCGCAAGCCAACCGCACGCCATTACTTGCTAGAGCACAGGCTGAGGCATTAGTGATTTTAGTGTTTAATGCCGGAGCATCGGCGTTAGATTTAAAACGCAGTGAACGTAAAGCATTAGCTGATCAGCTTGTATTACAGCTGCGCATGGTGGCAACGGGCGCAGAAGCATTACAACAAAAAATGGACAATCGTACCTAAGGTTTTTGATATTACCGATATAACAAGGGCGCAATGAATGCGCCCTCTAGCAAATTACGATGAGTTGAGGTTACTTACGTACTAACAGCACACCAGACTCCATATGATCGGTATATGGAAATTGGTCAAACAGTGCAAATCGGCTAATTTCATGGGTTTCGCTTAGCGTAAGCAAGTTGTCTTTTAAGGTTTCAGGGTTACAGGAAATATATAAAATTCGCTCGTAGCCTTGTACTAACTTTAACGTCTCTGAATCAATACCAGCGCGAGGCGGGTCAACAAAGATGGTGTTGCAATCATAACTGTCTAAATCAATTCCTTCTAAACGTCGATATTGACGTTTTTTGGCCATCGCATCGCTAAAGTCTTCAGCTGACATACGAATAATTTGAACGTTATTGACCTTGTTAATATCAATGTTGTATTGAGCGGCATCAACAGACGGTTTAGCTAATTCAGTGGCAAGGACTCGATTGAAGTTTTGTGCAAGCGCAATCGTGAAATTGCCATTGCCGCAATACAGTTCAAGTAGATCACCCTGGCTTTGCTTCGTTGCATCAATCGCCCATTCGAGCATTTTTACCGATACTTTCGCGTTTGGTTGAGTAAAGCTATTTTCGATTTGCTTGTAGTGTAATGTTTGCTTATTTACTGTTAACGATTCGACTACAAAGTCTTTGTCTAAGTCTATTTTTTGCTTACGTGCGCGGCCAATAATATTGACATTAAACTGTGTCGCCAGCTTAGATTTTAATTGAATAGCTTGCTCACGCCATTCATCATCGAGTTGGCGATGGTAAAGAAGTGATACTAAGATTTCACCACTTAGCGTTGACAAAAAGTCGATTTGAAATAGCTTGTGACGTAATGCAGGATTAGGCTTTAGTTCTGCAATTAATGCCGCCATCATTTGATTAATCAGTAAGCTTGCGGGCAAATATTGGTCACAACGCACTTTTGCATTCAGCGCTTTATCAAACATGTAGTAATATAAGTCATCGCCTTCATGCCACATTCTAAACTCGGCACGCATACGATAATGCATCGGTTCAGATGCAAAAATTTCTAGCGCTGGTGGATTGAAATCGGCAAAGGCCTGTTCAAGCTTGATGCGCTTTTGTTGTAATTGGGCATCGTAGTTTTTAGGATCCATTGCAGCTAAATTCATATTGTCCACCTAAAGCTATAAAAAAGGGCGCAAATATTATACTAAATGACGCTGATGTCTAGTAATACGCGCCTAATGATAAAATGATATCACCATTAATATTGAGCAGATTCATCTTTGGAGCCCATATTGTCTGGACCTATATTAGTATTTGATTCTGGCATCGGCGGATTGTCGGTCATGAGTGAAATTAGAAAACAGCTACCTCAGCATGACTACTGCTATTTGTTTGATAATGCCCGATTGCCCTATGGTAACTTGTCAGAGCAAGAACTGATCCGCGGTTGTGTTGCATTAATTACTCAACAAGCTAAACGTCTCAATGCCAGTATAGTGATCGTGGCATGCAATACAGCAAGTACACTTGTACTGCCTCAATTACGCCAGTCACTGACTATACCAATTGTTGGCGTTGTTCCAGCAATCAAACCTGCAGCACAATTATCGAAAAAGAAACACATTGGCTTGCTGGCAACACCAGGCACAGTAAAGCGAGATTACACTCAGGAACTCATTAATCAGTTTGCTGGAGATTGCCAAGTAGAATTGTTTGGCACATCAGAATTAGTATTATTAGCTGAGCAACATGTTGCAGGCAAAGTTATCGACAAAAGTCAGTTAAAAGCAATTCTTTTGCCAATCATTGAATCCGATATAGATGTATTAGTACTCGGCTGTACACATTTTCCGATGATCGCAAAAGAGATCAGTGATTGTATAGGAGCAGGAGTCACGCTGTTAGATTCGGGTGAGGCAATAGCAAAGCGAGTGAGATTTTTGCTTTCAAAAGAACATGACGGCACAAAGCAATTACAAACGTGTTTTACCAAAGGAATTACAGAAGGGCTAAAAGCAGCATTAGTCGATTATGGCTTTAGTGATTTTTCGCTGGTAACCATAACCGACTAACAATTTCGCTAAACTGACACTTTAGTACAAAAGTACAAATTAACTATTGTCTGAATCAGAAGATTCTTGAGACTTAGCCTCTCTCACTTTTAAAGTACGCTCTTGGAAGCTGTAGTCATTAAGTTTAGCCATTGCCTTTTGTGCGCCAGCTTCAGACATTTCAACAAATCCAAAACCTTTACGACGGCCTGTCTTGCGGTCACGCACCAAACGTACAGAGTTAACCGGCCCATATTCACCAAATAACGCTTTCACTTCACCTTCGTGTACACGGTAAGGCAAGTTACCTACATAAAGTGTCATAGTTGGACCAACATAAGGTTCATCAGCAGAATTGGCTGAGCCTGTTGGCATAAAAGTAAAAATTAACGTTGCTACAACTACACCAGCAATAAACGCTACAGAAGAAGATGCACCGCCAAACTGAAAAAAAACAAAAGCGCCAAGAAGCGCCGCAATCAAAACAATCACGAATGATTTCTGCATAAAATAATCTCTAATGAATATAAAAATGATAAATAACTGTTAAAAACCGTTACATAGTAATTAAATTTTGCCAGATAAACCAGACTGCTGTTGAAAATTTGAGCTCAAAATTAGCTTTAATATCAGAAATTACCATTTTGTGATCTAGCTAAAGAGGTTTCTTTGAGCAAAAAACTCAAAAAAGAAGCGATATGAGCAAAAGATCAACGTTCAAATCTAATAGTGATTAAAAGCGCTTGCACTAAATCTGAAGCTGCCTATAATGCGCATCCACTGACACGGCAGACAGCGAAAGCAAAAACCGGTGAGTGTTATCAAGCTACTGAGGTAGCAGAGATAACGGCAAAAAGAAGT
>NZ_BMII01000036.1 GCF_014641855.1 Shewanella inventionis
TAAGGTGATAATTGTCATCGGCTTTATTTATTGGTCATGTTGATTTGTTTGGCGACAATTATCAGATCATAAATAAGGCCTTTTTTCTATCTAAAATATAGGTTTATTGCTAAAGATCCTGTCTATGAAGCTGTGCATACTCAAACAACGAGACAAGAAATGAAAATGAATAAAACTTTAGTTGCAGCGTTGATTTCTAGCGCACTAATCACACCTTCGGCTTTAGCTACCGAAATTTTTAAAGATGATGTTAATGCCGTTAGCATTGGTGGTTTTGTTGATGCTCGCGTCATCAATACCCAAGGTGAAACTGAAGTCGTTAACGGCGCGTCACGCATTAATTTTGGGTTTGCTCGCCAACTACAAGATGGCTGGAACGCATTTGCAAAATTAGAGTGGGGAGTTAACCCTGTCGGTAGCACAGACATTGTTTACAACAACCGTTTTGAATCAATTCAAGATGAGTTTTTTTATAACCGTTTAGGCTATGCAGGTCTTGCACATGACACCTACGGTAGTCTCACAATTGGCAAGCAATGGGGTGCTTGGTATGACGTGGTATACGGCACAAACTACGGTTTTGTGTGGGACGGTAACACTGCTGGTGTATACACTTATAACAAAGATGACGGCGCAGTAAACGGTGTAGGTCGCGGTGACAAAACCGTGCAATACCGTAACAGTTTTGGCGACGTGAGCTTTGCCGTACAAGTGCAGTTAAAAAACAGCGAGTTTTATACTTGCGACTATGAAGATATTACCCAAGATGATTGTGAAGCGTTATGGGAAACAGGCTCTGCAGAAGCACAGCAGGTTGAATATAACTACACTTACGGTGGCTCGGTAACTTACCAAGCAACTGACAAGCTTGTGTTAGCCGCAGGTGTTAACTATGGTGAGTTTGATGTTGAATTTGGTAACGGCACTAACTCTACCGCTGAAGACATCATTTACGGTGTAGGGGTGACCTGGGGTAACTTCGATCAGTATGGGTTTTATGGTTCGGCAAACATCAACAAAAACGAAAACCACGACACTGACAACATTGGTCGCTTAATTGATGAAGCCGTTGGTGTTGAGTCGTTATTCTCGTACATGTTTGAAAATAACATTCGTGCCTTTGTGTCGTACAACATCTTAGATGCTGGCGATGATTATGTGATTCAGCCAAACTACAATGCTGATCCAGAAGACGAATTTAAGCGTCAGTTTGTGGTGATGGGGCTACATTATGTATTTAACCCAGAAACCGTTGTGTATTTAGAAGTACGTCGTGATTACAGCGACTTTACAAGCAACGATAAAGACCAACAAGCAAGAATGGAACTGTCTGAAGACGACGGCGTAGCTATTGGTATTCGTTACACTCTTTAATGTGACGCAAACTGAATGATATGACTTAGGTTTTATCGTTTAACTGCAAATTAAAAAAGGTTCGACAGCGATGTCGAACCTTTTTTATTGGGATGAGTCTTGCGAAAGGCTCATCCCAGATAACTCAAGCAAAGCCAGTTAAGCCACCGTTGGCTCATCAACAATAGTGACTTTTTCAACCACGATTGGCTCGCGCGGCACATCTTCATGGCCGGCAATAGTGGTGGTTTTTACCCGCTCAATTTGATGAATCACATCCATCCCGGCGGTCACTTTGGCAAATACAGCATAACCCCAACCCGCATTGGTTGTGCCTGTATGGTCTAAAAAGTCATTATTGGCCACGTTAATAAAAAACTGCCCAGTTGCTGAATGTGGCGCATCTGTTCGCGCCATGGCTAACGTACCTATCACATTTTTAAGGCCTTTATTCGCTTCATTGGCAATAGGGTCACGAGTCGGCTTTTCTTTCATTTTGGCCGTTAAGCCGCCACCCTGAACCATAAAGCCTTTAATCACCCGATGAAAAATTGTGCCTTCATAAAAGCCATCTTGGCAATATTTTAAAAAGTTTTTTGAGGTAACCGGTGCACGTTCCATGTCCAGTTCTACAGTAAAATCGCCAAGGTTGGTGCTAAAAATAATCATAAAATGCCCACAAGGTTAAAACAATAATAGCGACCATTATAGCCGCTATTAGTGTTATCACGTTCGAATTTATTGCCCTGTTTTTTGATTAAATAAATCCATCGCAGATTTTGTCATAGCACGAACGCCCGTGCGGATCGTGAGTGAGTAATCAGGTGCAAACTGGCTAGAATGCAACGATGGCAATGCTTCACCCGAGTCAATACTTGCCTGATATTGCTTAGGGTTTACGCCGCCAAGCCAAAACAATGTAATGGGGCGTTTTTCTGGCGTGAGGCCATATAAACCAAAGTCTTCACCCGCCATCACAGGTGGTGCAATAAGCACATTGTCACTGCCAAGCTCGGCCTCAATACTGGCTTTAACCATAGCGGCTAATATTGGATCATTATACGTTGATGGAATAGTTTCATCGTCATGCACATACACTACTGGCGCTAACTCGTCAGGCAAGCCAGCACTCATCGCAATACCGGCGGTAATACGTTTAATCGCAGCAATTTGTTGCTCGCGTACTTCAGGGTTATATGAGCGCAAGGTAAGCTGTAGCTTTACTTCATCTGAAATAATATTGTGTTTTGAACCCCCATGAATCGACCCTACCGTGACCACATTGGGCTCTAACGGCGACACTTCGCGGCTCACTATCGTTTGTAATGCCAGAACAGTGCGCGCAGCAAGCACAACAGGGTCAACCGTGGCATGCGGATAAGCCCCATGGCCGCCTTTACCTTTAATGCTAATATCAACCGAGTCGACATTAGCGAGTGCATAACCGCTTACCGTACCAACCTTGCCCGCAGGAATTGACGCACTCACATGTAACCCAATAATGCTATCGGGCGTGGGGAACTGGCTAAACAAACCTTGTTTAAGCATGGCTTTAGCGCCACCGCCCACCTCTTCTGCCGGCTGGGCGACCATCATTAACGTGCCCTGCCAATCAGCTTTGTGCTTAACCAACTGCTCAGCTGCACCAATAAGGCTGGTCATGTGAATATCGTGGCCACAGCCATGCATAATGCCCACGGTATTATTGTTAGCATCAACTGTGGTGACGGTTGAGGCATAGTCTTTTCCGGTTTGTTCAACAATCGGTAGGCCATCGGTATCGGCGCGGATCATCACCACCGGCCCCTCGCCATTTTGCAATATACCTACCACACCATAACCACCAAAATTAGCCGTCACCTCAAAGCCAAGTTGCTTAAGCTCAGCGGCCATACGCTCGCTGGTGGCTTTTTCTTGATACGACAGCTCAGGATGCTGGTGCAAATGCAGATAAAGCTTTTCAAGCTTAGGTAAAGCTTGAGCCACTGACTGATCAAGCTTGGTATCAGCAACAGCATTCAATGACAGTGACGAAGCAGTAAGCGCAAGCGCTAATAAGGGATAAGCAAGACGAAAGCGGGTCATATTATTATTCTTAAATGTCGGGAATTGAATATGTTAACCTAGCGTTTTAACGACATCATTGCCAATACATAATAAAAAATAAGGGAACCCAATGAAGGTGATTACCGAAACACCAAGGCTCATTATTCGAGAATTTACCCTCGCAGATGCCCCCGCAGTATTGCACTTTAATACCCCGGAGCAAGTGAACCGATATACTGGCGATGCAGGCGTGTGTAACACGTTAAGTGATGCCGAAAACATCATTCGCGATATTTGGCTGGTAGAATACAAGCAATATGGCTTTGGCCGCTGGGCAGTCGTCGTAAAAGACACCAATACAGTGATTGGTTTTTGCGGCTTTAAAAATGAAACCCGTATTAATGCGGTCGATATAGGCTATCGTTTACACCCCGATTATTGGGGCCAAGGTTTGGCTACCGAAGCCAACCAAGCTTGTATTGATTATGCCAAAAAGCATATGGATTTAGACATTGTTTATGCTGATGTGGTTGACGCCAATAGTGGTTCAATTAATGTGGTAACTAAGTTAGGCATGGTTTATCACTCACAGTATCAAGAAGGCGAATTTACCGTTAATCGGTATGTTATTTCACTCAAAACTGGCAGTTATGGAGATAACGCTTAGTCGAAACACGTTGCGACTATTAAGCCATTAAAATCGTATATATTCTCTAATTAAAAATCCCTTAATAGAACCACTATTAAGGGATTGTTAGTATTTGACCATGTCGAATGAGTCGTTACATTTTGGTAACTATTCACCCACGAGCTATTGACGTCGGTTTACACTAAGAACACCGGCGTCTGATAATCCTCTTTGAGCATATGATGCTCGACGATTTCACGTAGCCACTTATAAGCTGAGATTTTCTGAAGTTTTGCGGTTTCTATCAGTGAGAACATACGCTCTCGGAACAGGTCGCCTCGATATGAACGAGTCACGTAACAACACTTTCTCATCAATATATAATTACGCAGAACTCGCTCTGCGGCATTGTTCGTCAATGGGCATTCGGAGTCATCCATAAAACGCCAGAGCATAGCGTCATCAGCGAGAAGGTTTCGACACCGGCCTCGATATCGTTTCGAACATTGATAGCTGCCCAGTTTGAGCCAATGATGCCAACTCTTTCTTAACCGCCTGAGTCGACGGTAATAGTGGTTTTCGGTAATATGTCCCTCGATATATCGATGGTGACACCTGAATACACTGTGAGCGATTAACGCGAGTTTTTCTCCGATTTTTTGGTTTTCAGGACAAACGCTCTCTTCGATAGCGATAACGTTCCTTAATATATGAGCCCAGCATAACTGCCGCTTAGATTCATCTATATATTTATAGGCTGAGTATTGGTCAGTGACCAAAAGGTGTGAGACTGCCTCACCAAGTAGTCGCTTGGCGGCATGTTGGTTTCTGCCGCTGTTAATTTGGAAAAAGGCAACATCATTACTCAGTACAGCCCACATCCAACGTTTATCATTATTGCGTTGATGTGAGGTTTCATCCGCCATGAGTAGTTGAGACGCTTTTACCGTCTCATGGATTTGTGTATGGGTATCCGCTAAGTATTCAGTGACTCGCCCTTGGGCCGCAGAGATTGCGCCTGTAGAGAAGGTGAGTTGGAAGACGTCTTTCAGCATGGATTGTATTTTACCTATGCTTTGATGATGCTGCGTTGCTTGAATGGCGATAAAACTATGTAGATTTGGCCCCATCTGAACATCAGGCACATACTCTGGAAGCTCCGCTTGATACTTATCACCACACCATAAACACTCACCCTTGAAGACTTGATGCTCAACTAGTGTGTACGAAATATCAGGCAAATCGAAGATTTGATGCCGTTTGTAAGGTTTGCGATTGGGAACAACACAACCACCGCAGTGGCATGTTTTCTCTGGTAAGTACTGCTCAACCGAGGCACTGTCTTCAATAGGATGAAGCAGTCGGCGATGCCCTTTATGCCCTGGTTGAGCGCCTTGCTTTTTTCCAGATTTTTTCCTGGTAGGCGAAGTATTCTTAGCTTTATTATGCAATGGCTGCTGAGATGATGGCACAGAAGAGTTGCGACTATTTTGATTGAGTCGGTCTTCAAGTTCAGCCAGCTTGTTCCATAAATAATGGATAATATCTTTCGCTTCTTCAGGAGAATCGAAATCTGGCGGCGGAGGTAATGTTTTCTTATTCATACCTTCATGATTACCACCGAAAAAAGATCACTCAAATTAAATGTGGGATCAAGTTAACCCGGTCACATAATTTTATGTGTCAAGACCTTGTGGGTGAATAGTTACACATTTTGAGCTGCACATCCGAGGTAATTTTAGTTGAACAGGCCAACACAAAACCGGCGGCGATTTCGTCTGCGGTTAATGCCATTTGGCTGGTAGATGTTACCGTACCCGAGATAACCTGACATTTACACGCACCACATACGCCAGAGCGACACGCGGCAATAATCGGTAATTTTTCAGACTCTATGCCTTCTAATAAGGTTTGATCGCCCGAGAGAGATATGTCTTTATCACCAATGCTCAACATAAATTGCTCGGTTGATGCCCTGCCCTCTGTTGCCGCTTTAATACCCATTGCGCTACTGTCACCAAAGCTTTCTTGATGAAACTGCGTCATATCAAACTCAGCTGCTTGCAGCAGTAATTTTACTGCTGCCATATAAGGCTCTGGGCCACACACAAACACCGTGCGCTGCTGATAATCGGGAACCAATTTAGTTAACGCCTCTAGGGTTAACCGCCCCGTCGCACAACCGGTTTGCGCATATTTGTCAGTAAGCTGGTGCTGGTTGTCAGCGGACTCAAGCACATAGTTAAGATTAAACTGTTGGCTGCGTGATGCCATTGACGCCATAGCATCGGCAAATATCACATCATCGACACTTTTAGCGCTGTGTACAAAGGCAATATCACTGTCGGTGGTGGTATCGCATAACCAGCGCGACATAGAATGCATGGGGGTTACGCCACAACCTGCACTTAAAAACAAATATTTGTCGGCAACAATATCAACCAGGTTAAACACCCCATCAGGGCCAGTAACCGTGACCTCATCACCCACATTAAGCGACTGCGCTAAGTAATTAGACACTACACCACCAGCAATTTGTTTAACTGTCACAACAAGTGAAAAAGGCCGCGAAGGTGACGATGATATCGTATAGCTGCGATAGGTTTTAACACCGTTAATGTCGAGTTTAAAGGTAATAAACTGCCCAGGTTTAAAGTTAAATTTAACCGGTGTTATCCCCTGAAATCGAAAGCTCACCACATCATGAGTTTCGTTCCATTTTTCAACACAGCGCAGTTGCACCTCTCCTCGTTGCCAGCTGTCGGCTGCCAACAGTGCTTGCGGCAACACGCTAGCGGGGGCAACGTTAACTTTAGGCTCACTCACAGTTGGAGCCTTTTTTGCGGTTTGAGCTGAAAGCGCTTGTGAAAAAGAAAAACCTAAAGAGGGGATACTACTCATTTTGATACCTTTAACGCAGTAAACAATAGAGGTGGCGATACGCATTGCGCCTTATCGCCTTTAATAGATATCGTGCAGTTAAGCTCACTTAACTGCACGATGTTATGGCTGATTACGCCACGTTTAACATTGCTTTTAAGTCAGATTCAACATCTGTTGTTGTGCGCAAACCAAATTGTTGCTCAAGAATGTTAGCAAGATTTTCAGTTAAGAAACCAGGTGCACTTGGGCCAGTACGAATGTTTTTAACCCCAAGAGAAAGCAAGGTTAACAACACCACAATCGCTTTTTGCTCAAACCATGACAACACTAGGCTCAACGGTAAGTCGTTAAGGTCACACTCAAAAATATCTTTTAACGCTAACGCTAACTGAATCGCCGAGTAAGCGTCGTTACATTGGCCCACATCTAATAAACGTGGCACACCATTGATATCGCCAAATTCCAATTTATTGAATTTGTACTTACCACATCCTAAGGTCAAAATGATGGTGTCATCTGGCACTGATTTGGCTAAATCAGTAAAGTAGCTACGCTCTGCCTTATCGCCGTCACAACCACCAATTAAGAAGAAATGCTTAATTGAACCGTTTTTAACGTTTTCAACAACCGTTGGTGCTGCTGCCATTAATGCATTGCGCGCAAAACCAATGGTGATCATGTGAGGGATTTCATCATAAGCAAAGCCTTCTAGCTCAAGTGCTTTGTTAATCACTACGCTGAAGTCTTCACCTTCAATATGAGTCACACCAGGCCAGCCCACAATGCTACGAGTGAAGATACGATCAGAGTATTCGCCCACATTTGGGTCAATAATACAGTTTGAGGTCATCACCACGGCACCCGGGAAGGTACCAAATTCTTTTTGCTGGTTTTGCCAAGCGCTACCATAGTTACCCACTAAATGCGGATACTTTTTAAATGCTGGGTAAGCAAGTGCTGGCAACATTTCACCATGGGTAAATACATTAATGCCTTTACCTGCGGTTTGTTCAAGAATAAGTTCTAAGTCTTTCATGTCGTGGCCAGACACTAAAATGGCCTTACCTTTAACAGACTTGGTATTCACTTGTGTTGGTTCTGGGTGACCAAATGCAGTAGTTTCGCCTAAATCTAGCATCGCCATTACGCGATAGTTTAATTGGCCAATTTGCATTGCAGTGGCAAATAACTTGTCTGCATCAACTGAGTCTTCACCTAAAAACGCCATAATTTGATGGAACTCAGCCGCAATATCCACATCAGTTTGGTCTAAAACGCGAGCATGCTCCATATAAGCCGCCGCGCCTTTTAAGCCATACAAACATAATAAGCGTAAGCCTAAAATGTCTTCATGCACTTCACCGCGATTAAGCAATGCAACTGGTGCTTGGGCTAGAATCTCAGGCTTAGAAGTGGCAAGTAGTAGTTCGCCTTGTGCGCTCACCATTTCAGGTTCAACGCCCTTACCTTTACAGGCTGCAATGTAAGCCGCTTTTAATTGGTCGCGATACGTTTGCGCCTGATAAGCGTAATCAATTAAGCGTTCATCATCGAAGTTTACGTTAGTTAATGTGGCAAAAAAGGCTTTTGGCACAAAGGTGTCAATGTTGTTGTCTACAATGCCAAACTCACGGGCTTTAACGGCATAAGCTGATACACCTTGAAGCATGTAAATTAATAAGTCTTGGATATCAGACGTTGACGCCAACTTGCCACACATACCTTGCGAGTAACTACAGCCATTGCCTGCGGGTGTTCTAATGGTTTGCTCACATTGCACACAAAACATAACTCTACTCCTCAAATTTAAATCATGTATAAATTTTACATGTTATGAATAAGTTTACTCTTTACTTTGTAAATCGAAACCCATTTTTGATGCTAATGTTTCGTTTTATGAGCTATATCACCTTTAGCAAACACTAATATCAATATGGCTATCAATTGGCGCTAGCCGGCTAAAATACCAAAATCACTTGTTTTTTCTGCACATGATGATGAGTAGAATCTCACTTAAAATAGTTTCCATTTATTGATAAAAAGCACGTAGACTTAACGAATTAGTGACTATCACACAGGATGAATAGATGAAAACCAAACTCAACACGATAGCATCTGCCCTCTTTCTATTACTCGCCCCTACGGCAATGGCAGCTGATGTTGCGGTGATCACTTTAGATAATGGCGCACATGTTCGCCTAAAAGACGACTTCACCTGGGAATACATCATTACAGAAACCGTTGCCCAACCCATTAGCCCAAAAGTCATTGCGCCAGATAGCCCAGGGGCGATGTCTCCTGAGGCCAACGAGAAAACAGCCAATGCCGCCGCAGTTGCCCCGTCGGTCACTTCACTTGCGACTCTGGGCACACAAGAGCAAGTCGCCAAGGCAACGGTTACCAGCACAGAAGCTCTTACAACACGACTTACCGCAAACGCTATGGCGCAGCCAGAGTTACTCAGCAGCACAGCCAAAGATGGCGTAAAAATCACGCTGGCCAGTACCCAATGGAAAGGTGATAAATTAGGGCTTATATTTGATTTTGACAGCACCAGCGACGAACACATTACCGTGGTAAATGTTGAAGCCAGTTTTTTTAACGACCAAGGCAGTTTAATTAAAACCGAAACCATAGAAGCATGGGAAGCCATTTTCCGTATGCCTGAAACCTATCTACGTAAAGGCCAGCACCGCCAATCGCCAATATTGTGGATTGAAGGTATTAACAAACAGCAATGGCAACAACAGCTCATCAGCTTAAAAATTGTTGAGATTGAATCGCGTTAGTAAAATTATTTTTAGCTGCTGCTCAGGCAAATGTTAAAACAAAAGCCCAAATGAAATACCAATTCATTTGGGCTTTTTAAACATAAAGCACTGATTATTTAATTCAAAAGCTCATGATCTTTAGGTAATTGCTTACTAATCCACAAGATCAATTTATGTTTACGGTTAGGGCCATCATCTTTGTCTTCAGCTAATGGCTGTATTAGCTTATCTTGCACTAACAAACGGTAAATACACTCCACCTTATCTTTAGGTGAAATCCCTTTACCAAAATCATCAAAGCCGCGCTTTTTCGCGTAGCCTACGCCAATCTCCATTGCGAGCTTGAGTAATTGGTTATCATGCTTACCGGTTTTCATCTGTTGCCCTCATCATGCCTTTTATCCCTTTAAACTACGCGAAAAAACCGCCATTGCCACGCAAGTTTGCTCTAAAGAGTCCTAAAATCTAACAAACATCACCATTGGTAATTTTAGTTACAAAAATTATGTACCTTTCCCCCCATAAATCTAGGCGCTTGGGCGTAGGCTTGTTATTGTATATGGCTAAACCAAACCGCTAAGTGTGAACAAATATGAGTTTGGTGTTATTTAATTCTGTTTTTATTTCAATGTTTAGCGCAACAAATAATGCTGAACCAGCATAAAAACATTTCAAACGGGCGGAGCCCAAGGATATTTCAATGCGTAAAACCCTTATCACCACTGCCGTTAGTGCAGCATTAATGCTCAGTGCATGTTCAGAGCAATCAACAGACACCGCCATGGCAAGCAAAACCACCGCAGAAGCAACAGCAACAACAAAAACGACTGCCACAACAGAAAACGTACTGTTAACACCAAGCCCATTACAATATATGGCGCCGCAGTTCGACAAAATTAACACTGCCGATTTTTTACCTGCGTTTGAGCAAGGCATGCAAGAGCACAAAACAGAAATTGCAACGATTACTCACAATGCCGACGCAGCCACATTTGAAAACACCATCGTTGCACTTGAAAAAACCGGCGCGATTTTAGACCGCACACAACGGGTATTTTTCAATCTTAATGGCTTAATTTCAGATGACGACTTCATCAATGTTGAAGCGCAAGCTGTACCAAAGCTCACCGCTCACATGGACAACATCTACCTAGACGAAACGTTATTTGCTCGCGTGCAAGCCATTTACAACAACAAAGCGACATTAACAGGCGAAGACTTACGTTTAGTTGAAATGTATTACGACCGTTTTGTGCGTGCAGGTGCTGAGTTGTCGGCAGACGATAAAGCCAAAATGCGTGAACTAAACGGTGAACTAGCAAAACTTGAAACCAGCTTCTCACAAAACGTATTAAAATCATTTAAAGACGACGTGATTATTGTTGAAGACAAAGCCATGCTTGACGGCCTATCAGACAATGACATCGCATCATTAGCCGCTGCTGCAAAAGCAGCAGGCAAAACCGGTTACATGATTACCTTAGTTAACACCACAACCCAACCATTACTGTCTAGTCTTAAAAACCGCGACCTACGTAAAAAGCTTTGGGAAACCTCAGCCTATCGTGCAATGGACACCAACTCACCATTAAACATTAAAATTGCCCAGCTACGTGCAGAAAAAGCCAAATTATTAGGCTACCCAACATGGGCCGCCTATTCTACAGGCGACCAAATGGCTAAAAGCCCAGAAGCAGTATATGGCATCCTTGATGACCTAGCACCAAAAGCCCTGGAAAAAGCCAAAATAGAAGCGGCAGACATTCAAGCTGAAATCGTTAAAGACGGTAAAGACTTTACCCTAGAGCCATGGGACTGGGCCTATTACGCTGAAAAAGTACGTGCAGCAAAATATGACCTGGACGACAGCCTTGTTAAGCCCTACTTTGAAATGAACACCGTACTCACCGACGGGCTGTTTTTTGCCATGGAGAAACTCTACGGCATTACCTTCAAGTCACGTACCGACTTACCTGTATGGCACCAAGATGTAACCGCATACGAAATCTTTAACAAAGACGGCAGTTCACTAGGCTTGTTCTACCTTGATATGTACGCCCGTCCAGGCAAACGTGGTGGCGCATGGATGGACGAATTAGTTAATCAGTCATTCTTAAAAAATACCAAACCTGTAGTATACAACGCGCTTAACGTTCCAAAGCCTGCGCAAGGCCAACCTACCCTGTTAACCTTTGACGAAGTGAGCACTCTATTCCATGAGTTTGGCCACGCCATTCACGGTTTATACTCACAAGTTAACTACCCAAGCCTAGCGGGTACATTAACGGCACGTGATTTTGTTGAGTTTCCATCACAAGCTAACGAAGACTGGAGCATCGACCCTGCCGTACTAGCAAACTACGCTAAGCACTACCAAACAGGCGAGCCGATCCCTGCTGAGTTACTGGCTAAAGTATTAAAAGCACACACCTTTAACCAAGGATTTGGCACAGTTGAATACCTAGCCGCTGCACTGCTTGATATGGAATGGCACTCTATTCCTGCTGGCACTGAAATCACCGATGTTGCCGCCTTTGAAAAACAAGCATTAGCCAAACACGGTTTAGACTACGGCCCAATTGCACCACGCTATAAAACCACCTACTTTAGCCACAGCTTCGGCGGCGGTTACTCAGCGGGTTACTACGCCTATCTATGGACAGAAGTGTTAGCGGCAGACTCGTTTGCTTACATGATGGCCAATGGTGGACTCACCGAAGAGAACGGCCAAAAATACCGTGATGCTGTATTGTCAAAAGGTAACAGCCAGGATCTTATGCAAAGCTACATCGACTTTGCCGGCAAAAAGCCCTCAACAGACGCGCTATTAAAGCGTCGTGGTTTAGTGCACTAGCACGATTTGTTATCTCAACCTCTACCGCCCAATTTGGCAGTAGAGGTTACTAACAAATGCAGTAATAAAAACAGAACGCACCAAAGCAAACCGTGGTAGAAGCAACATATTCAATCGCATTAAGCAGAGTAAAAGAGTAAATATTACGCAAACGTAGTCTTTTTTGAGTGATATTGCACATTTGTTGCGCCATCGCACACATCAAGGCTTTACATTTTCGTCAATACCCTTATTATTCACCGCGTTCGGAGGGATGGCAGAGTGGTCGAATGCACCGGTCTTGAAAACCGGCAACGGTTTACCCCGTTCTAGGGTTCAAATCCCTATCCCTCCGCCACATTCAAATAAAAAGGCCTTATCGAAAGATAAGGCCTTTTTATTTGGGCGAAAGATAGGACTTTGAACCCATGGGTTCCTCTTTATTACAAGCAAGCTATCCCTCCGCCACATTATAAAGTGAAAAAGCCATTGATAATCAATGGCTTTTTTGCTTTCTAGCATTTGAAAAATCATATTCTCAGACCAAATACGGATGACTGTGACATATGTACCTATTTCGAGCCACAAATTGTACCTATTACACCCGCATGGTGTTGCCTGCTTATCTGCGTGATAAAGGCTTCTCTGCCGACATCAAAGTATCCCTGCTCACTAAACAGCGCTCCATCGCTATAGGCCGTAATCTTGTCGTTGCGGGTATCTTACGGCCATTAATCAGCAACTTAACCCCACAATCACAGCCAGATGCGTTTAAAGCACACGTTAATCAATTGATTAATGATGCCCGTGCAGGCTTTGTTGGGGCAACAGAAACGCTTGATGAAAATGCCAAGCCTGTGCGGGAAATCATTCAGTTTATTCCCACTCGACCAACGCAATTAGCACATAATAGTGCGACATATGACAATTATCCCTCACCAACAAACTTGGCATTCTCAAATAATTCGAGTAGTAAAAAGCAAACAAATTCAGTCGCTAACGTCACATTAACTGATGCGTTGATTAAGTTTATTGCGTCTAAACAAAAGCAGTCTGTCTCAGTGTTAACGGTAAAGCAGCTTAATCAACGTATAGGCCACTTTATTGAAAGAACCCACCTAGATGATGTATTCGACATAACCAGCGCTGAGGCGATGGAATACAAGGATTGCTTACTTGAAGAGGGCAGAAGCCACAAAAGTAACAAAGACTACTTAGCTGCGGTGTCGCAGTTCTTTAAGTGGTGCAAACTGATGCGCTACACCACCGCCAACCCGTTTGATGAAGTGAAACTATCAAAGCCAAGCAATCAAGCAGGGCATGACCTAGCGCGCCAACGCTGGCAACCAGAGCAACTAAAACACGTACTGCAATCACAAGACTTTATTGATAAGCACCCTGACTTTAAATGGATAACACTATTGATGCTCTATCACGGTCTAAGGCCTTCAGAGGCTTGTCAGCTACACAGCAATGATATAGCCGTAATCGATGGCATAAGCGTCATTCACGTGACTAATGAGGGCATGAGCCAACAACTCAAGACAACTCAGTCAAAACGAACGGTTCCGCTACATCAAAAACTCATTGAGCTTGGTTTTATTGATTTCGTTCAAACCATTACTGACCGAACATCAAAAAGCTGTCAGTTAAAAAATAGTCATTTAACAAACAGCCCGTTATTTCATTATCAACCCAGTAGCGATGGTGTTTGGTCGCACAGATTCTGCCGTGAGTTTGGCAAATTACTCGACCAACTTCACTTTGTTGCAGGTAAACGACCTACAGCATACTCATTCCGTCACACCTTTATTGATGAACTGAAACAACTGCAAACAGAAGAGTCGATGGTGGCACAGCTTGTTGGACACGTTTATCACAACATCACCTATGGACGATACGGCAAGCAATATGATGTGAAAACACTCAAACCAGTGGTGGATAAAGTCAGTTACACATTGAATTTATTTCTACCAGTATAAGAAGTGGGATTATATGAGAGGATTTTTGCTGAAAAGATAAACCGTAGAGCGTTAATCATGACAACAGTCAGTAAATCCTGAGTGACTTTATACGCCAAAATTTGCTCTCACAGCGGCAAAAATCGACTGAGAAATGATGAAACGTACCCGCGACATCATTTCTCAGCCGCACTTATCAAATCCTACGGGCGAAAATCGATAATACATCTTGCTGAGAAATCGAAATTTCACCTTTTTTCGTGTTAATTTCACGCTCATTTCACGTAACTGTTCACTTAAAGAATGCAATTTAAACCGCTTCGCACTCAGTGAGTGCGAAGCCAAAACAGCCCACTTATTAAGTGGGACTACAACGTAACCCGGTACGCTCCTATCCCACTTTTTGTTCCAAAAAGGTCGGATAGGAGCTACGGGCAAGGGGAGAACCCCTTAACCCCAACAGCCACATGCTGCGCATGTGAAAAAGTCAAAAGAGTGAAAGATAAAATCAGCTGGGACACTTTTATATGGTACGCACTGTTTTTATGTACAGTTATAATGGGATTTCATCGATTTACAACTAAAAAACGATTTAAAATCGTTCTTTAGTTGTATCGTATTAAAAATAGAAAAATCGTAATCATCTGATTTTATTGGCTTTAATTTTTAGTGTACTGAGCCAAAATTCTACTTTACGCGCAACCTCGGTTTGTTTTTGTCTGTTAGGCACAATTAATTGCTTTACTTCAATAAGATAGCAAATGTAGGATGATATTAATCAATAACTTAAACGGCCGACTTTAAATTTATTTGGCCCTTTAATAAGCTGTTGAGGCTGTAGAATTACTCATTTTACAGAAAAACAGCCTTTATTATGGGTTCCAAATGCATTACCTAGTGTTTTAAAAGGGTTTAGGATTGATTTCAGGAGCTCGTTTTTTAATTGAATTTGGCTGTTAGAGTTATTCTACAGTCTCGTTATATTTCAAGGAGGATTAGTGAAGCATTTAGTTTTAGTTTTTTCTTTTCTGGTTGTTGGCTGTACCAGTTTAAAAGATGCTAGTGAAAGCCGCCATAATCCTGAAGTTTTTGTTGGTATAGAAGATGGAAACCTGATTTATCAAGGTGAAATAACTGAAACATCAAATAATGTGATTTTTTCATTGTTTAGGGCTGCTGAATTCAAGCCAAACCGACTGATTATTTCGAGCCAGGGCGGTGAGATTGGTGCCGGAATGAATTTAGGTCAGTGGGTTAGAGATAATAATTTGGATGTTGAGGTCACAAGAGTATGCGCTTCTTCTTGTGCTAACTATGTATTACCAGCTGCCAATACGAAGTACTTAAGAAAAGACTCGATTCTGATATGGCATGGTAGCGCTTGGCAATCCAATTGGCATGTCGATCAAGAGCACCGTGAAGCTTTCAACACTTACATAACTTTAATGCGTAAAAAGGAAACTGATTTTTACGCAGATATCGCAGTCGATAACCTACTAGCTACTTACGGCCAGTCTAAATTTAATTTCTTGGACTCCACTCTGGGCTTTTTTGGTAAAGGAACTGTTGGTTTTGATTACTCTAAAGCTGATATGAAAAAATTTGGACTAGTTAATATTGTACTCTTAGATGGCGAATGGGATTGGAGAAAATATCGGCCTGATAGATCAAATCTGGTTAAGCGTATCAGGGTTGACGATGATTTTGAGTTTAAGCTTCGTAGATTTGAAATATAACAAAAAAATTTTATCACCAGCAAAAGGCGCTGGCTGCGACGTCAACCCGCTGCGTGGCTTTCCGCGCTAAATTTGGGCGTTAATCATTGACAACCTACTCAATAAATATTTAAATGTCATATATCAACTACGAATGTTCACTATCTGAGATGTGATTTTACGATTAGTTATTGATTATAATGAATTTTAATTTTATTTTGTGGCTGATTTCTTGGGTTCAAATCCCTATCCCTCCGCCACATTCAAATAAAAAGGCCTTATCGAAAGATAAGGCCTTTTTATTTGGGCGAAAGATAGGACTTTGAACCCATGGGTTCCTCTTTATTACAAGCAAGCTATCCCTCCTCAAGATTTAAGACCAAATGCCAAATCGACAAATCTAAGGCCTTTTATTTTGGCAAAAGATAGGGCTTTAAACCCACAGGCTCCTCTTTATTACAAGCAAGCTATCCCTCCTCAAGATTTAAGACCAAATGCTAAATCGACACATTTAAGGCCTTTTTATTTGGGCGAAAGATAGGGCTTTGAACACACGAGTTCCTCTTTATTACAAGCAAGCTATCCCTCCTCAAGATACACAACAAAATGCTAAATCGACACATTTAAGGCCTTTTTATTTGGGCGAAAGATAGGACTTTAAACCCACGGGCTCCTCTTTATGATAAGCAAGCAATCCCTCCACAAGATTTAACTAGAAATGTCCAACTTTATGGGGTCACTTCAAATTGATGAGGCTTTTTTGTTTTGGCGAAAGATAGGACTTTGAACCCACGGGCTCCTCTTTATTACAAGCAAGCTGTCCCTCCTCAAGATTCAACTAGTAAGGCATCTAAAAGATAAGGTCTTTAGATGCGTCGAAAGATAGGGTTTTAAACCCACGAGCTCCTCACGCGCGCACATTTATACCAATCCTTGCAATCAACACCGAGCGATTTACGCCGTCAGATTGATAGCGCATTGTTAAGCGCAACTTATTGTTTTACTGTAGACAACATAAGATAAATTACGCAGTTGATACCGATAACGGCAAATACATGACGTTTTACACATAAAGGGAAATAAAATGTATAAACACACTTCAATATTGGCACTTGCTATGGTGCTGCTAATGGGTTGCTCTGGCACTGTACCCACCTTAGGGGTCACCGCCGGAAAATTAACGCCATGCCCAGATTCGCCCAACTGCGTGAATAGTCAGCAATCAACTACAGATGAAGAGCATTATATTGAGCCGATTGCGTTTAGCGGCTCGGCTCAACAAGCTCAAGTCGGCCTATTGCACGTATTAAAAGCGGCAGAGCGAGCGAGTATTGTGGTGGTAGAAGATAATTATATTCGGGTTGAATTTACGTCGCAGATTATGCGCTTTGTTGACGATGTTGAGTTTTATTTTCCGTCAGCTGAGTCAGGTAACATCATGATTCAGGTAAGGTCAGCCTCACGTGTGGGTCACTCAGACTTTGGGGTTAACCGTGAACGAATTGAACAGATTAGAGCCGAGTTTAACGCGTTACCGCAATAATAGACTGCAACATTAAAAAGTCGCAGTACCAAGCCGCTTAAGCAAACTGGCTTTGTAATGCCGTAGCTCTCCGCGATTTAGGGTTAATGGCTATGCCTACGTGATAAACGTCAGCATAGCCATTTGTATTTTATGAGCGTTAAACCACTATTCCGCTAATTTGTCGGCCAACAGCTCAAGTCTATCCTGGCCCCAAAATGGCTCGCTTTGATACACGTAGGTCGGCACACCCAACAAGCCTTTTTCAATCGCAGTCGCAGTATTGGCTTCGTATATCGTTTCAATTTCACTCGATGATGCCTGTGCAATAACCTTATCTGAATCAAGTTGCAATGATGTGAGGATCTGGCCGATCAATGCCACATCGGCAATGTTTTGCTCTTTTGCCCAACATGCCGCCAGCATTTGCGCGACAAACTCGGCGGGGTCTTGTCCCAGTTGTTGGAGCGCAATAGTACATTTGTCGGCCAAGCTTGGGTCTGCTGGGAAAAAAGCCGGATGAAGCGTAAGGGGTAATTGGCGTTTTTTAGACCAGCGCGCTAATTCAATTAAACGATAATCTTGTCTCGCTTGCGGACGTTGCTTTACCGGTAACACGCCTCGCTCGGCAAACAGTTTGCCAAGTTTTATCGGCTTATAGTCAATGGCGGTGTGATGCTCTGCCGCAATGGCGGTAAACGTATGGTGACCTAAATAGGCATAGGGAGAAAAGCTAGTAAAGTAATACTCAATGGCAGTTTTCATGTTTCGCGTTACCGATTAATAAAAGTGATAAACGTGATGGTTTGATAGCGCTTTATAAACCATAGATTAACCTTATCCTGCAACGTTTGATACTGTCTAGCAATGATTTATGAACAAATGTTCTAGTTTATTCATAAAGTCAGTATCAGTCCTAGGGTCTGCTCCTTGAGGCTCTTCAAAAAAGTATTGCTGCGGTTGAGTAAGCTTAGTTTTACTCCGCCAACAAAGGCGCTAAAACAGTTAACTCACCATCAATAGGCTCGTTAATGGTTAACCCTAAAATATCCGCAATGAGTGGATATAGGTGAATATTATCGGCCTGGTCAATATGTTGTTGATTAAATGCAGGCCCTTGAGCATATAACACTGTGTTCATGTCGCTGATAACATTAGCATCATAGCCATGTTTACCTGTTACTCCTGCGCGCGCATCGGTACTGGTAATGTAATGTTGGTTGCTGATGAGTACTGCATCACCAATCGAAAGATTATCGCTAAAGTGTAAATTGGCAGGCACATCGTCACGGCGATAAAACTGCAAGCCTGGCACTTTATTAGCTAATAAGGCTAATGCGTCTAAATCTTGTTGCTTGTTATCGCCAATGGCAGTGACTAACGAAAAAGCGGCGTCGTTATTAAAGCTAAATTTATCTTTTAATGCTGGAGCTTCATCAAACAGTTTGTCGGTATACATTCGTGGAAATTTCGCCACATTGGTCATGCCATGATCAGAAGTAATAATCACGTTCACTGAAAATGGTAATGCCTTAATGCCTGCAAGTAGCTGCCCTATGGCCTGATCAACTTGGTTAACCGCTTGGCGAGTTTGGCTAGAATCTGGGCCGTGAATATGCCCTGCAGTGTCAACGTCTGAAAAGTATAATGTTACAAATTGGGGGCGCTGATCTTGCGGTAAATTAAGCCATTGTAATACCTGTTCAACCCGCTGATTATTTGGGGCATCGTCATTATAGGGTAACCAATAATCTGGACGCTGACCGGCAATTTCCGCTTCTGATCCTGGCCAAAAATACGTCGCACTTTTCATACCTTGTTGGCCTGCCAATGACCATAAGGGGACGCCTTGATAAAAACGTCCGTCGGTAACGGCTTGCTTTATATTCATTGCATAGGTTTGCTGCAATTTTTGATGATAAAAACGATTGGCAACAATACCGTGATGCGCAGGATAAAGACCTGTGACTAAAGTGATATGGTTAGGAAATGTCACCGTTGGAAACGATGGTTTAAATTGAGTCACCTGAGCGGCATTGCGCGCAAATTCAGTTATAAACGTTGGCTTATGCAGTTGGGTGTAATCATGACGGTATCCATCAATAGACACCAATAACACATAAGGTTTTTGGGTTTGTTCAACCTGTGGGTTAGCCAATGCACTATTGATGCTAAGCAATAACCCACAACCAAATAAACCACTAATCAATAAACCTAAAGTGACTGTTACGCGCATGGAGATATCTCAATGAATGATTTTAAAATAACAATCATATCAATAGAATATGACAGCTTTATTGATTTAATAAGCTTTTTAGTTTAGCTGCTCTCTAAACTGTAAATACGCAGTAGTGATGGCTTGGGCATCTTCTACTTGAGGGTAATGCCCGAGTGTCGGCAGGGTGGTAACATTTGCATTGGGGATCAATTGACTGTAGCGATCGATCATATGCTGACCCGAGATCGGATCTAATGCACCCGCAATCAATTTAACGGGTACAGGGCTGTTCACTAGCGCTCCAACCCAACGTTGACGGTGTTGTTTACGTTGGGTCATATAGGTGATGATTTTGTGCATCACTGCAATACCATCATTATGGATTAACAATTGCCAAAGCGTATTGACTACTTCTGGCGTTGGCGGGGTTGCTGGGCCAAATATATGGTGTAAGTTGGCAGCAAATTTTGACTTGGTGATCCTTTTTGCCACAAAGGCCCCTATGGGCGATAACAATAACTTTTGAATCAATACCGGTTTGTGGGTTTCAGGAAATAAGCCGCCATTTAATAAACACACGCTGTTAATGTGCATTTTGCTGTCACCATCAACTTGTCTTGCAAGTAACTCTTGTGCAACAGTATCGCCGTAATCATGGGCTAAAATATGATATTCATTCACGCCTAACTTAGCTAAAAATGCCTGATAAATATCGGATTGTTGGCTGATTAAATACTCGCTATTTTTAGGTTTGTCAGACAAGCCAAAACCCAGCATATCAAGGGTTATCACATAATAATGCTCAATGAGTTGTGGCCACATACCTTCCCAATCCCAACTGGCGCTAGGAAAACCATGAATAAGCAATAATGCTGGCGCAGAGGAATTACCTCCAGTGCGAGTAAAAATTTGCTGGCCATTAAGTTGCTCAAACTGCCCATGTTGTTGCCATTCATCCAATGAAATCATTATGCTAATCCCTTTAATTATTGTGTTATTGGGGCCTTGGTATTTGCTCGTCTGCACAACACTCGTCTTGCAAAAAACCAATGACTGACTGCAAGGTATCATATTCTGTAATACAAAATAACGTTCTCCCTTCGCGGCGCTGCTTAATTAACCCCGCCGACACCAAGCTAGACACGTGGTGAGACAGTGTAGATCCAGGGATGTCTAGTTTTTGCTGTAAACCACCGACCGCAATACCTTGATAACCCGCGCGCACAACCGCACGGTAAATCATCAATCTTGTAGGATGACCTAATTCTTTCAATGCTTTCGCAATAAAATCGATATCCATAACGACACCTTAATGAAATTTATATTTCGATAATACTAGAAATAACTTTCCCTCGCTATCATTGAACTATATATTTCGACTATTCTAGAAATATAGTAAAATTGTATGGGTCACTATCATGTTGCAAGAAACCTTAAATATGTTTGTATTTTTAACCGTAGAATTAACCACGCTATTCTTATTGATTAGCTATTTAGTTGGGGTACTACAAACTTATGTGCCACCGCATAAAATTCAAGCCATTTTGAGCGACAAACACGGGCAAGGTTATATTATTGCTGGTTTTTTAGGAGCTATAACCCCCTTTTGCTCTTGTTCAACAATCCCCTTTTTAAAAGGTTTATTAAGAGCCAAAGCCGGGTTTGGCACCATGATGGTATTTTTGTTTGCCAGCCCTTTGCTTAACCCCATTATTATTGGTCTATTTACCGTAACCTTTGGGCTTAAGGTGACCTTATTTTATTTTGTCATCGCCATGGGGGTGTCGGTTATTGCAGGCTTTGGCTTAGAGAAGCTCGGCTTTGAAAAGTACATCAAACCAGAAGCCTACTTAGCCCCTGCAGCAACGGGATGTAAATCAGCATGTGGGGGTAAATCTGCCCCCGAAAATAAATGGAAAACCATTTGGCTAAGCACTTGGAGCGATTTTAAAAAAGTCTTGCCGTATTTAATTGGCGGTATTGCGATTGGCTCATTAATTTATGGTTTTATGCCAACTGAGTTAGTGGCTAAATATGCCAATAGTGATAACCCACTGGCGATACCTATCGCTGCCGTTATTGGTATTCCGCTATACATACGCGCAGAAGCGGTTATTCCATTAAGTGCAGCACTTGCGGCAAAAGGCATGGGGCTGGGTGCGGTAATGGCACTGATTATTGGCAGCGCGGGCGCCAGTTTAACGGAGGTCATTTTACTTAAAGCTATTTTTAAAAATCAGTTAGTGATTGCTTTTGTCGGTGTCATTATCTCAATGGCAATATTAGCTGGCTTTGCTTATCAGTGGTTGTTTTATACCAATTCCACTAATTATCTGGTCATTCAGCGGGAATTCTGTACCTTCTAGGCAAGTAATAGGATTGTAGGCATAGTTGCTCTCGGCAACTGCTCCTGCGTTGCTCTACCTCCTGCATCCATGCAGTCGTACGTCAAAATACTATTAAGCAGCATAGAAGGCACAGAAACCCGCCTTGCAGGAGGCGCTCAGACTGTCCATTTCTTTGTTGCATTGCCTTAGAAGGGAATAACCATTATTTCAACAATGCGCCTCAAACTGAACAGTCTGAGCGACTCTGATTGGTCACATAATTAATGGAAATGGTATTAAGTGCAAAACCCGCATGTATAGCTTGATGACTCGCCTGTAAAAATCCTGCTTAAATACGCTGCAACTTACCGCTCGCACCAATCGACTTGGTGTGAGTGTTATCAGCACCAATACAGCATTGCTCGCTGCACTCTTTGGCAGATTGTTATGTTTATTTCGCTAAACATGCTTGCTCAAGTCGTTTGTCGCAGTGCACTATGATAGCTAAATGGATATCGTAGCGGCCTAGCCAGGCCGATGATTTAATAGAGGCAACAATGTTAACCGACCCAATCTTTTGGCTTGTTGCCATACCTGCCGTGCTCATTACTGGCATTTCTAAATCTGGCTTTGCTGGCGGCGCAGGCGGATTAACGGTTCCATTATTAGCTCTTGCCATCAGTCCTGCTGCAGCTGCGGCGGTAATGTTACCGCTACTGGTTTACATGGACTTTTTAAGTGTCCGCTCTTGGTGGAATAAACAAAGTAATCAACAATTACTCATTTTATTACCCGCGGCCATTGTCGGTATTGTGCTGGCGTATTTATTGTTTGATCAACTTAATGAGCAGTATCTTCGCGGTATTTTAGGGGTTATTTCTTTAGGTTTTGGGATTTATGGATTAACGTTTGGTGAGTGGTCGCAGCGTAAACCGTCTGCTTTAATTGGCCGAATATGCGGCACGATTGCGGGGTTTACCAGCTTTGTTGCCCATGCAGGTGGTCCGCCACTCAATGCGTATTTAATTCCGCTGCGCTTACCCAAAACTCAATACCTTGGCACTGCAGTGATGTTTTTTGCCGTTGTGAATGTGGTTAAACTCATCCCTTATTCGATGCTAGGGCAAATCAATCTGGGCAATTTAATGGTGTCGGCAATACTAGCTCCCATTGCTTGGATTGGAGTCAAACTGGGTTTGCGGATCCAGAATAAATTTAATGAAAAACAATTTAAGCAGATCATTCTAACGTTGATGATACTGGTGGGTTTGCGTTTATTGTGGACCGCATTTATGCCGTCGTAATAAGGATATGTCATGAGCACTGAAAATCGATTTTTTTATGAACCCTGTAAAGGCCATGGCCTGCCACATAATCCATTAAATGCGATTATTGGCCCACGCCCCATTGGCTGGATTTCGTCGCGTAATGCCCAGGGGCAGCGAAACTTAGCCCCTTATAGCTTTTTTAACTGCTTTAACTACGACCCACCAATCATTGGTTTTGCCAGCACCGCCTGGAAAGACAGTGTGGCCAATATTGTTGAAACAGGCGAGTTTGTGTGGAACTTAACGACTCGCACGTTAGCCGAGCAAATGAACCTAACCTCAGCGGCCTTACCTCGTGGTACAGACGAGTTTGAATTTGCAGGGTTAACCCCAGTAGCAGGCAATATTGTCGCGGCAGATAGGGTCGCCGAAAGCCCTGTCAACTTTGAATGTAAGTTAACGCAGTGCATTCAACTCACTGATGCAAATGGTGATAAAATTGATACCTGGTTGGTGCTGGGTGAAGTAGTGGCTGTTCACATTGAAAAGCACTTACTCAGTGCGGAAGGCATTTACCAAACTGCACTAGCAGAGCCTGTGTTACGCGCAGGTGGCCCCTCGGCTTATTACGGTATTTCAGACGAGCAGCGTTTCGATTTACATCGCCCTACGCTGTAAACGCCAAATAATTAAGGCTACCAATGGTAGCCTTAATTGTCTTGATTATCCGCTCAAATAGATGATTAGAACTGGTAATGTAAACCTAATGCAAGTTGCTCGATTTCAGCATCAATATCATTAACATAGCCATATTCATCGATATCAAGATCACCTTTGCTCATATCGTAACTTAAACGAAGATTAAGGTTTTCGGTCAAAGCCGCATTTAGGCCAATGCCGTAAGTAAAGCCAATACCCGAAGCGGTAAAGTCATCATAATAACCATCAACAACAACCGCCATTGATGCGACACCCACTTTAGCAAAAACCGAAAATGTCTCATTAAAACGTGCAGTAAATGTAGGAGTAAAGGTCAGTGCGCCAGCGACAACATCTTCATAGTCATCACCTACATCGGCGGCAAAAAAGTTACTTTCCAAGCCAAACCAATTGTTAAACTGATAGCCACCGTATATCCCAAAACCCGTAGCATCGACAGAGCCACTGGCATCATCAGAACTGAGTTCTGTTTTATTGATTGCACCACCAATATAAAAACCGCTGTCATCTGATGTTGATAAGTTTGTATCAGTGTTGGCAAAAGCTGGAGTAGCTAAAACAGCGCACAAGGTTGTGGCGAGAAGAGAGATTTTGTACATCATTGTTCCTTAATGATATTAATAAAAAGCGCGAGCATAATACTACAAACAGCTTAAACGTAAATAGCTAATATCATTAATTTTTCACTGTGAGATATCGCGTTAACACATCGATTTATCTACCATTTAAAATCAGTTGTTCTCACAAAACACAAACAGCAAAAAGCCCAAGTGATCGCCTACATTAGGCTGCCACTTGGGCTATTTTAATCAATAAAGGCTATCTTAAAGGCTAATGCCTAATGCTTTTACTGTTTCGATATTGATGTACTTATCGGTTGGTAAATCATTATCTGTTTGGAACGCGTTTACCGCTTTAATGGTATCAACACCCACTACGCCATCAATCTTGCCAGGGTTATAGCCTTTTGTTGCTAATGCCTGTTGAAGATCGGTAATGGTTGAGCGAGTCATGTTGGTTTCACATAAAATGGGACGCCATTCCATGAAGCCATCTTTATCAATACGACTCAGTGACACGGTTTCAAATTCAGCAGGGATTTCAGTACGTAACTCTTTGGCTTCAGAAACCAGCTTAGTCACGTTCATCGTTTCATACTTAGCTTCAATGTCGACACGCTGAGTCGTCGCAGGGCTGACTACAACACGGCGGCTTACCGTTTCATATTCAGCTGGCGTAGCAGTTAAACAAATTTTATTACCGGTACGTGTCGTTTTTGGGTGTTCGTCGTTGTGCACTTCATGCCACACAAACTCAACATCAGCAACTTTTTGAGTCACTTGTACATCTTTATATTTAGCAGGTACTTGAGTGCGCACTTCTTTTGCTTCGCTCACTAACTCTTGCACTCGTACGGTTTCGTATTCTGCAGGTATCTCAACAGTGCGCGAAGTTGCAGGTGATACTAATACACGCTTGGTGAGCGTTTTATAAGTGGCAGGCACTTCGACTAAACACATGATTTCGCCAGTGGCTTCATCAATTTTTTGGATTGGACCCACACCCTTTTTCCAAATATTGTGGGCAGGTACATCGACCACTTCTTCGGTAACCGTTTCATATTGTGCAGGCACCTGCTCCATGCGGGTGCTGGCTTCTTTAACCAATATACGCTTTTCAACCCAGCGAAATTCTGCAGGAATAGTCTCGACAACGTCATAAGCCTCAGCAACTAATACAGACTCGCCCTTTTGCTCGTAACGTGCAGGCATATAATGTTCATGAAAACACATACCTGGGGTTGCGTTATTAAGGTTAATGCCATGATCTGTTGCAGCTTTTAGTAGCTCAGCACTGGCTGGCGCACTACCCTTACGTAAGTCGACTAACCATTGTTCACCTGCTTCACGAACTAACTTTTGCTCGGTAACTACGTCATACGTTGCTGGTACTGCAACCATTTTGTAACTAGCAGGTTGCACCTCAATAGTCTCAGTAACTTGTTGATATTGTGCAGGCACAATATCAACCTTTTCACTGGCCTCTTTCACCATTACGGTTTCGGTATAATTTTCGTATGTTGGCTCAACCCAAACACGGGCATAGCATTCACCCGGTTTTGCATTGGGCGGCAGTAATTCACCTTCGGGGCTGGCTTTCACGGTTAATGCATCTTGAGCTTGAGCCTCACGTTTAGCAACAGCTTTTTCTCGTTCTAGCAAGGCATTATTTCGCTGCTCAAGCTCTTCTGCACTATAAACTGAAACATTGGTTGGTTGTGACAAACTACTACATGCAGTTAATAAAATAGCAGCAGAAATTGTGCTTAGTTTGAAAATGGTTGTCCTTGCAGTGGCCATGATGACTCCTTGTTCGATTAGGCTGACTTGTCAACTAAATGTAACAATTTGTAAAAATTGCTGCATTTTTCCGCACAGGATATCGTCAAATTAATGACGATTCAACCTTGACAACAAAATCATCAAGACCAATACAAACAATAGCTTGCAAATAACTCTTGTTTATTTTGTCATTTTATTGTCACAAATACGGGACGATTGTTTGCAATTTAATACCAATGATTGTTAATAAAACGTTTAAAAACAACCGTTAAATTGATTATTAAAACGCCAGAACCAAATGTATGCTTGGGGTATTTTTTTGTCTTAGTGAGTGCTGAGAAAAAATCGATAAAAAAATAAATTTTTTTATATTCAAGACAAAAAAATATAAAAAGGCGATGTGAAATGAGTTTGTATTCAACCAAAGCTAGTCAATTGATGCCTAATGCTATACCGAAGAGGATATCAACAAGCACCATCACCAAATGTCAGTACTCAAACCAATAAAAGTAGGTTTTATATCAAACAATGATAGTTTGTTATACTGCAAATGAATTTAAAAGTAAGAGGCAACATTGAACATACCTGATGCCGCCGTGCCAGAGCCTATTTTACAGCGCATAACTCAGGCGATGGGCGCCAGTAAAGTAAGTCATATTGAACTTATTCAACCGCTTTGGGGTGGATACGGTCAACTGTTTAGGGCCTATTTACTTGGGCATTCTTTTCCTTCTGTGATTGTAAAATACATCCGTCTACCGCAATCTACAGCCCACCCTCGAGGTTGGAATACTCCATTATCACATCAGCGTAAATTGCGTTCTTATCAAGTTGAAGTGAATTGGTATCAAGATTACGCCAATAAACACTTACAAGCATTTAGCCCTTTACCTCATTGTTTGTGCGTTGAACAAGACTGCGATGAAACCTTACTGGTATTGCAAGACTTAAAAACGATGGGTTTTACTCAGATAAGAACCACTGCAACACCAAATACGATAAGAGCCTGTTTAACGTGGCTAGGACATTTTCATGCTCAATATATGTTTGTAACACCCACAGGGCTTTGGCCCGTTGGCACATATTGGCATTTAGATACTCGACCTGATGAATACAAGGCATTAGCCGAAGGACCTTTAAAGTCGGCGGCCAAGTTGATAGATAACACATTAAAGCAATGTCCGTTTCAAACCTTGGTGCATGGTGATGCAAAACTGGCTAATTTTTGCTTCAGTGAAGACAATCGAGCTGCGGCGGTAGACTTTCAATATATTGGCCAGGGCTGCGGTATGAAAGATGTGATAATGCTGCTCAGTAGTACACTGAATTTTAATGAACCCGATAGCGTCATTAATGATTATCTTGAGCATTATTTTACTGCATTAACAAAAGGGCTTACCGAGTTTACACCCCATATAAACCCACAAGAAGTTGAGCACGTTTGGCGGCCTTTATATTGTGTCGCCTGGGCTGATTTTCATCGATTTGTTAAAGGGTGGAGTGTTGAACACGTTAAAATAAATTCCTATACAGAAAAGCTTACCTCAAAGGCCATTGAGCAACTTTCTACTACATTTTTGATTAGTTATTGAGCAGTTAACTATTAATCACCAACGCTTATTGGCTAAGGTGTTTATTGACGACTAAAGTGTATTAACACGTCATTTTTAACATCCATCTGGTTAATCCACTCACACTTGTGAGTGCTGTGTTTCGCCTATATCCACTCAATAAGAAGACGGCATATGGAAAGTCCATTTACGTACATTTTGATCACCTTATTTTTTTCGAGTATTTTGCTGTCGATTATCTTTTTTATGACCTGGCAAACCATGGGAAAACAAAAGTACGCCTTGATGTTTTCATTGTCTTTTTTAGCATCAACGGTACTTTGGGCAAACAGTTTATTTAAAACATTGTTTTTATCACATAGCTTGTATTGGATGATTGGCTGTAGCGTGTCGATGTTGTCGGTAATATTAGGCACCTGGGGGCATTGCTTACGCACAAACACAAAGCTCCACCCCGCACTGTTGTTAGGCCTTGGTATTATAGGTATGGCATTAACCTACTTTTTTACTTTTATCAGCCCACATATAGGTTTACAAATGTCTTTGTATTTATACATCGACGTTGTACTGCTGCTGATCACAAGCGTAGTGATTATAAAACATCGAAAAAAATCACGGCCCGCTGAAGTTGGCGCATCGATAATGCATTTTGTATTTGCTGGGTGTTTATTTATTGCCGCAAGCATTGCCTTATCTCAAGGCAAAACAGTAGATACTGAAATAGTTAAGTTGTACGGTATTGTTAATTTTACCGCCTTGCCTGCCGCATATGTGGGTATGTCAGTATTTGTTATCTATATGCTGGCGTCTGATTTAGCCGAAGAAATGAAACAACTGGCAATGACAGATTTACTCACCAACTGTTTAAACCGCCGAGGGTTTTATATTCATGCCAAACAACACATGTTAGACCTTAAAAAGCTGGGGCAACATGGTTGTTTAATTTACTGGGATATTGATAAGTTTAAAGCTATTAATGATCAATATGGCCATGCAGGGGGCGATGAGGTTCTTATCAGCATAAGCCATTTAATTAAACAGCATGTCAAAAAAGATGATCTTATCGGCCGCATGGGCGGTGAAGAATTTGTGATATTAATTGGCCGTAGTAGCTATGAAGAAGCCCAAAATGTCGCAGAGCGATTAAGGACAGTCATAAATGACACGCCAATACAATTTGGTGAGCAACACATTAATGTCACCGCCAGTTTTGGCGTTGTTGAATTGGATGCACAAGACATTACCGTAGAGCAAGCAATTGATCTTGCCGATAATGCCTTATACAAAGCCAAGAGTGGTGGTCGCAATAAAGTGGTATTTAACCTTAACTCCAAGTAACTCGGTCATTGCTCCTAAATACTAAATTGTTGTTTTAAGATACTTCAATACGAATATTATCGCTTAACGTTTCAAGCTGAGACACAAGCAATGCTACAGTGACATTATCAGGTAATCTTAGCGTTAACTTAGCGCTGTAAACGGTTTTACCTAAACTGGTCACTTGCACACGGTAACACTCTTGATGATCTACACTGACTTCCAAATCATTTAAAATTTGGTTCATGTCATGGGTTAAACCAGAGCGGTCGTTACAATCTAAAGTCAATTTGCACTCTGTTGAATTATGAATAACCTCGTGTGCATACTCGGCATACACAAAAGTTAACTGAGAAAACTGCTGCTCTAAAGCATGCTTTAAGGCCATTTCTTTATCTGCATCAATCATCACTCGCATCATGGCAACAAATTGGCCATCGAGCTTAATCACTTTACTGGTTTCCCAACTGGCCCCCATATCGCGGCTCACTTGAGCCAAAGACTGCAGTAAATTAGGCTTTAGCGTGCCTAATACCGTGGTAATGAATTTATGTTGCATAGCGCCTCCATTGAGAAATACTCCTAACTACAGACTATATACCCCCTTAAACTTCGTCTGTGCACTAGGACACAATTTGCACAAAACAGTCGCGAATAACATAGGCTGATATTTCAGCAATGCCGTTGTTACAAAATAGTCATGAATGTATTTAGGTGAAAAAATTAATTAACCGAATGATAATTTTTGACAAAAAAATGCCCATTTTGGAAGCCATCACTAACTTATTGGATTATTGTTGCTAATGTCACAAGTTTGTTGGCAATCCCCATGGTTTAACCGGGTTTTAGGCACGGCCGAACACCCTGTTTTTGAGGGGTATCACATTAATGATGACAACTAGCGTTAAATCACCTTGTTGCAGAAGTTTTTTCTATCTAACTAATTTTAAAAGAGTTTATTATCAATCAAGGGTTTTATCGTTATCACCTCATACCATATAAAACCTAAGCAATTGTTTTAAAACAACTTTATTTTATTCCTTTTTGATTGAAATACTCACTACTGAATATTGCTACCTTAGTGCGAGTTATCTAAAATGCGCGCCTTGCCCAACAGGGGTACCGATTAACTTTTAGTTGTTGAACTTTTCCATAAGGGATCACGATGTCTACAAAATTTGCGAATCCAGCTCCGTTAGGATTAATGGGCTTTGGCATGACCACCATATTGCTCAACATCCACAATGCTGGCTACTTTCCAATTGATTCGATGATCCTTGCGATGGGGATTTTTTACGGCGGTATCGGCCAGGTTATTGTAGGTATGATGTGCTTTATGCGCGGCGATACGTTTGGCACAACGGCATTTACTTCATACGGCTTATTTTGGTTAACGCTAGTTGGGTTGATTTTAATGCCAAATATGGGCGTTGCAGCGAGCCCGGTACACTTTATGGGATGGTATTTAACACTTTGGGGTACATTTACCGCCTTTATGTTTGTGGGATCATTACGTTACCCACGCGCTAAGCAATTTGTGTTTGGTTCACTAACAATATTGTTCTTTTTGCTTGCCGCTCGTGACTTTACCGGTAACGAATTAATTGGCACAATCGCAGGTTTTGAAGGCATTATTTGTGGTGCCAGTGCGATTTATTTTGCTATGGCGCAGGTGCTTAATGCTGAATATGGCCGCACTATTTTACCTATTGGCGAATTAACTCAAGTAAAAGCCAATGTTGCACCACTAAAGGTTGAAGCTGAGCCAGCGACACTGCGCTCTGTAAACGCATAAATTGGCAATGGTGCGTTAAGCAAATAGTTAAGTTACATAAAGGCCGATGTATTAATTACATCGGCTTTTTTTATTTTCTCAATGCACTAATCGACACCCGCACACCGTATTACTGGGTTGAAATAACACCACCGCGTAGTCTTTAGTTTCATCTCGTTCAAGTACCTGTACGCTTAATGAGTGCATGCCGCTTTTATTCAGATTAAGACCACTGATATAAGATAAATATTCGTAGTGTTCTGGCGTTTTTTGATCTTTTATTCCGGCATACTCATTTTTGGTCGTCACCGAAACAGCAAACATTTGCCGCTCAATATCAACGCTGTCGACATGACCTGTCATTGCGATGGTACCCGCAGAATGTCCTTCTAAATCGTAATAACGATAGTTGATTTGTGCCAAGCCATCTTTAGACACAAGATCAACGAGCAAGTAGTGATCGCTATCAACACCTGCCACACCATGGTTAAATAATTCTGAACTGCAACTAAGCATAAAGTTATTCGGCTTGGCACTAAGCTGATATATCGCCGCCATACACCCTAATAAGCACACCAACACCACAATATTGATGACCCATAATCCTTTTCTTGTCATTAATTTGCCTCCAGCGATCGGGTAGCCTGCAGAGTTCGACCATTTGAAGTGCTGCAAATATTTAATTGTGTTAGCCATTGCGGCGTTACAAATTGCTTAGGTTGACGTAAATCGCTAATTTTTAAATTGCGGATAAGAGATTGACCATAATGATCGCCCCTTAACGTAATATTAAGCACTTGTTTGTCGTGCGATAACGATAAAAAAGCACGACTCCAGATTGTTACAGGGCACAACTGTAACCCTTTTATAAACTGCTGACTTTGCTCTATAAGGAGCTCGTTATTGGTTTTTGATGGCGAATATAAAATCATATCCACCTGTTGACCAGAAGGTAAGGTGACGGTTTCTAAACTCAATGGCAACGCAGGACTCAACTCTTTGCCTGTGTAGTTAAACCACCATAGGCTAGCCATAATGACACTGACAAGACAAATAGCCACCAGCAAACCAAGCAAAAGTGGTTTAGACCAGTTTCCCCGCAGACCATAGGAGGCTTTACGCGCTCGATGATGCCTCAGTAAATATCCCTGCCCTTTTACTGTCTCTATAAGCGTTTCATATTGTGGTCCAAGAAAAGAGCGTAATGTAAAAATTGCTCTAGCGACTGAGGCAGAGCTTAATTGGGTATCATCTCCATGGCCTGACTCTAGTAAGGGTTTTGCAACCACTTTACCTTGGTACTCTACCAATAATGTCAACACATGTAATTCAGCCCGAGGAAGGTGCCACACTTCACCTGTGTCTTGATTTACCAAATCCCCTTTGCTGATATCGAACCTGCAATGGCCCAATTGCATTTTTACCGCCTCAATCATTAACACACACTTCGACGAATTAAGTGTATGCAAAAAAACTGATGAATACTGTGATCCTGATATCTAAGCGCTTTATTCCTTAGCAAAAGTAAGTGATTAAATTTACATTCTCAGCGATACGTGAATAAGATCACATAATTTAATCCTTTTAAACTGCACAGATATTGCGATAAATATGCACAAATACAGCAAATAACGAGACTTAACTCACAAATACGTTTGTTTTTACGCAATATAGCCATTAAATAATCGATGTAAAATCCTAGTTAACCACAATTGTTAAGCTATGATTTTTATCTGCTTTGAATCACATCTTTAATCATCCCATCGCTTATCGTTAAGTCATCAAGTTGCTAAGGCGTTTTTGTTAGCAACTCAAAAACTCCCAAATGGGAATACTAAAAATAAGTAAAGGGTGATTATTATGAGCATAAATAGACGTCAAGCATTAACACAAATTATTGGTATTAGCACCGCTGCCGCTGGGGCGACCTTACTCGGAACATCGGCTTTTGCAGCCACCGACGCTGATGGCAATTACCGTTTAGCACTCGGTGAACAATTAAAATATGCGCCACTCGATGCCATGGCAACCGCTAAGCTCGCCTATGAAACCGGCGGTGGCTGTATGCATCAAGTATTTCACGCCATAGTCACTATGTTGGCTGCATCAGCCAGTGCCGATGCCACTAAATTTGCCACCATTCCTACCGCACTTGCCGGATATGGTTGGGCTGGTGTAGTTGGTCAAGGCACATTATGCGGAAACCTTAATGCTGCAGGTATGCTAATCAATATTCTTGATGATATTAATGGCCAAAATAATGCCATTATTGGTGCCTCATTCCGTTATTACGAAACTGAAGATTTACCATTATCGTCAGATGAATTTATTGCAGGTATTGGCTCTACTGCAGAAAAATCACTTGAAGTAGGTGCAACATCAGTGGCTAACAGTCCTTTATGTCACTCTTCTATCAGTAATTGGTCTGCGGCATCTGGTAAAGAGTTTTCCTTAAAAGGTGAACGCTGCAAACGCTTATCGGCCAGCATGGCTTATTACATTGTTGACCTCCTAAACCGCGCTTATGGTGGTGAGGATATTTCACTATTAGCCATCGCCAAACCATCAACTGAAGCGCAAGCTTGTCAATCTTGTCATGGTGTTAGCTCTACTATGGGTTCTGCTGCCAGCGTGAAAACAGACATGGAATGTACCACTTGTCATACAGGTCATTTCAATTAAGGAGCGCATCATGAAGATCACATATCTTAGCGCCATTTTGGCCAGTAGCTTGCTCATTTTTGGCTGTAATAGCGATAGCGATGATGACGATATCGTTGTGGTTGAGCCACCCGTCGTTGTTGTGCCGCCCGTCGTTGTTGACCCCGTCAGTGAAGCGGTTGATGTTGATGAAGCATCTGCTATCACGATGAAGCTTGACTCATTTGATGCCGCATCGGGCGCATTAACATTTACCCTAACCGACGCTGACGGCAAAGCCATTACTAATGCCACTGATTATGACATTGCTTATTTTGGCTATCCTGATCCAGCATCACCGTCGATTAAACCTAAAGCCTGGAAACGCTGGCATGTCACTCAACGCTTTCAATGCGACCAAACTGACATAGACAATTGCGTTGGCTTATTACAAGAAACGGAGACTGAAGGACAATATACCTTTGACGCTACAGGCTTAGATCTTGGCAGTAAAGCCGCTGCGGGTGCGGTAGAGGTTTTCAAAGTGGCTGTACAAATTCATGGTTCTAATGCCAGCAATGACATCACCCTCATTGCAGCAGATGAATGATGATTTCCCCCCCGCATTAGCTAGGGAAATAGCCAATTTACCTAGCTAAACTTGGACATAAGCCGCAGGATCTCTGCTGCGGCTTTTTTTAATATACTCTGCAAAAAAAAGAGCCTCATCAATGAGGCCCTTTTCTATATGCGTATATACCCAATCAACTAACGTAATTGCTGCATTAAATAGGCATATACCATTGAAATAAGCTCTGCGGCTTGGGTGTTGTCAGCAGCACCGGCATGGCCTCCTTCAATGTTTTCGTAATAAAGCACGTCAATACCCATGTCTTCCATTTTTGCGACCATTTTACGTGCGTGAGCAGGGTGAACACGGTCGTCACGGGTTGACGTAGTAAAAAATACTTTAGGGTATTTAACCCCTTGTTTTAAATTATGATAAGGCGAATAGGTTTTAATGTATTGCCATTCTTTTTCAATGTCTGGATTGCCGTATTCGCCCATCCAACTGGCACCGGCCAACAGCTTGTTATAACGCTTCATGTCTAGCAATGGCACTTGGCATACCACGGCATTATATAAATCTGGACGACGCGTAAACGCAGCCCCCATTAACAATCCACCATTACTGCCACCTTGAATACCTAGATGCCCACTGGTGGTAATTTTGCGAGCAATTAAGTCTTCTGCTATGGCTTCAAAGTCTTCAAAGGCTTTATGACGGTTTTCTTTTAACGCGGCTTGATGCCATGCAGGGCCGTATTCGCCACCACCACGAATATTAGCCAACACATATACTCCGCCCTGTTCTAACCAGTTTTTACCTACTGTGGCTGAATATGCTGGCAAGCGTGACACTTCAAAACCACCATAAGCATAAAGCAAGGTAGGATTGGTGCCGTCTAACTTAATGTCTTTAGCCATGACCACAAAGTAAGGTACTTTGGTGCCGTCTTTGGACTGAGCAAAAAATTGTTTGGTTTCAAATTTATCGGCAGCAAATTGCTGTGGCATGCCTTTCACTTTTTCAGCTTTTAAGCTTGCACCATTCACTCGATACAAGGTGGATGGTTCTAAAAAGCTAGTGTAATCAACAAAAAACTCATCGCTGTCGCGCTGAACATCAAACACACTTAAGGTGCCATTAGCCTCAAATGGAGCGGTGTCGCTTTGCCACTCGCCTTTGTTGTTTTGGGTATAGCGTACGAGTTTACTTTTAACATTGTCTAACCAGGTAACAAATATCGCACTTTTACTAAAATTAATTTGTGAGATAAATGCGCTCGCGCTAGGTGAGACAAATTCACTAAACTCGGGCTGTTGTGCCATGAGTTTATCGACCGGAGTCGATACGACAGCACCTTGCTTAAAGGTTGCTTTATCGGTGACTAATTCGCTTTTCAGCTCAATGTATAACTGGCCTTTAAAATAACCTTTAATATCGGCATCTGCGGGTAACGGCAGCGCGATGAGTTTGTCGTTCTGATACACGTAATGTTTAGCGGTATAGAAAGTTAGGCTTTCGGTGATGATGTTAAGTGGCGTTTTGTCATCAAAAATAACGTAACCCGCTGAGGCTACCGATGCTGTATCACCTGTAAAAATGGTTTTAGCTTCAGATAACGGCGTGCCGCGTTTCCATAGTTTCACTACACTTGGATAGCCAGAATCAGTCATGCTTTTACCATCACCAAAGTCAGTGCCGATAAATACTGTGTCTTTATCAATCCAGCTTACTATCGATTTTGCTTCATCGACCATAAATGGTTTTTGCGCTTTATCAACAAAGCTTTTAGTGCTGAGGTCAAACTCACGTATTTCAGCAGCATCTGCACCGCCGCGTGATAACGACACTAAGCAGCGTTCATTTTGAGGGTATTGGCAGTTCATGCCTTTATACACCCAGTTAACACCCTCGGCTTTACCTAGGGCATCAATGTCTAGCACGGTTTCCCATTTAGGATCTGCTTTGGCGTATTCTTCTAGCGTGGTGCGACGATAAATACCGCGGGTATGGGTTTCGTCTTTCCAAAAATTGTAAAAATAGTCGCCAGTGCGGCTGGCATAAGGGATCCGTTCTTTGTTGTTAAGAATATCGAGGCTATTGGCGACTAAGGTATCAAAGCCTTTATAGCTTTTGATGTGGGTGGCAGACAGGTCATTTTGCTGCTTTACCCATGTCATAGGTTTGGCACCTTCAACATCTTCTAACCAAATAAATTTGTCTTCGTCTGCTTTAATCGGTGTTGCCATGGTCATCGCACTCGCTACGCATAAAGGTATGATTCGCTTAAGCATCTAATTATCCTTTTAGTTGTTTGCTCATGTATTTTTATTTTTGTGTGTTTACTTTATACCAATTAAGCAGATGTTCAATCGATAAGCTGCTACAAACTGTTACAGGAATTTATCTAGAGAAAATAGTGCCAATGTTAACGATTAAACAGTTTTAGCCACGACATTTTTTATTTTTACCATCAGCACAGGCAATAACTTTGGGTATATAATCCCCACGACATTTTTTATTTTTACCATCAGCACAGGCAATAACATGGCTAAAACCGCAGCGGCACTTCACATTTTAGTAAAACACCAAACTCAAGCTGAAGACATTATTAAGCAGCTTAATAAAGGTGCTAAATTTGATGTATTAGCCAAAAAACACTCTAGTTGTCCTTCAGCTAAAAATGGCGGCAATTTAGGAGAATTTAAAAAAGGTCAGATGGTACCACAGTTCGACAAGGTCTGTTTTACCGGCGAGTTAATTACCCCACATTTAGTGAAAACCAAATTTGGCTGGCATGTGGTAAAAGTGTTATACCGCACCTAACGTTTGTAAGAAAACGCAGAGTGACAGTGAACGGCGATACATGCCCAATGTCATTGGCATTGATTAACAGTATTTATTGACGCAGTTTAATGTATAACTCGCCATCACGAATTTGAATATCTTCAACGCCATCAGCAAAGGTATTCCAAAAGCCTCTATCGCCAAACTCGCTCACCAAATTGACGTTTTTCATGTTACCTAGCCAGGCATTAGGTATGGGTACGCCCATCAGGCTCACCCCCACTAACGCCACAACGGGGCGGCGATTAACATCTAAACGGATATCCAAACCGGTATTCACCCGTAATATTTCACCCGCCATAATAGGAAAATCTTTTGGGATAGGGATCAGCATCGTTGCACTAGCCAGGTTGTCTGAAAAATCAATGGCTACCCGCTTGGCAAAATCAGGGTTGCGGCCAATCATAGAATTGACCTCTTTTTCGCTAAAACTCACCTCGCGATCTGCATCAAACTCCTGATACGCCTGCGGTGTTAATTCACCCGCGGCATTGTATTGTGCTTGCTTGTTACTCGAAGGCCTTACCTGTTTTGAAGTTGAAGATGTCCTAGTGTCTACCTGCCAACCTAACTGGGTTAATTTTTGCTCCAGCTGTTGCGATTCCTTTACGTTTAACGTGACTGGAGTTAAAGGTGACGGGAAAATATAAGTACGAATGACAAAAAACGTCAGCCCTGCGGTGACCAACACGGTAGCCAAAATAATCAGCAATAATTTAACGCCTGATGCGCCAATGTGTTTATAGCGTAAAGCTAACGAGTAATTGGATGATGCTCGCATTAACCCCCTCCTTTTATTATTTTGGGTTCAATAGTACTTCCCCGTGAAGCTAAACGGCAAATAAAACACCCATTTACTGCCGTGTAGCAAGCCTATATGTTGGCCCTATACCAGTATAAGTCGTTAAGCCAGTTAACAATTGTATAAAATTTGAGTTACAAACAAAGCGGGGTGTATTACAGTATATCCATCGAAAGTATGCCAACTGGCTTATTGAGTAAAATAAAGGATTATTTTAAATGCAGTTACCAAACCGCACCACGTTAATGCCAATGATGATTGGCACTAGTCTTCTACTCGCAGCATGTGGCGGTGGGGGCTCATCAAGCAGCGATAACGACAACACCTCAGGTTCTTCAAGCCCACAATGGGTACAGGGCACATTTGCTAACTACTCAACTTTAGCTAACCAATGTAGCGTACCATTGACACAAAAACTGTGGTTACGTTCATGGAGTAACGACACCTACCTGTGGTATGACGAAATCATTGACCGCGACCCAGCGCCATACAGCGTAGCCGAGTATTTTGATCTGTTAAAAACCAATGAACTATCTGACACGGGCAACGAAAAAGATAACTTTCATTTCTCGATGTCGACTGAAGAATGGGAGCTGTTGAACGGCTCTGGTGCTTCAGTAGGATACGGTATGGAGTTGAGTTTACGCCAGGCATCAACTGGAGTAAGCAGACAAGTCACTGTGGCATACAACGAACCCAATAGCCCAGCAAGTGAAGCTGGTGTGAGTCGTGGAGCGATAATCGTATCTGTTGATGGCGTTAGTGTCGCCAACGCGAACGATAGCGACAGTATTGATATCTTAAATGCGGGGTTATTTCCGAGCGAAAGTGGCCAACAAACGGTATTTATTGTGCGTGACCTAAATGCCCAAACCGACAGAAGCGTTACACTCACGGCACAAACTGTGGTGTCGACACCAGTACAAAATACTAAAACAATACAAACCGCAAACGGCAAAGTGGGTTATTTACAATTTAACTCACATATCGCAACAGCTGAAAAAGGCTTATATGATGCGATGACCACCCTAAGCAACGCACAAGTTGATGATTTAGTGATCGACATCCGTTATAACGGCGGCGGACTATTAGCCATTGCAAGCCAATTGGCCTACATGGTTGCCGGTGATAGCGCCACAGAAAATCATGTGTTTGAACGCACCAGCTTTAACGACAAATACCCCACCATGGACCCCGTTACAGGGCAAGCGTTAACACCCATGCCATTCATTAATGAGTCACTTGGTTTTAATACATCATTATTAAGAAGCGGCGTAACATTGCCTACATTAAACCTTAATCGTGTATTTGTACTCACAACCTCAGGGACATGCTCTGCCAGTGAAGCATTAATGAATGCATTGCGTGGTATTGATGTTGAAGTGATTCAATTAGGCGACACCACATGCGGTAAACCTTATGGTTTTTACCCAACAGATAACTGTGATACCACCTACTTTACGATTCAATTTAAAGGCGTAAACGACAAAGGTTTTGGCGAGTATTCTGACGGCTTTGTACCATCAACAAACCCAACCGTAGACAGCGAAGTACCCGGTTGCGCACTCGATGATGACCTAACTCATGCATTAGGTGATACCGATGAAACACTGTTAAGTGCTGCGCTCTATTACCGTGACAACAACAGCTGCCCAGCAACCGCTACGGCTATCGCCCGTGCACCGGCTAAAACAACCTTTATTGACCCAGGCTTTATGTTGCAAGACACCCGCAATCAAAATGTGTTGCAAAACAATCGCATTTTAACGCCGCTGGCTTCGGAGCAATAATGCTAAAAGCACTCATAGGACTTTTTGGTATTGTATTTATAAGCGGTTGTGTGGCGACAGCAAGCGAGGTAAACACCTCGCCACAAGCTGCAACAATAACAAATCCAAATGAGCAAACCCACGATGAGTTGCAACAAGCAATAGCAAGCTTGTTGGGCGCAAGTAGTGTGGTGATTAGCGACAATGCCTTTGTGCAATACAGCCAAGAGGTGATTGAACGCAAACAGCACAAAGATGCCAACGGGTTGTTGATAATGGGCCGCAGCACTGAAATACCTGATGCGATTCAGTTATTAAAACAAGGTGATGCTTGCTTATTACGCCATGTGCAAAGCACTAAAACGATTACGTTGTCGCAAGTCCACTGTAAGTTTGAAGACGCGCAATAGCAGCACTTTAAGTGTTGTAATATAAGCTCATCAATAACAAGGCCAGAACATATCCTAATATGTTCTGGCCTTTTTTTACGCGTTACTTCATTTCACTGCACTGTCACTTAACTTACTGCACAATAACTTACTGCATTGTAATTTACTGCACTGTCATTTACAGGATTGTCATTCATAAACGGTTAACTCACGACACTGTAATACCATTTCACGTTAATAAGTCACCTAACATAACAATAAAAACAGCTAGCCAGACGGATATACAATGCCAAGAATCCTCCACCTCAGAGGCTTGCCCTCAACAGGCTAAAACGTGATAAAATCTTGCCCTACTCACTTTTAACCAACAAGGTCATGCAATGAATCCGATTATTGCCATCTTAAAAGAACACAACATCAGCGATGCACAAATTAATGAGTTGTTTCAAACGTTAACTGAAAATCCATTTGCAGCAATGGCAACTATAGGCCAATTAGGTATTCCACCAGAAAAGCTTCAGCAGTTAATGGCCCTTGTAATGCAAAACCCAGCCTTAATTAAAGAAGCCGTAGTTGAGCTGGGCTTAGATTTCTCAAAAGTTGAAGCAGCAAAAGCGCAATTGCAAAAGTAGTTCCCATGCTCGTGGCTCAATAAAGAAAAAACGGCCAGAGTCTAAGCTTCTGGCCGTTTTTTGTTAAGTCGTTAAATTAACCTCACTCAAGCTCAAAAGCCGTTACCCAAGGTTTTGAGAATTGGTTTAATGCTTGGCGGATAAACTGGCAACGAGTTTGTGTTGCACTAATACATGTTGCTCTATCATCGCATCAATCACTGTAAGGCCTATACCAGACAGCCCGATAGAGGCCACGTCGATACTGAATTGAACATACAATAGCTAAAAATAAAAAAGGATAAGTCATGACTTATCCTTTCGCGTTTTTCAACCTACACGTGATCTTACATCACTGGCACTTTGTAAGGCATGGCGCCTAAGTAGTCTTTTTTACCCACTTCCACGCCGTTGTGGCGCAATATTGAGTAAGCCGTAGTGATGTGAAAATAAAGATTGGGGATCGCATGTTCAATGGCAAATTCGTACCCAGTTAAATACTTACCTTCCCAGCGTGGTTGAGACACATGCACGCTGTCAGCATGGCCAAAATCGGCCTCACTAAATCCGTCAAGATAAGTCAGCACTGAGGTAATGCGTTGGCGTAATTCCTCTAGCGTGGTTTCGCTATCATCGTGCTTGGGCACAGTGTCCATGTTACCCGTTAAACGTGCCACACCAATTTTTGCCGTGTCGCACGCAATTTGCACCTGGCGAATAAGATTAAATTGATCAGGGGCTAAGCGAGAATTTAACAGCACTGCCATGTCGACTTTTTTTAGTGCGGCAAAGGCTTCAGCTTTATCAAGAATATGAGTTAAATTGTTTAGCATTTTGCTAAATTGCACTACCGTTAGATCGTAAAGCATGGAAAATCCCTCCATTGGGGCTGCAAGCTGTAACGCGTTAGCAATACCACATTAGATTGCAACCAAATCAAATACATTTTTAGCCCGTATTAACCACAATAATCCCAGTCATCATCCAACACAATAACCGATTCAAATAACTCGCTTACAACTCATCAATACAGTTATTATATTACTGACAGAAAACAAAATGAGGAGCAAGATCGCCATGGAAAGAGGCACGTTAGTTCGTTGGAACGATGAAAAAGGCTTTGGGTTTATTAAACCTGAAGCGGGTAATGATCAAGATGTGTTTATTCATATATCAGCGTTAAAGCACATGGCTAGAAAGCCCAAGGTTGGCGATGAAATTGTATTTCATCGTGAAAACCAACCCGATGGAAAAGTCAAAGCCATAAAAGCCAGCATTGAAGGCGTCGCCGTTATTGCGAGCAGTCAACACCCATCAAAAAATAACACCACAAACTCGCCGCATAGACCCAGCCAAAGATATAATCATAGCGCCAGCAGCCCAATCCTTGGCCGTATGTTCATGATTATTATTTTTCTTGGTGTCGGCATTTTCGGCTATAAGCAATATGAAAAAATGACAGCGGTCCCTGTGTTAACCAATGCAGATATTGAACAAATGCAATGGGAGCCTTCAGAGCCAAATCCAAGCGCTAAAAACCTGCAACCACAATTTAGATGTGAAACCGGTAAAATACACTGCAGCCAAATGCGCTCATGTGCCGAAGCAACGTTTTATATCAATAACTGCCCAGGTACTGAAATGGATGGTGATCGTGATGGCGTACCATGCGAAAGACAGCATTGTGGTAACTTACGTTAATCGTTTACGCACGGTATTTATCAAATGTAAATTGTTCTGTGTAATAACGCCAAAACCACGCACAGGTAAAGAGCCTGTCTAAACTGGATAATAAAATCAGTCTAGCTCGCGTTTTGTACACACAAACAAGGCATTGCCTGAGGCTAAATCCCACGGGATAATCCTGTCATAATCATGTTCAAATATTTGCACGTCAAAATACGGGCTTAACAATGTTTGCAGCTCAGTAAAGCTTGTGGCGACCATAGCATGAGAGTCTTGCCACAACTGTGTGGCGTCAAACTGGGATTTGGCAATACTCAAGTTAAGTGCCTGCATGTCGCCTGTACCGCTGTAATACCAACCAGACTCAAACACAAACTGGCTACCTTCAAACTCGGCGCTGTGACGCACAAGAGAGTGATTATTGATTTGATGTTTATCGACCGAGTTAAAACAAAATAGTCCGCCTGGATTAAGCGCTTTATGCACACTGGCAATACAGGCTTTAAGCGCCTCGGTACCCGGCGAATAATGAATGGAATACAAAAAACAGGTGATTAAATCCAGTTTTTGTTCTACATAAAACTCTGTCATATTTTGCAAACTAAACTGCGCTTCAGGGCAACGACGCATCGCAATATCAAGCATAGGCTGATTAATATCAAGGCCACTGCTTTGAAAGCCTAAGTCGATAAAATGCCTAACATGCGGCCCAGTGCCACAAGCTAGATCTAAATGTTGTTTACCTTTATTGCCCAAAATTTGATGCAAGCGGGCTACGCTATTGCTTTGCTGTTGGTAATTAATATCACAACACATTAAATCGTAATAACCGGACAAATCGGTATAAAGGGCATTGGTAGACATAAAAAGGGATCGGTGACACAGGCAAATTTAGGGTGGCGCATCATATATTAATTTGCCCGCTTGAGACATCATTAATGTTTAAATACCCATCAAAATCTACTTAACCTCAACATAGTAGGCTTAACCATAACCACAGAGTCTCGTAGCGCAACACACTTAGCACACAAATTTATGCGTTTGATATTACCGTACTCATGCTTGGGAGTAACTCAAGGCTAAATACCCTATCCCAACAGCACATTTGTAATACAATATTATTGTAGTATTCTGGTTACTTATTTAGTCATGATCCTAAGGAGCCATTCAATGAGAAAGATCCCGCTGAGTTTGTTAACCACCTGCATGATCGCTGGCTCTGTCGCGGCTTCAATTGAACTTGATACCGCCAAACGCTTCAATCTTGATCCCACCAAGGCTCCGTCACAAAACTTTGATCTATCAAAATGGAAAATCACCTTACCGGAACTCTCGACTAAAAATGCAGGCAAAGCCTTAGAAATAAACAAGCAACAACTGCGCGATACCCAAACGCCTTACTCTCATCCGCAGTGGTTTTATACCGATAAAAACACCGGTGCATTAGTGTTTGTTGCGCCCAATGAAGCGCCAACCACGCCAAATAGTAAAAATACCCGCAGCGAACTACGCGCCATGTTGGCCGACAAATACGATGATCCTAAAAACAATTTCGTCGTGGCATCGCACCCCAATGCTAGTGAATATGGCGCTATTGGCGGGCAATTAAAAGCGACCTTGTCTGTGGACCAAGTGAGTTTTAGCGGTAATGACACAAAAAATGGTGCATTTGCTGTGGTGATAGGCCAAATTCATGGCTCTGACAACGAACCGCTTAAAATTGTTTATCGTAAACTGCCGGAGCATGAATATGGCTCTTTATCTTGGAGCTACGAGCTAAACCCAGAGCCAAAACTACAAGATGCTGTCGACAGTAACGGCAAAAAGCTTCGTCAAGATATTCGTCACAATGTGTTTGGTAAATTCAACCTTCGCCAAGGCGATGTCGATCCTAAAGATGGCATTAAATTAGGCGAAATCTTTGCATATGAAGTGAATGTTAAAGGCGACAGCATGACGCTGACATTTACCAAAAATCCAGGCAGCAACAAGCCAATAATAAAGACCTTCGACGTCAACCTAGCACAAGGGAATTACCAAGGTCACAAGGTTGATCTCGGTTATCAAAATGATTGGATGTATTACAAAGCAGGCGTTTATAACCAATGTAATACCAAAAAGAGCAGCTCAGATTGCCAATGGCGTGGCATGGACGCTGGCGACTACGCCCAAGCCAGTTTTTATCAACTTGAGTTAAAGCAATAATTTAGCCTATATAAACAAGAAGCCTGCTAATTATCAGCAGGCTTCTTGTTTAGCCAAGGTGACTATGTCGAACTTAACACACCTAGCGCACCCATCGCATTAGCTCATTTGCATCAATAACCGCAAGCTGCCTTTTAACGAGGTTGCCTGCTGGGTCAAATAAAAATAACTCAGTTACTCGTGCATTATGTTTAGCAATAAACGCCTCACCCTCTGGCGTTGCAATTCTAGCCAGCAAAAAGTGCACATTATCACCAAGATGAGCTCGCGCTTCGTTCATCTGTTCGGTTTGAGTGGTACCAGACACAAGATTAGGATCGTAGACAAACACAATCGCAGGTTTACCTGTACCGATTTTCTCAAGATCTGACGTAAATCCTTTAGGCATCAATGTTAACAACAGCCCAAACAATAACATTAATGATCCTATAATCCCTATGGCCATCCAGGGCATTTTTCTTGTTGGGTTAGTGTTTGCGTTATCCATAATATTAAGTCTCAGTTAAATGTTACAGCCCATACTCAATTAACACAGTGTAATCGCTCAACCTGAGGCTGAGATTAAAAAATGAGTCATATTCAACTCAGTACCTAACCAACAATAAAGTTCACAACACCACTTATCGTCAACCTAATGGTGGTGAGATACACTATGCGACAGACAAAGTGCAAATGACACATTATCTTGCTTGCCATAATTTGTCATCACAGTTAAAGTTTATTATCTTAATTGATTTGCCGTAAATGGCTACATTGCTTTTTTAGCGTATTTATTTAAAGGGTTAACTATTTTTATGGAAAGAATTTTTGAAAAGTTGATGTATGCATCGCGCTGGATCATGGCGCCGATTTATTTGGGATTAAGCTTAGTCTTACTCGCATTGGGCATAAAGTTCTTTCAAGAGATCTTTCATATCATTCCGATTATTTTCACCATTGCAGAAGTCGACTTAGTGCTCATAACCCTGTCACTCATCGACATCACCTTAGTCGGTGGCCTACTGATTATGGTGATGTTTTCAGGTTATGAAAACTTCGTATCACAACTTGATGTCGGCGAAAACAGTGAAAAACTCAGCTGGCTAGGCAAGATGGATTCAGGCTCACTTAAAAATAAAGTAGCCGCATCGATTGTGGCCATTTCATCAATTCATTTACTCAAAGTCTTTATGAATGCCGAAAACATCGAAAACGACAAAATCATGTGGTATTTATTCATCCACATCACCTTCGTGTTATCGGCCTTCGCCATGGGATATTTGGATAAAATTACTCGGAAGTAACCAGTAATACCCAAATAAAAAGCCCTGATACATAACAGCATCAGGGCTTTTCTTTATCGATTAGTACCATACTTTAGGATCTGCGTTATGATTCTGCGCGACATCAATACTAATTCCCAAACCATTAAGAATTTTGAACACTGTCGAAATATAAACATCATTGCCTTTCTCAACACGAATTAACGTCTTTTTGGTCACGCCACACAACATCGCTGCCACATCTTGAGTCAGTGCCGCGCTGTTTCTGGTTTCTTTAATGAGCAAGCCTAAAGATTGTTGATTAAGTGCTTGATTGAGTGAAAGTGCCATAATGTTAGTCCAAAGTGTACATTGCTACACTTTAGCTCTCAATGCTTGATATTTCAACAGCAAAGTGTAACAACCTACACTTTATAGTGGTTTACTTTTTTGCCACCACTGAAAGTGTAACATAGTACACTTTTCAGTACCTAAGTTGTTAAGCGAGCTAAAAGTGTACATTGTTACACTATACGATTGTTGAGTAATTTGACGGTTAAATGTAACCACTACAAACAGTGAAATTGCCCCAATAGATACATGAGCATCAATACCGCAAATATCGAAAACGACAAAATCATGTGGTATTTACTCATCCACATCACATCTGTGTTATTGGTATTCGTTTGGGAATCTGGATAGTGAAGTAGAAAGTTTGATCTGACCCCACTTGTTTACAAAGTGTACATTGCTACACTATACGATTGTTGAGACATTGGACGGTTAAATGTAACCACAACAAACAGTGAAATTGCCCCCAGTAGATTCATGAACATCAATACCGAAAATATCGAAAACGACAAAATCATGTGGTATTTACGTAAGCGGTTAATTAACCCCACATTCCAATAAAAATCAGGCTTTGGCATAGTGCTTCTTTACAAAGGAGATGCTATGAATCAATTGCAAAAACATGACCACTGGACTCAAATACTGACTGAGTTCAA
>NZ_BMII01000037.1 GCF_014641855.1 Shewanella inventionis
TTGCCTACATTCCGAAGAACAAGAAGACAATTTCGAATAACTCAATACCTGTGAATGTCCACACAGATTTCTTGTTTAGATTGTTAAAGAGCGTTACTAATACCAAAAGAATCAATCTTTCGCTTAGCGGCCGTTGACGCCAGGTCGTTGGCTTGGGCTGCGTATTCTACGCTTTCCCATCTTCGCGTCAAGTGTTTTTTCAAACTTTCTTTTCGCTGTTGAATTTAATGTTTTGAAGCACTTGATTCAACCTAACTCGGTGATTGCTTTCGCTGTCTGCCGTGTCAGTGGATGCGCATTATAGGGAGCTAAAACTTTAGTGCAAGCGCTTTTTTAATAAAAAAGGATCGCTTGGCGATCTTTTCACCAAAAACGATCCTTTTGAGCTTTTTAAATGTTTATTTGTCGGTTTATTGAGCTTTTTTATCGTTCGTGAGGAATTGGTTCAAATAATCTATTGTATTTTCGTCATCCCAATCTACATATGAACGAACATAGGCCACCAGCTCACCTTGTTCATTTAAAATAAATGTTGCTGGTATAGTGTCTAGAGGGAATACATCACGCAATTGTTGCTTAGGATCAAAATGAGATTCAAATGCAGATAAACCGAGATCAGCCAAGAATGGATTGACGACGTTTGAGTCAGCATCTATTGAGATAGGCAGTAACACAAATTGCTCATTATTGAGTGTTTGATTTAAACGATGTAATGCTGGAAGCTCTCTTACACACGGTGGGCACCATGTCGCCCAAAGGTTTACTACTATTACCTTGCCTTTGTAATGGCCAAAGTTAACCTGTTGTCCAATTGCATTGGTAAAGTCTACAAGCGCAATGGGAAACGGTTGCGGTAGTATATTTATTCGCTCAAGAGTTGACTGGGTGGCTTGCTTACTTTGTGCTTGCATACCTGGGTACGCATTTAATGTATTTGGCAAGCTTATCATCAATAAAGTAAATAAGATTGCCGCAAGCCACTTATTCATTGTTACTCCAAATGGTTATTTACTTAGACTTGCTCTTATTGAGTAGTGCATCGAGTTCTGCCTGCTGCTCTGGTGTAAGAGACACTGTTTCTGACGGCTGTATACGTTGCCTACGGATAAAAATAAAACCAATAAGCAAACCAAATACTAGGAGACCAAACGGTCCTAACCATAAAACATAAGTTTTAGAATCAAGTTTTGGCTTATACAACACAAAATCACCATAGCGGCTGGTCATGAAGTCGATAATTTCAGGATCTGACTTACCACTGTCTACCATTTTGTATACTTCAAGACGTAAATCTTGGGCGACTGGTGAATTTGAATCGACTAGGTTTTGATTTTGACACTGTGGACAACGTAATTGATGCGCCAGTGACAATGCCCGCTGTTGATTTTCAGTTGTTTTAAATTCGTATGTATCTACTGGTGTGGCTATAACTGACGCAGCAAATAATACACTGGCTAAACAAATAAATAATTTAGTGATGATGTTCATTAAGATGCCCCATCGGCTTTCGCTTCAGTTTGGAGTTGTTGGATCATTGGGTATAGCGTTTGTGTCCACACAGTTTGATCAATGGGCCCTGCATAGCGATAACGAATAATGCCATTGTGATCGACAATAAATGTTTCTGGGGCACCATACACACCCAAATCAAGACCCAACCTGCCGTCTTTATCAAAAACATTGAGCGTGTAAGGATCACCTTCTGTTTTTAGTTCCTTGATTGCTAGTGCTCGATCGTCACGATAATTGATTCCGTAAATAGGCAACAAATTACGTTTTGATAGCATCATCAAATACGGATGCTCATACTTACACGCTGGGCACCATGTTGCCCAAAAGTTAAGCATAGTGACTTTACCAACGAGATTTTTCTCTGTGATCATTTCACTTGCGGCTTCAAGTCGTTCAAGTTGGAAAGCCGGGATAGGCTTTCCTTCTAATGCTGAATCGAGCACTTTAGGATTAAGAAATAATCCTTTGTATAAAAACACGCCCATACCTAAAAAAATGACAAGAGGTATAAACAGTACAAACTTCTTCATAGTGTCTCCGTGTGACTATGCTGTCGCTAATTTTGCTTTTGTAGCTTCTTCTTTTGCAGTCTGTTTAACACGATAACGCTTATCAGATGCTGCAAGGAAACCACCCACCATCATAAAGATTGAGCCAAACCATAACCAACGAACAAATGGCTTATAATTAAGGCGGACAGCAAATTCAGTTAAGCTTATTGGATCACCCATTGTCACATATAGATCACGGAATAAACCCCAATCAATACCGGCTTCAGTCATGTCCATGGTACGCACATTGTATTGACGGCGATCGGGCTTTAGTAATGTGATGAATTCATCATCTTTATAAATCTCAATCTGTCCTTGTTGAGCAGTATAGTTAGGACCGACTACATTTTTGGTTTCTAAATATTTAAAGGTATATCCAGCCAATTCTTGTGAAACACCGGGTCCCATACGTACACTCTTTTCAATAGAGTAATTAGACACCATGGTTGCACCCAGCACAGAAACTGCAATACCCAAATGCGCAATAATCATACCTAGCTGGCTACGGCCCATTCTGCTGAGGCTAATACCACCTTCTTTAGGACTTACTATGTTATAAGCGGCACGTAGAGTAGACAACAGGATCCAGACGGTTGCAGCTACACCACACATAACCCAAGCATTAAACTCGCCACCAACAACAAATGGAACTACCACACCAACGATTAATGAGATGATTGCTGGTAGTAAAAGTTGTCTTTTAATTTCACCCGCTTTCGATTTTTTCCAGCGAATAATTGGGCCAATCCCCATAAAACCAAACAGTACAAGCACAATAGGCACAAATACGGCGTTAAAGTATGGCGGTCCAACTGAAATTTTACCCATGCCTAACGCATCGATTAGTAGTGGATATAGTGTCCCTAGTAACACAGTGCCTGCGGCTACAGTAAGTAGCACGTTACAGATAAGCAGCATGGTTTCTTTTGATTTAAGTTCAAAACGCGCAGGGCTACTCATTTCACTAGCTCTGAATGCAAACAGCGTTAACGAACCACCAACAGCAAGGCCTAGCAATAGTAAGATAAATAAGCCACGACTTGGGTCTGCAGCAAATGAATGCACAGATGTTAGTACACCAGAACGAACAATAAAGGTACCTAACAAACTTAATGAGAATGCAAAGATAGACAGTAAAACAGTCCAGTTGCGGAATGCGCCACGCTTTTCAGTCACAATTAATGAATGAACTAAAGCGGTTCCCACCAGCCAAGGCATAAATGATGCGTTTTCTACTGGATCCCAGAACCACCAGCCTCCCCAACCTAATTCGTAGTAAGCCCACCAAGAACCTAACGAAATACCACCCGTTAAGAATATCCAAGCAGCGAGTGTCCATGGGCGACTCCAGCGTGCCCATGCAGAATCAAGTCTGCCACTCATTAACGCAGCAATTGCAAACGCAAAACATACAGAGAAGCCAACATAACCCAAATACAGCATTGGAGGATGGAAAATAAGCCCAACATCTTGCAACATTGGATTTAAGTCTCGACCCTCTAATGGAATTGGAAAAATTCGTTCAAATGGGCTAGATGTTAATATCATAAAAAGAGTAAAACCAACCACAATCATCGCCAATACCGATAATACACGGGCCGTAAATACCTCTTCTAAACCTTTGCTAAATAGAGCAACTGAAGCAGCCCAGACAGACAAGGCAAATACCCAAAACAGTAATGACCCTTCGTGTCCGCCCCACACTGCAGCAATTTTAAAGAAAATAGGCAATTGAGAATTTGAATGATGTGCAACATATGCCACCGAAAAATCATCAGTAGCAAAGCTGTAGGCTAAAGTAATAACCGAGAATGTGATAAAGAAAAACATGCCGTAAGTTAGAGGCCAAGCATAACGAACAAGATACTGATCTTTTCGAGCTGAACCATATAACGGCACGCTAGCTAACAGTAAAGCAAAAGCTAAACCGAGAATAAGCGAGAAATGTCCAAGTTCTGGAATCATGGGTATTCCTTAGTCTAAATAATTAAGTGGATCTGAACAAACCACGGCAACATCAATCAATGCGTCAAAACTAATATACGCACATTAGCTTAAACGAATTTTAAATCATTTTAGAACTTGCTATTGCATCTGTCTGCCCTTTTCGTACAAAACTGGGTCACTAGTCTCATAATGGACAATCAACTGCGTAAAATGGATAGCGTTCTGCATGTGACCTAAACATAAAATGAAAGTTTCATTGAATTTACTAAACACTTTCAATCTGTGAACCAGTACGCAACTCTCAGGATTTAGATTCATATCTCCCGTATATTACTATTCAATTAATAATCTTTACGTATAATCAACATTCCAAGCACTGCGGTAATGCCGCATTTTCAGTTAACCTAAAAGTGAATATTGACACAATGACCACATTTTGGATTTTTATTGCGCTTGTCGTACTCATCGGCCTAATCATGATTTGGGTTCCTCACTTTCGCCAACAAAAGCTTCTTCACGCCGAAGAAGCTGGCGTTCGTAGACAAACGAACCTTGAGCTTTATGGTGAACGGTTGACCATACTCGAAAAAGAGTTACAAGATGAGCTATTAGATAAAGCCGAATTTGACGCACTCAAAAAAGAACTTGAAATCAACTTACTGCAAGATATGAAACAAGAAGGCGATGACTCGCTTGATGTGGCGATTAAACCTAAAAGTGCATTATGGCCTGCATTCATGACTGTCTGTTTACTTGCTATTTCAGGTTACTTCTACCAACAACTTGGAGCTTATAACGAACTGGCAAATCCACCCCAAGCCAACAACCCACATCAAGGAATGGATCCTGCGCAGATAATGTCGCAGCGAGTACAAATGATGGAAGCTCAAGTCCAATCTGAGCCTGAAAATAGCCAAGCCTGGTTTAGTTTAGGCCATGCATATGTATCAGCCAATCAATACGATAAAGCTGTAGCAGCATTTGATAAAGTGATGGCGTTAGTTGGTACACATGCTGAATTATTGGGCCCTAAAGCCACCGCACTGTATTATAAAGCAGGCCAAAAGATCACCCCTGAGATCCAATCAATTATTGACCAGTCTTTATCTTTAGATGCACAAGATCCCTCCACACTATTATTAGTTGGTATGGATGCTTTCTTTACTGCCGAGTACACTAAGGCAATTGAAGCTTGGCAAATGATCTTAGACAGCGACCGTAACGATGTTGATCGCACCGCATTAATGAATGCGATTGAGTCGGCTAAAATGCGTATGGGTGACAGCGCTAATACAATGCCAAATGACGAAAACCATAAAGGTATGGCGGCAGCCAATGCCAACACACTTGCTATTGAAGTGTCCATTTCAAATGAACTTGCAGACAAAGTAAGCGACACAGATGTCGTATTTATCTTTGCTCGTGCAACTCAAGGTCCAAAAGTGCCATTAGCTGCAACAAAAATTAACGCTGCAAACCTACCTGCAACGATTACTCTAGATGACAGCACTTCAATGGGCGGCGATATGAAACTAAGCTCCGTAAAAGAAGTGGAAGTCATTGCGGTTTTATCTAAAAACGGCAGTGTAAAACCACAAACAGGAGATCTAAAAGGCAGTATTGACGCTATTGCGGTTGGTAGCAACGCCAAGCTAATGTTAGATACTTTAGTACAGTAAGCACTAAGCTAACATCAGAAACACACACCCATAAAAAAACCGGCTATTAAGCCGGTTTTTGGTTTAGTCGAAAATTACTTAGACATAAACTCGATAGCTTTTTTGTAATCATCGTCAGTACAATCTGTACACATACCACCTGGTGGCATTGCATTTAAACCAGATTTTACAGAACCCACTAAGGCATCTAAACCTTTAGCTAGACGTGGTTCCCAAGCAGCAGCATCATGAACCTTTGGCGCACCGGCCACACCCATGCTGTGACATACTTGACACGCTTTATTGTAAATAGCTTCACCTTCTTGAGCAAACACATTCGCAGACAAAGTTAATGCAGCTACTGCAGTCATTGCTAACAATTTTTTCATGTTCAACGTTCCTAATTGCAAATATACAAAGCTTAACGCTGCCCTTGATTTAGAAGGCAGACTCTTTTTAGCAACACTAGATTACTACAAATAGCAAAAAAACTCATCTTTTTGTGATAACAATCTCAGCTTAGTCTCTAAATCAAGACAATCTGGCTAGTTCAGGTAATATATTAGTAATTGTTGAAAAAGTTCAATTGGTATCGTTTTTTTTGGAACCATATCAAATTGCTAGCACTTAGTCTGAGACAAAGCTAAACCGATAAATACCTTTGTGTTAATATCTTTTCGAATTCATCCTCACGCGTAAACAAGAGGGATAAGTGACCAAGTCAAATCAATCAAACGCATTGTTAAGTGCCAACGAATTAACCTGTATCCGGGAAGAGCGCATACTATTTGATGGACTCAGTTTTAATATCAACGCAGGTGATATCGTTCAAATTGAAGGTCCTAATGGCGCGGGTAAAACAAGCTTATTACGTATTATTGCAGGCCTATCTCGCCCATACGCTGGAGAAGTAAAATATGCCGGTGAAGATATCACTCGTTGTCGCGATGAGTTTAATCATGATTTACTATATTTAGGCCATTTAGCGGGTGTTAAAAGTGAACTTACAGCAGAAGAAAATCTTAACTTCAATTTAAGAATCAGTGGCTATGATAACTTTGATACTACGGCTTTGCTGGCAAAAGTTAACCTCGCAGGATTTGAAGAAGCACTAGCTGGTCATTTGTCTGCGGGACAACATCGGCGAACTGCACTAGCAAGATTACAACACAGTGATTGCAAGATCTGGATTTTAGACGAACCCTTTACCGCTATTGATAAAAAAGGCGTAGAAGAGTTAGAACAGTTATTTATGCAACACGCAAAATCTGGGGGATGTGTCATTTTAACCACACATCAAGATATGAGCATCATAGGCGATGACATACTACGCAAAATCACTCTTGACTATCGCTTTGTATAAGGTATCTGAATGAAACGAGGAATAAGTTATACCACGGCATTCATGACGCTACTACAGCGTGATCTACGCATTGCCATCCGCCACCGTGGTGACATTTTTAATCCATTATTATTTTTTATATTGGTTGTGACCTTATTCCCTCTTGGGATAGGACCAGAACCACAGGTATTAACTCGCGTAGCACCAGGCATTATCTGGGTAGCGGCACTGTTAGCTTCTATGTTGTCACTTGAGCGCTTATTTAAAGCCGACTACAGTGATGGCAGTTTGGAGCAAATGCTATTAAGCCCTCAACCTTTAGTAATTCTTGTATTAGCAAAAGTGTTCGCACATTGGATTCTAACAGGTGTTCCGTTAATTTTAGTTGCACCACTATTAGCTGTGTTACTGCATTTAGACAGCAATAGCTATGTTGCGCTGATGGCCACACTCGCGCTTGGAACACCGGTATTATCTTTACTTGGTGCAATAGGCGTGGCTTTAACTGTCGGCCTAAGAAAGGGTGGCGTGCTATTAAGTTTGTTGATTTTACCTTTATACATTCCAGTGTTAATTTTTGCGACCAGCGCAATTGACTCTGCAAGTATAAATTTACCCTACACCGGCCAGCTTGCGATTATTGGCGCGATGTTAATTGGATCATTAATTATGGCGCCATTCGCTATTGGCGCATCTTTAAGAGTGAGTACAAACTAAATGTGGAAATGGCTAAACTCATACGCTGATCCTGAGCGTTCTTATAAACTTGCAGGAACCTTTTTGCCATGGTTTGTTTGTTTGGCAATTGCGTTAATAGGTGTTGGAACGACCTGGGGTCTATTGTTTGCACCCATGGATTACCAACAGGGCGATAGCTTTAGGATTATCTATATCCATGTTCCAGCAGCCTCAATGTCAATGGCTGCCTATATGGGCATGGCAACCGCATCATTCATCGGTATTGTTTGGCAAATTAAAGCTGCAGATTGGGCCGCAGCCTCTATTGCGCCTATTGGGGCTGTAATTACGTTTATTGCTCTATTTACTGGTGCTGCATGGGGAAAACCTATGTGGGGCACTTGGTGGGTTTGGGATGCACGATTAACCTCAGAGCTTGTATTGCTGTTTTTGTATCTCGGGGTCATTGCGCTTTATGCCTCATTTGAAGATAAAGTATTGGCTGCGCGTGCAGCAGGCATTTTAGCCATTGTAGGGGTTATTAATATTCCAATTATTAAATATTCTGTCGATTGGTGGAGCAGTTTACATCAACCGGCAACGATCAAGATCACTGAAAAATCGACTATGACGGGTGACATGTTATACCCGCTTCTGATCAACATAGTTGGGTTTGGTATGATGATAGGCGCAATTACACTCGTTAGATTTAGAGCGGAAGTATTAGCCCGAAATGGTATGCGCCCTTGGGTAAGAGAATTGGCAACACAAGAGGTGTCTAAATAATGCAATTTGATTCAATGAGTGACTTTTTAAACATGGGAGGTTACGCCTTCTATGTGTGGTTAGCTTATGGTGTAACCTTTAGCAGTTTAGCCATTTTAATCATCTCTAGTGCACGTAGAAAGCGTAAAGTGTTAACAGAAATTGCGAGCAAACAAGCTCGCGAAGAAAAACTGAAAGAATCAAGAGGTAAAAAACAATGAACCCAAGAAGAAAGAAACGTCTTACATTAGCCGTTGCGCTAATTGCAGGTGTTGCTGCAGTTGCGTCATTGCTCTTGTACGCATTAAATTCAAATCTGAATTTGTTTTATACACCTTATGAAATAGTTAACGGTAAAAACGATACAGGTGTCATGCCAGAAGTTGGCCAGCGCATTCGTGTCGGTGGTATGGTTACGGTTGGATCAATGAAACGAGACCCAAATAGTTTACATGTAGAATTTGCCGTTCACGATTCAGCCGGTGGCGAAATTATTGTGACTTATGATGACCTATTACCGGACCTATTCCGTGAAGGGCAAGGAATTGTTGCCCAAGGGGTTTTAGTTGAATCAGGGAAATTAGAAGCAAGTGAAGTACTTGCTAAGCATGATGAAAACTATATGCCTCCTGAGGTTGCTGAAGCTATGGGGCAAAAACACGAAAAGTTAGACTACTCAGAGCAGAAACCATCTGAAGGTTATCAATACTAATATCGCCAACATCTAAATGACCTCTAAATGCCAATCACTTGATTGGCATTTTCATATCTGCTTGTCTGCTTGTCTGCTTGTCTGCTTGTCTGCTTGTCTGCTTGTCTGCTTGTCTGCTTGTCTGCTTGTCTGCTTGTCTGCTTGTCTGCTTGTCTGCTTGTCTGCAAAACGATAATAAAGCCGCTAATAAAAAAGTGAAATAAACTATGTTGTAATTACAATAAGGATAAATAAGCGATCTGAGATTGCATGGGAAAAATCACTTAAAATAAAGCAGAACTTACAACGAGCAAGTTGTTCTTTCAAAATTGCTAACGAGTTGTAATCGGTTTTAACCAGTAAAATAATCACATTGTTGTGCTGATTGGCATAACTATAACAGTGTGTGTAGTACGTATAAGGCAGTAGCAAACACAAGGCAAACAAATTATACGGCACTAAATAAGCAACAAGGGTAGGAACGATATTTTGTGTGTATTATCAGTCTAATACTAAACAATGGATCAATGTTAGATTTCAAACTTACCATTACAAATGATGAACTCTTTACACAACTTGTCGAACTCTCACCTGTTTGCAATGACTTAGATGTAGTCATAACAGCTGTAATTAGGTTAGTTGCATGCATGAAAGGAAAAACTTAGCTAAGGCTTTCTAAATTTACAGTGATGTAGATACAACACTAAAGCGGTATAAAGCACTGTGTAATCAAATGGCGCCCACCAGATGGATTCGAATAAAAATGAATATAAAATCTAAGACTAATAAACGCCAATCATAATATTGATGATCAACAAGGCTAGAAATAAGCATAAAAAAACCGAGCCTAAGCTCGGTTTTTAATTGAGTAATTAGAAATTACTCTGCAGCTTCAACTTCTACAGCTTCAGCAGCTTCAGGGCGTCCTACTAACTCGATGTAAGCCATTGGGGCTTTATCACCGGCACGTAGACCGCACTTAAGAATACGGGTATATCCACCAGGACGTTCCTGGAAGCGTGGACCCAATTCAGTAAATAACTTACCTACAACTTCAGCGTCGCGGGTACGAGCGAAAGCTAAACGGCGATTTGCAACGCTGTCTACTTTAGCTAGTGTTATTAGAGGCTCAACAACGCGACGCAGTTCTTTCGCTTTAACAGTAGTTGTCTTGATAATCTCATGACGAACTATTGAACAAGCCATGTTACGGAACATAGCTTGACGGTGACTGCTGTTGCGGTTTAGTTGACGACCACTCTTACGATGGCGCATGACCTAATCCTTATAACCTAAATCTGTACTAACCTGAGACTTATAGGTCGTCTGCTAAACTAGCCGGTGGCCAGTTTTCTAGACGCATACCTAACGACAGTCCGCGAGATGCTAAAACGTCCTTGATTTCAGTAAGAGACTTCTTACCTAAATTAGGGGTCTTAAGTAACTCAACTTCAGTGCGTTGTACAAGATCTCCGATGTAATGAATCGCTTCGGCTTTTAAACAGTTAGCCGAACGTACAGTTAGCTCTAAATCGTCGACAGGACGCAGCAAAATCGGATCAAACTCCGGTTTCTCTTCTACAACAGCCTGCTCAGTAACATCACGAAGCTCAACAAACGCATCTAGCTGTTCAGCTAAAATTGTTGCAGAACGACGAATTGCTTCCTCAGGATCGATAGTACCATTTGTGGTCATATCAATCACAAGTTTATCTAAGTCAGTGCGCTGTTCTACACGAGCAGCTTCTACATTATATGCAATGCGAGCTACAGGCGAGAATGAAGCATCAACCAACAGGCGACCAATCGGGCGATCGTCGTCTTCAGTTTGTGCACGAGCCGAAGCTGGCACATAACCACGACCACGCTCAACGCGGATACGCATGCTGATATCATTATTACCAGTCAAGTGACAGATAACATGATCAGGATTCATAATGGTAACATCACCATCATGTGTGATATCTGCTGCTGTAACAGGGCCTGTGCCGGACTTGCTTAATGTAAGCAAAGCCTCGTCTTTACCCTCGATAGTCACTGCTAATCCCTTAAGATTAAGCAATATCTCAAGGATATCTTCTTGTACGCCTTCCTTACTGCTGTACTCATGCAGTACGCCGTCAATTTCGACTTCAGTAACTGCACAGCCAGGCATAGACGACAATAGGATGCGACGCAACGCGTTACCTAAGGTATGGCCAAAACCACGTTCGAGTGGCTCTAGTGTAACTTTGGCGCGAGTTGAATTAACCTGCTCAATATCAACGAGACGCGGTTTAAGAAATTCTGTAACAGAACCCTGCATTGTGTCCTCTCTTGTTTGTTAGCTTTACTTAGAGTAAAGCTCGACGATCAGCTGTTCGTTAATATCCGCAGACAAATCGCTACGTTCTGGAATACGCTTGAAAGCACCTTCCATTTTCGCACTGTCGACTTCTACCCATGTAGGCTTTTCGCGTTGACCAGCCACTTCTAAAGCCGCTTTAATACGAGCTTGAGTGCGTGACTTTTCACGGATGCTTACAACATCATTCGCAGACACTTTGAATGACGGAATGTTAACAACACGACCGTTAACCATAACTGATTTATGGCTTACTAGCTGACGTGATTCTGCACGTGTAGAACCGAAACCCATACGATAAACAACGTTATCTAGGCGGACTTCTAAAAGTTGTAATAGGTTTTCACCAGTATTACCTTTTAAGCGTGCTGCTTCTTTGTAGTAGTTACGGAATTGCTTTTCTAGCACACCGTAAATACGACGAACTTTTTGTTTCTCGCGTAGCTGTAAACCGTACTCTGACAAACGTGGCTTACGAGCGCCATGTTGTCCAGGTGCAGCTTCTAGCTTACACTTCGAATCGATTGCTCTCACACCGCTTTTTAGGAAAAGGTCTGTACCTTCTCTGCGGCTGAGCTTGAGCTTAGGACCCAAGTATCTTGCCATGATCTTTCTCCAACTATCCTATATACGCAGTGTTATACACGACGTTTTTTAGGTGGACGACAGCCATTATGAGGGATAGGCGTCACATCGGTAATGTTAGTAATTTTATAACCAACAGCGTTCAGCGCACGAATGGCTGATTCACGACCTGGACCTGGACCCTTCACGAAAACTTCAAGGTTTTTAACACCGTAGTCTTGAGCAGCAATACCTGCACGCTCAGCAGCAACCTGTGCAGCGAATGGTGTTGATTTACGTGAACCACGGAAACCAGAACCACCTGAGGTAGCCCATGACAACGCATTACCTTGACGATCTGTAATGGTGACAATTGTGTTGTTGAAAGACGCATGGATATGAGCCATGCCATCTGCAACCTGTTTACGTACGCGCTTACGCGGAGAACGTGACGGAACTTTAGCCATTGTGGTTTACCTTCCCGTTACTTTCTGATTGGTTTACGTGGACCTTTACGCGTGCGCGCATTGGTCTTAGTACGTTGCCCACGAAGAGGCAGGCTACGACGATGGCGGAGACCACGATAACAACCAAGGTCCATAAGACGCTTGATGTTCATTGAAATCTCACGACGCAAGTCACCTTCTACAGTGTATTTGGCGACTTCTTCGCGTAGGATATCTATTTGAGCTTCGCTCAATTCCTTGATCTTAGCGTCTTCAGCAATTGACGTAGATGCGCAGATTGCTCTAGCGCGTGTACGACCAATACCAAAGATTGCAGTCAATGCAATGACTGTGTGCTTTTGATCAGGAATGTTAATGCCAGCGATACGGGCCACTATGCACTCCTTAAAGTTAAAGGCCATCTGCGAAAAGCCCGAAAGGATACTCGACAGACGACAGATTTGCAAACAATATTTTTGGTCAGCCCATTATTGAGCTGACCAAACTTCTTTCTTAGCCTTGACGCTGTTTGTGTTTTGGTTCAACACAGATAACGCGCACAACGCCACTACGCTTGACGATCTTGCAATTACGGCAGATCTTCTTCACGGAAGCTCGAACTTTCATTTCATCACTCCGTCAAAGTAATCTTATTTACCAAAGCGATCTAAGTTTGCTTTGTTCACAAGATTAGCTTTCTTCATCACAGACTCATATTGATGAGACATCATATGGGTCTGAACCTGAGCCATGAAGTCCATGATTACGACTACAATAATTAGTAGTGAAGTACCGCCAAAATAGAACTGTACTTTCCACGCAATTAACATGAACTCCGGAATTAAGCAGATAAAGGTAATATATAACGCACCCGCTAAGGTTAAACGTGTCATTACTTTATCTATGTAACGCGAAGTCTGTTCTCCGGGACGGATCCCAGGAATGAATGCACCACTCTTTTTCAAATTATCCGCTGTTTCGCGTGGATTGAAAACCAACGCAGTATAGAAGAAACAGAAAAAGATAATTGCTGTCGCGTACAATAATGAATACAGCGGTTGTCCTGGTGACACAGCTAAAGCGAAATCGCTTAACCATGACATGGACTCATTTTGACCAAACCACTGAGCCAGTGTGCCTGGAAACAAAATAATGCTGGACGCAAAAATTGGTGGAATCACACCTGCCATGTTCACTTTTAACGGTAAGTGAGTGCTTTGCGCTGCAAAAACCTTACGGCCTTGTTGACGCTTAGCGTAGTTAACGACGATACGACGTTGACCACGTTCCACAAATACCACTAAATAAGTTACTGCAAATACGATAACCGCGAGCAACAGTAGTACCAATACATTCATGTCACCTTGACGCGCTTGCTCGGCTGTTGAGCCGATAGCCGACGGTAAACCTGCAACGATACCTGCGAAAATTAAAATCGAAATACCATTACCAATACCGCGTTCGGTAATCTGTTCGCCTAGCCACATAAGGAACATAGTTCCGGTAACCAAACTCACAACAGCAACAAAGTAAAAACCAAATCCTGGGTTGGCAACTAGGCCAGGCATAAGATTTGGTAAACCTGTTGCAATACCGACAGATTGCAATGTACCCAACACAAGTGTGCCGTATCTTGTATATTGACTTATTTTTTTACGCCCTGACTCGCCTTCTTTTTTCAATTCAGCAAGTGCAGGATGCACAACAGTCAACAACTGCATAATAATCGATGCCGAAATATACGGCATGATACCTAATGCGAAGATAGAGGCACGCTCTAAAGCACCACCCGAGAACATGTTAAACATGCCAAGGATGGTATCTTTTTGCTGAGCAAAAAGCTCTGCTAATACAGCAGCGTCAATACCAGGAATTGGCACGAACGAACCGGCTCTAAAGACGATAATCGCACCAATCACGAACAGAAGGCGAGTTTTCAATTCTGATAAACCACCTTTCGCGCTTTTTAAATCAAGTCCTGGTTTTGCCATCGACGTATTATTCCTCGATCTTGCCACCGGCAGCTTCAATAGCTGCACGAGCACCTTTGGTTACCTTCAGACCTTTTACAGTCACTGGGCGGTCAATGGTACCTGAAAGAACGATTTTCGCAAACTGGATGTTGCGAGTAATAACGTTCGCATCTTTCAGTGCATTCAAATCGACAACATCACCGTTAACTTTTGCTAGTTCGAGTAAACGAACTTCAGCTGATACCAAAGCACGACGCGAGGTAAAACCAAACTTAGGTAAACGGATCTTAAGTGGCATTTGACCACCCTCGAAGCCAGGGCGTACACCGCCACCGCTACGAGATTTCTGACCCTTGTGACCGCGACCTGCAGTCTTACCTAAACCTGAACCAATACCACGGCCTACACGCTTAGGAGCAGATTTAGAACCTGCTGCTGGAGATAGAGTATTTAGACGCATTATCTTATTCCTCCACCGAAACCATGTAGTACACCTTATTAATCATACCACGAACTGAAGGAGTATCTTCAAGCTCTACAGTGTGACCAATACGACGCAGACCTAAACCGGTTAGGGTTGCACGGTGTTTTGGTAAACGACCGATGCTGCTTTTAGTCTGTGTTACTTTTAAAGTTTTAGTAGCCATGGTGCATTACCCCCGAATTTCATCAACATTCAGGCCACGTTTTGCTGCGATTTGAGCTGGTGACTTCATGTGCACCAACGCATCGACAGTTGCGCGAACGATGTTGATCGGGTTAGTAGAACCGTATGCTTTTGACAGAACGTTATGAACGCCTGCAACTTCTAATACGGCACGCATTGCGCCACCGGCAATAATACCGGTACCCTCTGATGCTGGTTGCATATAAACTTTAGAACCAGTATGGCGACCTTTAACTGGGTGATGCAGAGTACCTGCGTTCAACTCCACGGTTACCATATTACGACGGGCTTTTTCCATTGCTTTTTGAATAGCAGCTGGAACTTCACGCGCTTTACCATAGCCATAGCCGATCTTACCGTTACCGTCACCCACTACTGTTAGTGCTGTGAAGCTAAAGATACGACCGCCCTTAACTACTTTAGAAACACGATTAACTGCAATTAATTTCTCTTGCAGATCGTCTTTTTGCTGAGCTTCTAATTTAGCCATTTATAACCCCTTAGAATTTCAGGCCAGCTTCACGAGCGGCATCTGCTAAAGCAGCTACACGACCGTGATACTTGAATCCAGAACGGTCGAACGCAACAACAGCTACGCCCTTCTCGATCGCACGCTCAGCAACAGTTTTACCCACTGCTTTAGCCGCATCTACGTTTCCGGTACTCTTTAGTTGCTCTTTAACTGTTTTTTCAACAGTCGACGCAGCAGCTAACACCTTAAATTCAGGACTGATCACCTGAGCATAGATGTGACGCGGTGTACGATGTACAACCAGACGGTTCACGCCTAGCTCTTGGATCTTCTTACGAGCACGCAAAGCGCGACGTAAGCGAGATGTTTTCTTATCCATATCGCGTTACCTACTTCTTCTTAGCCTCTTTACGGCGTACAACTTCGTCGTCATAGCGAACACCTTTGCCTTTGTATGGCTCTGGTGGACGGTAACCACGAATGTTGGCTGCTGTTTGACCTACTAACTGCTTATCAACGCCTGTTAGGACGATTTCAGTTTGGTTAGGACATTCGGCAGTAACGCCTGCGGGTAGTTTATGTACCAACGGATGTGAGAAACCTAAAGTTAAGTCTAAGTCGGTACCAACAATCTTTGCACGGTAACCAACGCCAACTAATTTTAATTTCTTCACAAAACCTTGTGATACACCAACAACCATGTTGTTTACTAGTGCACGTGCAGTACCTGCCTGTGCCCAAGCGTCAACAGCGCCTTCGACAGGTAGAAACTTAATTTGTGCATCTTCGATAACAACATTAACCGCATTGTTGATTACTCGAGTCAGACTTCCTTTACCGCCTTTGACGGTTAAAGCCTGTTCGTTTTTAGTCACCTCTACGCCAGCAGGGATAGTGACTGGTGCTTTTGCAACACGAGACATTACTAACTCCTTACGCTACGTAGCAGATAACCTCACCACCCGTGCCAACTTGGCGGGCGGCACGATCAGTCATCAAGCCTTTAGAAGTGGACACGATTGCGATACCCAGACCGCCCATCACCTTTGGTAACTCGTCTTTACCTTTGTAAATACGAAGACCAGGACGACTTACGCGCTGGATAGTCTCAACGACTGGTTTGCCTTGAAAATACTTTAATGTAATTTCTAATTCAGGCTTAGCTTCATCTGCTACGGCGTAGTCAGTAATGAAACCTTCTTCTTTAAGTAATTTCGCAATTGCTACTTTTAACTTAGCTGAAGGCATCTTTACAGATACGTGGTTAGCAGCTTGGCCGTTACGAATACGTGTTAACATATCCGCAATAGGATCTTGCATGCTCATATTAGCTTACTCCGTACAAGTGCTTACCAGCTGGCCTTACGTAGACCAGGAACTTCACCACGCATTGTCGCTTCACGTAATTTAATACGGCTTAAACCGAATTTACGTAAAACACCATGTGGGCGACCAGTTTGATTACAGCGATTGCGTTTACGCGATGCGCTTGAATCACGTGGTAGTGCTTGCAACTTAAGTACTGCATCCCAACGATCTTCATCAGAAGTGTCTGGGCTGCTGATAGTAGCTTTAAGTGCTAGACGCTTTTCAGCATACTTAGCTACGAGCTGTGCACGTTTTAATTCACGTGCTTTCATAGATGTTTTAGCCATTATGCTACCCTTATTTCTTAAATGGGAAGTTAAAAGCGGTCAACAAAGCACGACCTTCTTCGTCATTCTTCGCAGTAGTAGTGATAACAATATCCATACCACGAATCTTATCGATTTTATCGTAATCGATTTCTGGGAAGATGATCTGTTCTTTCACACCCATTGCGTAATTACCACGACCGTCAAACGCTTTTGCGCTTAGGCCACGGAAGTCACGAATACGTGGAATTGCAATGTCAACTAGACGCTCTAAGAATTCCCACATACGCTCACCGCGTAGGGTAACTTTACAGCCAATAGGGTAGCCTTCACGGATTTTAAAACCAGCAACTGATTTACGAGCAACAGTTACAACTGGCTTTTGACCAGCGATTGCAGTCATGTCACGAAGCGCATGCTCCATAACTTTCTTATCTGCAACTGCTTCGCCAACACCCATGTTTAGGGTGATTTTCTCAATCCGAGGGACTTGCATGACACTGCTATAACCGAACTTTTTAGCTAGTTCAGCGACTACAGTCTCTTGATATTTATCATGCAGTTTCGCCATCGTTTACTCCAAATTACTTAACGAGTTCGCTGTTCGACTTAAAGAAACGGACTTTTTTACCGTCTTCAAATCGGAAACCAACACGATCTGCCTTGCCTGTGGCTTGGTTAAAGATCGCAACGTTTGATGCTTGAATCGGTGCTTCTTTCTCGATAACGCCGCCAGTCACGCCCAATTGTGGGTTTGGCTTCTGGTGCTTTTTAACTAGATTGATGCCTTCAACAATTAATTTACCAGTAGGTAGAACTTGAGAAACCTTACCGCGTTTACCCTTGTCTTTACCTGCTAATATTACTACTTCGTCTTCGCGACGTATTTTAGCTGCCATTTGAAGCTCCTTACAGTACTTCTGGTGCCAGCGAGACAATTTTCATGAATTTATCATTACGCAATTCACGTGTCACTGGGCCAAAGATACGAGTACCAATCGGTGCAAGGTTTGCGTTAAGCAATACCGCTGCATTCCGATCGAAGCGAATGACAGAACCGTCTGGACGACGTACGCCTTTCTTAGTACGGACTACCACCGCGTTATATACATCACCTTTCTTCGCTTTAGCGCGAGGAATTGCTTCTTTAACAGAAACTTTGATGATGTCGCCGATACCGGCATAACGACGATGAGAGCCACCCAAGACCTTAATACACTGAACTCTGCGTGCGCCGCTGTTACATGCGACGTCTAGAGTCGATTGCATTTGGATCATTTCAAGTGCTCCGCTATCGTTACTACACAATCCCACTATGGGAGTATATTTGAACCAAATTTAAGTAATAATTTACTCAAAAATGGCGCGCAAGTATAACACCACATTTTAAGAATGCATAGCAAAAAAAACAAACGGCCCCAAATACTGGAGCCGTTTACGTTATCCTAATGAAAATTAGGCTTTTGTTACTACTTCAGCAAGTGTCCAAGACTTAGTCTTAGATAGAGGACGACATTGACTAATAGTCACGATGTCACCTTCATTACACTGATTAGTTTCGTCATGTGCATGGATCTTAGTTGTACGCTTGATGTACTTCCCATAGATTGGGTGTTTCACTTGGCGTTCAATAGCAACAGTGATAGATTTTTCCATCTTGTTACTAACAACTTTACCTTGCAAAGTACGGATTTTATCAGACATTACGCACCTGCCTTAGAAGTAATAATGGTCTTAACACGTGCAATGTTACGACGCACTAGCTTCAACTGATTCGTTTGAGTCAATTGACCAGTAGCGTGTTGCATACGCAGGTTAAACTGCTCACGCAGCAGACCAAGTAATTCAGCGTTAAGTTCTTCAACGCTCTTTTCTCTTAGTTCGCTCGCTTTCATTACATCACCGTCTTAGTTACGAAGGTAGTCTTTAAAGGAAGCTTAGCTGCTGCTAAAGCGAAGGCTTCACGAGCCAACGTTTCAGAGACACCATTCATCTCATAAAGAACCTTACCAGGTTGAATCTGACATACCCAGTATTCAACGTTACCTTTACCTTTACCCATACGCACTTCAAGAGGCTTAGAGGTAATTGGCTTGTCAGGGAAAACTCGAATCCAAATTTGTCCTTGACGTTTAACATGACGTGTCATGGCACGACGTGCAGATTCGATTTGACGTGCAGTTAAACGGCCACGGCCGACTGCTTTCAAACCGAAAGTACCAAAGCTAACTTCAGTACCGTTCGCTAGACCACGGTTGCGGCCTTTGAACATCTTGCGAAACTTCATACGTTTAGGTTGCAGCATAAAAGTTTCTCCTATTTACCACGAGGCTTACGCTTAGGTTGCTGCTTAGGCTCTTCAATTGCTGGTACTAAACCGTCTAAAACTTCACCTTTGAAGATCCAAACTTTAATACCAATCACACCATATTGAGTGTGACTTTCAGCAGTTGAGTAGTCGATATCAGCACGTAATGTATGTAAAGGTACACGACCTTCACGATACCATTCAGAACGTGCGATTTCAGCACCGCCTAAACGGCCGCTCACTTCAACTTTGATACCTTGAGCACCAATGCGCATAGCATTTTGTACCGCACGCTTCATAGCGCGACGGAACATAACACGACGCTCTAACTGCTGAGCAATAGAGTCAGCAACGAGCTTAGCGTCTAATTCAGGCTTACGGATCTCAGCGATGTTGATTTGAGCAGTAGTGCCTGTGATTTTAGACACATGTGCACGTAATACTTCAACGTCTTCACCTTTCTTACCAATCACAACACCTGGACGGGCAGTGTGAATAGTAACGCGGATGCTTTTCGCTGGGCGTTCAATAACAATCTTAGATACTGATGCGGCTTTTAACTTTTCAGTTAAATATTGACGCACTTCCCAGTCGCTGTTCAGATTTTTTGCATAATCTGACTTATCTGCGTACCAGGTAGAGATCCAAGGCTTAGTGATACCCAGACGGATACCATTAGGATGTACTTTCTGTCCCATTGCTCTCTTCTCCTAGCGATCTGATACAACCACAGTGATGTGGCTGGTACGCTTCATGATACGATCAGCGCGGCCTTTGGCACGTGGCATGATACGCTTCATTGTTGGGCCTTCATCTACGAAGACGGCTCCAACTTTTAGCTCATCAATGTCAGCGCCTTCGTTGTGTTCGGCGTTTGCGATAGCTGAGTCAAGTACTTTTTTAACTAGTACGGCGGCTTTCTTTGGGCTGAAGGTCAAAATCTCAAGCGCCTTAGAAACAGGCAACCCGCGAATTTGATCAGCAACTAGACGGGCCTTCTGCGCAGACGTACGAGCAAAACGATGTTTAGCTAAAACTTCCATCTTATTCCTCCCGTATTAGCGCTTCTTCGCTTTCTTATCTGCAGCGTGGCCGCGATAAGTGCGAGTTGGTGAAAATTCACCAAGCTTGTGACCGATCATTTCGTCAGTTACGAACACAGGAACGTGCTGACGACCATTATGGACAGCGATGGTCAACCCAATCATATTAGGGATGATCATTGAGCGGCGTGACCAAGTTTTAATTGGCTTCTTGTCACCCGCTTCCATCGCTTTCTCTACCTTCTTCAGCAAGTGCAGGTCAATGAAGGGACCTTTCTTGAGAGAACGTGGCATGGCGAATCCTCTTACTATTTATTACGACGACGTACGATGTACTTGTCAGTGCGCTTGTTGCTACGAGTTTTATAACCCTTAGTCGGCACACCCCATGGACTCACTGGATGACGTCCACCAGAAGTACGGCCTTCACCACCACCATGTGGATGGTCTACTGGGTTCATTGCAACACCACGAACTGTAGGGCGTATGCCTCTCCAGCGCTTAGCACCTGCTTTACCTAACTGGCGTAGCATATGCTCGGCATTACCAACTTCACCAAATGTCGCGCGGCAATCTACTGGAACTTTACGCATTTCGCCAGAGCGAAGACGTAGAGTTGCATAAGCACCATCACGAGCAACAACTTGTACATAAGCACCAGCTGAACGTGCGATCTGAGCGCCTTTACCAGGCTTCATCTCAACAGCGTGCACAACACTACCTACAGGAATGTTGCGTAACGGCATTGCGTTACCAGTCTTGATGTCTGCTTCCAAGCCAGATTTGATTGCATCACCAGCTTTCATGCCTTTTGCAGCAAGAATATAGCGACGCTCACCATCTGCATACAGTACTAGTGCAATGTGCGCAGTACGGTTTGGATCGTATTCAATACGTTCAACTTTTGCAGGGATACCATCTTTGTCGCGTTTGAAGTCGATTAGACGGTAATGTTGCTTATGTCCACCACCTACGTGGCGTACAGTGATACGGCCAGTATTGTTACGGCCACCACTTTTAGTTTTCTTCGCCAACAGGCCAGCAAAAGGTTTACCCTTATGCAAGTCCGTATTCACCACTTTAACTACGTGGCGACGACCTGGAGAGGTTGGCTTACACTTAATAACTGCCATGATAATTCTCCTTTGCTTACTCAGCGCCGCCGACGAAATCGATGTCAGCACCAGCAGCTAAAGTTACATAAGCTTTTTTCCAATCGCTACGACGACCAACACGGCCACCGGTACGTTTAGTTTTGCCTTTGTTAACTAAAGTGCGAACTGAATCTACTTCAACTTCAAATAGCTTCGCTACTGCAGCTTTGATCTCTGCTTTAGTCGCATCGATTGCTACGCGGAAAACTACAGTGTTGTTCTTCTCAGCAACGACAGTACTCTTTTCAGAGATGTGTGGAGCTAGAATCACTTTTAGCAAACGTTCTTCGCGGATCATGCTAGCATCTCCTCGATTTGCTTCACTGCATCAGCAGTAACAAGAACAGTGTTGAACGCAATTAGACTAACTGGGTCTAGACCCGCTACGTCACGTACGTCAACTTTGTATAAGTTGCGAGCTGCTAAGAATAAATTCTCATCAACTTCAGCAGTAACAATTAGAACGTCTTCTAGGTTCATTGCTGCTAACTTAGCTTTTAACTCTTTAGTTTTAGGAGCTTCAACGCTAAATGATTCAACAACAACTAAACGCTCTTGACGTACCAATTCAGAAAGAATGCTCTTAAGAGCACCACGGTACATCTTTTTGTTAACTTTTTGGCTGTGATCTTGAGTTTTAGCAGCGAATGTTACGCCACCGCCACGCCAGATTGGGCCTTTAACACTACCAGCACGAGCGCGGCCAGTACCTTTTTGGCGCCATGGCTTTTTGCCAGAGCCAGTTACTTCTGCACGAGTCTTTTGGCCACGAGTGCCTTGACGTGCATTTGCAGCGTACGCTACAACTACCTGATGAACCAGTGCCTCGTTAAAGTCACGGCCGAAGGTAGTTTCGGAAACTTCAAGAGCGCTTTGCGCGTCTTTCAATACCAATTCCATTACTATCTCCTCAGACCTAAGCTTTAACTGCAGGCTTAATGATCAAATCACCATTGGTAGCGCCTGGAACTGCGCCGCGTACTAATAACAAGTTACGTTCAGCATCTACACGTACAACGTGTAAATTTTGAGTAGTTACTTGCTCAGCACCCATATGACCTGACATTTTTTTGCCTTTGAATACACGACCAGGCGTTTGGTTCTGACCGATAGAACCGTTCGCGCGGTGCGCCAATGAGTTACCGTGAGTCATATCTTGAGTACGGAAATTCCAACGCTTAACGCCGCCTTGGAAACCTTTACCTTTTGATTGACCAGTAACATCTACTTTCACTACTTCAGCGAAAATATCAACATTAAGCTCAGCACCAACTTCAATGCCTTCGCCTTCACCATCTGCAAGACGCATTTCCCATAAACCACGACCAGCTTCTACGCCGCCCTTGGCAAAATGACCTGCTTCTGCTTTAGTGATGCGATTGGCTTTTTTGGTACCAGTAGTAACTTGAAGTGCGCGGTAGCCGTCAGTTTCTAAAGTTTTAACTTGAGTAACTCGGTTGCCAGCAATTTCAATTACTGTTACAGGGATTGACGCACCATCTTCAGTGAAGATGCGAGTCATACCCACTTTACGACCAATAAGACCGATAGCCATCTCTCAAACCTCTTCTAAGGATCTCAATTAACCTAAGCTAATCTGAACGTCGACACCAGCCGCAAGATCTAAACGCATTAACGCGTCTACAGTCTTTTCTGTTGGCTCTACGATGTCAACTAAGCGCTTGTGGGTACGAAGTTCGTACTGATCACGTGCATCTTTATTAACGTGCGGAGAGATCAAAACGGTATAACGCTCTTTGCGTGTTGGTAGTGGAATAGGACCACGTACCTGCGCGCCTGTACGCTTAGCAGTTTCAACGATTTCCGCTGTAGACTGATCAATCAAACGATGATCAAAGCCTTTCAAGCGGATACGGATTCTTTGGTTCTGCATTGACCAGAGCTCCTAAAATGGACACATAAAAAATCACCCTCTAGCTTTTTCCTTTCTGGAAAAGCAGAGCGAGATGATTTAACCGTTCGACTCCCAATCGGAGTCGCTATGAAAATGAATAACCTAATTGGTTAAACATATATTTCGCTGCACATGTCAGCGAGTGGGCAATTATACAGATCTTAAAACGGAGATCAAGCCCATTGTGTAAATAGTCTTCAAAAAGAGTTTCTACAAACAATAGCGGCGCATTTTACACACTTTACTAACGATTGCCACTAGATTGTGTAATTATTTTGAAAAACAAAAAAGGAAGCCGAAGCTTCCTTTTTTAGTGTCAACTAAAGTCGCTATTACGCGATGATTTTAGCTACAACACCAGCACCAACTGTACGGCCACCTTCACGGATAGCGAAACGTAAACCGTCGTCCATCGCGATTGGGTAAATCAAAGTAACAACCATCTTAACGTTGTCACCAGGCATAACCATTTCTACGCCTTCTGGTAATTCGATAGTACCAGTCACGTCAGTTGTACGGAAGTAGAACTGTGGACGGTAACCTTTGAAGAATGGAGTGTGACGTCCGCCTTCTTCTTTTGATAACACGTACACTTCTGATTCGAATGTAGTGTGTGGCGTGATTGAACCAGGCTTAGCTAGTACTTGACCACGTTCTACGTCATCACGCTTAGTACCACGTAATAACACACCACAGTTCTCACCTGCACGACCTTCGTCAAGCAGTTTACGGAACATTTCTACACCAGTACAGGTTGTCTTAGTAGTCGCGTGAACACCAACGATTTCTACTTCGTCTGATACACGTACAATACCACGCTCAACACGACCAGTTACCACTGTTCCACGACCTGAAATCGAGAATACGTCTTCGATTGGTAGTAGGAATGGCTTATCGATGTCACGCTCTGGCTCTGGAATGTAAGAGTCTAGTGCTTCTGCAAGCTCAAGAATTTTGCCTTCCCATGCTGCATCGCCTTCTAACGCTTTTAATGCAGAACCTTGAATAACTGGTAAGTCATCACCTGGGAAGTCGTATTCTGATAGAAGTTCACGAACTTCCATTTCTACTAATTCTAGTAATTCTTCGTCATCTACCATGTCACATTTGTTCATGAATACGATGATGAAAGGTACACCTACCTGACGTGAAAGTAGGATGTGCTCACGAGTCTGTGGCATTGGGCCGTCAGTCGCTGCTACTACTAGGATTGCGCCGTCCATCTGTGCAGCACCAGTGATCATGTTTTTAACATAATCCGCGTGACCTGGACAGTCTACGTGAGCGTAGTGACGTGATGGAGTGTCATATTCGATGTGAGAAGTATTAATTGTAATACCGCGCTCACGCTCTTCTGGAGCGTTATCGATTTGAGCGAAGTTTTTAACTTCACCACCATAAGTCTTAGACAATACAGCAGAGATAGCTGCAGTTAAAGTTGTTTTACCATGGTCAACGTGACCAATGGTGCCTACGTTTACGTGAGGCTTACTACGTTCAAATTTAGCTTTTGCCACGATAAATTCCTTTCTTTTCAGAAGTGCTCGATTAATTCGAGCAATATAACATTAATGCCGTAACCAATATTAGTTACGAGATTCTATAATCGCTTTTGCAATGTTTTGCGGTGCATCTGCGTACTTATAAAACTCCATAGAGTAAGAAGCACGGCCCTGAGATGCAGAGCGCAAATCAGTTGCATAACCAAACATTTCAGATAGAGGCACTACTGCATGAACAAGTTTAACACCTGCGATGCCATCGTCCATACCTTCAATTATGCCACGACGTCGGTTTAAATCACCAACTACATCGCCCATATAATCTTCAGGTGTAGTTACTTCTACTTTCATACAAGGTTCGAGCAACGCCGGGTTTGCATCTAGCGCACCCTGTTTGAAGCCCATAGAACCTGCAATTTTGAACGCCATTTCATTCGAGTCCACATCATGATATGAACCATCGAACAATGTGACTTTCACATCCAGAACAGGATAACCAGCTAATACGCCGTTTTTCATCTGTTCCTGAATACCTTTGTCAACCGCAGGAATGTATTCACGCGGAATAACACCACCAACGACTTCATTGACAAATTCGTAGCCTGCACCCTCTTCGAGTGGTTCTAATCTGAGCCATACATGGCCAAATTGGCCACGACCACCAGATTGGCGTACAAATTTGCCTTCCACTTCCACTTTTGAACGAATGGTTTCACGATAAGCAACCTGAGGTTTACCTACGTTACATTCTACACTGAACTCGCGACGCATACGGTCAACGATAATGTCTAAGTGTAGCTCACCCATTCCAGATATTAGTGTTTGAGCTGATTCTTCGTTAGTTTCAACACGGAATGAAGGGTCTTCTGCTGCTAATTTTTGCAGCGCAATACCCATTTTATCCTGATCGGCTTTCGAACGAGGCTCAACGGCAATGGTAATTACGGGTTCAGGGAACTCCATGCGTTCAAGAATCACTTTGTGATCTGTATCGCAAAGAGTATCACCAGTTGTTACATCTTTTAGACCTATAGCCGCGGCGATATCACCAGCACGTACTTCTTTTAGCTCAGTACGATCGTTTGCGTGCATTTGCACCATACGACCAATACGTTCACGCTTCTGTTTAACAGAATTGTAAACCCCTGCGCCTGTCTCAAGTACGCCGGAATATACCCGGATAAAGGTAAGTGTTCCAACAAATGGATCAGTCGCAATTTTAAATGCCAATGCAGCAAAAGGCGCATTGTCATCTGATTTACGTTCAACTTCTTTTTCATCATCATCGATACCCTTGATTGCAGGTACATCGATAGGTGATGGTAAAAAGTCAACAACAGCATCAAGAACCGCTTGCACACCTTTGTTCTTAAATGCAGAACCACAGGTAGCGAGGACGATCTCGTTGTTAATTGTGCGCTGACGCAGAGCTGCTTTAATCTCGGCTTCTGATAGCTCACCTTCTTCAAGGTATTTGTCCATCAGTTCATCTGAGGCTTCAGCTGCTGCTTCCACAAGATACTCATGCATTTCTGCAGCTTTTGCTGCGAGATCTGCAGGAATGTCTTCATATGTGAATGTCATACCCTGATCTGTTTCAGACCAGTTAATGGCTTTCATCTTTATTAAATCAATAACGCCTTTGAAGTTTTCTTCAGAACCAATGTTTAATTGGATTGGCACACAAGTCGCACCAAGACGATTACGAATTTGTTTAATCACTCGGTCAAAATCTGCACCTGCACGGTCCATTTTGTTAACAAATACCATACGCGGAACGTGGTACTTGTCAGCTTGGCGCCATACGGTTTCAGATTGCGGTTCTACGCCTGATGAGCCACAGAATACAACTACGGCCCCATCAAGTACGCGCAATGAACGCTCAACTTCAATCGTGAAGTCTACGTGACCTGGGGTATCGATGATATTAATACGGTGTTCAGCGAACTGAGCTTCCATACCGCGCCAAAAAGTGGTTACAGCAGCTGAAGTGATAGTAATACCACGTTCTTGCTCTTGTACCATCCAGTCGGTCGTGGCGGCGCCGTCGTGCACCTCACCGATTTTATGAGACATACCGGTATAGAACAGAACACGTTCTGTTGTGGTAGTTTTACCTGCATCCACATGAGCAACGATACCGATATTACGATAAAGCTCAATTGGGGTTGTACGAGCCACTATTTATACCCTCTCAACTAAAACTTTTGGTTTTAGCAATATCAACAATATGGAGCGGGCAAAAGCCCGCTCCATTATATTACCAACGGTAATGAGCAAAGGCTTTGTTAGCTTCAGCCATGCGATGCACGTCTTCACGCTTCTTAACAGCAGTACCTTTGTTTTCAGACGCATCTAGCATTTCACCTGCTAGACGTAAAGCCATAGATTTTTCACCACGTTTGCGAGCAGCTTCAACTAACCAGCGCATCGCTAGTGCGTTACGACGCACTGGACGAACTTCACATGGTACTTGATAAGTTGAACCACCAACACGACGAGATTTAACCTCGACTGAAGGGCGAACGTTATCAAGGGCTGCTTCAAGGATAGTTAAATGATTTTCGCTTTTCTTTTCAGCGACAACATCTAATGCCTTGTAGATAATTTTTTCTGCAGTAGACTTTTTGCCGTCCTGCATAATGACGTTGATGAACTTAGCCAACAACTCACTGTGAAACTTTGGATCTGGTAGGATTTTACGTTGTCCTACAACGCGACGTCTTGGCATATCAATTCTCCGTATGCTTCAGGTATTTCCAAAACTGGAATGTCAAATAAATACTAGCTTGGCCTTACTTAAACGGGATACGTTAAGACTTAGGACGCTTAGCACCGTACTTAGAACGGCCTTGGCGACGTGTAGTCACGCCAGCACAGTCTAATGCGCCACGAACAGTGTGGTAACGCACACCTGGTAAGTCTTTAACACGACCACCACGGATGAGGATTACACTGTTCAACGCAGGCACATTAGTCTTTTCGACTTTTGGCGCGCGTGGCTTACGTACCAACTGGTTTACAGTTGCCATGTATAGCTCCGACAGTTGATTTAAACTCAACAATTAGGTGTGAAAAATCTATATCCCACAATGGTGGGACGCGGAATTTTAGAAAGGTAATGGCTGCCTGTCAAGAAATAGCCAACTTTTCGTGCAAATTCCAATAAAAAAGGCGCCATTGGCGCCTTTTTTTAACATAACGCTAACTTAATCTTGGCTACCAGCCAAATTTAGTAGATCCGCTAGGTTTTGTTCAGCTTCACTTGCTGTGACGGTTGCCACTTCAACGTTGCCTTTAGAGTTTGCAGATTTTGCACGCTCTTCATTACGCGTTTTATGGTAAGCATAACCAGTACCAGCAGGGATCAAACGACCTACGATTACGTTTTCTTTCAGACCACGTAATGGATCGCTCTTACCACCAACGGCTGCTTCAGTTAACACACGTGTGGTTTCCTGGAACGATGCAGCTGAAATGAATGATTCAGTAGCCAAAGATGCTTTGGTAATACCCAATAGTTCACGTTCATACGTAGCTGGCGCTTTACCTTGAGCAATTAACTCACGGTTAGCGATTTTCACGCGTGAAACTTCAACTTGCTCGCCTTCTAAGAACTCACTGTCACCTGCAGATGTGATTAAACACTTACGCAGCATTTGACGAATGATAACTTCGATGTGCTTGTCGTTGATCTTTACACCCTGTAAGCGGTAAACATCCTGTACTTCGTTCACAATGTAGTTTGCTACGTTGTGGATACCACGAAGACGTAAAATGTCATGTGCAGCTTCTGGGCCGTCAGCAATAACTTCACCACGTTCGACTTTTTCACCTTCGAACACGTTTAAGTTACGCCATTTAGGGATCATCTCTTCATAGTGTTCACCACCATCAGCTGGTGTAATCACTAGACGACGCTTACCTTTTGTCTCTTTACCGAACGAGATAGTACCTGAGATTTCTGCAAGAATTGCAGGCTCTTTTGGCTTACGCGCTTCGAATAAGTCAGCAACACGTGGTAGACCACCGGTGATGTCGCGTGTTTTAGACGATTCTTGTGGAATACGTGCTAATGCGTCACCAACGTTGATTTTCGCGTTATCGTCTTTCGACACAATCGCGTTACCAGGTAAGAAGTATTGAGCTGGTACTTCAGTACCAGGGATCATTAGGTCGTTACCGTCAGCATCAACTAGACGAATGGCTGGACGTAATTCTTTACCTGCAGAAGTACGCGCACCAATTTCTAGTACAACAACTGAAGACAAACCAGTTAACTCGTCAGTTTGACGTGTCATGGTTACGCCGTCGATCATGTCAACAAACTTAACACTACCGGCTACTTCAGAGATAATTGGGTGAGTATGTGGATCCCAGTTTGCGATAATTTCGCCTGCTGCCACTTCACTGTCTTCTAACTTCTCTAATACGGTACCGTAAGGCACTTTATAACGCTCTTTCTCACGACCTAGCTCATCGATGATGGCTAACTCAGAAGAACGAGACACGATAACGAGTTTACCGTCGATGTTAGAAACATGCTTAGCATTGTGTAGCTTCAGAGAACCCGCGTTCTTAACTTGAACGTTGTTTTCTGCAGAAGCTCTCGATGCCGCACCACCAATGTGGAACGTACGCATGGTTAACTGTGTACCTGGTTCACCAATTGACTGTGCTGCCACAACACCAATCGCTTCACCGTGGTTAATAATATGACCACGAGCCAAGTCACGGCCGTAACATGCTGCACACACACCGAAGTCTGTTTCACAGGTAATTACAGAACGTACAATCACTTCATCGATGCTGTGCTCTTCTAGCGTATTACACCATGCTTCATCAAGAAGTGTGTTGCGTGGTGCAAGTACTTCTTCTGTGCCTGGTTTCAATACGTCTACGGCAACAACTCGACCTAGAACGCGTTCACGTAACGGCTCAACAACATCACCACCTTCAATCAGCGGTTTCATTGTTAGACCATGCTCAACACCACAGTCGTCTTCAATAACAACTAAGTCTTGTGCAACGTCTACTAGACGACGTGTTAGGTAACCCGAGTTTGCTGTCTTCAATGCGGTATCGGCAAGACCTTTACGCGCACCGTGAGTAGAAATAAAGTACTGGAGTACGTTTAGGCCTTCACGGAAGTTAGCCACAATTGGGGTTTCGATGATTGAGCCGTCAGGCTTAGCCATCAGACCACGCATACCCGCAAGCTGACGGATCTGTGCAGCACTACCACGAGCGCCCGAGTCAGCCATCATATAGATGCTGTTAAACGATGCTTGTTTCTCTTCAACGCCGTCACGGTTAATCACTGTCTCAGATGACAGGTTTTCCATCATTGCTTTAGAAACTTTTTCGTTAGCAGATGCCCAGATATCGATAACTTTGTTGTAACGCTCACCAGCGGTAACAAGACCTGACTGGAACTGCTCTTGAATTTCAAGTACTTCAGCTTCTGCGTCGGCAACTAAGGTGTATTTCTCAGCTGGGATAACCATATCGTCAATACCAACAGAGGCACCTGAGATGGTCGCAAAACGGAAACCGGTATACATCAATTGGTCAGCAAAGATAACGGTATCTTTAAGACCTAGTTGACGATAACAGGTGTTCAATAGCTTAGAGATCTGCTTCTTACCCATGTTTTGGTTAACCAAATCATATGATAAGCCTTCTGGCAGAATTAACGATAAAAGCGCACGACCAACAGTCGTATCTACGATACGTGTGGCTTTAGTTCTTTCACCGTCATCAGCAATTGTGGTCTCAGTAATACGTACTTTAACGCGAGCATGTAGCTCAGCTGCACCAGTAGCATATGCTTTTTCTACTTCAGCAACTGAAGAGAAAGCCATACCTTCACCACGGCCATTAATACGCTCACGGCTGGTGTAGTATAAACCTAATACAACGTCTTGAGACGGTGTAATTACAGGCTCACCGTTAGCTGGTGACAGAATGTTGTTGGTTGACATCATCAACGCACGAGCTTCTAACTGAGCTTCAAGCGTTAATGGTACGTGAACCGCCATTTGGTCACCGTCGAAGTCGGCGTTATATGCCGCACAAACTAACGGATGCAATTGAATTGCTTTACCTTCAATCAGAACAGGTTCAAATGCTTGAATACCTAGTCTGTGAAGTGTTGGTGCACGGTTAAGCATCACAGGATGTTCACGAATCACTTCGTCTAATACATCCCATACTTCAGCCTGTTCGCGTTCAACCATCTTTTTAGCAGCTTTAATAGTTGTAGCTAAGCCACGACCTTCTAACTTGCCATAGATGAATGGTTTGAATAGCTCAAGTGCCATCTTCTTAGGAAGACCACACTGATGCAGACGTAAAGTAGGACCTACGGTAATTACCGAACGACCTGAATAGTCAACACGCTTACCTAGTAAGTTCTGACGGAAACGACCTTGCTTACCCTTGATCATATCAGCAAGAGATTTAAGCGGACGCTTGTTAGAACCGGTAATAGCACGACCGCGGCGACCGTTATCTAATAGCGCATCAACTGACTCTTGTAACATACGCTTTTCGTTACGTACGATAATGTCAGGCGCAGCTAGATCTAACAGACGCTTCAAACGGTTGTTACGGTTAATTACGCGGCGGTATAGATCGTTAAGATCTGACGTCGCGAAACGACCACCATCTAACGGCACTAATGGACGTAGATCAGGTGGTAGAACCGGTAATACTTTTAAGATCATCCACTCTGGTTTGTTACCAGATGTGAAGAATGCTTCCATCAGCTTAAGGCGTTTTGTCACCTTTTTACGACGGGTTTCTGAGTTGATTGATGGCAACTCTTCGCGCATTTGTTCGATCTGTTCTTCTAAGTTGATAGCACGTAGCAATTCTAAAACTGCTTCTGCACCCATCTTAGCTTCAAACTCGTCACCGTATTCTTCTAACGCATCAAGATACGTTTCTTCGGTAAGCATTTGGCCGCGCTCAAGCGTGGTCATGCCAGGCTCAATAACAACAAATGATTCGAAATACAGTACGCGTTCAATATCACGCAACGTCATATCAAGCATTAAGCCGATACGTGACGGAAGTGATTTTAAGAACCAAATGTGGGCAACTGGGCTAGCCAATTCAATGTGACCCATGCGCTCACGACGCACTTTAGTCTGGGTAACTTCTACGCCACACTTTTCACAAATCACACCACGGTGCTTAAGACGTTTGTATTTACCACACAAACATTCGTAATCTTTAACCGGACCAAAGATACGCGCACAGAACAAACCTTCACGCTCAGGCTTGAATGTACGGTAGTTAATGGTTTCTGGCTTCTTTACTTCACCAAAAGACCAAGAACGGATGAGATCTGGCGAAGCCAAACCAATTTTAATTCCGTTAAATTCTTCAGTCTTACTTTGCTGTTTAAGAAACTTTAATAAGTCTTTCACGTTTCTCTCCTGAAGGAGTTAAACCAGGTGCTTTGCTGATGCAAAGCACCCTTGGTTACCAAACATTGCTTAAGTGCGATGCTTACTCTTGGTCCAACTCGATATTAATACCAAGTGAACGGATTTCCTTCAACAACACGTTGAAAGACTCAGGCATGCCTGGTTGCATCTGATGGTTACCGTCGACGATGTTTTTATACATCTGAGTACGACCGTTAACGTCATCTGACTTAACTGTTAGCATTTCTTGTAGAGTATAAGCTGCACCGTATGCTTCAAGTGCCCACACTTCCATCTCACCGAAACGCTGACCACCGAATTGAGCTTTACCGCCCAATGGTTGTTGTGTTACTAAGCTGTACGAACCGGTTGAACGGGCGTGCATCTTGTCATCAACTAAGTGGTTCAGTTTGAGCATGTACATGTAACCTACAGTTACTTTACGCTCAAATTCGTTACCGGTACGGCCGTCACATAATGTTAACTGGCCTGACTCAGGTAAGCCTGCAAGAGCAAGCATTTGCTTGATCTCTTTCTCTTTAGCACCGTCGAATGCTGGTGTAGCAATCGGCACACCACCTTTAAGGTGAGTCGCTAAGCGCACAACTTCATCATCGCTGAACGAATTGATGTCAACACGCTGAAGCACGTCATCACCTAAATCGTATACTTGCTTGATGTAGTCGCGAAGTTCGGCAATTTCACGCTGCTCTTCAAGCATAGCAGTGATCTTGTTACCAATACCTTTCGCTGCAGCACCCATGTGAACTTCAAGTACCTGACCGATGTTCATACGCGATGGTACGCCCAATGGGTTAAGTACGATGTCTACAGGATTACCTTCTTCATCGTATGGCATGTCTTCGATTGGACAAATCTTCGAGATAACACCTTTGTTACCATGACGACCCGCCATCTTGTCACCTGGTTGAATAGTACGTTTAACGGCTAAGTAAACCTTAACGATTTTCAGTACACCTGGTGCCAAGTCATCACCTTGAGTGATCTTGCGACGCTTAATTTCAAACTTCTTGTCAAAGTCAGCTTTTAGCTCTTCGTGCTGTTCAGCTAACTGCTCTAGTTCAGTTTGTTTTGCTTCGTCGTCGATAACTTGAATTAACACGTCTTTACGTGGGATTTCAGCTAATTTAGCTTCAGAATAACCCACAGACAGTAACAAGTTACGTGCACGGCTCAATACACCTTCTTCAAGGATCTTGAACTCTTCACCTAAGTCTTTACGAGCTTGGCGTACGTGCATTTCTTCGATTTCAAGCGCGCGCTTGTCTTTTTCAACGCCGTCACGGGTAAATACCTGAACGTCGATGATGGTACCTTTTACTGAGTTAGGCACACGTAATGAGCTGTCCTTAACGTCAGAGGCTTTTTCACCAAAAATAGCACGGAGTAGCTTCTCTTCTGGGGTTAATTGTGTTTCACCTTTAGGTGTCACTTTACCCACTAGAATGTCGCCACCTTTCACTTCAGCACCAATGTAAACGATACCTGATTCATCTAATTTAGATAAAGCAGACTCACCTACGTTTGGAATGTCAGCAGTGATTTCTTCGCTACCCAATTTAGTATCACGAGCAATACAAGAAAGCTCTTGGATATGGATAGTTGTGAAACGATCTTCTTGCGCAACGCGCTCAGAAATTAAGATCGAGTCTTCGAAGTTATAACCGTTCCAAGGCATGAACGCGATACGCATGTTTTGACCAAGAGCCAAATCACCTAAGTCGGTTGATGGACCATCGGCTAATACGTCACCACGAACCACTGGCTCGCCAACGAAACAACAAGGACGTTGGTTAATACAGGTGTTTTGGTTTGAACGGGTATATTTAGTTAAGTTATAAATGTCGATACCGGCTTCGCCAGGGCGTAGCTCATCTTCATTTACTTTAACAACGATACGGCTTGCATCAACGTAGTCAACAACACCACCACGTTTAGCAGCAACAACCACACCTGAGTCAACAGCAAGTGTACGCTCAATACCAGTACCTACTAGCGGCTTATCAGCACGTAATGTAGGAACGGCTTGACGTTGCATGTTAGCACCCATCAATGCACGGTTAGCGTCATCGTGTTCTAAGAATGGAATAAGTGACGCTGCAACAGAAATAATCTGTTGTGGCGAAACGTCCATATATTGAACGTCAGCTGCACGCATAAAGGTTGATTCACCTTTATGACGACACGCAATTTGCTCTTCAACCATACGGCCAGTAGAGTCAACTTCAATGTTTGCCTGTGCAATAACATAACGACCTTCTTCGATTGCTGATAAGTATTCCACTTCATCAGTAATCACACCATCAACCACTTTGCGGTAAGGCGTTTCTAAGAAACCGTAAGAGTTAGTGCGTGCAAAACTTGCTAGCGAGTTGATTAGACCAATGTTTGGACCTTCAGGGGTCTCAATTGGACATAAACGACCGTAGTGAGTTGGATGTACGTCACGTACTTCGAAGCCGGCACGTTCACGAGTTAAACCACCAGGGCCAAGTGCAGAAATACGACGCTTATGCGTTACTTCTGATAGCGGGTTGTTTTGATCCATGAACTGAGACAACTGTGAAGAACCGAAGAATTCTTTCACTGCTGCAGAAATTGGCTTCGCATTAATTAAGTCTTGTGGCATAAGCTCGTTTAGATCGCCTAAAGATAGACGTTCACGAACAGCACGCTCAACACGAACTAAACCAACACGGAATTGGTTTTCTGCCATCTCACCTACGCTACGAATACGACGGTTACCTAAGTGGTCAATATCGTCGACTTCATCATAGCCGTTGCGGATTTCGATGATTTTCTTCATTACAGCAACGATGTCTTCTTTAGACAACACGCCATTACCTTCGTCTTCATCAATTTCAAGACGACGGTTGAACTTCATACGACCTACTTTCGATAAGTCATAACGTTCTTCACTGAAGAATAAGTTTTGGAATAAACTTTCTGCTGCATCTTTGGTTGGTGGCTCGCCAGGACGCATCATACGATAAATCTCAACTAACGCTTCTAAGCGGTTAGTTGTAGAGTCAATGCGTAATGTGTCAGCAATATAAGCACCGTGGTCAAGATCATTAATAAACAATGTATCAATGTTCTTGATGCCAGCTAAAGATAACTTAGCTAAATCTTCTAAAGAGATCTCGCTGTTAGCAGTAACTAATACTTCACCTGTATCTTCGTCGATATAGTCTTGTGCAGCATACTTACCAACAATGTAATCTACTGGCACTTCAAGCTCAGTGGTGTTGGTTTTCTCAAGTTGCTTAATATGACGCGCAGTAATACGACGGCCAGCTTCAACCAATAAAGAGCCTTCTGCATCTTTAATGTCATAGCTTGCAGTTTCGCCGCGTAAACGGTCTGGCACAAGTGCCATAACAAGTGAGTCTTTTTTGATCTTAAACTCAATACGCTCAAAGAATAAATCTAAGATGTCCTGAGTAGAGTATTCAAGTGCACGTAAAATAATCGTTGCCGGTAATTTACGACGACGGTCAATACGAACAAATAAAGCATCTTTAGGGTCAAATTCAAAGTCAAGCCATGAACCACGGTAAGGAATAATACGTGCGTTATACAGCACCTTACCTGAAGAGTGGGTTTTACCACGGTCATGATCAAAGAACACGCCTGGAGAACGGTGTAACTGAGACACAATAACACGCTCAGTACCGTTAATAACGAAAGTACCGTTATCAGTCATCAATGGGATATCACCCATGTAGACTTCTTGCTCTTTAATGTCTTTAACAGTACCGGCTGCAGCTTCACGGTCAAACAACACCATGCGTAATTTAACGCGAAGTGGTGCTGAATAAGTAACACCGCGGATCTGACATTCTTTCACATCAAAAACTGGCTCACCTAGCTTGTAGCTGACATATTGCAGCTCACTATAGCCAGAAAAGCTCTTGATAGGAAAAACGCTACGGAATGCAGCTTCTAAGCCGCGCTCACCCGTAGGGTCTTGATCGGTGAACTTCTTAAAAGAGTCTAACTGGATAGACAATAAATAAGGGATATCCAAAACTTTTGGACGCTTACCAAAGTCTTTGCGAATACGCTTCTTTTCAGAATAGGAGTAAACCATGGGTTTCCTCTGCTTACGAGATGTGACCAAGACTGAAATAATATAATTAAATCAGCACGTTTGCCCATCACCGTTGATGGCAAGAACCTAACCAGTAATCTCTGCTAGGGACTGCTAAAACTGGCGACAAACGGTGAATAAAAATCGCCTGCGCATAAAGCGCAAAAAAGGCCGACGGTTAAAAAACCGCCAGCCTTCACCCAATTGCTTGGGTGAGCAAGTAAGCTATAGCTTACTTGATTTCAACAGAAGCACCAGCTTCTTCTAATTCTTTCTTAAGCGCTTCAGCTTCTTCTTTGCTTACCGCTTCTTTAACAGCGATTGGCGAAGATTCAGCCATAGTCTTAGCTTCTTTTAGGCCTAAACCTGTAGCGCCACGTAGAGCTTTAATAACTGCTACTTTGTTGTCGCCGTGTGAAGTAAGAATTACGTCGAATTCTGTTTGCTCTTCAGCAGCTGCAGCAGCATCGCCACCGCCAGAAACTACTGCAGCAGCAGCAGAAACGCCGAACTTCTCTTCCATTGCTTCGATTAGTTCAACAACTTCCATTACAGACATTGCTGCAAAAGCTTCTAAAATTTGGTCTTTAGTGATAGACATTAGAAATATTTCCTATTGTTCTGAATTCAATTTGATTAAGCGGCCAACTTAAAATTAAGCGGCGTCTTGTTTTTGATCGCGAAGGGCGGCCAATGTACGAACGAACTTGCCAGCAGATGCTTCTTTCATAGTCATCATCAACTGAGCTAGTGCTTCTTCGTATGTTGGTAGTTTCGCTAAACGATCAATATCAGCTGCAGGGATAAATTCCCCTTCGAAAGCTGCACCTTTAACTTCAAACTTAGCATTTGTTTTAGCGAAATCTTTTAGAAGACGCGCTGCAGCACCTGGGTGCTCAGTAGAAAATGCTAGTAAAGTTGGGCCAGTGAAAGTTTCGGCTAGGCACTCAAAAGCAGTACCTTGAACAGCGCGACGAGCTAGAGTGTTACGTACTACACGTACATAAACACCGTTAGCGCGAGCTGTTTTACGCAAAACAGTCATAGCACCTACAGTTACGCCACGTGAATCAGCGGCAACTGCAGAAAGTGCACCTTTGGCAGCTTCGTTGACTTCAGCAACAATTGCCTTTTTGTCTTCGAGTCTTAATGCCATTGGCTTTACTCCTGGATTCTACCTAGGGATATCCCTAGAATTTACCAAACTAAGCACAACATGTACTTAGTTACTTACGGTGCAGATATTCCAGTAAAAAATTTTAGCTGGGGCCTGACACCGTCTACGCAGGAAATTAAGTTAACCTTACGATTGACACCTGCGGTCTTGGACGGAAGCTCATCTATTAACCAACAAACCTAAATAATTAGGCAAAAGTTAGGTAAAAGGAGCTTCAACCCACAAAGTGCGCGCATTATAGACTAATCCGCGCATTTTGTAAAATTACTTAGCGTCTTCCAAGCTAGCTTGGTCAACCGAAACACCTGCACCCATAGTGGTAGAGATGCTTACTTTTTTCACGTAAACGCCTTTTGCAACTGCAGGCTTAGCCTTTTTCAGTGCAGACACTAACGCTTCTAAGTTGTCTTTTAACTGTTCAGCAGTGAAATCCACTTTACCAATAGTAGTGTGGATAATACCGTTTTTGTCGTTGCGGTAACGAACTTGACCAGCTTTAGCATTTTTAACTGCATCAGCAACGTTTGGCGTTACTGTACCAGTTTTAGGGTTAGGCATTAGACCACGTGGGCCTAAGATTTGACCTAACATACCAACAACGCGCATTGCGTCTGGTGATGCGATAACAACGTCAAAGTTCATTTCGCCAGCTTTAACTTGTTCAGCTAAATCTTCCATACCTACAAGTTCAGCGCCTGCAGCTTTAGCAGCTTCAGCGTTTGCACCTTGAGTAAATACAGCAACACGAACGTCACGACCAGTACCGTGTGGTAGTACAGTAGCACCACGCACGTTTTGGTCTGATTTACGAGGATCGATACCAAGGTTAACAGCTACGTCAACACTTTCTACGAATTTAGCAGTTGCCAATTCTTTTAAAAGTGCTACTGCTTCATTGATGTCATACTGTTTAGTTGCATCAACTTTTTCGCGGATTACGCGAGCGCGCTTAGTTAGCTTTGCCATTATATTAGTCCTCTACTACCAAACCCATTGAACGTGCAGTACCTTCAATTGAGCGAGTCATCGCTTCAATATCAGCACCAGTCATATCAGCGGCTTTAGTTTCAGCAATTTCCTGAACTGCGCTACGCTTGATAGTTCCTACTTTTTGAGTGTTAGGACGGCCAGAACCTGATTTCAAACCAGCTGCTTTAAGCAGTAGGAAAGACGCAGGTGGAGTCTTAGTTTCAAAAGTGAAAGAACGGTCGTTATATACAGTGATAACAACAGGAATTGGCATGCCTTTCTCGAACTTTTCAGTACGAGCGTTGAATGCTTTACAGAATTCCATGATGTTCACACCTTTTTGACCTAAAGCAGGACCAACTGGTGGAGACGGGTTTGCAGCACCGGCTGCTACTTGTAGCTTAATATAAGCTTCAATTTTCTTTGCCATGTCGACATTTCCTCTATTTGGGTTCAAACGCATTTCGGCGACATGCCAATTTGCTCCCCTGAAAACAACGGGTGCGAATTATAATAAAATACGCACCCGCAAACAATATTTATTTTGTAGTTATTTTAATCAGCTTTTTTCAACCTGATTAAAGTCTAACTCTACTGGTGTTGAACGACCGAAGATCATCACAGAAACCTTAACGCGGTTCTTATCATAATCCACTTCTTCAATCGTGCCATTAAAGTCCGCAAATGGACCATCACACACACGAACAACTTCACCAGGCTCAAACATAACACGATGAGTCGGTGACTCGATGGTGTCTTGTAAACGCTGAAGAATAGCATTGGCTTCTTTATCAGAAATCGGCGCTGGACGATCTGAGGTTCCACCAATAAAACCCATAACACGTGGAATACTCTTCACTAAATGCCAGCTATCATCGTTCATTTCCATTTGGACTAATACATAGCCTGGAAAAAACTTACGCTCGCTTTTACGACGCTGACCCGCACGCATTTCAACTACTTCTTCCGTTGGGACCAAGATCTCACCGAAGTAGTGTTCCATGTTATGCATTTTGATATGTTCTAATAGTGTTTTTAGTACACGACCTTCATAACCTGAAAAGGCTTGAATTACATACCATCTTTTTTTCGCTTCTGTAGCTTCAGTCATTTTTAGATGCCTATACGCCAGTAATTAAATTGACTACTCGTAACAATACTGCATCTAATCCCCAAAGGACTAATGCAACCACACCTGTTGCGGCAAGTACGATAAAGGTAGTATTTAGGGCCTCTTGGCGAGTTGGCCACACCACTTTACGCACTTCAATGTGTGCTTCGCGGGCAAATGATAACGCTTGCTTACCCTTGATAGTTTGCAATGCAATAACACCTGCAATAGCAAAGGCAATAATTACCCCAGCAACACGAGCTACAACATTTGCATCTGCGTAAAATTGATTGCCTATAACAGCAGCAGCAATGAGCAATGCTGCCACGCCCCACTTAACGATATCCAAAGAATTACTCTGGTTTTCAGTATTTGTTGTCATCGGTTAATTCCGTTACTCACTACGACCTGAGCTTAACTTGGTAAAAACATATTTACCAAATCTGCATTTCCCGAGCTTTCCCAGAAAATGCATAAGCACAGGGTCAAAAATCGGCCATAGATTGTATTCTTATTCAGCTTTGTTCGCAACAATACAGGTAAAGTTAGCGTAACAATTTAACCAAAAAAAACAATTAATCTGTGATTTTTGCCAAAAACAAAAAAAGGAAGCCGAAGCTTCCTTTTTTAGTGTCAACTAAAGTCGCTATTACGCGATGATTTTAGCTACAACACCAGCACCAACTGTACGGCCACCTTCACGGATAGCGAAACGTAAACCGTCGTCCATCGCGATTGGGTAAATCAAAGTAACAACCATCTTAACGTTGTCACCAGGCATAACCATTTCTACGCCTTCTGGTAATTCGATAGTACCAGTCACGTCAGTTGTACGGAAGTAGAACTGTGGACGGTAGCCTTTGAAGAATGGAGTGTGACGTCCGCCTTCTTCTTTTGATAACACGTATACTTCTGATTCGAATGTAGTGTGTGGCGTGATTGAACCAGGCTTAGCTAGTACTTGACCACGTTCTACGTCATCACGCTTAGTACCACGTAATAACACACCACAGTTCTCGCCTGCACGACCTTCGTCAAGCAGTTTACGGAACATTTCTACACCAGTACAGGTTGTCTTAGTAGTCGCGTGAACACCAACGATTTCTACTTCGTCTGATACACGTACAATACCACGCTCAACACGACCAGTTACCACTGTACCACGACCTGAAATCGAGAATACGTCTTCGATTGGTAGTAGGAATGGCTTATCGATGTCACGCTCTGGCTCTGGAATGTAAGAGTCTAGTGCTTCTGCAAGCTCAAGAATTTTGCCTTCCCATGCTGCATCGCCTTCTAACGCTTTTAATGCAGAACCTTGAATAACTGGTAAGTCATCACCTGGGAAGTCGTATTCTGATAGAAGTTCACGAACTTCCATTTCTACTAATTCTAGTAATTCTTCGTCATCTACCATGTCACATTTGTTCATGAATACGATGATGAAAGGTACACCTACCTGACGTGAAAGTAGGATGTGCTCACGAGTCTGTGGCATTGGGCCGTCAGTCGCTGCTACTACTAGGATTGCGCCGTCCATCTGTGCAGCACCAGTGATCATGTTTTTAACATAATCCGCGTGACCTGGACAGTCTACGTGAGCGTAGTGACGTGATGGAGTGTCATATTCGATGTGAGAAGTATTAATTGTAATACCGCGCTCACGCTCTTCTGGAGCGTTATCGATTTGAGCGAAGTTCTTAACTTCACCACCATAAGTCTTAGACAATACAGCAGAGATAGCTGCTGTTAAAGTTGTTTTACCATGGTCAACGTGACCGATGGTGCCTACGTTTACGTGTGGCTTAGAACGTTCAAATTTAGCTTTTGCCATGGTATTGCCTCAATCCAATAGTTTGGTGATGAAAACACACATATAGTAAAAAATCCGATGCATAATATGTCATCGAATTAGGTTTATTTAGGAGTTAGTGTGACAGGCTGGTGCTGATAGGCAGATTCGAACTGCCGACCTCACCCTTACCAAGGGTGCGCTCTACCAACTGAGCCATATCAGCAATCAAATTTTGGAGCGGATGGCGGGAATCGAACCCGCGTTATCAGCTTGGAAGGCTGGAGTAATACCATTATACGACATCCGCGCAACCTAACATAGGCTACCTAACTACCTAGAAAAATGGTGGAGGGAGAAGGATTCGAACCTTCGAAGGCTGAGCCGTCAGATTTACAGTCTGATCCCTTTGGCCACTCGGGAACCCCTCCAGTAAAATGGTGCCGGCACCAAGAGTCGAACTCGGGACCTACTGATTACAAGTCAGTTGCTCTACCAACTGAGCTATGCCGGCATGTCATTTCGGGTTCGGATATTAGGTAAATGTGCTCAGGAGTGCAATAGATAAATGCGAAAAAACCTAAAAAAAGTTTCAAATGACGTTTTTTTAGTCGTGTTTTTTCAAAAAAGCACAATTTCTAGGCGAATCTATTCATCATAATGACAAATCAATAGCAAAGTATTGTCGCCTATTATTCGATAGTGTAATGTGCCTGACCAACCTAGAGGAATGGTTATGACTTCAATAAACTCAATACAAGACGCACTTTACTTTGCTTTTCAGCGTGAGCATTGGGCTGAATTACGTAAATCAGTGCCACTCACATTGAGCGAAGCAGAACTAGAAAATCTTCGAGGAATGAATGAAAAACTTTCTTTAGACGAAGTGACTGATATCTATTTACCTCTGAGTCGTTTATTGAACCTTTTTGTTGACTCAAAACAACAGCGCGGTCTTGTTTTGGGTAAGTTTCTTGAGCAAAAAAATTCCCCAAGCCCTTACATTATTAGTATCGCCGGCAGTGTCGCTGTAGGTAAAAGCACTACAGCACGTATCTTGCAAACACTTTTACAGCGTTGGCCAGAACATCCAAAGGTCGATCTGGTTACTACTGATGGCTTTTTATACCCGCTAGCAGACTTAAAGCGTAAAGGCTTGTTACAACGTAAAGGATTTCCTGAAAGTTACGACATGAAAATGCTAGTCGAATTTATTTCATCTGTGAAAGCGGGTGATAAAGAGGTGCTAGCGCCACTGTATTCTCATGTGACGTATGATAGATGCCACGATCAACACCAGGCTATTAGACAACCTGACATCTTGATTCTTGAAGGCCTTAATGTTCTGCAAACTGGCCTTGATACACCAATAGATACAAGACGCCCATTTGTGTCTGATTTTGTGGACTTTTCTATTTATGTCGATGCAGAAGAGTCACTGCTAAAACAGTGGTACAAACAGCGATTTTTACAATTCAGAAAAGGCGCATTTAGCGATCCAGAATCTTTTTTCCATCATTACTCAACACTCAGTGACGATGAAGCTAACGTAATTGCAGCAAATATTTGGGATACGATTAACGGGCCTAATTTACAACTTAATATTCAACCAACACGGGAAAGAGCGCATCTCATTTTACAAAAAGGCCCCAACCACTTAATGAATAAAGTGTTACTTCGAAAGTGAAGATAATGAAAGCCTAAAAGCTAGGCTTTCACAATGTAGCTTAACTTGCTCTTACGCTAATCTCACCACCCACATAAGCAGATATGCCTTGTTCGTTCTCAATCAAAATCGCACCTTGCTTATCTATACCGCGGCAAATTCCAGAGATTGAATTTGGCGACATCAGTAGAGTTATTTCACGGTTAATAAATAAATCGTTCTCATTCCATCGCGCTAAAAATGCGGATAAACCTTGTTGTTCAAATAACGCTAAATCATGCTTAAGTTGTTGATGTAAGTTAACTAAAAGCTGGGTTTTATCTGGCATGGTTGTCATTGAAGACAAATCATTCCAGGGTTGATCAATAAGCTCGCCCTGTTGTGCAGACATGCTCATATTAATCCCAAAACCAATAACCAACTCAACTTGCTCAACGCTGTGATGGTTAAGCTCTATAAGAATGCCAGCTAGCTTTTTATGGTCTAAATAAATGTCATTTGGCCATTTTAAACCTAAGCCTTCCACACCTAAATTCTGCAACGTTTTTACAATAGAACATCCAACAACCAAACTTAAACCACTTGCATATGACAAGTCATGATTAAGCCGCCAAAACAAAGATGCATAGATGTGATGACCATATGGCGATAACCATTGACGCCCACGCCGACCTCGACCAGCAGATTGATACTCGGCTATACAGATATCACCCGATGCAAGCTCTGCAGCATGCCCTAACATGAATTCATTTGTGCTTGTTATTTCATCAAAATAAAAGCAACGATCATCGATCGTGTTTACCAACGAATTTTCGTTAATCAACGAAATTGGGGTGGCTAGCTTATAACCTTTACCCTTAACGCTATAAATCTCAACACCGTAGTCTTTCAAGGCATCGATGTGCTGATTTATGGCAGCGCGAGTTATCGATAATTGTTGAGCTATAGCTTCGCCAGAAACAAAAGCAACATGACTGAGTAAAGCTAAAATTTGCCTTTTCCGTAACCAATGATCATTCATTAGATTTCAATCTCCCCGACCGCACCAATTATTCTTGGTTCAACTTGCAACGTGACAGAAAATTTTTCATTCACAACGCTAATAATGTGGCGCGCTAATTGGCACACTTGTTCGCCAGTCGCATTTTTCAAATTAACTAATACTAAAGCTTGGTCTTGATGGACAGCAGCGTCACCGACCCTAAAACCTTTAAGGCCAGATTGTTCAATTAACCAGCCAGCTGCTAACTTGTACTGACCATCATCTTGTTGATAAGCAACTAAATTGGGGTAATGATTTAATAGTTCTGAGTAGACAGTTGAATGTACAACTGGATTTTTAAAAAAGCTGCCCACGTTACCTAACACTTTGGGATCTGGCAACTTAGAACGACGAACATTGCATACACAGTCAAATATTTGCTTCGCTGTCACAGTAGATGGATCCAGCGATTGCAATGGACCATAGCTCAGTACTGGCTGCCAATTCTTTGGTATTTTTAGTGTCACTTGTGTTATAACGGCCAGATTTTTTAGCTCTTGCTTGAAAATTGAATCTCGATAACCAAATTGACATTGATCATTACTGAAAGTTAACAGCTGTTTTGTATCAAGGCGTAAAAACTCAACCTCATGACAATATCGATTAAACTCAACACCATATGCGCCAATGTTTTGTATTGGAGCCGCACCAACACTGCCGGGAATAAGCGCCATGTTTTCAAGACCGTAAATCTTATTGTTTAAACAAAACTCAACAAGATCATGCCAGCCTTCACCTGCTTGTACACATAAGTAATAAAACTTGTCATCATCAGTGACCTTAATGCCTTTTGTTGCAATATTAACAACAGCACCCAAGTAATTTGCAGTAAAAACTAAATTACTGCCACCACCTAAAATCAACAGAGGCTGTTTTGCATATAAACTATTACAGGTTTCAATTAGATCAACCTTTGACGTCACACTAATGAGTGAAGAGCAATGCTGCTGAAGACCAAATGTATTCAGTTCTGTTAGTGAAATCGGCATATGATGGTTTCATCTGTAAATAATAGGGCTATTGTACATGAAGTTAACCTGTGTACCCATCCCGAAAATTTAACAGACTAATAAACCAAATGTTTTGCGTTAATTATTTCACTCATTTGCCATGAGACTAGTCTGCTAGCGCAATAACCCTCCGTCCAACTTATAGAAAATTGAGGGTAAAGAGCTGCACGGTCCTCATGACCTTTCTCAAAATTTCACAAAAAATGATATTAAACATTTCATAATGATTTATGAAACATCATTGGCCTGTGTTTGAAGACATTTAGGTTCTAGCCTGCAGCAATGACGCAGACTCTGGTTAAACAACGCTTATTAACGATCTGTCATCATTACATTTGTGATACAAATCAAGATAAATATGTATTCAGAGATTGCATAGCAAAGATCGCATAGAATCAGACAAAAATCGCAACTAGCTCGTTGTTCAACCTTCAACATTTTTAACGACGTTATAAGCGGTGTTAACCAGTAAGAATGATCACTTTCTTGTGTTGATTGCCATAAATCCCATTGAGTAGGTTCATTAACGACTACGCCAGCATTGTCTCGCTAATCGTAGTTTTAAAGATTTTAATGATATTGTTGAGGAATGCTGTCGTGCATGGAATACATTCATTGAGTGCAAGGACAGGGTAAAAAGATTGTGTCACAGAGATTGGGCTAAACTGGGAAGTCTTTAATCGTAATTGGTATAAACCCCAGCTTATGCAATAACCAATAAATATGTGAATGGCTATACGAGACATCGTATTTTGAGGTGATAAATTCCTGAATATCCCGTGCGGTTAAGCGGCCACCTTTGGTGGAATGTGCCGCATCCTTAACAAACAGGTACACTTGCTCTTTCTGCTTAGTGGTCAATCGACTCTTTTTACCTATGCGAGGCTTGTCATCTAGACCAGCTAAACCTTGGTTCAAGAAGCTTGATACCCAATCATTCACACTTCGACGGCTGACATTTAAGCGCCTGGCGACTTCTGAGCGGTTATTAATTTGCATAAACATCGCAACGGCTAATAAGCGGATCCT
>NZ_BMII01000038.1 GCF_014641855.1 Shewanella inventionis
AACGCATTCGGGCATCTGCTGTTTGCTTGGATAGCCTGATTAATTCGAAACTGGTGTGTTGTTTCATTGCTAAAAAAGATGAGTAACGGATATAGCAATTAGATCACATTTTTTCGCGGAATGGTATAACCATTATTTCAACAATGCGCCTCAAACTGAACAGTCTGAGCGACTCTGATTGGTCACATAATTAATGGAAATGGTATTAAATGGAATGTCGAAGTGAAGTACTTTGCCAAATAGAGCATTAAAGTACCTGTGCTGGAATATATCTCTAGGAAAATAAGACCGCTGAATAGTAACAATGTCGACGAGGAAGAAATCGAAACATAAGTAGAAGCTGGAGTATAAGCTGTTTAACTCGTTTAGACGTTGGCATTAAACATAGCGTTCGTATTAGGTCTGTTAAATTTGCAAAAAAAAACTGCAGCATAAATGCTACAGTCTTATTATTAATATCTAGTCGAAACTAGATAGAAATATTAGCCAACTACTGAAACGTTTTCAGCTTGAGGACCTTTCTGACCTTGAGTCACAGTGAAAGATACTTTTTGGCCTTCGTCTAGAGTTTTGAAACCGTCAGAGTTGATAGCACGGAAGTGAACGAATACGTCTGGACCAGACTCTTGCTCGATAAATCCGAAACCTTTGTCAGAGTTGAACCACTTAACAACACCAGTAACTTGAGACATGATATAAATCCTGTAAAATATATAATTAAAGCCTTAACGGCGGTAAAGCTGGAAAATGCCGGTATTACTTATGTTCACAGGACGAAACTGGTCGTATTGAAACACATAAATATAAGCCCAACCTTCAAGCTAAGTAGACTATAAACCATTCTCAGAATAAGTCAACAAACATCAAGCAAAGGTCAATATTTTTTTGATGTTTAAACCGAACGGTTTATCTTTGAGCATCAACTAGTTATTTGTCTGATTTAATCAACACTTGATTGTTCGCGCTGGTGAATTTCGATTTTAAAATCGATCTCACATTCGAGTCCTTGCTCTATTATTTGCCGTTTTTGCATATCACTTAACTTCCATGCATAAGGTGTCATATTCAGGAAGTGTTCAATATCATTGGCTTGGGTTAACGTTAACTGATAAGTAAGCGATTCATGGGCAAGATAGTTAAACCCCTCAAGCATGAGCGAGTCTTGTGGATGCAATCTAGGTTGGCTATAAATCTTTTGTTTCAGTGCAAAATGATGCATTGGGCCGGGCGAAACAGTAATCAATGTACTGCCTGGTTTCATTACTCGCTGTAATTCTTCCACTTTAGATGGCGCATATATTCGAATTGCCAAATCGATACTCTTGTCTGCAAATGGCATTTCAAACACACTTGCAACACAAAATTGTAATTCAGGGTAGCGTTTCGCAGCTGAACGTATCGCTGATTTAGAAATATCTAAACCATAAAGTTTGCATTGCTCACCTGAAGATTGTTGTATTGTTTCAAATAAACGATGGCTGTAATAACCTTCCCCACAACCGATATCCAAAAGAGTTTCAGCGTTTGGATGATATTGCGCTGCAAGTAAATTCACCTGGTCGCTTAAGGGTTGATAAAAGCCTCGACTAAGAAACTCTCTTCTTGCGATCATCATGTCTTTATTGTCGCCAGGATCTTTGGTTTTTTTCTTTTGAACTGGCAATAAATTAACGTAACCTTCTTTTGCACAATCAAATTGGTGCCGCTGAACACATGCCCAACTTTTATCGCTTAACGTTAATGGCGCAGAACATATAGGACAAATATACGGCATGGGTAGGCTCTAGAATGGTAAAAAATTAATTTTCGTCATCAGACAGCTTTTTAACCATGTCTGACACATCTTTTGGGGCTAATAGCTCAAAACAGTCTAGCTTACGCTGTAATTGTTCAATATTGCACAGCTGCTCATTTGATGAACGACCAAAATTTGGACGTTCTAAAGATTGATGATAGGTTCTCAATAGCCACTGGTGCTTATTTTGCAACAAATGATCAAGCTTTAACAGCTCAGTTGACACGCCCGGATGAATTTTGCCCGATTCACCTTTAAGGTATTCTCGTAAATCACGTCTAACTTGCTCAAGCTCACTGATGTGCACCGCCAAAACAGAAGAAGGCTCACTGTGATCGAATTTGCGTCCTAAAATGGCTTTTGCCATCACCAAAGCTTGAGGCTCACTTAAAATACGCAAGTCTTGCTCAAGAGAAATTAACTCAAAACGCGCCAGAGGCGCCAAACTAAAATACACATTATCATCGGCTTGGATATCGACAACAACACCGGCCCTCAATTGTTCAATACATACCCTTGGTGCAGTCCCCATTTTGGAATATAAACGAGCCCCTTGTCCAAGCGTTCTGATTTGATCATATTGACTCACCACCTGTTGAGTATGATGATAAATCAATTCAACAAAAGGTTGATGACGCACAATCAATGTCGCATTGGTTCCATTTACTTGACTGACCACGAATTCAGCTATCGGATTTGTCATCGCAGATAACACCAACAAATCACTCACCGATTCAGACAAGCGAAGCGTTAACAGCGTAGGCTGTTTAATTTCGCTGACAATTGGTTGAGTAAAAATATGTTGATGCATTCAATATCCTTTTTAAATTGAGATCACCTACATTCGGTGTATCGCATATTATATAATTTATCTTACTTATTGATTAGAAACTAGCAAACCTATGCTGATGCGGTATAAATTTGCAATATTAACGCTATTATCAATTTAAGGCTCATCAATGTTAATATGCCTGTAATCGAGAAAGGACCTTATTTTTATTATGGCTAATGCAATTCAACCCACCCTATTTTGGCACGATTATGAAACGTTTGGTGCTAACCCAGCCAAAGATCGTCCGTCGCAATTTGCAGGGATTAGAACCGATCTCGAGTTAAACATTATTAGTGAGCCAGAAACTTTTTACTGTAAACAATCACCAGATTACTTACCGTCACCAGAAGCAATCCTCATTACAGGTATCACCCCACAACTGGCAAATTTAAAAGGCATTCCTGAAGCTGAGTTTATGCGCCGTATCAATAGCTTATTTAGTCAACCTAATACCTGTGTTGTAGGTTACAACTCATTGCGCTTTGATGATGAGGTCAGCCGTTATGGTTTTTACCGGAACTTTATCGACCCCTACGGTCGTGAATGGCAAAATGGTAACTCTCGCTGGGATATTATCGATTTAGTCAGAGCCTGTTACGCATTTAGGCCCGATGGAATTAATTGGCCGTTAAAAGAAGATGGAACTCCTAGTTTTAAGTTAGAGTTGTTAACGCAAGCAAATGGGTTAAGCCATGAAAAAGCCCATGATGCAATGAGTGATGTTTACGCCACCATAGCCATGGCAAAACTTATCAAAGAAAAACAGCCTAAATTATACGACTATTATTTTAATTTACGTCGTAAACAAGCCGTTGCTGAGCATATCGATGTATTAAAAATGCAGCCTTTAGTGCATGTCAGTTCAAAAATCAGTTCGCTGCATGGTTGTACAACATTAATCGCTCCCGTGGCATACCATCCAACCAATAAAAACGCGGTGATCTGTGTCAATTTAGCCATGGATATTTCACCATTGCTCGAGTTATCTGCACAAGAAATTAGCGACAGAATGTACACTTCGCGACATGATCTAAGTGAAACAGAGCTGCCAATACCGATAAAACAAATTCATTTAAACAAGTGCCCATTTATTGGATCGCCAAAATTACTTGACGATGAGGTAGCTGCAAAACTACAGTTTGACAAAGCTTTTGCTCGTGAACAGTATAAGCGTTTAAAAAATAACCCTGAAATCCGAGAAAAACTCAACCAGGTGTTTGATTTAGAGTCTGATCGTCAACCAATTACCGACCCAGACCTGATGTTATATAGCGGTGGTTTTTTCAGCCATGCAGATAAAACTAAAATGGAGATCATTTGCCATACCGAGCCGCATAATTTAGCCGCTTTGGAATTGCAATTTGATGATCCACGCATAAATGAAATGTTATTTCGTTTTAGGGCGCGCAATTACCCTGAAACGTTATCCGACAATGAAGCTCGCCGGTGGCGTGATTTTTGCCAGCAGCGCTTATCGGATGCAGATTATGTGATTAAACTCGAAAACCTGGTCGAAGAAACCAGCGAAAATGAACACAAACAAAAGTTACTTAAAGCCCTATATCAATACTTACAGTCATTATAGTGAATTATCACTTAGCCCGATTTATTTCATTTAAGGATTAAGGGAATGCAAAATCGATTTTTAGACAGCATTACTCAGTTAGACAAACCATTAGCAACCGCATTGGCACCATTATTACATGATCAATTTTGTGGCCACATTGATGCAAACCAGTTTGCCATGCTTGTTAAAGCAAGCGGTAAAAAAGAGCAACAAGTATTAATGGACTTATTACCCATTGCAGCAGCACTTGCCAACCCACCTATAAGTGAGTTTTATGTTGGAGCGATTGCCAAGGGTGCCAGTGGCGATTTGTACATGGGCGCAAACTTAGAGTTGCCAGGTGAAGCATTGTTTCACAGCGTTCACGCTGAACAAAGCGCCATTAGCCACGCATGGTTAAGCGGCGAAACTGAAATTGTTGATATTATCGTCAACTTTAGCCCTTGCGGCCATTGTCGTCAGTTTATCAATGAGTTAGTTAACAGTAGTAAAATTAACATTCATTTACCTGAGCAAGAAACTAAGCCTTTATCTCATTACCTTCCTTATGCATTTGGTCCAGCTGATTTAAATGTAACTCAGCCATTACTGTGTAAACGTGAAAAAGAATTTAGCTTAAATTCAGACGACCCAATGATAATTGAAGCACTTGACCAAGCAGGTTTAAGTTACGCCCCTTATACAAACAGTAACGCTGCTGTAGTGCTTGAAACCACCGACGGGGCGACTTTCTGTGGTCGATATGCCGAAAACGCAGCATTTAACCCCTCAATGCAACCGATGCAAATGGCATTGTCTAACCTCATTAGGCATAACCGTCAATACTCTGAAATTAAACGAGCGGTATTGGTAGAATCGTCAGAAGGCAAAATCAGTTTAGTAGGCGCCGCGATGGATGCGTTACATGCTATCGCAGCTGTTGAACTAGAGCACATTGTTGTTGAACCTGTTCCAGCTTAATAGGTTAATCGAATCTGCAAAAGGCGCTTAAATGCGCCTTTTTTATTGCCATATTGGCGCACTAAAGGGATTAATTATCTTTTATAGGCTAATTCAATCAAACTGTTAACATGCTAATCTTAAGTTAAATCGAAATTGATTTAACGACATGATTGAGCTGTAACAACGCTAAAGCACAGCAAAACAGAAGCAACGAGTGAGTCACTATTGCGCATATTCACCATAAAACGGATTTTAATTTTTATACTGTTATGTACAGTAGGATTTGTGTGGGCAATTATCGAACACGCTAAACCCCTTACAGTCAAACTTGTTAACAACTTGCTGGCCGATTATCACATTGAAGTACTCAACTTTGATGCCGAATACGTTTCATTAAATCATCTTTATATTCCTAGACTTATCCTCAAAATAGAAGACAGCCATATTGCAATTCAAGAGTTTAACCTTGAGCTGCGCGACAGTATTCAAATACTGAAAAACCAGCAACTGAATGCAGATGACATCGTCAGTATTGACACCCAAAGCGTGTATGTTGACCTTGGTGAACGCTTTTTTATTAGGCAATCTCAACAAACTGAAGACTCGCCCGCCACATTACAATTAAACCTCACTCAACTGCCTACCATTAACCTGGGCAATATCACAATCACATTACCCGAATTAGAGCCCACACAGGTAAAACAACACAGTTTTGCCATGGATAATCTCACCTTATCAAAAACCGGGCAGTTAAAAACCCTGTGGCGATTTGATGATTTCCCGCTTTTTGAAGTTGATGCCACCTTAGGAAAACGCCATTGGGAATTTAACACACAGGTCGATTTAGGTTTAAGTTATCATGGGCTTGAGTCATTACAGCAATACTTAGATTTGTTACACGAAAAACAATTTACGACCCATGCTAATAATAACCTTTTGAGTAACCTACAAAAGCAACTCAAACGTGTTCTAGACCCAATTGAAGAACACCAAGTCGCGATTAAAGGCCAATGGACTAGCCACAACCAATTAAATTTACTGACAGGAGAGCTTGTAAGCCAACAATCTTTAAGTGAGTTTTCGCTATCCTCTGCACGTTGGCCAAGTGTTTTTTTTACCCCTGAACAACCGATACACTTTACTATGGGGTTAGGTGTTTACCCTGTAATCGATGCATTTACATCAGCAAAGGCAAGCAAACCACTTGAAACATATGCAGTAAAACTCAATGTCGCACCAATAAATTATCAGATTAGTCCCAGCGTTTCGGACACCGAACAACTACTGAATTTACTGATCACCGATACAGAAACCAGAAAACGGATACAGCAGCAGCTCCAACAGCTGACTGCGCCAGGTGAGCAAGCCCATTTGGCTATCCAAATGACAAAGCCCATCGACGCTTTCATTCCACTGCAAGACAGCACCTTAGCCGCTCAAATAGCAATACCCGACCTTACATTACGTCTTATGGGACTAGGATTAAATACTGAATTGTCAATGAATCACATCAAGGCAAATAGCCAACAACAATGGCACAGTGAATTTGATTGGAATATTCAATTACCCCATCACGAAACAACAGCTGAAAATAAACAACGTATTAATTTAAAAACAGTATTACCCAATCTCGACATTGAACAATTAACCTTTGAAAGCGCAGCAATCAATCTTTCAGGTGAAGTCAGCTCTCACCAAAAAAACGATATCAAACTCAGTTTGCTCCCAAGCTCTAGTATCACGCTTAACCAGTTGGATTTTGCACAGCAAGAAGGAGATACCACAACCCATGCCATTCAAAAAAACACCACGGCAAACATTGCAAAGGTACTAGTGAGTGTTAAGCAATCCTCAACCTTTCATTACAATAAAAATCTCGACATTACGCTGTCCCCTTTCAGCATTGCAGTAAACAAATTAAGTGGCCAACATGTCGTTCGTCAAAAAGGCAGTAAAACGATCACCTCCTTTGCATCGGCAAATTTGGCGAGTATGGACGTTGAGCAAAAAATCTCTTTGGCCATTAATGCTGATGAATCAATAGAACAAGCCATTGAGCGTTGGATACAAACGCCTATGGCAAACCAAATAGTCTGGAATATTAAGCAGCTCGATGCGACAAAGCAGACAGGGAAAAGTCGTCGCCAACCACTATTAGCTCTCGATAACGTTAACTTACGCCAACAACTTAACTTATCTAAAGGGTTATTAGTGGGCAGCGAGCAATGGCAACTCGATTCACTGACATTGAGTAGTTACCATTTGCTAAAATTTGCCGATCCAAAGAGCCCATTATCATTAGCAGGACAATGGACTTTTGATACCGATATAAACACCGCACTTAATATGCTAAAAAAAGTTCAACCATTACCCAGTAACGTTTCCCTGCACGGCCATAGTCGTTTAGTTGCTGGGTTTGCTTTAAGTGAACTCAATAATAGCAGCCAATTTGAAATGAAAATTCAGCAGAAACTGTCGTCATTATCTGGCAATGTTGCTGGCAATGCCTTTGTGGGTGGCGATGTATTTGCCCAATGTCAATTTAACTGGCAACAGCAACACGACAAACCAAATACTCCATTGGAGGCTCAGCATTTTGCCCAAAGTCAATTGGTGTGCCCCCAAACTGCTATTAGCATAGAAAAAGCCAACATCGGCTTATTGATGACTAACCTCAACATCAATGCCAATATCGAACTAACAAAAGATGGCAACAAGCAGCCAGAAAACTGGTTACAGCAAATCACTGGCTTAAGTGAAACTAATGTCAGTTTAACCGCCAGTGGTGACATGCTTGACGGGCGCTTTTTACTGCCAGAATTTGTGCTAAAACTGCATGAAAAATCTCATGGCTACCTTTTACTGCAGGGATTAAGTTTGGCCCATTTTTTAGAAGAACAGCCTCAAGTAGGTGTAAAAGCCAGTGGCATATTTGATGGTGTGTTACCCGCAGAATTGGTTGACGGTAAAGTGACCATAGCAGGCGGTAAACTCGCAGCTCGTTCACCTGGCGGTTTAATTGAAGTTGCGGGAAATCCTGCAATGGATCAACTTGAATTATCTCAACCTTATTTAGAAATAGTATTTACAGCACTTGAGCACCTTAACTACACTGAATTAGCCAGCACCTTTGATATGAACCCTAATGGCGATGCATTTATTCATGTCGCAGTAAAAGGGAAAAGCCGTGATATTGAGCGTCCAGTACACCTAAATTACGATCACCAAGAAAATCTTATTCAATTATACAAAAGCACACAAATTGGCAATCAACTGCAAAACAAAATAGAAACCAAAGTTCAATAACAAAAGCAACTGAAGATCATTGGTCTAAAAAGGAAATCCACGTGAAATATTGGTCGATATACAAGAGTAGCCTCAGCATGCTAATTGCTGCATTCGCCTTGTCTGCGTGCACACCAACCGTAAAGATTGATCCGCCAGACAAACCCATAGTCATTAATCTCAATGTTAAAATAGAACATGAAATTAAAATCAAAGTCGATAAAGAATTAGACTCTTTGATTGAAAATGATGAATTATTTTAGGCCCAGAAACATGATGAAATCTTCATTGGTTATCGTGACCCTGCTTGCCACCAGTATTCTGTGGTGCTCAAATGCTTGGGCAGTGACATTACAACAAGCCAAATCGTCTGGCTGGGTTGGGGAACAAACAAACGGCTATTTAGGTGTAATAGTTGATAATGCTGAAGTACAGCAGCTGGTATTAACAATCAATGCCAAACGCAAACAATATTATCAAGTTATTGCGACGCGTAATCATATTTCTCTTGATACTGTAGCTAAACTTGCAGCGCAAAAGGCCATACAAGCCGCTGAGTCTGGTCATAAAATACAAACGCCGCAAGGAGAATGGTTAACTAAATGAGCGTTAATTAACTGTTCCGCTTACGACGCTATCGACATTGATCGCGATACCATCAACATTTGAGGCAAAATCAACACTATATTGGTGCAATATTACATTGTCGCCATAATCCAATAGTCTAAGCGCTTTTGAGGCTCTGCAACTAAGCTCTTACAAGAGTCTTTATATTGCGTCATTAACGCGCCTAAGTTGTTCGAACCTGCCAGCTTTTCAATTTGCTTCTGTTTTGCCGTAACCACATCCTTATCGACCTGCTCAGGGCTACGATACTTACCAGCAAGAGTTATTGCATCAGTTGCAGAAGTCTTTAAACGCTCGCCTACCGCCATCATTTGCGGCGCATTCATCGCGCTTATCGCTTCAGAGCTAATTTGATAATAGGCAGCGCATTCCACTAATTCATCGGTAAAGGCTTTTTCAGCTGCATCTTCTGCAAATGAAGCCGTACTGAAACACACAAATGATGCAGCCAAAATCCACTTTGCTGGTTTGAACATTCTATTGTCTTCCTTATGTAAAATAATTTGATTTTCTAGTCGCCAGACCCTAAACAATCACACTCGTTAGGTCTTTGCTACGGTTAATAAAATTTGAACTCCCGCAGCACAAACCTATGATAAACACGACACATATCACATTATCGTATATCAATAACGTGTGAATTGAAAAGCCTCACTGAAGATAGGTTAGATCATTTATTGTAAGCGAACATACCAAGCAATACGCTTTACACACTGATGTGGGAGTAATTGAAATTAAAAAAGGTGTGATAAAACACAGATAACCGTTAGCTAAAACATTACCTGTGTTGAATATCATAATTATTTATTGTAAATCATGGGTTTAAGGTTAAAAACCGTGGTTGGAGTTACTCACTCTAAACCAACCTGCAATACTCTTACGGGTTTTAAACGTTGGACGCACTTCGTGAGGAAAACGCTCACTTAAAAACAGCACCAGAGTACCAATTTTAGGGCTGACCACATCTAAAGCTTGGTCAAGTTCGTCATAAATAACCAGCTCGCCACCATCACATTCTTGCCAATCTGGATTTAAGAAAAACACTGTCGATAAAATTCGGTTTTGGCTTCCATGCAGAGCATCAACGTGTTTTTTATAAAACGCGCCAGGTTCATACACAGCGTAATGGCTTTCAAAATCAAACAAGCCCATAAATAGTCGACGATTTAAACCATCTTTTAACTGGTTCATAATAGAGAGATATTCGCGATCGGTATGATCTTGATTGTCTAACCAACTAATTTTATCCGAGCGGATCTCAGTATTGACCTGTTGCTCAATACCTCTACCAATGGCTGCTTTTTTAAAATCAATATCTTGCTCAGCTTGCATTTTTTCAAGCAAGGCTAAGCTTACATAATCAGGAATGATGTCAGATAAAAGAATGTATCCTTTATCGACTAACGCATCTGCGATCACATCCAGCATTGCTTCACTTACTTGCGAAACCATACATGCTACATCCAACAGAAAGACTACGCTTTTTACTTTACTTAAGGACTCTAAAAAGAAGTTAAGAGCCTGATTTTCGAGGGGGCGTCGATACAAGGTATGATTGCCATACCTCAGTTATTTTGTGCGATTTTATAGAATAAAATCGCACATAACAACAGTTATTAAAACACCATAAAATCAGTAGCTTAAAGCAGATTCATTAAATTTGACTGTGTGATAGTATCGATTGATTAGCTGCAGTCGTTTCTGCACTTTCTGACGTTGGCTCAGTCGTTGCTGCTAAATGGCTTTGATGTAACTTGAGCGCTAAATATAAATCTGAGCGAATGATAATCCCCTCTTCGCCTACCACCATATCCGTTTGCTCAAACCAACTGATTAGCTGACGTTTTCTGCCAGCTAACACTAGGCTTACACCGCGTTTACGCAGCAATGCCTCTATGTCGATTAACATCGCCATCACACTCAAATCTAAATGTGTAAAACATGGCACGGCGTCAATCATGACACAATCAACAGGTTCAAGCTGATTTTGCCTAGCAAACCGTTCAAGTAACCTGCGTTTAAAGTAGGTTGAATTAAAGTAAGTTAACGGTGAATTAAAGCGGTAAATAAATACTCCCGGAACCGCCACAGCCTTGTCACTGCCGTCAATACTGCGAATAATCCCTTTAGCGTCAAGCCCTAACACTTGATCGGTTGGACGCATCACCGTTCGTAAAAATTGAAATAAACCAAGCAATACCGCGAGCGTAATACCAGGGATCACCCCAATAAATAGCACCGCAAATAAGGTTGTCAGGGCTAAATAAAATGCTTGGCGATCTCGAAGGCGTAGCACCCAAATTGCTTTAAAATCGATAAGGTGAACTGAAGCAATCACCAATACCACACCTAAAGCGGCACTGGGAATGTATTCAAGTGGCGCGGTTAAAAACACCGCCACTATGGCTATCAATACCGCAGCAATAATAGACACTAACTGGGTTTTACCGCCATTAGCATCGTTAACCGCGGTGCGAGAATCGGCGCCACTCACGGCAAAGCCTTGCGATAACGCCGAGGCGATATTGGCTAATCCTAACGCTTTAAACTCTTTATCGGCATCGATATCATAACCGTTTTTTGCAGCAAAACTGCGGGCAGTCAACATCATACTCACAAAGCTGACCATGGCTAAGTTAAGGGCAGGCATCACGAGCTCACGCGCAATACCAATATTAAACACAGGTGTTTGAAACGAAGGTAAACCGCCAGCAACAGAGCCAATGACTGCAATATCGTATTGATTGAGATTGAATAACCACACCAATAAGGCGCCCACGGCAATGGCAAACATTGACGCTGGCCAAGTAGGTTTAAGCCGTTTCATCACAAAGTAAATAATCACAGTAAGTACTGCCATTAAAAATGTAGGTACGTGGGTTTGCGATAAATAACTCGGGGCGCCACTTAAGCGCTCAAGAAGGTATTTTTCATCAAAGGTAAAACCAAATATTTTGGAGAATTGCCCTACAATAATGGTAATCGCAACCCCGTTTAACAGCCCCATTAAAATGGGTTTAGACAAAAAATCAGCCAGTACGCCTAATTTAAATCGACTGGCAATTAAGCACCAAAAACCCGTCATCACCGTCATGGTCATCACTAACTGCCAATGCATTAAGCTATCACCAGCAGCTAATGGCGTAACAACCGCAGCAATCACCGCACAGGTGGCAGCATCTGGGCCAACAATAAGTTGTCTTGAGGTGCCAAACAAGGCGTAAACCAACATGGGGAGCACACAAGAGTACAAGCCAACAGCGGCGTTTACGCCGGTGAGCTGCGCATAAGCAATCGCAACAGGTAATGCCACTGCCGCAACAGATAACGCTGCGGTCACATCATCTTTAAGCCAACTTTTTTCATATCGAGCAAAGGTCTCTAAACCAGGCATAAACTCAAACAATCGATTTAAAATCACAACAACTCCAATGTAATCCCCTTGGTAGCTATCATAGTTTTATTTCAATTTGATTACGACACATTCAATTGTGACCTTTAAAAAAATTTTCTACCCAACATAAAAACGCCAAGGAAGTGAACCTTGGCGCTGTGTAAACTATGCTTTTGCGGCATCAATTACTTAAACGATAATTGATACACCGCCGTTGTACCGCTAACTTCATTACCAATAATCAATAAAGGCAATCCAGTTGGGCTATTGTTTGCGGCAATAAACTTCATCCCTTCTGGCCCTAAGTCGCCAGCCTGGGTCACCTGTCCCTCAATGTCGCCACCATCAATAGCAAAGTCGGCAGTAAAGTCACGGTTATGTACGTAATCTACAAACGATACTGCAAAAGGATTACTAATATCATAAATCATAAAGCCTGAAGTGCGCTCTAAACCGATAAATGCATAAGTACTGTCACCAAGTTGCCCAATGGCTAACGCCTCAGGCTCTGGCCCTTTGTCATCGCTGCGACTATCACCCTTGTTTTCATCGTTATTGTTATTAAAATTCATCCCTAATAACGCACTGGTGATCTGCTCAAAATCACTGCCACTGTCATATACTTGTTGGCCTTGTGCGGTCCAAATCGAAAATGAACGTCCACCGTAGGCCATAATGCGATCAACTCAGCCATCGTTATTGTCATCACCTATGCTTGTTGTCACTTTTAAACGCGCCAGTTGAGTATCATCTTGAATAGATGCAAATTGCGGATGGTTTGTATCAAGGGTTAAGTCTTCGGCACGCGCTTCTTCAGAAAAACCATCATAATCACGAGCATCACCTTCATTGGCACTCACAATAAAGTCAGTGTTATTCCAACGGTAACTCACGATAGTGTCGGGTTGATACATTCCATAAACACCAGCGTAAGATTTCAGGTTTACCATATCGTCTTTATCACTGGCATCGATTTTGTTGTCTGCCAATCCAAAGTCTTTAGCCCCCAAGGCATTAATACGAGTGACCGTTTTTGCTTGTATATCTATGACGGCAATGGCGTTATTTTCTTGCAGGCTGACATAAGCAAACTGGCTGTCTGGTGACACCGCTATGTATTCGGGCTCTAAATCTTGGGCGACTGTAGCACCGGGGCCAGTAATGTTAATGTCGGCACTTAACTCACTAGCTCGCGCCGCCCCGACGTTAAAATCACTAAACCCCACCAGCGTTGCAACGTTTGCTGGCGAATTATTGATGATATCGATAATGGCAACAGAACCTTCTGGATCAACTGAATAATCGCTATTAGGCTCTCCCTCATTAGCCACTAACAACACGCTGCCATCTGGGCTAAATGTGACATTATCGGGTAGCGCTCCCACATCTACAGATAATAAATACTGTGGCAAAGACGATGCAGATAAACGATAAAATGCCACAATGCCATTACCTTGCGTAGCATTACCATTCGCATCTGCACGCTCAACCGCTGCCGCGAGTAAATCACCCGACACACTAACACTATTAACTGCGCCAAGCAGGGCAAGTCCGGTGTCGGCATTAAGGTCAAGTTCGGCTAATTTGGTGATATTGTTTAACGTGTAACCCGCCTCCCCCACAACAGGTGTTTGAGAGAGTGTTGATAAGTCGAGCAAATCCACTTTGCCACTTTGGGCATTAACCACAAATGCAGTTTGGCTAGCCGCATGATAATCGACAATTTCAGCAGCACTTAATCCATACACATCTGACTGATAGCGCCCAACAAGTTCAACACTCAATTGCCGCTGTGACACATTACAAATCACCTGCGTTTGCGAAGCATCGACTTCTGCAACATCGAGCACATTGTTATTGTTAGCGTCTAATCCCGTCTCAATTTGCTGACCGCCAAATGGACATTGTGCATTACCAGCCAACAGTTCAGTAATATTAACTAATGCAGAAACACCATTAGATCCATCCGTGCCATTTGTTCCATCTATCCCATTTGTACCATCAATGCCATTGATGCCGTCGTGACCATCATCGCCATCACAACCAGAAAGTAACGCAGTAGAAAGGAGTGCTGAAATTAATAGCGGGGCTTTACATTTTGCAAACTTCATCATTTTGAATGGTCCATTTCATCAGATTTAAAACCCATAAACTAATGTGCGAGTGTTAATATTTGATGATAAAAATGTTGCATAAAATATGAACGAGTTTGCGTTGCTTATTGTTGTAAAATCCGCTGTCAATTTTGACAATCTTTCCATTAATGCATGCTAAACTATGCCCTCTTTTAGGCAAATAGCCGCTCAGGTCTAATGACGCAGTCGAGGTTTATGTGGGATCGCCAGTAAAATCAACTCCACCCCAAGCTATATCCAGCATACCTAATTTGGCCATGCTCATTCCCATGTTAGCTGCCATTGTGGCCATTACACCTTTAGCTATCGATATGTATTTACCGGCAATGTCGGTACTGGCACTGGGTTTTGACGCCGACATTACCACTGTGCAGCAATCATTAAGTATTTATTTGGCAGGTTATGCCGTTGGCATGCTGACGTTTGGGCCGTTAGCCGACAAAATTGGCCGCCGGCCCTTAGTCATTTTTGGACTTTCAGGTTTTACTCTCATCAGTTTACTTATTGCTTTAAGTGGCAGTATTGAACAGTTTTTGCTATTACGATTTGCCCAAGCCTTTATCGGCGCAGCGGCAACAGTTGTTGTGCCTGGCTATATCAAAGAAGTCTATGGTGATAACACTGCCAAAGGTATGTCTTATGTCAGCTTAATTATGATGCTAGCCCCATTGCTTGCCCCCACTTTAGGCAGCTTAATTATGGAGCTAGGCGACTGGCACTTGATCTTTTTAAGCCAAAGTTGCTACGCCATCACCTTATTAGTTTTAGTGCTGTTTAAATTAAAAATGCCAAGCGATAAAAACCCCGACAATCGCAGCCAAAAGTCATTTTTACGTGCCTATTACACCGTATTTTCACGCAGTGGAGTCAAACTCAACCTCACAAGTGGGGTGTTAACCTCTTTCGCTTTTTTCTGTTATTTAACTGCTTCGCCGTTTATTTATATGGAAGTGTTTAACTTAGACAAATCATTATTTGCCATTTTATTTAGTACCAATGTGGGTGCGCTGATGCTGGCCAATATCGTGAACTCACGAATTGTTAGTCGTTACGGCTCAAAGCGCATGCTGCATGTGTCGACACTGTTTGGCGTGTTGTCAGCTATCGCGTTATTGATGGTAAATCTCCTAGATTTTAGTTATCACTACACTGTGCTCACATTAATCCCATTAATGGGATCACTTGGGGTTATGTCGGTTAATGCTGATGCCATAGTATTGCTGAAATTCAAACAAGAAACCGGTACAGCCACCGCAGTAATTGGTACGCTCCGCTTTGGTTTCGGCGCCACAGCAGGGCCATTTCTCGCCTATTTTTATGATGGCAGTGCAGTGCCTTTTTCAGCACTCATGCTAAGTGCTATCGTGCTTGTGGGCATTTGTCAGATTTTACAAAGCCGCCTGCCTAAAAACCAACTGCAAGCACCAATTTGACATACTGTGGTAATCCGCAAAGTACACAGTTAACACATGTAAATTGAAATCCTTTGACACGCAACAATGATTGAACAATAAGGCCATCACATCGATGGCCTTTATTGTTTCTTGAGGCGAACCTTGCCAAACTCAATTCAACAATGACAATTTAAACGCTCACGTACCTCGCCATAATCAACTAGCCTTAGCTCACAACCATGAAATAAATTCAAGCTTTAAAAAATATTAAACAAAAGGCTTGCAGTAAAATTAAATTTACATACTATGGAGTTCAGTGATTCAGTAGAGTCACTAAATGAACCAAGTCATTGAATTTAGCTACTGTTAAATTCAATCGTCGAGTTTGAATTACCATTCAGACTTATTTTTTAAAGCGATTACCGTCGTTGTATAACAAGATACTGTTTACCATACGGTAACTTAAAAAGGACTCATTTCATGGAAAAGCTTTCTGGCGCGAGTATGATCGTGCGCTCTTTAATCGATGAAGGCGTAAGCCATATTTTCGGTTACCCCGGTGGTTCTGTTTTAGACATCTATGATTCTCTTCATAAAATAGCTGGCGTAGAGCACATTCTTGTTCGCCATGAGCAAGCTGCCGTTCATATGGCCGACGGTTATGCTCGAGCAACGGGTAAAGTTGGTGTTGTGCTTGTTACCTCTGGACCTGGCGCAACTAACGCCATTACTGGTATTGCCACCGCTTACATGGATTCAATCCCGCTAGTTGTTTTATCAGGTCAGGTACCGAGTAATCTTATTGGTAATGACGCATTTCAAGAATGCGATATGATTGGTATTTCTCGTCCTGTTGTTAAACACAGCTTTTTAGTGAAAGATGCCAAAGACATTCCTGAAATTGTCAAAAAAGCCTTTTTCATCGCGTCAACTGGCCGCCCAGGCCCTGTGGTAATCGACATTCCAAAAGATTGTTTAAGCCCAGACATACTCCATGATTATGTGTACCCAGAAAGCGTAAAATTGCGCTCGTATAACCCAACCACTACGGGCCATAAAGGCCAAATTCGTCGTGGGTTACAAGCCCTTCTTGCAGCCAAAAAGCCCGTACTATATGTTGGTGGAGGTGCGGTAATATCGGGTTGTGATGCACAAATCCTTAAACTTGCAGAACGATTAAACATTCCTGTTATTAGCACTCTCATGGGATTAGGCGCATTTCCTGGTACCCATAAGCAAAGTTTAGGCATGCTAGGTATGCACGGTTGTTACGAAGCCAACATGGCAATGCATAACACCGACTTAATTTTTGGTATTGGGGTACGTTTTGACGACCGTACAACCAACAATGTTGAAAAATACTGCCCTAATGCAACCATTTTACACATTGATATTGATCCATCATCTATCTCAAAAACAGTGCGCGTTGACATACCCATTGTTGGCTCAGCAGACAATATTTTAGACAGCATGTTAGAACTGCTAGCAGAAACTAACGAGATAAATGATGCCGATGCGTTATCGACCTGGTGGCGTGAAATTGACATTTGGCGTTCACGTAAAAGCCTCGAGTTTTATCGCACTAGCGACCGCATAAAACCACAGCAAGTTATTGAAACATTACACAAATTGACTAATGGCGATGCCTATGTTGCCTCCGATGTGGGTCAACACCAAATGTTTGCCGCCTTGTACTATCCATTTGATAAGCCACGCCGCTGGATTAACTCGGGTGGTCTAGGCACCATGGGCTTTGGTTTACCAGCAGCCATGGGCGTTAAGATGGCGTTTCCTGATGCAACCGTGGTCTGCGTAACGGGTGACGGTTCGATTCAGATGAATATTCAAGAGCTATCAACTGCACTGCAATACGATACTCCGGTAAAAATCATTAACTTAAACAACCGTTTCCTTGGCATGGTTAAACAATGGCAAGACATGATTTACTCGGGTCGCCATTCACAATCTTATATGGATTCGGTGCCTAACTTTGCCAAAATTGCTGAAGCATACGGCCATGTAGGCATGAACATCACTCACCCAGATGAGCTAGAGTCTAAATTGGCAGAAGCGTTAGCCATGAAAGACAAACTGGTATTTGTGGATATTAGCGTAGATGAAACCGAACACGTTTACCCTATGCTTATCCGCGGCGGTGCAATGAACGAAATGTGGTTAAGCAAAACGGAGAAAAGCTAATGCGTCGTATTATTTCTGTATTACTTGAAAACCAACCCGGCGCATTGTCACGAGTTGTTGGACTATTTTCACAGCGCGGTTATAACATTGAAAGTTTAACGGTTGCCCCAACCGAAGACACCACGCTTTCAAGGCTTAACATTACGGTTATCGCAGACGAGTCGGTCTTAGAGCAAATTGAAAAACAGTTGCACAAACTCATCGACATTTTAAAAGTAGCCAACATTACTGAGTCGGCTCACATTGAACGAGAAATTGCGTTGGTTAAAGTCAAGGCACAAGGTGATCAACGTGAGGAAGTAAAGCGTACTGCGGATATTTTTAGAGGGCAAATTGTCGATGTAACGGCGAATCTTTACACCATTCAAATGGTCGGCACGAGTGACAAAATTGACGCCTTTATTCACTCGCTAGGTGACAGTACTAAGGTTATAGAGATCTCTCGCTCTGGCGTAGTTGGACTAGCACGCGGTGAAAAATCAATGCGCGCATAAACGCTAAACTCAAACCATTAAAAACCGCTAGGTCACTTAATACTAGCGGTTTTTTATGGCATTTCCCTTTATAATTCAGGGTTTTTAGCCGTCCAGGCTTTGTCTAGCTCATCATCATCGGCATGTAAATCGCGCGTCATTAAGGCTTCTAACTCAGCATGCTTTTGTTGATAGTGAGAAATATAATGCTCTTCTTCACAATGCCACTTGTAGAGTTCTGGCATCATTTCTTCATCTTTCTTACGGAAAATACGCGCTAAACGGTAAGCCTCATACGGGTCGATACCTAATTGCTGCAAAGCATCTTGGCCTAATGCCAGTGCACTGCCAAAGGTTTCACGGCGTATATGCTCAATATTTAATTCCATCAATTTAAAGCTTGCCTGACGGTCATCGGCATTCACCACAATGTTGAGGTGTGGATAATGCTTTCTTACCAGCTCAATTAAGGTCGTTGATTTTTCAATGTCACCAATGGTTATCACTAATAATTTCGCTTCTTTAGCGCCAGCAGCTTCAAGCAAATCTAAGCGGGTAATGTCGCCATAATACACCTCATAACCCAGTTTACGCAGTACATCAACGTTAGTTGAGTCATGGTCAATAATCACTGGCTTAACCCCTGCAGAGATTAAAAAACGCCCTAAATCTGTACCTAAACGGCCAAAGCCAGCTAAAATCACCTCATGACCACTGTGCTCTATGTTGTCATCTTCTCGAGTATTTAATTGAGTATCGTCTTTTGATATCGCGAGTTTTTCATAGGCCATAAACATCAATGGGGTTAAAAACATTGAAATTGCTACCGCAGAGATTAACGGCTCTACTGTCTCAGCGCCCAGCACGCCATTGACCTTGGCAAATTGAAATAACACAAACGCAAATTCGCCGCCTTGTGCTAATGCAACAGCAAATAACACTCTGTCTTTTTTTGCCACCTTAAAGACCTTGCCTGTAATGACTAATATTAGCCACTTAATCACAATTAAGCCCGCGGTTAAGCCTGCAATAAGCGCCACATTATCGCCAATTAAACTGAAGTTAAGGCTGGCACCAATTGAAATAAAGAACACCCCAAGTAATAAGCCTTTAAAGGGTTCAATATCACTTTCAAGTTCATGGCGGTATTCACTGTCTGCTAACACCACACCGGCTAAAAATGTCCCTAACGCAGGCGACAGGCCCACTACGGTCATTAATAATGAAATTCCCACCACCAGCGCTAATGCCGCCGCGACAAAAATTTCTCGAACGCCTGTGGCTGCAATAGCTCTAAATATGGGGCGACTAGCATAACGGCCTAAGACTAAAATCCCCACAACCGCAAGCAGGGTCGCAATCACTTGTAAATACGTTGGTAAGGTATTGATATCAAATAACACCGAACCATGATGTCCATCATCGCCTAAAGTTAACGTGGCCAGTAGTGGCATAAACGCTAACATGGGGATCACGGCTAAATCTTGAAATAACAACACTGAAAACACCGAGCGACCAAGCGCAGTATTCATTAAAGCTTTTTCTTTGAGGGTTTGTAGCACAATCGCCGTTGAGGATAATGACAAAATTAACCCGACCGCCAACGCTTGTTGCCAAGGCAAAGCCCATAGCGCAATAGCCGCCATGACAAGACTCGATAACACCACTTGCATACCGCCCATGCCTAAAATGGGGGTACGCATTTGCCATAACATAGAAGGCCTTAACTCTAAGCCCACTAAAAATAGCATCATCACAACGCCAAACTCAGTCAAATGCATCACGACTTCAACATCGCCAATCAGTGAAATCCCAAACGGACCAATGATCATCCCGGCAATCAGGTAACCGAGCACCGAACCTAGGCCTAAACGTTTGGCTATCGGCACGGCAATGGCTGACGCGGCTAAGAAAATAAATAACTGCAGTAAAAAATATTCCATTGTTTATGCCCTTAACATGATGTCGTCAAGATTTGCGTTTAAAAACTCAGCTTGTTGGGCTTTGTCTTTATCTAATACGCCATCACGAATAGCGATAATAAGGCGTCGATACGCTTGTGCGTGGCCTGTAACTTGCGCTAACGGCAAGCCACGGTGCACGCCCATCACCGCAAATGGCGGTAGCCACTCCATTAAGCATAAATTGGCGGTGGCACGCATTGGCGAGGTTAATTCGGCAATGGTAAATTGATTGGCGCCATCAAGTCGGTAAGTTGTCGCATCGCCCCCCGCGCTAATAGCTTGAAAGCACCATTTATCTTTTAACGCCGAGCCCGTTTTACCATAAGCCCAGCCGTGCTCTAGCACTAAATCTAGCCATTCTTTAACAATTGCAGGCGTTGAATACCAGTAAAATGGATGCTGAAATATAATCACATCGTGGCTTTCACACAGCTGTTGCTCGCGAGCGACATCAATTAAAAAGTCAGGGTAATTGGCGTACAAATCATTAATAGTCACGCCTTCAATGTTTTCTACCGCGGCCCTCAACTGGGCATTAATGTTCGATCGCCCTTTCGCTGGATGGGCAAAATTTATCAATATTTTTTTCATTGCGATCCCTAACGAAATCAATAATGGCTGTTTAACGCAGACAGTACAGCTCTACTTTAGGCTGGAGTAATAACTGCTCATTGCCTGAACACAATAAGCAGTAAACATAGTGATGTTATTGGCTCTGATGAAGACGCTGATATAAAGAATCTTTTAATAATGAACGACGATGCTTTAACTGGTGCATATCTTCATCATTAATTGGCGAACCACCTAACTCTAGGGTGCGAATTTCTAGATCAAGTTCATGATACTGATTGGCATCTGCAGCAAATTGACTGTCGGCTGCATTTAGCTCAGTAATACGCTGGGTAAATTCTGGGAAATCAAGAACTAAAAAATGGTTTTCACCTAACATAATAACCTCTTTATCCTACATTGACTTGGGCAATAATTGATTCAATCGCTGCCACTAACTGTTGATTTTTAACTGTGTTTAACGCATCTGCATGTGGCGAGGTAAATCGGCGCTGATCGTTATCGTAATAACGCCCACTTGCTTGAGCAAACTCATCAGACAATGCCGCGCGGCAAAGAATATCTGCACCAATATTTAAATCAGCACCGGCCATTCCGTAGGCTTCTTTAACTAATTTACTGCCCAAAAATGACGCTGGATTAACGGCAATAAAAGCCGGTCCACTATGTTGTAATGTCGTGGCTAAATGCACTGACCACATAGTGATTGCCAGTTTACTTTGCGCATATACCGCTCCATCAGCAGGCCCTGCATTGGCGCTGGCTAATGCAGCTAAATTAACACTAGCTTGAGCCGCAGAAGATAAGTTAACCACGCGGCCAGTGCTGTCTAGCAAGGGCAATAAGCGCTGCGTTAATAAATAAGGCGCAATAGTATTAACCACAAAACGTACATCTAAATTATCTACACTGGTAATTTGAGGCACTTTGTACACACCGGCATTATTAATGATCACATCAAGCTTATTGTGCTGAGCACTAATGGCATCAGCCAATGCAGCAACATCACCTAGGCTCGATAAATCAGCGCGGTAGCTTTGTATTTCGCCGGCACCCGGTATGGCTTTGAGCTCGGCCTCAACCTGGCTTAGCTTTTGTGCATTACGCCCGTGAATAAGGACTTGATGCCCTTGTGCAACCAACATTTTGGCTGTGGCTAAACCAATACCGTCGGTAGCACCTGTGACTAAAATAATTTTTTTCATAATAATATTGTCTCGTTTAATTGAGTGGGTCATTCACGCTGACAAACTGCATCAGCGTTGATGATGGCACGCGATTAAGGTTAGTTGATTTCTTGTACCTTCATCACTAACTCATTCCAGTTTCGTTGATTAACGATGTCGTGCTCAAGCCCTTGCTCATCGGCAATGGTAAAACGTTTAATGGCTGGGGTTTTGCTGGTTGCTTGATATAACCAATAGGCTTCTGCTTTTAATGCTTCTTCAATCGGTTTGTCGATCGACTCATAAACGGCTTGTTTACAGGCATTAATTGATTCAGCAGGAAATTGAGCAATGCGCTGTGCTAATGCATCGACATAAGGGCCAATTTCGTCAGGATCTAATGCTTTATTGATGGTGCCGTACGCTTCTGCTTCATCGGCGCTAAAGTCACGAGCACTTAAAATAATTTCTAATGCACGGCCTAAACCGGTTTGACGTGCCATTCGTGAAGCTCCGCCACCACAAGGTAAGATGCCCATGCCCACTTCCATTTGCATAAACTTATATTTACCGCGAGCAGCAAAACGCATGTCGCACGCTAAAGCAAACTCATGCCCACCGCCACGCGCAAAACCTTCTAATTTAGCGATGGTCGCTTGCGGTAACTTGCTAATTCGTTCAAGGATAACTTGTAAATCAAGTAGCTTTACATCATCACGAGACACGGCTTCTGTTGACATGTCTTTTAACAGGTTTGTGTCGTAGTGCGATACCCAAATTTCTGGATTGGCAGATTGAAACACCACCACTTTAACGTCGCGGTCACGCTCAAGTCGCATTGCTAGACCATTTAAATCCGCTAACATCTCTTGGCCTTGTACATTCACTGTACCAAAATCGAATGTGACCGTTAAAATCGCGCCATCTTGGCTTGCTTTAAATGTTGTATAACCTTGATATTTCATTGGATTGTCCTTGTTATTCGTATTTCGTTATTCGTATTTTTTTGTGGATTGCTATTAACATAATGTGTCAATTTCGATAAACAGATTAACAAGCAAGCCTACCTTTGATAATTGCCGGTACAATATAAATAGTTTTAATTAATCATTAATAATTACCGTTAAAATTAATTATTATCGATTTTATATTAATAGTTGCATTGGTTTTTGGATGCTTTTTACACAACAAAAACGTGATTATTAATGAAAACTTAAAACACATTGTTGTTTACTGGCCATTATCATTAACACTCAAGCGCCTATACTAGCTTCACACAAACACAACGAGGTTTTACACAATGAAAGCTATGATAATTCGCGAATTTGGTGCAGCTGATGTTTTCGAGTCGGCAGACATTCTTAAACCAACAGTAAGTGCGGGTAATGTATTAGTCCGTTTAGCAGCAACAAGTGTTAATACCATTGACATGATGATCCGTGAAATGGGCGAAGCATTGCCTTTCTCACCTAAAGCCCCTGCAGTATTAGGAATGGACTTTGCCGGTACCATTGAAGCTGTCGGTGAAGGCGTCACTGAATTTAACGTTGGCGATGAAATTTATGGCTGCGCTGGCGGTTTAGGTGACTTACCAGGCACGCTTGCTCAATACATATTGGCTGACGCTAAGCTTATTGCTCGTAAACCTAAAAACCTTTCTATGCGTGAAGCGGCTGCATTGCCTTTGGTGGGGATTACCGCATACGAAGGCTTAACACGTGCAGGTATTGCAGCAGGTAAAAGTGTACTGGTCCATGGTGGCGCAGGTGGTGTGGGGCACGTTGCTGTACAACTTGCAAAACATTTTGGAGCCAACGTTTTTGCAACTGGCGCTGAAGGCACTCAAGCTGAGCTCATTGAAAAGTTAGGCGCTAAAGCCATTAACTTTAAGACAGAAACAGTTGCCGATTACGTTGCTAAACACACTGACGGTGCTGGCTTTGATGTTATTTTAGATACGGTTGGCGGTGCAAACCTCACCAACTCGATTGAAGCCGCTAAATTAAACGGACAAATTGCCACAACCTTATCGTTCATTGAATTAGATTTATCAATGGTACATATGAAAGGGTTGTCATTGCATGTGGTCTTTATGTTAATCCCTATGATGCACAACATAGGTCGTGAAGTTCATGGCAATATTCTAGCTGAACTGGCTAACATTGTTGAAGCTGGCGCATTAGTACCTGTTGTTGATGAACAACGCTTTAGCCTAGAGCAAGTGACTGCTGCACATCAGCATTTAGCTAGCGGCAAAGCCATTGGTAAAGTGGTGATTGATATTAACTAAATCACTTTAGGGTTCACATTGGTTATGTGAGCCCTAACCTTTCACCATGATGTTGTCACATTAATCCAATTGCTCTGACAACATCATGCATTTTGCTTTGGCTTAATTATCGCCCCGCCCTCATATAGTTCGGAAAGATTATGTTGACTGTATCTTCAACCCTTCGCATCCTTATTAATAAAACATTGCCATTATGCATTGGTTTGTTGGCCATTATGTCGGTGCAATTAGTTGACTCGGTATTTATCGGCTTATTAGGCGTTAATGAACTTGCCGCACATGGTATGACGCTACCATTTCAAACGCTGTTAATTGGCATTCAGGTGGGTATTGGCGTTGGCGCCACGGCAATTATCTCTCAAGCAATTGGTGAAAAACAACACTATAAAGCGGGTGCTATTGCCACGTTATCTGTCTGTGGTGGCATTATATTTATGTCATTAATTTGCTTACTTTTATGGCAATTAGACACGCTTGTATTACGTGTATTTATCAGCCTCAACACCTATAACCCGCAATCTATTATTTTGGTTAATTTATTTACCCCTTATTGGCCTTACTGGTTATTTAGCGCCCTAAGTGTGGCAGTGCTGTACTTGCTTACTAGTGTTTACCGCGCCCATGGCAATACCAAAACCACTGGTGCGATGTTTGTTACTGCCAGCATTATCAACCTCATTTTAGATCCATTGTTGATGTTCTATTTTGATCTCGGCATCATAGGTGCCGCTATTGCTTCAAGTTTAGGGTATGCTTTTGCCACTTTGTATGTACTGTTTGATGTAATACCAAGACCATGGTTTATTGTGCTACAGCCCCACATCGGCACCTTTAAATATTGCATTGAGCTGGCAAAAGTCACCTCAGCGACGATTACCAATCAATTTTTGCCTGCCGCCAGTGCGTTTGTCGCCATGATACTTATTGCCAAACTAGGAACCGACGCCATTGCTTTTTGGAGCCTGTTAGCGCGTATTGAAAGTTTTTTACTGGTATTTACTTTAGCGTTAACTATGTCTATTCCACCTATGGTTGGCCATTATGCCGGGGCGCGTCAACACCAAGCTATAGACAAGTTATTAACCGCCACGGCAAAATTATTGCTTGGCTTTACCGCCTTTATCGCTGTGTTATTAGTGCTAAGCATTGACATAATGTTGCCACTTATCCCCCAAGACCCGACATTAAATACTTGGATAAAAGCGGCCCTGTGGATCATGCCCATCAGTTACGGGCCATTAGGAATATGCATGGTGGTAGTGTCGGTATTTAATGCATTGGGTACGCCAAAAACAGCATTAATGGTGTCGTTTGCCAGACTGTTTATCTTATATATTCCTGCCATTGCCATTGGCACAGCAACCGGTGATATGATAAATACCCTCATTGCAGCCACAATCGCGAATATGTTGGCAGGCACCTTTGCATGGTTTAAGCTTAAAAATCACCTAAAAAGCACCCTAGCTCATACGCAACCTTGTGTTGCAAACGCCTAGATATTTTATGACGTTAACTTAATACAGGCTAAAAAGATGAATTTTGAACACCTAAAACTGTTTGTCCGAGTCGCGTCAACCCACAACATCAGCCAGGCTGGCCAGGAATTGGGCTTATCGCCTCCGGTTGCCAGTATGCATATCAACCGTTTAGAAGAAAGCCTAGGTGCGCGCTTAATTCACAGAACCACACGTAAAGTCTCATTAACCGAAGAAGGCATGGCTTTTTTACCCCATGCAGAAGAAATCATTCAAAGTGTGGTAGCTGCCCGTGCAGCGGTAGGTAGTGGCGATGCTCAGCCTCAGGGAACATTGCGGATCACCGCACCAGCCTCTTTTGGCCGTATGCATTTAATGCCTGCCTTTAAAGCATTTATAGCTCAATACCCGTCGCTGTATATTGATATACGTTTAACCGATTCGATTGTCGACTTAGTTGAAGGCGGGTTTGATGTGGCTATTCGTAACGCACAATTACAAGACTCGAGTTTAATTGCTAAAAAGTTAGCCGTAGATAAACGCATTATGTGCGCCTCTGCTGATTATGTCGCCCAATATGGTAAACCCGAAACACCGCAAGATTTACATCATCATCAATGCATTAATCAAGCAGGACTTGAAAACTGGGTATTTAACACGCCAGATGGCCCATTGAGTATGAAAATAAAAGGCTCAATTCGTATCGACCATGGAGAAGCGGTTCGCGATGCTTGTGCCAATGGAATGGGCATTGCAAAATGCGCCACTTGGATTGCTTATGAGCATTTAAAACTGGGCGAAATGGTGCAAGTGCTGGAGGATTACCCATTAATTGACGAAGCCGCCATTTGGGCGGTTTACCCAAGCTCGCGCTTGTTAGCCCCCAAAGTCAGGGCTTTTATCGATTACTTTTCCAATTATTATGGCAACCCGCCCTATTGGGATAAGTAATGCTGATAAAAAAGACCCTAAGAAGGGTCTTTTTTGTACAGATTATTAAGGGTTAGAAGCGTTGCTTAAATGACGCATAGAAGTAACGACCTGGAATACGGTACGAAGGATCATAACTGTTAGCAAATGCTGAATAAGCAATAGGTGGCTCTTTATCAAACAAGTTACGAATACCAACTGATACCGTACTATCCCAATTAGTATTCCAACCTGCTTGCGCATCAAAATACATTGTTGGAGACAGTTTGTTTTCAGGTGCTGAAACCTCTGTAGCTACCACCTCTGTAGTACCTGGCACAAAGGCATAACTCGTTGCCATATTGTCAGGATCGCTACATAAATCACGAAGTTCTGGTTGACCAACACCTGTGGCCACAGTAATAACGTTAGAGCAACTTTCAATTTGCTTAGATAAGAACTGAGCCGTGACAGATGCGAAGAAATCATCATTACTCCAACCCACAGTTAAGTTTGATTTCAATCTAAACTCACTACCACCGCCTGACGCACCTGCGGTAAGTTTTCCTACACTGTTACCGCCAGAAATATTACCGTCAACGTTCACATCACCACGATCTGGCTGGCCTATGTCACCTGCGTAATCAACATATGTTGAATCCCAGTTAACCTGCCAATCGCCCACCGATGTGGTGAAATTATAAGTCACATTCAAGTCATATCCTTCGGTCTCATAACCACCAACAAAGTTTTGTGACAATGCCAGTAAGTTAGAAATCTCGCCAGGGTTACTGTTAAGTGCGCCCGTCATATCACGAGTAATCAAATTACAATATTGAGAGATCCCTTGAATATAACAACGGTTTGCAATCGTTTGTGCGGTATTGGTACCAATTAAGTTTTCAATTTGTACATTAAACCAGTCTAGTGTTAACCCTAATCCTTCGATTTGGCTAGGGTTGTAAACTACACCAACAATTTTTGATGTTGATGTTTCTGGCTGTAAATCTGGATTACCACCAATTTTTGCACGGAACTGTGGATCTTTTTGTTCAAACGTTGTGCTCACACCCGCAGCTAAACAGTTAGCACGCGTTTGTGCTGAACTGGTATATGCAACCGATTTAATATCACATGGGTCAGTCGCCGCTGGGCGAGAATCATTTTGTCCGCTATATAGCTCAGTTAATGATGGAGCACGGAACCCATCACTGATACTGGCGCGAAACATCACGTCATCAACTGGAGCATAAGTTAGTTTAAAGCTAGGGTTAGTTGTATTACCAAAATTTGAATAGTCAGACACGCGCACCGCTGCGTTAAGTTCAACTTTTTTAACGTAAGGTAAATCAGCGAGTAATGGGATTACCGTTTCAGCAAATGCTTCAGAAACAGAGAAACTACCTTCGGTTGGTTGTGATGCGTTATCACCTAATACTTGCCCAGCAACGGTTAATGGATCTGGAGAGTCATAACCTGCATGGCGTTGATATTCAACACCTGCTACAAAAGCTAACATCCCTGCGGGTAACTCAACAACATCACCTCCAATACTCGCACCGTAGTTGTGTAATGTTTGTGACGCTAAATTACGTGGCGATACTGAAATGTAATCTAACATTTCTTGAGTAACGCCATCTGGTCCACCAAAAATGTTCAATGGTACGCAAGCTGCGTTGCCATCACAGGTTGCCACGCCATTGGTAATGCTAGACGCACCTAAAGCTGCTTTTACCTTGTTAGAATCAAAAAAACCATTTTTTAAGAAAACCGAATTTGTTTCAGAGAATGCAGCAAACGCATCCCAGTAAAATGAACGGTCAGCCAATTCAAAATCACCTTCAAGGCTACCACTGACACGCCATGTATCAACATCTGCGGCAAAAGAGCGAGGAGCAACAATAGGACGGAACGATCCACCAGTGATATCCTCACCAAATGGGTTATAAACCGAATCTTTAGAAATGGCCAACCCACCCATAGGTTGAGCGGCTAATTGCGCTTCTGAGGTTCTTTGTGAATACATGACATCTGATTTCGCCGTGATAGCATCGTTTAGCTGATGTGCAGCTTGCAGATATAAACTCGTCGTTTCAGAAGGTTGCTGAATGTAGTTTACTGGCGCAAAGTTATAACCGTCAGTTAAACGGTCATACAATTTAAAATCACCAACACTTGTACATTCTTGATTTGCTACACAACCCGTTTTAGATTGATCTAATGTATATGAGCCTCTCACACCATCAACCGTGGCTGTGTATTGACCATATGGCGTTGTTGGACTAGCACGACCACCAGAACCAGAAATATTGGCTGGAAGATTATAAATAGGCACTGATGAAATATCGCGATCACCGCCTAAAATTGATTCTTGTTTAGTATAAGCAACGTTCATCAATAAAGAGGTTTTCTCTCCTGCACCACCAAAAGTAATCGATGCAGTTTCTTGCTCACCATCACCTTGCTCGTATCCACCCATTGAACCTGAAAATTCAGCACCATCAAAATCATTGCGGGTGATAACGTTTACAACACCACAAATTGCATCAGTACCATAAATAGTTGAGGCACCATCTTTAAGTACTTCAATACGTTCAACCGCGGCTAAAGGAATCGTTGAAACGTCAACGTTACCACCGAGCTGAGGGATCCAACGGCGACCATTAATTAACACCAATGTTCTGGCAGAACCACAGTTACGTAAGCTAACCGTAGCAGCACCACCGGTATTGCCGTTGTTAGTTTGTAAGCCAAGTGAAGCACCATTTGTGGCGATTTCTTTTAATAAGTTAGATAAACTGCTTAAACCTGAACGGTCAATATCATCACGGCTAATGTTTAATAGCGGTTGAGCGGTTTCTAAATCAGTACGTTTAATGCGAGACCCGGTCACAGCTATACGTTCTACTTTATTTGCACCGTCTTCTGCTTCTGCGGCAAAAACCATTCCTGAAGATGCAAAGGTCATCCCCAGTAATGCAGTATTTATCGCTATTACCATTTGTGTTTTTTTCATCTAGTCACTACTCCCTGAAACCATTTTATTTTAATTGTTTTATTCCAATCGACTGCGATTGGTGAGTTCAGAGCATCTGTTAATGACATGTAACAAACAACAATCAACAAATGATTTGTTGATGATTTGTTGGTGATTTGGTTGTGATATTAGGTGATTTTAGTTACAAATTTGGTATTATCGCGCCACGTTTTTAGATTGAAAAAAAAGCGAGCACAAGGCTCGCTTAAAAAATCCAGGTACAACAATAAAGATGGAACAGTTCGATTATTTTGTTTATCCATTGTTGATGTAACAAGATTAACAACATTTTCGAGTGATGAAATGAGCAAAAAGTGATTTATTGCTGATATTGTTCCATTTCTCAACGGACTGATACTAAAAAATAACAACGGATTGGATATGCCACTCACACATAAAAACTATAAAATAAGCGCATTAACATTAGATTTTGCAACACAAACCTTAGCATTAAAAACTGAACAAGTTGTTCAACTAAAGCCTCAATCATTCCAGCTTCTGTACTATTTTTGTACAAACCAGCACAGAATTGTAAACAGAGAAGAGCTAATTACGCATGTTTGGCAAAATAGAATTGTCAGTGACAATGCCATCAATCGTGCGGTATCTCAGTTACGCGCAGTAATTGCACAATTAGATCCCGAGAAGGAATATATCCAAACATTACCCCGGGCAGGCTATCGTTTAGCTGTATCCGTGATGGCTCAAGACACCTTAAATGCAGTACCGGCAACACATCTTCTAGATGCGACCAGCTTAGAGCAAACACTCATCCCCCCTACGACTTCGTTAAATCCCGAGGTTAATCAAGCTGCAGATAACCATGTCGATGATACACCTAATTTACAACCAAAAAATCAGGGCAAGGATGAAGAATCAAGGCCGATAATAGTAAATAAACATCAATCTAGAGCATTACAACTTACACTATTACTTTTGTCTGTCATCACTTTTGGATTATTCATATTTCAATCGTCTCCATTATTATCAAAGGCAGAGCCACGATTAAAAAGGGTTGAAAGTGAAACTGTCTCCTATGATCAAGGAGCTGAGTTTGATGCAAGCTCAACGCGCGATTGGTTAGTGTACATCAATAAAAAGGAATCTGTATTTAATGTTGTTGCGCGGCACCTAGACAGTGATAAGCAGCGTAATATTTATCATACGTCCGATACAATAAGGCACCCTAAATTATCACCAAACGTTGATAAAATGAGTGTTTTCTTACGTAAAAATGAAGCTTTAGGGCTGCGTAAATGTCAATTAAATGTCTATCGGCTACAGACTTCTGAACAGCTTAAACAATACTCTTGCGGCATCGCAAATGTAGTGAATCAACGCTGGAAAACAAATACGAAAATACACATTGTCACGGCCACTGAAGGGCGAGGATTAACAACCTTTGAGCTCGATTTGCACAAACAACACCCTTTACCGGCTATGAGTGTCGCTTTTACAGATGAACGATTACGCTTTATTAGTGTTCAGTTTTCCCCTAATGGACAGCAGATTGCATTATTAAGTCGCAACACTCTCAATAATCAGACTCATTTACACTTTTTTGATACATTATCTTTAGTCACACAACACACAATAATAATGCCGGGCATCAACATTTCTGCAGTGCAGTACCTCGACAACGGTGATTTGATGTGGCTATCTGCAGGTAAATTATTTATAACCGACAACGCGGGCAATAAACATACAGAACTCATGTCTGATTTAAATAATATTACCCAGTTAACCAGTATCAATAGTGGCAATGTATTTGTTAGCCATGGATTAACTCGGGAAAATTTAGTTAATATCAATTCTAAAGGTAAAGAGACGCTTATCGCGCCTTCTTCAAAAGATGAATACATGCCTACTTATTCTCATCATTCAGAGCAGTTTGTGTTTTTTAGCAACCGAACCGGTCGTGACGAAATTTGGCACAACCATGCTAATGGTGATGTAAAAAGAATTCCATTGCCAAAACAAGATTTACAAATTAAACCATTACAATGGTCGCCAGACGACTCTAAACTAGTCATCTCGACCCTAAACGCTATTTGGGTTTATTCCTTTGCAAATGATAATGTGCACACGATTAATCTTAATCAGATCCACCAAATACGTTGGTTAAATAATCATGAACTAGCCATATTAAGTCACTCTAATACTGACGAACTACTCATTATTGACGTAATAAGTGGGGCTCAAAGCAAAATAAATCTGCCATTAGCCGTCACCAGTTTTGATGTCGTAGATGAATTAATCTATTTAACCCAAAACAACAGTCAAGACTTTGCACGTTATAATTTGCGTACCCAGCAGCTAGACTTTTTAGGCGTCGAAGCCAATACCAATATTGGTATGTGGCAAGTTAAACAGGGAGTACTGTATTACGTACCGATAAGCCAAGAAACACTGCACATTGAGAAACTGGACCTGCTTACAGGTGAGTCGCAACCTATTTATTATTTTAAAATTACTGACGCCCCTGTATTTAGTGTTTCATCTTCTGCACATATATTACTGCAACGCCAAGTTCATGATGAAACCGACATAAGTAACATTAATATTCACTAATAATTAAACAGCCCAAACTTACCTAGTTTGGGCTGTTTCTTTTAGCAGCAAAGGCTACACCATAGGCTTGGCCTGAACGATATAGCGGTATTGGGCATTACCGCTAAGCTGATCAAATGGATAGCAGGTAATTAAGGTTAATTGGCTGTTTTCGGTTTGATTAAGCACCTCTGTGGCGGTTTCGTGTACCACTTGCGTGGTGGTAATTTGGTATACCTGTAACTTTCCCGTGGCACTGTAAAGCTCAATCATGTCGCCGACATTAACATACTGTAAACGCATAAAATGGCTATCGCGGTGACCGGCAATAATCGTATTGCCCTGCTCACCAACGCCAGCGCCGCCGAGCATTAAACTCGGGCCAAAAGCAAGATTACGACCCGATGCCCCAGCCAGCACATATAAATCTGGGCCTAATGCTTGTGTGCCTTGCGCATGGGTTTGCAATAAGCGCATTTTGGCAACCGGGTGCGTGTCGGCCCATGACCAAGGCTTATGAGGCTGATTGTCCACCAGCGTTTGTTCAAACGCACGCTCAATTAAAAACTGGGCAAAATGGGCTTTAGCTTGCATATATCCTCCTTGAACAATGAGCCCAAGGCCCAACAATATTATCAGCGCCATAATCCATAAATGGGTTGTGGTATATACAGATGGCTTCATCTCTTAACTCCTTAGGCATCGGCTTTAAGCACCAATACCTGCCCAGGTAAACGTTGACGTAACCACAAATAGTGCAAAATGCCCAAGCCAAGTAGGCTAAATCCAATCAATAACCATAAGCGGCTTGAGGTGGCTGTTTGTGGTAAAACGTGTGCCTGATTACCTACCTGCAAGCCGTGAGGTAAATGCGATTGCACATTGGCATCAATGGTTTTATCACTCATTGGGTTTACGGGCGTCACATCGACCGCCACTAAACTGGTTTGGCTGGTAACCAGGTGATACTGCATGCCTAAGGCTTCAACCTGCTTATTGACTCTTGGACCACTGGCGGCATTTTTATATAACTCAAGTGCAGTAATTTGCGCATTCGCCCACAACAAATCAATGCCTCTAGCGGGTTGGTTATCGGTAAAATCAAGTTGTTGCTGCCAGTATTGGCCATTAATATTGCCGGACACTATGATAGGTTGTAACAACTGGCTTGGAGATTTAATACTGACCCACAATGGCTCGTTTTGATATAAATCGCTAATGGTTGATGGCCAGTAATCAGGCACACTGCCATCAAGATAATACAAGCCAATATTGGTCAGTACCGGTTGTTCTATTTTAGTCAGCAGTTGCTCAACCTTATCTTTTACCTCAGATTGTTTGCCAATGTAGGTAAAAGTGCCACGGCCCATAGTGGCTGCACGGCGCATAAAGTCTGAATTGGGCGCCGAACCAATGCCCACAGTAAATAAACGGCTATCACCGAGTTGATCGCTAATTAACTGATACAATTGTTGCTCATTGCCTACCGCGCCATCGGTCATAAAAATCACCTGGCGTAACATAGATTCACCACGCACATTAACCGCATCAGGTTGAAGCGTATCAACCAATGCAGCGGTAATCGCTGGCGCCATTTCAGTGCCGCCATTAGCCTCAAGTGAAGCAATAAAACGGTTCGCTACGCCCAGATTACGGCTAGTGGCAGTTAATGGCACGGGCGATAACATGCTTATTTGTTGGTTAAATTCAATAATATTAAAGGTGTCGATATCACGCAGCCCAGCAATGGCAAATTGTAATGCCTGCTTGGCTTGCACAATCGATTGGCCCGACATAGAGCCTGAGGTATCAATCACTAAAATCAATTCACGGCCAATTAAATGCTGCTCGCTCACTTCAACACTGGGCGGCATTAACATCACCAATGAATACACACTGTGATCAATCGTAGGCGAACTTATATTGTCAGTTGAATTATCCGCAGCGCGATGGGTTTTACCGGTTTGATAAAAAGTCGCCGCTTGCGGCAATGCGCCTACATCTGCCTGCCATTGCAATACAAAGTCGCGGTCTGCAATTTGTTTACCGTTAAAGCTTACTGTGTAGCGCTGGCCGTTCACACTTTGTTTAATGGGGTGGTATAAACTGTCAAGTGAATTGAGGGCAAAGCCCGCATCAATATTGACGTGCATGCTGACATTAATCCCCTGAGCACTGCTGATTTCACTCAGTTGATTGGGAGTAATCGTTGGGTCGATATACGCTATCGTTAACGCCTGTTTATCTTTGTCGCTGCTTTGATCTGGGTGATAACGCGGCGTAATGGCCATGGGAAAGCGCAGACTAAACAGACCATCTTTAAACCCAACCGTTTGTTGGTAACTTAACTCCACCACGAGCTGATCATGTGGCCCTAAGTTGGCTACTTCTGAGGTAAAAATATTGCGACGTTGTTGCTGCAATAAACTCGCCTGTTTACCTTGTTTTTTCGCTGTTTCAAATGTCTGCAGCGCTTGTTTTTTAGGCTGAATTTGCCCCGCAATAATCTTGTCACCTATACGCAGCTGCATACTATCTACTGCGGCATTTTCAGGTAACGGAAAAACATAACGGCCATTAAGCCACTGGTCTGAATCATTAATAAATATCTGCTTAACCGTGACACGATTAAGTAAGCCAGACACGTCCATACTCACCTGGGTATCCATAGCCAAAGCTTGTATCACTTGATCTTGAGCAAAATACACCAATGTACCTTGAGTAATGTCATCGCCTGTCATAGCTGATGGTGACGCTTGTGCAGTAGCAGTGAATATCACTAACAACACTGTGATAAACCACTTTCGATAACTCAACAGTTCAGCTAAACCCGACACGTATAAAATAATCCACATAGCAACCCCCTGTCTTGTTACGCCAATACACTGGGGCTTGGCGTAACAAGGAAACCATTAATAATAAAATGAATACCAATCGATTAGTTTGCTGCCAGTTGCGCCGCTGGGGACATTAACGTCAGGGTGACTCGACGGTCGAAAAAGTCATTCTCAATGTTTTGCTCTGTGTGTAATGGTGAGGTCGCACCATAAGCTCTACCTTGAAGGCGTTGGCGGTCAATCCCCTGTAAAACTAAGTACTGAATAACTTCGGCCAATCGCTGCTCAGATAACGCCTGGTTATATTGGTCATCACCACGGCGGTCAGCATAGCCCGTTAAATCAATGGTTAATTCTGGCGATAAGGTCATCATGTACGCCACATTGTCTAACTGCTGCTTAAATAAAGGCTCTATTTGGCTTGAGCCTGTTTTAAATTGCACGTTCATGCCAATGGTGAGTTCGTTGAGGGTTCGTTGCTGGTTTGCGTTAAGCTCCGCGAGGTTAGTTTGTAATTCATAATACTTCTCAGATACTTGCACCAACTCTTGTTGTTGCAGATCCATCGCTATAAGTTGCTGTTGTTGCGCTACCAATGTGTGTTTTTGTTTCACAAGCTGCTGATTTTTATCGGCAATTTCAGCTTCATCGCCCACGGTTTTACCAATAATGGTACCAGTGAACGCCCCAATGATTGCGCCAACAGGGCCAGCAATAACGGCACCAAGTAATATTCCAGAGCTTAAACCCACTAATTCTTCTGTGTGTTCTCGCGCCTTTTGAGGCTCTGCCACAACAGCCCACGAGGTGTGTGAAAATAAAATAGCGCTAATAACAGTGGCGGCAATAAGTTGCTTTTTCATAATGAGTCCCTTTTCGCAATGATGTGTAAAATGAAAGTCATTGAGTTAACGTGCAACCTCATAACTTTATGCCGCTATTAAACAAAATATAAATGGCTTTATTGGGGAGCAAAAATGGCAATGTGACGATCAAATGTGGCAACAAAATGGCAATTGAGTTTCATGGCTTTTTTGGACGATAAAATCCTGTATAGTCAGCAATGTATCTATTTATGTCTTACTAAATGAAGTCACGCCATGAAACGAATTGCCATAGTTGAAGACGAAGCGGCTATCCGCGAAAACTACAAAGATGTGCTGCAACAACAAGGTTACAGTGTACAAGCCTATGCTAATCGCCCCACTGCAATGTTGGCGTTTAATGCGCGCCTGCCCGATTTAGCCATTATTGATATTGGCCTTGAGCATGAAATTGATGGTGGGTTTACCTTGTGCCAGGCTCTGCGTGCCATGTCGAGCAGTTTGCCAATAATCTTTTTAACCGCTCGTGACAGTGATTTTGACACAGTGTGTGGCTTGCGTTTAGGCGCCGATGATTATTTAACCAAAGATGTGAGTTTTCCGCATTTACTTGCCCGGATTGCCGCATTGTTTCGCCGCTCAGAGCTAATTGGCTCAAGCCCCATTGAAGATAACCTACTCGAGCGCGGCCATTTAACCATCGATGGCAACCGTATACAGGTGTATTGGAAAACCCAGCCTATTGAACTCACCGTCACCGAGTTTTGGATGGTCCACGCCATGGCCAAACACCCAGGGCATGTGCGCAGCCGTCAAGATTTAATGCAAGAGGCTAAAATCTACGTCGACGACAGTACCATTACTTCCCACGTAAAACGCATTCGTAAAAAGTTTATTGCTATCGATAACGAATTTGATTGCATCGACACTGTGTACGGTATGGGCTATCGCTGGGACAATATATAATTTATGTATCTACCGCTAGGGCTTCGCGCCAAAGTCGTTATCTTGTCACTCTTTTTACTCTGCCTGCCCTGGCTTGGGTATGAATACGTCTGGGAGATGGAAAAATACCTGCGTCACGGTCAAGAAAAAACCCTAGAAGGCACCACACAAGCACTTGCAACCGCGCTGCACGAACGGCCAAAACTGTTTGATAATCAGGCCAGCTTTTTAAATCAGGTTGAAAAAGGTCGCGACTTATACGCCTACCCCATAGCTGGCCCAATTCAGTTAGACGGTAAGTTAGCAGACTGGGATTTATACCAACACCGCGCATTAAATTATGCAGATGGCCACCTTATTTATAACCACAATGAGTCAGAACCCACCAACATCAGTTTTACTCACATGGTGGGAAAATACGGCGGCTATTTGTATGGCTATTTTCAAGTAAACGATCCACACGTGGTCTTTCGGAGCCGTAAAAGTCTGCGCGTCGACAGAAACGATCATTTAGTGATGGCCACCCAGTCGCCAGATGGTCAATTTAGACGCTACATTATTGCCAATACCAAAAGCGGTTGGTTAAGTGCATTTGAATTGCCTGCCGATCCCACGCAATCAACCCCAGTAGAGCCAGAATCGCGCATTCAGGGGCAATGGCTGCAAACAGAGCAAGGCTATAATATTGAATTTAGGTTGCCGCTGACCATGGTAGGCAGCAAGCTCGGTTTTGCTATTCATAACATCAATGATGTCAATAACCGCCAACTGGTTAACGTGATAGGCACTTCTGCAACTGACTCTGTCGCCAGTTTAGGCACGGTATTAGTGCCCTCGCCTGAAATCGAAAGCATTATCAAAGGCATGAGCCACAACAGCTCACGTATTTGGGTGGTCGATAATCACGGTCGTGTATTAGCAAAATCGGGCGATATTCGCACCTCATCTAACACCTGGGCAGATGATTTAGACGTGAACCAGCCCAATACCTTTTGGCAAGGCGTGAAGCAAAACTACATATTGCCCTTGTACTACAAAATACTCACCCGGCCACCGCAAGATTTTATCGATTCACTGCAAGACTCAACCGAGCTGACCGGTAGCCACATTGAAAAAGCCTTAGAAGGTAAACAAGGCTCAACATGGCGCTTAACCCCAGACAACAAAGCGGTAGTTTTAGCCGCAGCCAGCCCCATTTGGATTGACGATAAAGTGATGGGGGTAGTGATTGCCGAAGAAACCACTCATGGCATTCGCAGTTTACGAAACCGCGCGCTTGAAAAACTCTTCAACGTAATTTTAACCATTATGAGTATGGGCACACTGGCGCTGTTTATCTTTGCCTCGAGCATCTCGAGCCGTATACGCAGTTTACGCGATCAGGCAGAGCTAGCCATCGACAGCCAGGGCCGTGTGCGCCAGCAAATTGTGGCCTCTAAAAACCGCGATGAAATTGGCGACTTATCACGAAGTTTTTCAAGTATTGTCAGTCGCTTAGGTCAATATACCCATTACCTTGAAAACATGTCGTCGCGCTTGTCGCACGAGTTACGTACCCCTGTCGCAGTGGTGCGTAGTTCGCTTGAACATTTAGGTTTACAACAACTTGACGAACCATCACAAAAATACGTGAATCGCGCCCAGGAAGGGGTGAATCGCCTCCACTTAATCTTAAACAATTTAAGCGAGGCAACACGATTAGAAGCCAGTTTAACCCAGGCAGAAAGCTGCCGTTTCTCGCTTAAAAAAGTGATTAGCGGCTGCATGCAAGGTTATCAAATTACCTTCCCCGAACAGGCTTTTAACGTGCATATAGAAGACAAAGCCATGCAATGCCAGGGCGTACCGGAATACATAGCACAGTTAATGGATAAACTGATCAACAACGCCATTGAGTTTAGTGAAAAAGACACCGCTGTTACCGTCAGCCTGACGCAGTTTAACAAACAAGCAATACTTAAAGTCAGCAATATTGGGCCCTTATTGCCTAAAGACATGGACAGCCACATTTTTGAATCTATGGTGTCTATTCGCCCACAAGGGGTTAATGGAAAACCCCATTTAGGCCTGGGGTTATATATTGCTCGCTTAGTCACAGACTTTCACCACGGCAGCATAAAAGCCAGTAACATCACCGAAAACAACATGAGCGGCGTTGAAATCTGCTTGAGCTTACCGTTAAGTGATGAAAAATAGTCAAGCTTGTCAATTAGGCGCTTTTATTTAAACCACTTGGTGCTAGGATGGCACAACAACGAACATTACTGATCATTGCAGCGCATTTCGTCATAGTGTTAGTAAGCGCTTATATTAATAGTATGAACACTGCCCCTAACTGGAAAAATCAACATGAGCAAAAACGACAAATTAGCCACTCAAATTGTCAGTGTCGGTCGCGAGAAAAAATTCACCAAAGGCATTATTAACCCACCCGTATTTAGAGCCTCAACCGTGGTGTTTGACACCATGGACGATATGCGTTTTGCCACTAAAAACAAAACCAATGGTGAGATGTTTTATGGCCGCCGTGGCACCCCAACTCACTTTTCATTTCAACAAGCCATTAGCGAATTAGAAGGTGGCGTGGGCACCGCATTATACCCATCAGGAGCTGGCGCGATTAGCAGTGCATTATTATCGTTTTTAAAAAGTGGCGATCATTTGCTCATGGTCGACACGGCCTATGAACCCACGCGCGATCTATGCAATAAAATGCTTGCAGGATTTGGCATCGAAACCACCTACTACGACCCAATGATTGGCGAAGGCATTCGAGAACTGATTCGCCCCAATACCAAGGTGCTGTTTTTAGAATCCCCTGGGTCCATCACCATGGAAGTGCAAGATGTACCAACATTAAGCCGTATCGCACACGAACACGACATGATAGTTATGCTCGATAATACCTGGGCATCACCGATTAACTCGCGCCCATTTGATATGGGAGTCGATGTATCGATTCAGGCGGCCACCAAGTACATTGTCGGCCATTCAGATGTGATGATGGGCACCGCAACCGCCAATGAAAAATGTTGGGAGCAACTGCGCGAAAACAGCTATTTAATGGGGCAAACCACCTCACCAGACGATGTGTATTTAGCTGCCCGAGGTTTACGCACTTTAGGTGTGCGTATGGCGCAACATAATAAAAATGCCCTTAAAGTGGCAAACTGGTTAGCAAGCCGCCCAGAAGTCGACCATGTGCGCCATCCTGCGTTTGAAACCTGCCCAGGCCACGAGTTCTTTAAACGCGACTTTAGCAGTGGTAATGGCCTGTTTTCATTTGTATTAAAGCAAGGTGACTTAGCATCTGTTACTGCATTTGTTGAAAACATGGCACACTTTAGAATGGGTTTTTCATGGGGCGGCTTTGAAAGCTTGATCTTAGGCGTATTTGGTATTAATAATATCCGCACCGCCACCCAATGGGATAGCAGTAAACCACTGATTAGATTGCACATCGGCTTAGAAGATACCAATGACTTAATTGCCGATCTTGACGCGGCTTTTGAACGTTACAATGCTGTACTAACGAGTAAATATTAAGTTAACTAACAACCTACAAACAGGATTGTTTGCCAAAAGTCTGGTTCGTTTGTAATTACAAATGAACCTTATACATATCCAATAAAAACACCAAACAAGGAAGTTCTATGAAAATATTCATGGGGATGTTTCTAATTGCTTTTTCACTGTCCTGTTTAGCTAACTCGAGTTTACCTCCCAATCGACATGTCGCAGTTCAGGGTAAAGCTAAACTAACAGCAATACCAGATATTGCAACATTGAAATTTGAAGTCAGAAATATCGATAAAAATGCATTAAATGCAAAACAAAAAGTCGACGAAATTGTCAACGGCCTGCTAAATGGCTTGCATAAATTTAGTATCAAAGAGCAAGCTGTTACGGCTTCAAACTTGTTGACGGAGCCTCATATTCGTTATGGCGATAATGATGAAGAAGTCATTGATGGCTTTGTCGCGACAAGAACAATTAATCTAACCGTATCTGATTTAAATCTATTAAATGATGTCATTAATTTTGCATTGAGTGTTGGGATTAATGAAATAGAAGATATTCAAATGAGCTCTTCTCAAATAGAGCAATTAATGGAAAAAGCTAATCAACTAGCTGTTCAAAATGCAAAAGAAAAAGGTGCATCGTTAGCTAAAGCTTTTAGGGCCACGCTAGGTGACATTTATAGTATTAACTCTAATAATAACAGCGCTGGCTACAACTACGTTTCCCATTACGGTTTAGAGAGAATTACTGTTACAGGCTCAAGAGTTGATCCAGATGACTTAACCCCAGGACGTTATTTACAAGCCAGTATGAGTGTGGCTGCCGATATAGACGTTGTGTTTGATTTGATAGTAGAAAAGTAATATTTAAAACAAACGCTTATATAATATAAATATTAAGGACACAAATGAACTTTATCAGATTAATCATACTCAGCTTATGTATTGGGGTGACTTATTTTGCGTTAAGCATCGCAGCGATAGGACAGTCTGCTGCGGGTAATGTATTTTGGTGGTTTAACCTAAGTGGTTATCCTACCATCACCCATTTAGCTCAACACTTTGTCGGGATTGGTTTAGTGGCGTTTATTCCGGCATTTGTGATTAAAAGCTATGAGCCAGGCAAACAATGGTTAGCAATAACAGTGGTTGTTTTAGCAACCATGTTATTACACGGTAATCTGCATTACATGCCGTGGGATCCGATGGGCATTGTCAGGTTTATTTTTAGCACTTTATTGTCGGGCGATATCGGCGCTACTGTGATGTTTTTCTATATCACCGTACTACCCGTATTGTGGTTATTGATATTAAAAAGAGCGTCACGCATTTAATACCATTTCCATTAATTATGTGACCAATCAGAGTCGCTCAGACTGTTCAGTTTGAGGCGCATTGTTGAAATAATGGTTATTCCCTTCTAAGGCAATGCAACAAAGAAATGGACTGTCTGAGC
>NZ_BMII01000039.1 GCF_014641855.1 Shewanella inventionis
GCCACTGTTCAAAGTTAGCGAGGGTGTTAAGGAGTTTATCTGGCATCATTGTGACCGGGTTGATTTAGTTACAATGATTAAATCAGGTTAATTGAAATAAGTTGAGCTACGCTGCCGTAAGCTCACCCAGATATACGATTTACCCACTTTAACTTCATCCCGCTCATCCCTGTTGACATATAAACACTTGTAGCAATATACCCAATTTTTAGGCAAAAAAAAGCCTTACTGGGGAGGAGTAAGGCGATAAATAAAATGGGAGATTGTACCGATGCAAAGTCACACTTGTGAGTTCAATCAATTACGATACAAATTGTGTTAGACGCAAGCATCATAAACATCAATGATGACATACGCATGACAGTTATAGGGGTTCGGCTAAAAACGTTTTACTCTTTGTTGAATGATTCTTTGCAAATAAAGAGTTGCTTAGATGACTAGTCAATTCGCCTCAATTAAATCGTTTTCAATTCGAACAAAATTCAATCAGCAAAGAGCAACAGCCCTAGGGCCTAGGTTACAACAAATAGTTTTTCAAGGCGTCACCAGGAATAGAGCTTTGCGTTGCCACTGCAAATGATGCCCATAATGCGCCTTCATGCATCGCATCTGTAATTGGCATTTTATGGCATAAACCATGTATAACACCTGCGGCATACGCATCGCCTGCACCTGTGGTGTCAACAACTTCGGCATACACAGCTGGTACATGTTGCTGCTCTTGAGCACTATATACAATCGCACCTTTATCACCGTCGGTCACAATAAAGTGCTGCAATGCATTACCCGCAATGGTTTGAGCAAACTGCCACGGCGTTTGGTTACAACGGCCTTGCATATCTGTAATTGAGGCTATTAATACATGGCATGGCCGCGGGCGTTGATCTTTAGCAAGCTGCGCAACAACCAGGCAATTAGGATTATGGTTCATGGCGTCTTGCGCCCATAACTCAGCACCATTAGCAGATGAGTTGATATAAAACGCATCCCATTGCAGCCAATCTGGTGCTGCGGGTAATTCAAAGATCGGCCGTTGAGGTCTAATAATGGTTCGCTCGCCATCTGGGGTCATCACCAGTAGCATTTCGCAAGTATTACCACTAAAACGATGAACTAGGCGACAATCTAAACCTAAAGTGCTCGCTTTTGCCAAAATCCAATCGCCAATATCATCACTGCCGACTTCGCTCACTAACGACACATTATGTTTAGCCCACACCAAACCTAAGCCGGTGTTTGCCCCACCGCCACCTAGACGTAAGCCACCATCTTGATAATGAAACCTACCACCGGTTTGTAAAGGTTTATCTAAACGTAAAATACGGTCACAGTTGATATTGGCAAGCAATAGAATATTAGCCATTGGGTCTTTCCAAGCATCCATTCGATTGGATAAGCTTACGTGAATTTACCTATATCTGCATCTAGCGATTGTCACAAAAACGTCAACCTTGAAATACAGGTTGGCGTATCTTGCAGCAATACGCGCAAAACCAAAGGCTACATGTCTAAATCGGTTAATGGTTGACGTAATTGAGCGCGAACATTGTCCATGCCAGAGTAAAACTCTTTCATCATTAACAGGCCTAACATTTTCCCGTTGTCGGTCACAATCAGTTCATCTGGATTGAGTGGGTCATTTTTCAGCGCCCCCATGGCTTTCATTGACGCCATTTCTTTAAATAAGGCAGTGTCTAAATTAACGTTAAAGGTATCGCGGAAATACTGGCGAGATAAACGTCCAGAGAACATACCCAGTAAAAAACGATATTGCATGACTTCTTTTAATTGGTATTTTTTCTGCTGCTCAACGGCCATACGCCCCTGCGCAATACGCTGTTGATATTTTTTAAGCGAAAAAGTATTCACGTATAAAGTGTCATTTAAGAAACTAAATGAACCCGACCCCACACCAAGGTATTCATCATAATCAATCACGTATTCATCAAACCCTTCATTATCGGTTTTACCGAACGCCCATGCAGACAGTTGGTTATACTGGCCTGTTAAACTATTTAAAATTTGACGGTACTGATTAACCATTTCACCATGAGGCGCGGCCAACGTCCCTTTCACGCTTTTACGCGTTTGGTGAGTAATCATCAGTGGATAAGTGGTAATTTGGCGCGGGTCGAGCTTAGATGCCATGTCAAGGTCGGCTTGAATAATGTCAGCACTTTGACCTTTAAAACCAAAAATTAAATCAACGTTGATAATCGGGAATAACTCTTTTGCCGCCATAATACGATCGAATGTTTGTTGTCCCGATCCAAACTTATCGAAGCGGTCAGTCATTTTTAAAATGCCGTCATCGAAACTTTGAACACCGATCGACATTCTGTCGACCAATCCTTTTAATTGCTTAAACTCAGGGTTTGCCAAGTGTTGAGGATCAGACTCGCAAGACACTTCTTTAATGCCTGGAAACAGGGTTTTAGCATGCTCAATTGTTCTAGCTAATTCGTCTTCAAGCACGGTTGTCGTGCCACCGCCGATGTACATAGACTCAAATTGATAACCTAACTCTTTTGCCATCTGCATTTCTTTACGCAGTGCAACAAAATACTCGCGCGCTTTATCTTCACGAAACAAAAACCGATGAAAAGTACAAAACGAGCACAAGGTATGGCAAAACGGAATATGGGCGTACAACATGTACTTTTTGCCTTCAACAGGCTTAGGCATGCGGTCGGTCGAAATAGTGTCAAGTCGCAAATTTTTATCTACATAATATTGCATCACCCGTTCCATTGAACTGATCATCCAATTGGGCACGGTAATATTGGCCTGGTAAGGTTTAATCAACTCCTGGCTGACTGATTGAATAATAGTAGACATAAAAAATCCTAACGAAATGAAGCCCTGAGAGCAAAACCATTGATAACAAGGTATTAAATACAAAAGCAATAGGCGGTAAAAATATCACTTTAGCGGTAGCTAAAATGTGAGGTAACTAGTAGTTATAAAAACTAACACAGCTCAAAAAGGACATTTGTTAAGCAGAACATGTTTTAGACACTGCTGTTGTGAACCAAGTCTAAAACATGGATGCGTCAAAGATAACGAATTGAAAGGTAATTATTTATACCATTTCCATTAATTATGTGACCAATCAGAGTCGCTCAGACTGTTCAGTTTGAGGCGCATTGTTGAAATAATGGTTATTCCCTTCTAAGGCAATGCAACAAAGAAATGGACTGTCTGAGCGTCTCCTGCAAGGCGGGTTTCTGTGCCTTCTATGCTGCTTAATAGTATTTTGACGTACGACTGCATGGATGCAGGAGGTAGAGCAACGCAGGAGCAGTTGCCGAGAGCAACTATGCCTACAATCCTATTACTTGCCTAGAAGGCACAGAATTCCCGCTGAATGACCAGATAATTAGTGGAATTGGTATTAGAACTGATGCCCGCATCAATTAGCGAAAAGGAAATCAAAAATAGACATTGCTGATCAGGATATACCTGTTGAATAAGGTGCTTTAACTCATCTAAAGGTAAGCTTTCTTGAGCGGCATGAAACTCATTGATATCGTCAAAGGCCAATGGCTCGACAGACAAAATGAGGATGTCGCAAACCTTGATATGGCTTTCAAGGGTATAAACCTCAACTTGAGTACCCGGCTGGTAATGACTTTCGCTAACATCACGGATAGTAATCGTCTTTTTCCCTGATGCCACTAAGGGTGTTAAAAACTCAAAAAAAGTGATTTTTGTAGGTGCATCTGCAGCCATAGTAAAGCCTTAATTAATATCGCAATATAAAGTCACATTATAACCGAGCAAATTCGCCAGGACTTTGCTCAAAATAGCGTTTAAATTCACGGCTAAATTGTGCCGTACTTTCATAGCCTACCTGAATAGATACCTCTTTCACTTTCATTTTCTGTAATTGCAGTAATTCTCTGGCTTTATTTAAGCGGATTTTTTTAACATATTGTATTGGCGTTGACGAGGTCACCTCTTTGAAACAGCGATGAAACGCTGAGGGACTCATATTCACAAGGCCCGCTAATGTATCAACCTCAACAGACTCACCATAGTGCTTATGAATATAACTCAGTGCTTTTTCAACCCGAGATAGACGAGTGTGACTTAACGACAAGGCATACAGGGGGGCGGCATTGGGTGAGTCGAGTAATCGATAAAGCAACTCTAGCACAAGTGCCTCGCCCATCACTTGAGCCTCTAGGGGTGACTGCAAAGCCTGCAATAATCGAATAACACTACAATCCATGTCTTCGGTGCTGTCGGCAATAAAAAAACCACTTTGGCGAGATTCATTTAAGTCTTTTGGAATTTGATGATGCTCGTCCATTAACCTAACGATGTAATTTAACTGCACCAGGTTAATATCAACCATCAAAACCAACACAGGCTCTTCAATACTGGCAAAGGTTTCGCATTCTACTGGAAGCGGCACTGTCATCACTAAAGAATGCTGGCGGTCGTAATCAAAGGTTTGATCCTCTATGTACACACGCTTTTTACCCTGACCAACAATCAGCACGCCCTGGGAATAACACAGTGGACCCCGTGAGGCGTATTGTGAACCGCGAAAAACACGCACACCTGATAGGTAGGTATCGTTAACCCCTTCTTTTGGTGCTAACTGCGCCATTAACTTAGCAATCTCGTTCATCGTACCACCTTGATCATATTCACTACACCGCCCGCTAAAAGCAATGTTACCAAAAAAGCAGTAAAAGGCATTATATTTATAAAATAAACCGCATTTTTAAACAAAAAAGGCAGGAATGCGCATGAATGAGACAGTTATGTGTATGTTTATTTTGACTCAAGAGGCTAATATAGACACATGATTTTTCCGTGCTGTTTACGTCACGTTTAACACCTAATGTTAAAGAGATTGGCTTAACCGCAATATGTTCTTGTTTTATCGCAAAACCAAAAGGCGCCAAATATGCTTAATTTTAACTATCGTAACCCTACTCATGTTGTTTTTGGTAAAGACCGCATCGCAGAGCTAGATCAACTTGTACCCGCAAATGCCAGAGTATTAATTACTTACGGCGGTGGTAGCGTGCAGCGTTTCGGTACGCTTGATAAAGTCAAAGCGGCATTAGGTAACCGCACAGTATTTGAATTTGGCGGCATTGAAGCCAACCCTAAATACGACACATTGATTAAAGCTGTTGAGGTTGCACGTAAAGAAAATATCGATTTTTTACTTGCTGTCGGCGGTGGTTCAGTCATGGACGGCACTAAATTTATCGCGCTCGCCACTCAGTTCGACGGTGACACAACAAGCTTGCTACACCACGGCTTTAACCCTGTTCCTGTGGCTAACGACAAAGTGATTCCGCTTGGTGTGATTGCCACATTGCCAGCGACCGGCTCAGAAATGAATGCCTTTGCAGTTGTGAGCTATCAAGGCGGAAAATTTCCAGTAAACCACCCTTGCGCCTACCCAACATTTGCCATGCTAGACCCAGAACTAACCTTCAGCTTACCCCAAATTCAGGTGGCGAATGGTGTGGTTGATGCATTTGTGCATGTGCTTGAACAATATGCAACTTACCCTGTTGATGCTCGTGTACAAGACCGTATGGCTGAAGGTATTTTACGCACATTAATTGAAGTTGGCCCTGTCACAGTCGCAGAGCCAACCAACTATGATGCTCGAGCAAACTTAATGTGGAGTGCAACATCTGCCTTAAATGGCATGATTGGCACAGGTGTACCGCTCGATTGGTCAACTCACATGATTGGCCACGAGCTAACGGCCCTATTTGATATTGACCATGCACAAACACTCGCGGTGATATTGCCGTCACTATGGCGCGTGCTAAAAGAGCAAAAACACGCAAAATTAGTACAGTATGCTGAGCGCGTGTGGGATATTACCGAAGGTGATGAAGCAAGCCGCGTAGACCAGGCTATTGATAAGACCGAAGCCTTCTTTAAGCAAGTAGGTTTACCAGTGCGCTTACGTGACCATGGTGTAACTCAAGCGCAACTATCTCAAGTTGTTGACGCATTAGAAGCCCACGGCATGACAGCATTATCTGAAAGCGGCAAAGTTGATTTAGCCACCAGCCGTAAAATTTTAGATATGGCGTGGTAAATAAAAAACACATCGGGTTAGGTGGCAAATCACCACCTAACCCGTTGTTTTAGCGTTCAATTAATATTTGAACGTTATCCATAGCACCCTAAAACCTAACCATTCATATCTGCACGCTAATTGACATAATGCAAGGCTCTTTAGCCTATCTATTCATACCCCCATCTCAACGGCTTTTTTAGGGGTAAAGCTACTGCCTATTGACGCAATAATCACTAAACCAATTGCGGCCCACTGCAGTACTGTTAGTTGCTCACTTAAAATCACAAATCCAGCCAATGCAGCAATTGCAGGCTCTAAACTCATCAATACACTAAAGGCTTGAGTCGGCATATTACGTAGCGCTACCATTTCTAATGAATAGGGCAACGCACTCGATAACACCGCCACTAATAATCCTAGAGGTAATACTTCCCAGCTAATTAATGCTAACCCCTGACTCACCGCGCCAACAGGCACCAAGACCACTGCGGCCACCGTCATCCCAAGCGCCACGGTAATACCACCAGATGCTTGCTTGCCTGTACGAGTGCCAAATAATATATAGCCGGCCCAACATGCTCCTGCACCCAATGCCATCAAGGCACCTAAAATATCAAGCCCTTGCGCACTTGATAAACTTGGCATCAACAGCAAAATACCCGTAATAGCACAGGCAACCCAAAACAAATCACTTTTTCGTTTGGAGCTAAATAAGGCAACGGCCAGAGGGCCGGTAAACTCAAGCGCAACGGCAATCCCTAAAGGAATGCGCTCAATCGAGAGATAGAATAAAATATTCATCCCACCTAAGCACAGACCATAAATAATAATACTCTGCCAATCCCGTCCCTTAGGCAAAGCACGCCAAGGGCGAAACACTAACCACAAAACAGCTGCGGCAAAACCTAAACGCAGTGCTGTGGTGCCTTCAGGCCCAATAATCGGGAAAAGTTGTTTCGCTAGTGAAGCACCCGACTGGATAGTGACCATTGCGAGTAAAACACTACCAATAGCGGTTAGTAGTACACGATTGATTTGCATAGATTAAACCTAAAAATAAACGCTCAGTGGGGGCATTCTACCTGAGCAAACGAAAACCCGGCAGCATTAAATCATTACATGTAAAGAAGTCATACCTTTGATATGCCATCGCATTAACGTGCATAAAATTAGAGCGTTTTAACAAACTCTATTTTACTGTTCTCAATTGTTCCATTATTTTCATAACCACAAATTTGATAACCACTTGAAATAAGCATGTGTAACATATTGGGAAATTGGTTCATGGATTTAACTTTAAGCACGTTAAACCCATGCGCAATAGCCCAAGCCTCTTGCTGTTGGCGCAATTGCGAAGCCACTTTCATCTTTCGATGCGCTGGTATAACGCCACCTAACCAGCTATAAAATTCAGTATCGTTAAGCGAGTAGCCTATCTTAAAACCTATCGGTCTGGCATTGTGGGTCGCCACTAAAATCAAACTCTGTTTACCTGCCAATCTCGCAACGATGTCGGCTTCAGAGGTGAGATGGCTAAACTCAGGTATTAACGAAAGTACCGCCACGATATCACCTACCTGCCCCTTAACAAATTGGTATTCCATTATGCCGCACTCCTATTTTGTACTTTCAGTTTAATAACACTTACGATCACAACGTTGCCATATCCATAAGAGCCTCTGTGCCCATCACCAACAAACCTATTAACTGCGGGCAAACATCATCACTCGCAACCATAAGCCAAATATTAGGGTCTGTTGGTCTTTCAAGGTTATTTTTGCAGCAATAATACTTGTTTGATAAAAAGGTATAAAAAACACCTTATTCGTTAGCCAATAAGGTGTTTTGTTCATAACATGCTTTTGTTGCTCATTACAAATTAGGCTGCACGTTAGGTCATTTCATCAAACAATATAAGGGTGATGTCGCTTAAATCGTACGGCTCAATCAGCTAGCGCTTGGTCAAATGCCTTTATAAATACTGGGTAGTTTTCAATTTGTGGCATATGACCTAAGCCTTCAAGTTCAATTAATGTTGAGCCTTTAATTAACTTGTGGGCATTCACACCCAGTGTTTTGTAGTCACCTAATGTTCTAGTGACCCCTTCTTTTAACCAGCCACGGCCAGGCCCAGTTTGATCTCGGGTACCAATGATTAGTATCGTTTCACTGGTGATTTGCGAAAACCTATCGACAATGTTTTCTGAGAATATTGGGCCATAGGTTAAGGCATTATTCCACGCTATCACTGGCCAATCATCGCCTGCAAGCATGCCTTGTAACGGCGCTAACAATTTTTCATATTCATTTGACCATTTACCATCATAGTAATTGGCTTTCTGGTAATTTCTGGCTTTATCAACACTGGTGGCGAGTTCATTTTTATAAAAAAAGTTAACGTCTTTAAATTGCACATACCGGCTGTAATCTTCTAAGCCAATAGGATTAATCAAAATAAGCTTATTTACCGCGTTTGGATAGTTAACCGCAAATGTTGTTGCTAACATGCCGCCCATTGAATGACCGACAAGATCAATTTTATTAATGTGTAAACTGTCGAGTAATAACTTAGTGTTTAACGCCAACTGGCCAAAACTGTATTGATAAAAGTCGGGTTTAGTGGATTTACCAAAACCGATTTGATCAGGAATAATCACTCGGTAGCCTTTCGCTAATAAATCGTTTGCAACCTGCTCCCAGTAGTAACCAGAAAAGTTTTTACCATGCAAAAGTACAATCACTTTTTTGGTATTTTTGTCGCCAATGTCCATATAACGCATGGCTAAATCGTTTTTTTGCGAATTAAAATTAAACGTTTGGACTTCAAAGGGATAATCAAAGCCATCTAACTCTTTATTGTAGCTGACAGGCTCTGCTGCAAAAACCGACGGCAACACCATCAATAGGCTCAATAATATTAAAAAAAAATCGAATCATACTTGCCTCACTCATAAAAACGATAAACTAACGAAAATGCAAACTACCAGCCAGTTATTGCTAATACAACATCGTTCTTTTCATCTATTACATGGCGGCGCAATATCAACACATGCAAGAAAATCCCACTCATGTTGCATTGATGCTTAGTTAGGCCAAGCAAGTTACGCCTCTTACCGGCAATAACAATCTGGGCCTCACATACCTTTACACACCTTACCACTTGTTAACTCACGTGTTTCGGCAACAAATTGTACGCGGTTCTAACGGTATCATACCCATATAATCGCTCAAGCTTACGTACAATAAAGTGGCCTCTTGCCATGTCTTGAAAGTGGTCAATAAACAAGGTGTTAATGATGGCACCACCAGCGGCGCCAATGGCCGGTATAGCTTGAGCCGCGGCCTTTTGAGTAACTTGTACGCCAAATTTTTCAGCAATATGACTGATAAGCTTAACCAAGAGCGGTGCGGTTTCATCGGTTATGCCTTTTTTAACCATAAACTCAGCGGCCTCGGTTACCGATTTAGCCAACGCTGCTCTCACGGTAAAATATCCAGACTCGCTGCTGTCGTCTAAATCACTGGCGCCGCCTAAAGCAAACACTTCTAAACAGGCCATTTTTGTCTCTAACGAGGTAATCAACTCACCTTCGCTACGGGCAATATCAGCTATCGATCGCAACATAATGGTAGTAGATACAGGGAGTTCAACGGCAATGGCTGTTAAGCCAAAAAAACCGCCCACGCCACCACTCACCGCAACACCTAGTTTATGCCAACGATTCGATGATATCTCACCGGGGCTGTCTTTCATGGTAAAAATAGCCGCTTCTGAGGCTTTCATTAGTGATTTTTCGGTGACCTTAGCGATATTTTTATTCCAGTTAGCAGGCAGTAATGCCAACCCTTTTTCAATTGGCGAACCTATAAAATTGGTTATTTTTACCGCCAAGCCTGGGTTTTCTAATAGTGATTTGGCAATCGCAAGTTCTTTGTGATGCAATTGAGAAATATTCAACGATTCTCCCCCTAACAACAGTGCTATGACGTCACAAAAAAATGAATATTCAAATAGTCATACAATAAAGTGAACCACTTTAATCATCAGTTTTCACGTTTTGGCTGACTGTTTTGGTATTTTTACTCACTATAGTCTGCATTTCTTGCTCAGTTTTGAGGCGACAAACAGCCAACTGACCTAAACGCATCGCTTTAATTGCCTCTAAAGGATCTTCACTCTGACGACCTCGTTGTGACATATCATAAGCAACACTATCATCAACAATCTCATCCATATTGTCATCAACAGACGTTGTATCATTTTTGGGCGTTGCCATTACAGCCTCTTTTATATTTAAGTCGTTTTAGTAAAAAATATCGTTTAAGCGAGCTAAACAGGTCATTTTCACCATATTTAATAACATACCTCTTTCTCTACTCATGAGGATAGCCTTTGATCATAGTCATATTAATCACACCGCTAAACTCACCATGCCGCAATCAGCCAAAACAAAAAATGCCAATAAAAAACACCTTGTCAGTAACCTAACAAGGTGTTTTATCTCTATCATGAACAAGTGGATTCGCACTTATTTTATAGGCTTACTCTTTGTATTTTAACGTGCCATCGGCTTTGATTTCGTCGTACCACACATTATGGTGCTGCGAAGCCCAGTTTTCGTCACAATAGCCAGATACCATACACTCCATACCACCTTCACTGAGTACGGTTGCCATCCAAATATGCACAATGGTAAATGCGATTAAAATCGTCGCACTAACACCGTGTATCAGCAAGGCAATCATTGACAGCTCACGAGGTAATTCCAGTGTTGGGAACACCAGCATAACGCCTGTAGCACTGATGCTTAGACCAAAAATAGCTAAGGTCCAAAACCACATTTTTTCACCCGCGTTGGCAAATCCACTGTCTGGATGTTTGCCTTTAAACGGACCAAAATTAATGTAGCCACCTACCACTAAAAACCATTTTAAATCATACATTTTAAAGGTTTGTAATGGCATCCATTTAATCACACACAACAACCAAGACACCATAAAAATGGGTCCAGACCAATCGTGAGTAAACTTACAAAATGCAATGAGTCCGGCCCATATTCCTTCGCCCACATAAGGCGCAAGAAAATGCCGTCCGAGCATAATAACAATGCCCGTTACCATTAGTGTGAGGCAAGATACTGCCATTATCCAATGTAACCACAGATCGCTTTTGTTCCATCGAAGCACCATTTTACCTGAAAAGCCTTTACTCAGTTTAGATGGACCATTGACTAAGTAAAACACTAAAAAGGCACCAAAAACCCCTATTACGGCTAAGCCGATTGCAGGTTTTAGGTAGGTATTTCGCAATGCCTTTCCTTCATTGCCGGCAACATTGATAAGTACATCGGCTTCTAACGCTTTATCTGTACTGTATCCCGGTTCGCCGGCTTTTACTGCACGCCAGAGATCTGCATCGCTGGATTTAGACGTTGCTTGTTGCTGGCTAGATTGTTCATCAGCGGCATACACCGGCGATGTGGCCAATCCTAATCCCATACACAGAACCAACAGAGCAAACATCCTGCGCAGTGATTTGTTTAACGTTAAAGTTAACATTGTCACTCCTTAAGTGGCTGCGAACTTAATCGCAGCCCATGCTCGGTTAGATCATTTCGCCTGTTTTAGGATTGTAGCCCCAAATCACATTTGGATTACCGCGTGTTGCCATACGTTGACGGTAAATGTCAGACACTATGCCTGCATCGCCCGCAAGTAACGCTTTGGTTGCACATAACTCGGCGCACATAGGTAATTTACCTTCTGCAATACGGTTTGAACCGTATTTTTGGCGCTCTGCATCAGAATGATCTTCTTCAGGGCCACCCGCACAGAATGTACATTTATCCATTTTACCGCGGCTACCAAATGCAGTCTTTTTAGGGAACTGCGGTGCACCAAATGGGCAAGCATAGAAGCAGTATCCACAACCGATACAGGTATCTTTGTTGTGCAATACTATGCCGTCTTCGGTACGGTAGAAACAGTCTGCAGGACATACGGCCATACAAGGCGCGTCGGTACAGTGCATACAAGCAACTGATATTGATGCTTCTCCTGGTTCACCATCGTGAAGTGTCACCACGCGGCGACGTTGAATACCCCACTCTAAAGCAGAGTCGTTCTCGTTTTTACAAGCTGTGACGCAACCGTTACACTCGATGCAGCGTTTGGTGTCACACAGAAATTTCATGACTGCCATAATGGCTTATCTCCTCATCAAGTGTTGTTAGGCTTTGCTGATCTGACACAAGCTAGACTTAGTCTCTTGCATCTGAGTCACAACGTCATAGCCATAGGTCATTACAGTGTTAGCTGATTCGCCAATAACGTAAGGTACCGTGCCTTCTGGGTAGTTTTTCTCTAGGCTCTTGCCTTCAAATACACCCGCAAAGTGGTATGGCATAAAACATTCACCTGCAATAACACGTGGTGTCACCATTGCTTTAACGGTGATCTTTGCCCCTTCTGGACTGTGAACAAACACGTCGTCACCATCACGTAAACCGCGATCTGCAGCATCTGCTGGGTTGATCTCGATAAACATTTCTTGCTGAAGTTCTGCAAGCCATGGGTTTGAACGGGTTTCTTCACCACCACCTTCGTATTCAACCAAACGACCTGTAGTAACCGCTAATGGGAAGTCGGTTGCAAAGTCTTTATCTTGAATAGACTTATAAAGTGTTGGTAGACGTGCAACCATGCGGTCTTCATAAGTAGGGTATTTAGCCACTAAATCACGACGAGGTGTGTATAGCGGTTCACGGTGTAATGGAATGTCATCAGGGAAGTTCCACACGATACAGCGCGCTTTCGCGTTACCGTACGGGATACAACCATGCTTAATCGCCACACGTTGGATACCACCAGAAATATCGGTTTTCCAGTTTTGCCCTTCCGCGTGTACTTTTTCTTCAGCGGTTAAGTCATCCCACCAGCCAAGCTGTTTAAGCATGTCAGCGGTAAACTCTGGATAACCGTCTTGAATTTCAGATCCTTTTGAGTAAGACCCTTCGGCAAGAATGTTGTTGCCATTATGCTCAACACCATAACGCGCGCGGAAGTTACCACCACCGTCTTTTACTTCACGGCCGGTACGATACAAAATTTGCGTACCTGGATGCTTCATTTCTGGTGTACCCCAACATGGCCAAGGTAGACCATAGGTTTCACCTTTAGCTGGACCGCCTGGTGCCTCTAACGAGTCAACATCAAACGTGCCCCAGTTTTCTTGGTGCATTTTCAATCGCTCAGGGCTTTGACCTGTATAACCAATGGTCCACATGCCCTTGTTAAACTCGCGGGTCACATCTTCTACTAATGGCTCTTCGCCATTGACTTTAATGTGCTTACAGAATTGCTCTGCAACGCCCCATTTTTTAGCCAACTTGTACATAATGATGTGATCAGGTAACGACTCAAACAATGGATCAATGACTTGCGTGCGCCACTGAAGCGAACGGTTTGACGCAGACACAGAGCCATAGGTTTCAAACTGAGTTGCCGCAGGTAATAGATACACGCCATCTTGACGTTCGTGCATAACACCCGCCATAGTTGGGAATGGATCGACAACGACTACGGTGTCCATTTTGTTCAGAGCTTCACGCACTTCACGGCCACGGGTTTCAGTGTTAACAGATTGACCCCAGAAGAATGCGAGACGAATATTGTCTTTTTGCGCAATCTTGGTTTTGTCTTCTAACACGCCATCATGCCAACGAGAACAAGGAATACCTGCCGAGGTTTGCGGATCTTGCCCAAGATATTGTGCCTGATCAAAACGGCCTTTAATCCAGCTTGGCTCGAGATCCCACACATTAGCCCAATGGTCCCATGCACCAGTTGTTAAACCATAGTAACCCGGTAAATTGTCAAACAATAAGCCAAAGTCTGTGGCACCCTGTACGTTATCGTGACCACGGAAAATATTGGTTCCGCCGCCTTCGACACCCATGTTGCCAAGGGCTAGCTGTAAAATACAGTATGCACGAGTGTTAGCGTTACCAACGTGATGCTGAGTACCACCCATACACCATACTACGGTGCCGGGTTTGGTTTCTGCCATCATTTTAGCAACACGATACATTTGCGCTTTAGGTACACCAACTACATTTTCAACTTCTTCTGGCGTATATTTTTTCACTTCTTCTTGGATACGTTCCATGCCGTATACACGTTGAGAGATGAACGAATCATCTTGCCAACCGTTTTCGAAGATGTGCCATAACAGACCATAAATAAATGGAATGTCGGTACCTGGACGAATATGCACATACTCATCAGACTTAGCGGCTGTACGAGTAAAGCGTGGATCAACAACAATGATTTTTGCACCGCGCTCTTTACCAATTAAAATGTGCTGCATCGCTACTGGATGCGCTTCACATGGGTTAGAACCGATGAACATCATGCATTTTGAGTTGCGGATGTCGTTAAACGAGTTAGTTTGCGCACCGTAGCCCCAGGTGTTTGCTACACCAGCTACCGTGGTAGAGTGACAAATACGTGCAGAGTGATCGACATTGTTAGTGCCCCACATTGCTGCTAATTTGCGATATAAATAAGCTTGTTCGTTTGAAAATTTGGCGCTGCCCATGAAGTAAACTGAATCTGGACCAGACTCTTGACGAATCGTTTCCATTTTATCGCCAACTTCATTAATGGCTTGCTCCCATGAAAGACGCTTCCACTTGCCGCCTTCTAATTTCATTGGGTATTTTAAGCGTTTTTCACCGTGACCATGCTCACGCAGTGCAGCACCTTTGGCACAATGTCCACCTTGGTTAAATGGATGATCGAATGCAGGCTCTTGCCCTGTCCACACCCCATTTTGTACTTCAGCATAAATACCACAACCCACTGAACAGTGAGAACAGATGGTTCTTTTCACTTCAGTTGGTGCGTTATGAGGCACATCTTTTGCCTCAGCTTTACGCATCATACCTGCACCAAGCATTGACGCTGCGGCAATACCACCTGTCGCCAAACTGGCAGACTTGAGGAATTGACGTCGGTTAAGACCTAAGCCAGACGTTGTTTTAGTCTCGACTGTGTCTGATTTGCGGGTTAATCGCATCACACACTCTCCTTTGTTATTTGCTTAACGAAGCATAGTAGTTACGAATATGCTCTGTTTCGCGGTAGTTACTGCCCGTAGGCTCCTGTGTAGACGGTTTAGTTACCTGAGCAAGTGCGGGTGCACTTACGCTAGCAACAGCACCTGCCGCACTGCCGAGCGCTAATGCTTTTAGCATTTGGCGACGACCCATGTCGGAAGCTTGCTTACTCATAATGTCTCCTTGTTAATAAAAAGATGTGGCCAGTTGACCATCATCCGGTTTAGTTAATTTGCACAGCTTGTTCTTCTACTGGATCTAAGTCAGCACTACCTGGACAATTCACCGGAATATTTAAACTTAACTGTTCAAATTCGTTAGCTTCGGCCGTAAAAAAGGCGTTAGCCAGTTGCGCAACCGCAACGTAAAACTTAGCACTAGGTGTTTTAGCCAAATTGTCGCAAAAGCGAATAATCCAGCTACCAATATGGCGTTGATAAAACGCTAATTGGCGATAACCTGGAGCTTCTAAAATGAGGCACCCCATCACTTCGCATAATGCGGCGACATGATCTTCGGGTTCTTTGACGTTTTCTTCGCGTTCAAACCCTAACTGCATTAAGTCACTGCGTAATGCGGCTAGGGGTTTGTCCATTAATGAACCCGTCATAAACCAACTGCCGTAAGGCATAATTTCACCGCTGCCTACACCTAAAAAAATGGCAAAATATTCATCTTCTAAAGTATCTGTATTACTTTTTTGTGCTGCTTGCTTCAATGCAACCCAGGCGTCGCTCATGGCGTTGCCGTCTTCGACTTCTATGTCTAAATCAGCTAAAAACTGTAATAACTCGGTACTCGGTTGGCGGCGCAATAATGCGGCCAATAGCTGATAAATATCTGCTCTTAATTGGTCGTTTTCGTTAATTTGTCTTATTGTTTCAGTCATAACAGATCTCTTATCGCAATTGCTTTTCTGGATCGTCAAGGATGTCTTCAAACATGTCTTTTACTCGGCAGTCGCCACACATTTTCAAACGCTCAATATTGGCGCTAAACGCACTGTGCGCGCCGACCATTTCTATCATTTTGTGCACCATGGATTGGGTGGCAAATTCGCTACCGCATCGTATGCATTCAAAAGGAGGTTCTTGTTTTAGTATTTGAACTTGCTGGCGCTGTTGGGTATTAAAGTTTATTTGAGCCGCTAAACTGATAACTTTTTCAGGACATGCTGCTTCACATAATCCACATTGCACACAGTCTTGCTCTGTAAATTTAAGCGCGGGGGTATTTCCGCCATCTTTTAATGCTTGAGTGGGACACGTGGCCACACACGACATACATAATGTGCATTTGTCGCTATTAATGCTCACCACACCGTAAGGGATATTGGCCAGCACTAATGTATTATCAACTGCGGCAGCCTGGCTGTTGAGATGGTCAATAGCTTGGAACAACTGACTGCGTTTAGGGTTATTTGTCGGCTCGAGTTTTGCCGGCTCCTGCACCATTGGCATAATAACAGGCCATGCAAGGCTAATTGCTAATGATGGATATAAATCGGTGAGATCGGCTGGGCTAATTAAGCGGATCCGCTGTGGCTGGCCCATTTCATCTAAAATACGATTCGCAAGTGCAAGTTCACCTTTTAGCATCTGGGTTAACGTTGGCGCGGTGAGCGGCGTATTTAAAATAAGAATCTCACGTGCGCCATAGGCGAGTGCGGTCATCCAATGATCTATACTGGCTACGGTTATTTCTTCCATTGCCACAGGCAGTACATCACCACTTAATTCGTCTGTAATAAACTGTGCACCAGCCTCATTGTCATGAAATAACACTACAGGAGCCGTTTGCGCTTGCAGACGAAAGCGACTCACTAGTTTTTCAAGATATGCATGTAATGATTTTGGGGTGGGTAAATCGTAACTTAATGCCCCTGTTGGACAAGCATTAGTACAACTGCCAGCGCCATGGCAAAGATATGGGTCGATTTCGATTTTTTGCGCCACACTGCTAATGGCATCTGCAGGACAAAAATTGAGGCAGCGATTACACCCATTTAAACCATGCTTGTTGTGTGCGCAAATATCATGGCTCACTTTTACGTATCGAGGCTTATCAAATTGACCGACTAAATCCGGAATTTGTGCTAACGCATCGGCAAGCAAAGCCTGATCTTGGCCAACATAAAAATACCCTGGAGGTAACATTTCTAGGTTAATGCTTGGGCTACAGCTTAAGTCGAGAACAATATCAAAGTGAGCTTGACGTATTGCTACCACACTTAATTCACTCACGCTGTGGTCGCTTTCTACCTTGACCTGAAACTGGCCTAAAAAGCCTTTAATACTGACTAACTTATTGTAATAACTTTCTACTTGAGTGGCGGCACTCATTACTGCTTCAAGATGGGCTTCATCCTGACTGGTAATGGCTTCATTAGCCAAAATGACGCAGCTGTTCATAGTGGACAATTTGTCCGCGGCCAATCGAGCAAGATCTTCTGGGCCAATAACTAGCACATTGCCCTGAGTGGTATAGCTGACGGTTGGCGGGATCAGATTTTGTAAAATCTGAGTATTCGCCATCACCTGCTGCCGAGCTTGTTTCAGCATTGGTTGGTTTTTTATTATGGTCATTGCGTTCCTAATATCGGTTTTTATACCTGGTTAATGCAGTGGCTCACTCCTGCAACTAACACTTTGTTATTCACATCAACTCATTAAATCGACTGACTGCATTCCCGATCCGTTATCAATAACATATTGAGATACAAGGGTCTGTTAGCCTTTAGCCTCATCACTGGCAAAAGCTTGCTCAAGCAGGTCATCATCCTGCACTTGAGCGTTAGCCGATAACGTTTCCGATTGCTGAGTAATGACTAACGACTCATCAACTTCTGTCGATTCTGTTTCACTGTTTATTTGGGTTGCCACTGCTTCATCACTAGCCATTTCGGCCTCAGAATCAGCAAGCAATTCATCTTCTGTAATCTTGGTTTTCTCAACCACATAACGAAACACTTTTCCGGCAAGTTCTGCTGATACATCGGCCGATAAAATCGGTTGATTGCTGTAATCCAGTGCATATTCTAATAAGCCATCAATGTGACCATACTGTGGTTGCTTCCAAAGTGCTCGTAATGCTGCAGCTTTGGTGGTCGGGTCAACATTTTTAGCCATGAAACGAGCAAAACTGCCACCCACTTCAATTGTGGTTGGATCAGGTAATGGCTCTTCTTCAGGACTTACATCCGGTAAAGTATCGTCAAGTTCTGCAGGCTCTGTTGCTTCGGATACCAGCTCAAGCGATTCACTATCCTTAGTATCAAGCGCTTGCTGCTCAGCTTCAGCGGCAACGCGTTGACGACGTAGCTCCCAACGACTCAGTAAGCCATCTTGACCACTCATTGCATACTTCCTGGACGGTTTGCACTTGGTCCTTCATTTTTACGGCGATTAACATGCTTACGACGGTGTGCGCTAATTTCTACTTCGCCATGACGAGTAATAAAGGCTTCTATCCAACAGGCAATCGCACTCGGCATAGGAATGTTCAACACGGGAGTATCAGACTCGAGGCAGCCGGCACTGACATTTTGATCCGCAGAAATAAAAGCTGGTACCCAGGAGCCGTCACTCAGCTGATCACACACTATGTATAGCGTTGGATTATCCATATCGAGATTAATACGGTAGCTACCACGCTGATCTTTATAAAGCTCAAGCGGAACGAGCACTGCATTTTCTGGCTTAGTTTGGGTAGCGGGCACCATGTGTTCGAGCTCCCAACGCACTGATGTCCACCGCCCAGTTTGCACTGACACTTTTTTAAGTGACACATACATAGGCCATATCTTGTCGTTATGTTGCATATTGATGCTGACCTCTGACGTTATTACGTGCCCAATAAGTCACGTATTGTTAAATTGCTTTAGCTAGTAAGAGCAAAATCGATGCCAACTAAAAAGTAAAATTTACTTTGAACTCGATCTCAATTTACCCGTTAACAATAGGACAATATGTCCACACTGCAATGCAGACTGGGACATTAATACGCGTAAAAAGTATTGAAATGCTAAAGATTTGCGCCAGATCACGCTTAAGTAAGATCTTTTAAGTTTAGGGAACAATAATTGCTATGCTAAACAAACGATGAAGCGATTCAATTGTGCCAACATCTTCAATAAAAATTCCCCTAGAGGCTTACCTATGACTCAATCCGCTTCGGCAACATCTTCAGCTCGCAAGCCTGTTAAATTTGTAAAAACAGCCACCCAGGTACCATTAACGCTTGCGGTTAAAGCCGTTGACGACCAAGGGGTTGTGGTTGATAAGTTTGTCGCATGTGAACGTCCGCTAACTGTGTATTTAAATTGGCGCCCCATCGTCACGCTCATGACCTTAGGCGCTAAGCCCGAGTCGTTGACCATTGGCTATCTTAAAAATCAGGGCTTTATTAGTGACTTAAGTTTGTTGGAGTCGGTAATTGTTGACTGGGAAGTGAGCTCAGCCGCAGTTATCACGCAGGAGGTTTCAGACGATATTGAACAAAAGCTGGCTGAAAAAACGGTCACATCTGGATGTGGGCAAGGCACGGTTTATGGTGGTTTTTTACAAGGTTTAGATAACATTTCATTACCTACGCCAGCATTAAAACAATCTACAATTTATGCATTACTCAACAACATCAATGCGTATAACGAAACCTATAAAAATGCAGGTGCTGTTCATGGTTGCGGCATTTGCCAGGACGATAAAATATTAGCCTTTGTTGAAGATGTTGGTCGTCATAATGCTGTTGATACATTAGCCGGTGACATGTGGTTAGATGAGCAAACTGGCAGTGATAAAATCTTTTACACCACCGGCCGCTTAACCTCTGAAATGGTGATTAAAGTTGCCAAAATGGGCATACCAGTATTACTGTCGCGCAGCGGCGTCACTCAAATGGGGTTAGATTTAGCCAAGCAACTAGGGATTACCCTGATTGCCCGGGCCAAAGGGCGACACTTTTTAGTGTATCACGGCAGTGAAACTATCGACTTTGATGCTCTTAAGGCAAACGCCACACCCCAGTAAGGTTTATTACACCCGCATGTTGGCCCATTGTTGACGTAAATCGGCAGGAATAAAACTCCACGCTAATATGCGAGTGATTTTGTTGCCTTGCGTCATTTCAATGGTTTTTACCTCTGCCGCATTTAATTGTTTGAGCCGTTGATAACACGGTTTAAGGTTGTCTGATTTAGACACCAATGAGGTAAACCATAAAACCTGGCTGGCATATTGTTTACTTTCATTGATCATGTTGGTCAAAAATAGCGATTCACCACCATCACACCATAACTCCGCTTTCTGCCCGCCAAAGTTCAACCTCGGATTAGTTTGTGTAACCGTTAAGCTGTGCGATGTTTTACCGTGTTTTTGCTGTTGGCTTTTTGCTAAGTTAGTGACTTTTCGCAATGTACCAGCAGCGGCTTCAGCTAACGAGCCATGAAACGGCGGATTACACATAGTGACATCAAAACGTTCATTTTCAGCAATAATCCCATGAAAAATATGTTGTGGATCCGGTTGTATTCTTAATTGCAAATTCGCTTTAATATTAGGATTGCTGTTGGCAATGGCCGCCACATTACTAATCGATACAGGGTCAATGTCTGATGCGACAAACTGCCAGCCGTATGTCTGAATCCCTAAAATCGGATAGATACCATTCGCTCCAGTACCAATATCGCAGACGCGAATGCTGCTCCCTTTAACCACAGCCCCTTTATGCGCTAATAAGTCAGCGATATAATGCAGATAATCAACTCGCCCAGGCACCGGCGGGCACAAGTATCCAGTGGGAATATCCCAGTTTTTTATCTTATAGTCACTGAGCAATAAGGCTGCATTGAGGCACTTTACCGCTTTAGGATCGGCAAAATCAATTGAGGGGTTTCCATAGGGATTTGCACGCACAAAAGCACTTAACGAAGGCATAACTGCAGTTAATCGAGCAAAGTCATAGCCATGTTGATGGGCATTACGGGGATGCAGTTTTTTAGGGGTGATAACGTGATTAAACGTTTTCTTTTGCTGTGTTGGCGAGCGCTTAGCATGCTGCTTGGCTCGCCCGACAGAATGTGAACGACTCATTAATCGTATAGGTATTTAGTAAATAGTAAATTAACCACTATCGCCTTACCGACTTCTTGTTGCATCAAGCGGTTTACGGTTTCATAGCACTCACGGCGAATCTCTTCACGACCAGATAACGATTTCACTTTATCTTCAGCCTGGTTTCCTAATATTTCAACAATAGCGGAGCGCAGTAGAGGATCATGGTGCTCTAAGCTCACAAGATCGTTAGGATCTTTAACCATCAACTCTACACTGATTTTCACAAAGCCTAGTTTTTTACGATTAGAAATGTAATTGGTGACAATATCAGGCTCGAAACCATAATAAGCATAATCTTCCAAACCTTCTTCAGCGGCGTGCAAGTTAAACGAAGCGCAACACAGCATAACTAACGTTAAAAGCCATTTTTTCATAATGAGAGACACTCCTAAAGATGTAACGTTAATTAAATCGGCCATGTTGTTCACACCTTGAGGTGTGTTTGGTCATTCATGACATGGTAGACTATTGCTGTTGAGGTATATTGTAACGAGTTTTAGATGAACGTGACCAGTGTTAGCTTTCCATATGGTGAATCAATTCATTGGTTTTCGCCAGAAAAAATACAATCATTGCCAGATAACCAACTAAAAGACTGGTTACTCGCGACAGGCAGTTTAACTCAACGCCTCAAAACTCACTGCACTCATTTTGAAGTCAAGGTCTTAGGGGAGCATTTACTCACGCCGCTTGAAGACGAATTTCCAAGCCATAATGAGCCAGTATGGATCCGTGAAGTATTATTGTGCCTGGACGGTACACCTTGGGTGTTTGCACGCACATTGATCCCGCAAAACATATTGCACACTCAAAGTAATCATTTTACCCGATTAGGCACACGTCCACTGGGTGAGTTACTGTTTTCTAGCCCCAATATAACACCTGGTTCTATTGAGGTTGCAAAATTTGAGACATGCGGACGTCTTGCAGCTCTCGCCACCAGCTTAAATCAACAAGTTAACTCTAGTTTGTGGGGGCGTAGACGCTATTTTAACTTGCACTGCTCACAACTTATCGTCAGTGAAATATTTTTGCCCGCTGCAGTTGAGCGCATTAATCATCTCTAAGACAGGATCCTATCTTATTTTAGGTTATGCACTGATAGGCCAAATGAACACTTCAGGCGAGTGACCTTAACAATTGTTGATAAATAACAACCTGAGTTAAAGACGCTACGGGTTATAAAAACAAACGCCCATTACCGTAATAATGGGCGTTTTGTTAATTACTTATCTTGTTGCCAGTTAAAGCGCTCTTACTCGTTGGCGATATACGCCGACAAAAGCCAGCAACATCATACTTAACCAACCTAAACTGCCACCACCACTGCTACTGCCTGTGTCTGTTGACGTTGTGGTCGGTGTTGTCGGTGTTGTCGGTGTTGTTACGGCAATGGTCACAGTAACATTTTGACTCACTGTTGATTCATTACCTAATGAGTCTGTCGCCACTAAAGTAACAGTATAAGAACCACTTTGAGTATAAGTGTGACTCGGGTTTAGCACTGTACTGGTTGCACTGCCATCACCAAAATCCCAAAGGTAAGTGAGTCCACCAAATCCTTGAGTAGAAGCGTTTGTCATGCTCACTGAAGCGTCGGTTTGGGTTAAGGTAAACGCCGCTAAAGGCGCAATCACAACTCTTACCGTTTTAGTTGCCGTAACCGTATTACCTGCACTGTCTTTAACGATGACACTCACGTCATAATCACCCGACTGTGCATATGTGTATGTTGGTGCAACATCTGTGCTCGTGGCATTATCACCAAAAGACCAGGCATAGGTATAGTCGCTTCCACCTGTCACCTGTGCACTAAAGCTCACATTAGCGCCATTAACCTGGGCAATGATATCAGCAGTAAGTGTCACGTCTGGCAATACGCTGCTGTCTGCTAAGGCAAATTCAAGCCTTGCTGTACTGCTATCGCTTGCTTGCTCAGTAACCTGCATAGTTAACCCAAGCTCAGGTAAAATCATGCCAGCTTGTGGTTTAAGTGGCGCGCTATAATCTCTGCTGTCATCAAAAAGTGATTCAGCATCTAAATGAGTGTCGCCTGTATAGGTACTTTGACTATACAAACTAAATGTTGCATCCCGTATCTGAACCTCTGTATCTCTAGTGCCTATGAGGTTTTGATCCGCATCGATCACACCAATCAACCCTTCACCAGGATGCTCTGACACATTGTTGTCGCTATAATTTAGGTTTTCTAACCATAACAATACACCGGGTACATACCGACTATAAACCAAGCCAGCATCAACACCTTGGTGACTGCGTAATTGCACAATATAGCGTTTTGCTTTACCCGGTAAGGTGTCGTCTATCCGACTAAATCCAGCTAAAGCCGCCACATCGTCAGCTTCGGCGCCGTCAATATAAAAAGCGTTGCCTTGGTTTGTTAACTGTATGTCATCAATTGCCATACCGTATTCATCTACGGCTTCATCAGTTTTGTACACCACACTAATTTGCACCGTGCGACCTGCATAGGCACTCAAATCAAAGTTCAAATCAACCCAGCTGTTTTCGCCTGTAGAACCGGCAATATCGCTAGACTTACCAGTAATGAAGTTTTTAATGGATGAGTTAACTGAATTACTATTGCTGGTATAATTTCCAGCGATGGCAACGCTATCAACTAATACCTGCACATAGTCATAATCTTCTTCGATGTCCCAATGTGCTTTGAAGGTTAAAGCAAGTGATGTACTTAACGGTAATGTCACGTCAAAAGACATGGCATTATTGAGCATATTGCCTTGTCCAGAATAATATTGATATTCACCAGTGAAAGGCGACTTAAAGGCAATATTTTCTGCTGGGAGCGCAATAGATAACTGGTTAACTTCGTCAGTATTAATGGCTTGATTTAACTGAAAAGTACTGCCACTACTGGTTAAGTCGGCTAATGAGATGTGCTGCTCCTTAACCCACTTTCCTTTATATTTTTGTTGTAAATAAGACTTAGCATAAGGACTAAAACCACTGGGTTGAGAGCCTGCAATACTCCCAGTCCAACTGCCACCAGACATTAATGACCATTCGCCAACAGGCGAACCATCGCCACTATTAGTTAGGTCATATTCATCGGGTAAACCTAAATCATGGCCAAACTCATGGGTACAGACACCTGCTGCGGCATCAATGGGTTGAACGGTATACCCAAACACTTTTAAGCCACGTCCAGGGATGGTATAGCCATTGGTTGTTGAGTCGACATAATATCTATGTGACCAAATCGCATCATCGCCTAAAACACCGCCACCAGCTTCTTCACCAATACTGGAGTGAAACAGCATCACATGGTCAATAATCCCATCGGCTTCATCATAGTTACCATCAATATCTAGGTCGTATGGATCTTCAATATCATAACTCTTGAGCTCAGTATCGCTCATCCCTTCAACCGCTTTCACGACAGCTTCTTTAACCAAATCAGGCACCGCGGTATCATCTTCGTCGCTGTTATTGCTGCCATAGAACGCCGCATTATTATCGGCAGTGACCCAATCTTGCACCTGGCCAGTAAAGTAAAAACTATTTCCCGACACCGCCTGAAAATACTGATAAGCCGATTGTAATGTTTGATTATTTGGGCCAGCAAACCCTGTTTCAGAAAACAACAGCTGCTGATAATGCGATGCAGGATAACTGCTGTAGTACATATCAGTATCACCCGCTGCAAGTTGATTAGCATCATGGGGTAAGTCAGGGAAGTCGACCAGCACAGCCAGTACTTTTACTGTTTTTGTAATATCTTGATCGGCTTGTACTGTGCTGTTAGCTGCAACATTTTGAGCACTTTTAGCGCTTTTTTGCGCAGCTTGCTTAAGGCGTACTTGCTCAGCTTTAACCTCAATCGCAGCCGGTTTAAATTTAGCATCACGGCCACGACTCACAAAGGCATCAATTGCGGCTTGTTGCTCGGCTTCACTTGCATCAGCTGCAAGCTCACCTCGCTTAATCAACCAATACAGCACTTGCTGCTCATTGATAAGCGCGCCATCGGCTGGCGTTCCGGTTTGAGGCGCAGCAAGGGCTACACCAGTTGAACATGCCAACAATAAAGCGGAAACGGCTAACCCTTGGTATTTAATAAATTTACTCATTACGACTTACCTGTATTAGGTTGAGGTTTGTGGCATTTCTCAAATGCTTTTTGGCGCTTAGTAATATAATCTGCGACGGTTTTATCTATTTGTGCTTGGTTCATGTCGTCAGTAATTAAACCTTTAGCACGTAGGTTTTCAATTAATTTACTCGGATCACGAATCGGTGGCATTGCATTTGGGCCACAATCTTTAATTAGCGGCTTAGCCACTACGGGGGCCGTTTCGGCTGTAGATTGATGCTGGCACCCTAGGGCACTAATACCAGCAAAACCCAACACAATAAGAATACGCTTCATAAACCACCCCCGAAACAATAATGACATGACATTAACAGCTGCAACGATGGTGTTACAATCAAAGTTAGCCATTCTTTAATGTAAATGTGACGGTTCGATTAAAAAATAATAAAAAGTCAGAGTATTGTTGTGTTTTAACATTACACCGTCGTGGCATTGATATAATTTGCGATACCATCAAGTAACATTTGAACTGATATCATCACCAACACCATTCCCATTAAACGCTCCACAGCAGTGAGGCCTTTTTCGCCAAGAATACGAGTAAACAATTTATAAAACATAAGGATAAATGCACTTAGCGCCCAAGCTGACACTAATGCTATTGTCCAATCTATCATGCGGCTACTATCAGTATGGGCTAATAAAATCAATGCGGCCAAAATAGACGGGCCCGCCATTAGCGGAATAGCCATCGGCACAATAAAGGGTTCTTCGCCAGCAGCGAGACCCGCTACACCACCAGGTGATGGGAAAATCATCTTAATTGCAATTAAAAACAAAATGATACCGCCCGCGATACTGACGGATTCAGAACGTAAGTTAAGAAAGTTCAATATCGCTTCGCCAGCGTACAAAAAAGACAACATAATAATTAACGCAAACAGCAATTCACGAATTAATACTCTGCGGCGCTTTTTAGGATCGATGTGGCGTAATATGGAAGCAAAAATAGGTAAATTACCCAGCGGATCCATAATTAGAAATAACATCACAGCAGCAGAAAAAATATCCATGAGCAACAATCTTTTGGTTGGTAAACAATGACGATATTGTATACCCAAAGCACAACAACAATCGATGAAATCACACAGTAATTCGTTACGTAGTGTACTCAAATGTTTACCCAATCAACCTGACAGGTTCAAACCTAAGTCACACTGACAAAATAAGTTTTAAGTAAATTTTTCAGCTTGAGCGATTCACACGCTACAACACAATCGAAAAATGTTATACTACATCGTTTTTTTTGATTGAACTTTGGATAACATGCTCTATCTCATCGCTAGCTGTATCGCATTATTATTTGGGCCACTTTTTTACCGTTATTTTTCATCGGGTAGTGGGCTACAAAAAGGCTTAGACGGGTTTATATTCGTCTCGTTAGGCGGGCTAGTGCTTATCCATATTTTACCTGAGCTTCTAGAACACGGCGGGTTTATTACGCTGTTTTTTGTCCTGCTAGGAGTTTGGGGGCCAACGGCCAGCGAAAAGCTGTTTCATCGTTACTCTACTGTTACCCATAATATTACCCTTTCTCTGGGTATTGGTGGTTTATTGCTCCATACCATTACAGACGGTGGCGCTATGGTATTGGCACAACAAGAAGGTAACTCAACACTACTCGCGTTAGGTGTCATTATGCACCGCCTCCCTGTTGGTGTGGCTATTTGGTGGTTGTTAAAGCCACAAGTGGGTACTCGCTGGGCAAGTGCTGTACTTGCAGCAATGATGATATTAACGTCTGTAGGCTACTTTGCAGGCGAGCAACTGCTTACTCAGTTAAGTCTAGAAAATACGGTTTACTTACAAGCATTTGTAACTGGTTCTATTTTACATGTGGTATTACACCAACCCCACGGCCACCAGCAAGAAGACAAACAAGGTAAATACCAATATCAAGCGGGTATCGGCAGTTTATTAGGCTTAGGCTTATTGGCATTATTGTTGTTAATGGATACCGGTGGCCACGAGCATGCACATCAAGACCATGGTTCAGAGCAATTTGTTAGCTGGTTATTAACTATTTCACCTATTTTATTCGCAAGTTATGTCATTGCAACTACTCGATTTGCATTGGGTTTACGACCGACACATCACTCATTAGCATTACGCTGGCTACAACGTCTTGCCGGGCCAGAAGCATTATTAATCTCACTATTATTATTGGGCCCGTGGTTTGCGTTATTTCAAACGCTAGGATTACTTGCTATTGGGACATTGTTAACCGTAACACAAGTTAAGATTACAGACCCACACCCAACCTTACCCGAGTCAGCATGGCGCTTTGGGTTTGGCCAATTAGTCGACCGAAGTGCGCCCTGGATAATACTCAGTTTAGTATTGGCCAATGTCATTGGTCATCCCTCTGTGCCATTAGAAAACCCTGCGCTTCAGGTATTTATTTTACTGTTAGTATTTTTACCCATGCGGTTTTGTAATCTAGGCACGGTGATTTTAGCCTTGGCGCTAGCGTACAGTGGTTGGAGTGAAATCGCAGTAGCATTTACCTTACTAGCGGCGCCGGTTGTGAGTATTGGTCAATTAAAACTGATGAACTGGAAGCAAGGTTTAATGTTAGGCGGTATCTTGCTCGCTGGTTTAATGGTGGCAGACCAGCTGTCATTAAGTTCAGCAATGACATTACACTTACCCGACACTGTAAATAGTATTGGTTTAGCGATCATTATATTATTATTTGGCGCGAGCTTATTAAGACTGGGACCGCGGCAGTTTTTAAGCCGTCTAATGATCAATATGAAATCGGCACCACACCATCATGATCATGTGAGCGGTCACTCACACACCACAGCTCATAGCCATTCACATGCAAAAGCAAATCATGCAGAGCATCATCATCCGCACAAATAACCAGTAAAAATCTTAGTTTATGGTTATGATGGGGTTACCGTCCGTTAACGAGAAACCCCATGTGCATTTTATTTGTTGCCATTGATGCCCATCCAGACTACCCGTTGATTGTTTGTGCAAACCGTGATGAATTTCATCATAGGGCGACCGAGCCGGCACACCGTTGGCCAACGTCACCCGCTATTTATGCAGGTCAAGATAAACTTGCCGGCGGAACTTGGCTTGGAGTGAATGAACTTGGCCACTTTGCAGGGTTAACCAATATAAGGGAAATAGAACAACAAGACGGCGTGCGAAGTCGTGGGGAATTAGTGGTTAATGCCTTATGTACGACTGATATCACTCCACAATGGTTAAGCGAACATGCTATTAACTACAACCCTTTCAATTTAGTGTTTCAACAACAGCAAAAACTGTATTGCTTTAACAGTAAAACCTTACAAACGACATTGTTGTCGCCAGGATTTCATGCGGTGAGTAATGGTGCACTAGACGATGTTTGGCCCAAAATGGCCAAAGGCCAACAAGCACTACAAGGTTACATTACCCAAACAGCAACACCAGATATTGAAGCTTTACGCAGTATCATGCTCGACACCTCGCAACCGCAAGATCAACAACTCCCTAAAACAGGTATTAGCCTTGAATGGGAAAGAAGACTCTCATCTATTTTTATTCAGCATGAAGAATATGGCACTCGGTCAACGAGTATTATATTGAAGCATCGTAATGGTCAAATCACATTCTCAGAAACTCGTTATGACGGTAAAGCACGAAATTTAGGTTCACAGCAATTTTTGCTTGGCTAACTTCAACATTTCACCAATGCAAACTGTGATATACACCTCATAATGCTAAAAACCTTACATAAGCAACCGCTAAACCGCGTGTATTTGCACAAGCAACATTCATTTTTACAACCTAGATCAAGTTAATTTGTTTACGAACATTGCATACTTCGCCTGTTGCTAATTTACTCCCGGAGGACACGCCTTGAAGCAGCCCACTCAGATTAGTTGGGATCAGTCGATGATCGAAAAATACAATTACAGCGGTCCCCGTTATACTTCTTATCCGACCGCCTTAGAATTCGATGACGCCTTTACTGAGCAAGATTTACTGACATCGATTAAAAATAGCAAAACCGACAAACTGTCGTTGTATGTGCATATTCCTTTTTGTGCCAAGCTTTGTTATTACTGTGGCTGCAATAAAATTATTACTCGCCACGCTCATAAAGCCGATCAATACATAGAATATTTAGCCGCTGAAATTATTAAGCGCGCACCGCTATTTAAAAATTACACCGTAACCCAAATGCATTGGGGCGGCGGCACACCCACCTTTTTAAGCCCAGAGCAGATTCTTAAGTTAACCGCGTTGATTAAAGAACACTTTAATTTTGCTGAAGTGGGCGAATACTCAATTGAAGTCGATCCACGAGAGATTGAACTGAGTATGTTAGATACACTAAAAGAAGCCGGTTTTAACCGGGTATCTATTGGTGTGCAAGACTTTAATAAAGACGTTCAAGTCGCGGTAAATCGCGAACAAGACGAACAATTTATTTTCGACTTAATTGCCAAAGCGAAAGCATTAGGGTTTGTATCGACTAACGTTGACCTTATTTACGGTCTACCGCTACAAACACCAGAAACCTTTGCTCAAACAATTGCACGCATTATTGAATTATCGCCAGATCGTTTATCGGTCTTTAACTATGCACATTTGCCATCACGCTTTGCGGCGCAACGTAAAATTAAAGATGTCGATATGCCATCACCACAACAAAAACTCGATATGTTGCATCAAACCATTGAGTCTTTAACGGGTGCCGGTTATCAGTTTATTGGTATGGACCACTTTGCCAAACCTAATGATGAATTAGCCAAGTTACAAAATGCCGGCAAGCTGCACCGTAACTTCCAAGGTTATACCACTCAGGAAGAATGTGACTTGTTAGGTTTAGGAGTGTCATCAATCAGCCAAATTGGTGATTGTTATGCACAAAACCAAAAAGACATTCGCCCTTATTACGAGTCCATTGACGCTAACGGGCATGCGCTTTGGAAAGGCTGCAGCTTAAACCGAGATGATGAAATTCGCCGCGCGGTAATTAAGCAAATAATTTGTCATTTTGACTTAGACATGGCCAACATTGAAGCCAAATTTGATATTCAATTTGAAAGCTATTTTGCCGAAGACTTGAAGTTATTGCAGACCTTTATTAACGACAAGCTTGTCGACATAACAGACCGCAAACTTACTGTTAGCGCGACCGGTCGACTACTTATCCGTAACATCTGCATGTGCTTTGATGTGTATTATCGTCAAAAAGCCCGCCAACAGCAGTTCTCACGGGTGATTTAACTCAGAGTGAATCATATATGACATAAAAATAGCCAGCATTTGCTGGCTATTTTGTTATCTACTTTATAAGGTTTAGCTCAAAATATTACAGCATTTACCATAGACTATTTAGCTTTTCTTGCGTACAACGCTTTACGATCACTGTCTGACAAAAAGGCCATCTCAACGCCATTACGTTGTAGTGTGGCCAATTGACTATCGCTAAAACCCATTTCTGATTTAACCACGCGATACTCATGAGCAATATCAATTGCGCTAACCCCTGGGTCATCAGTATTCAAACCAATTAGCACCCCAGCGTCTAAAAATTTACGTAGAGGATGCACGTCGTAATTTGCGACGGTTGAGGTATGTAAGTTGCTGGTTGGGCACGATTCAATACCAATACGATGTTTAGCGAGGTATTCCATTAATTTAGGATCGTGAATGGCATTAACACCATGGCCAATACGGGTAGCACCTAACACATTAATAGCTTGCCACATGCTTTCTGCGCCCGCAGCTTCGCCCGCATGTGCAGTGATTTGTAATCCGGCATCACGTACACGTTTAAAGTGTTCGGTAAATAAGTCGCCTGGGAAACCTAGCTCGTCACCCGCAAGATCCATTGCAACAATGCTGTCACGGTGCGCCAAAATGCCTTCTAGCTCTAAACGGCATTTTTCTTGACCAAATGAACGCGACATAATTCCAATGAGGTTAATTTGAACGTCGTGCTCTTTAACACCTGCACGAACACCATCAATAACCGCTTCAACCACGCCTTCAATGGGTAAGTTATGATTCATTGCCATATAATAAGGACTAAAGCGCAGCTCTGCGTAATCTAACCCTTGAGCTGCCGCATCGGCTACGTTTTCGTAGGCAACACGCTTAACAGCATCTAAATCCGCTAATACGGCAACCATCCAATCTAGCTTCTTTAAAAAATCAACCAGATTGTTTTCTTTACCTTGAATTTGCACAAAAGGCGCAAGCTCTTTAAGTGAATTAGCTGGCAGTGCTATGCCATGTTGGTGCCCTAATTCCCAAATGGTTTTTACGCTAACATTACCGTCTAAGTGACGATGCAAATCAACCAGCGGAATGGTTTTATCTATCATAATTAACCCCTATAAACGTACCCTGCCATTGGTTTGATTTTGTCGGTCAGAGAATAGTATTCAGTTTAACATGTATTTACATAAATTCTGATGACGATTGTTTTTTTCTGTTTTCGATCACAACAAAGTCACAACTCTGTTTACGATGTGTTTTTAGATAGAAATCGGGCATACTCTCAATAAACGAAGCCAACACTTTGCTACATTAAAGGACTTTCGATGCGCTTGCTGCTTTTACCTGCACTTTTTGTACTCAGTTTATCGGGTTGTCAATTTAACGCGGCACCTCAAGCTTTTGCTGAAGCTACTGCGACACAAAGCGAAGCCGAACAAGAATTACAAACCTTAATCGATAAAAGCTGGGCGCTCACTTTAGCGTATTCTCCAGAGCTTGCTGCAAGTTTAGGTAACAAAGATGCCGCTAGTAAACTCACCGACCTATCCCCAGAATCATTAGCACAAAAAGATCAGCAAACAAAAACACTACTCACACAACTCGCTGCGCTAGACCGCAGTAAGTTATCTAGTGCTAGTGTTATCAACGCTGATATGCTCCAAGCTCAACTGCAAAATGATGTCGACCTTTATCATTATCATGATCATTACTTACCAATCACTGCAGAAAGTGGCTTTCATGCCTATATCGCCTCCATCGCAAAATCATCTTTTAACAATATTGACGATTACCAGCAATATATTGCCAAGTTAGAAGGCATGCCACGTTATTTTGAGCAACAAACATTTTGGCTTAAGCAAGGCCTTGCTAGCTCAATAACGCCTGCAAAAGTCACCTTAAAAGGCTTTGAAGACAGTATCAGTGCTTTTATTGTCGAACCACAAAAAAGTGGCTATTTTACGCCATTCACTCACTACCCAGACCATTTCAGCGCTGCACAGAAAACCGCACTTACCCAACAAGGTCTTGAGTTAGTCACAAATACTGTATTGCCAATTTACCAGCAGTTTTATGACTTCATGACCCAAGAGTATATTCCAAATGCACGCACTGAAATAGCAGCTTCAGCACTACCTAATGGCCCTGCGTTTTATCAAAATAGAGTGAATTACTACACCACTGTTAACATGAGTGCCGATCAAGTCCATAAGTTAGGGCTTGAGGAAGTAGCAAGAATACGCGCCGAAATGGAAGCAATTATCAAACAAGTAAAATTTGACGGCAGTTTTGCGGACTTTTTACATTTTTTACGCACCGATCCACAGTTTTACCCAAAGTCGGCAGATGAGCTACTAAAGGAAGCCGCCTTTATCGCCAAAAAAGCCGACGCTATGCTGCCTAAGTATTTTGGTAAATTACCTCGAACGCCTTATGGTATTGCCCCCGTACCTGCTGAAATAGCCCCCAAATACACAACAGGGCGTTACTCTGGCTCAAACCGCGATGATGAGCCTGGCTATTATTGGGTAAATACTTACGCATTAGATAAACGGCCTTTATATGAGCTAGAAGCACTTACATTACATGAAGCCGTACCAGGACATCATTTACAAATTTCATTAAACAAAGAGCTAGCAGATTTACCCAACTTTAGGCGCTATAGCTATATTTCAGCGTTTGGTGAAGGTTGGGGGCTGTATTCAGAATACCTCGGGCTTGAAGGCGGATTTTATCAAGATCCATACAGTAACTTTGGCCGGTTAACTTACGAAATGTGGCGTGCCGCTCGCCTAGTTGTCGATACAGGCATGCATGCAAAAGGTTGGACTCGCCAACAAGCAATAGATTTTATGGCCAGCAATACTGCGTTATCAATGCATAATGTCACCACCGAGATTGACCGTTATATTTCATGGCCAGGACAAGCACTGTCTTACAAAATAGGTGAGCTCACCATTAAGCGTTTGCGTAACAAAGCCGAAGCTGAACTTGGATCTGACTTTAATATCAGAGCTTTTCATGATGCTGTACTTGAAAATGGTTCCATCCCAATGTCAGTATTGGAACAAATGATTGATAACTTTATCTCTGAGCAGAAAAGCTTATAAAATTTTATCACCCAGTTTATGTATCGCTATACAACATACAACCAATAACTAGCTGGCTTATATAAATGCATTACATGAAATTTTCGTCTGAACTCAAATTAGAGACTAGCGCCCAACGCAATTTTTGGCTTGGCGTAGTTCAAAGCCGCTTTAGTACAACAGATGGAATCACTATCGCTTATGCGACAGCCCAACATCCTGATAGTAACAAAGCGATAGTGATAAGTAATGGCAGAGTTGAATCATATATTAAATATAAAGAACTCATGTATGATCTGTACCAGCAAGGATTTAGTGTTTACGCCATCGATCATCGCGGGCAAGGTTTATCCGATAGGTTAACCCATAACCCACATCAAGGGTATGTTGATAAATTCACTGATTACACCAGTGACCTTAATCAATTTATCAATGAAATCGTTTTGCCAAATAAACATAAAGAACTGTTTATGTTAGCTCATTCAATGGGATGCACCATAGCAACAGATTATCTTCATCATAATCCAGATATATTTAGTGCAGCGGTTTTTTCGGCACCCATGCTAGGAATAAAGCTGCCTTTCGCTGAAAATATTGTCCGCTGGTTAGCGATGAAGCTGGATAATAGCCAGACTATCAATGGTAAAATAAATAGCCGCTATGTGTTAGGTGGCACAGACTATCAAGCTGTCAGGTTTAAACGCAATCAATTAACCCACAGTAAGCCACGTTATCAACAATATCGAAGGTTATTTGATGCTACACCTAAGGCTCAATTAGGTTCACCAACAAATCGTTGGTTATTAGAAGCAATGACAGCGGCACAGCAAAGTATTGAATACGTCAAAAATAGCCAAACACCTATTTTAATATTGCAGGCTGAGAAAGACAGCATAGTGTGCAACAAAGCGCAAAATCTCGCACTAAGCAATCACTGCCACAAAGTGGTTATTGAAGGTGCCTTCCATGAAGTCTTTATCGAAAGTGATAACATGCGCAATATTGCTTTGTCTCATACCATGGATTTTATGGCACAACACTCAAAGATAACTGGGTCTTAATCAATTGGATAATATCGTCTTTGCTTAAAGGACGACTGATAATATAACCTTGAAACCAAGTGCATTTAGCATGTGTGAGCAAATTGAGCTGCTGTTTGTTTTCAACTTGTTTTGCAACAACGGGTAAATTTAACTTTATTGCGAAATCGACCACAGCATTGACGATATTGAACTTCTCAGGATTATATTCAATCTCATCGATGTAAATTGCAGCAAGTTTTACTTGAGAAAACCCAATACCTTGAAGTAAATGAACCGCACAAGACCCACCGCCAAAATTGTCCATGGCAATATTCAAACCATAGCGCTTAAGTTCGTCTATTTTAGCTTTAGCGACATTAGCATTCACCACAAAAATATCTTCAGCTAACTCAAATTGTAACAAAGACGGTGAAATCTGTGCCGCATTAATCCGATTCATCACCACGCTAACGAAATGATCTTGGTGAAAATGCCGAGAAGAAATGTTCAACGACATTATAGGAATAACTGAGTGAGTCTGTTGTAAAGAGACTATTAATTCTATCACTTGATCTAGCGCCCACAATTCAAGTTCAAAAATACAATCGGTTAATTCTGCAGCAACAATAAATTTTGTTGGACTAATAAAACCAAAATGGGAATGATGCCAACGCATAAGCACTTCGACACTATGGAGTTGCCCCGTGCGGTCCACCACAGGCTGATAAACCAATGACATTTGCTGATTAGAAATGGCTTGTTTAAGTTCATTTTGTAATTTTAAAGGCTGAATTTGATTTTTATCTAACTGCGGTTGATAAATAGCACAACCGTTTGAAGTGCTTTCCTTTGCATGCTCCAGTGCACTGTCGGCTCGAGCTAATAGAATTTGTGGCTCGAGGGACTCTATTCCGTCAAAGACAACTAGACCTATTCTGGCATTTATAGATAAATTTTGGTCCGAAATAGCAAAACCACGACCAATTAACTGCCTAACCTCACTGGCTAAAGCTAATGCTCGTTTGTTTGCTTGATCTATTTCGCTGCCAAGGTTTTTTGCCAAAATTACAAACTCATCAGCACCAAGGCGAGCCACAAGGCCCGCACTTGAAAATGTTCCTGATAACCTAGCAGCAATCTGCATTAAAAGCCGATCACCTAATTGTCGGCCCAACGCATCATTAATAAGCTTAAAATTATCCAAATTTATCATTAACAATGCTGAAAACTGTCCTGTTTTTCGACTAAACACCTGTAAATCATACAACTGGTCAGCTAATGCTTCTCTATTAATAAAATCAGTTAAGCGATTATGGTTCATTTTATCAGCCGGTACTCGCTGACTTTTTACATCACCAGACACATCTGTAATGGTACCAATAATCCTTAAAGGCCTGCCCGTTTCATCCCATTCAACAATCTTGCCTCTATCGAGCACCCAAATATAACGTCCATCTTTGTGCCGCAACCTATGTACACTTTCATATTCATCATGTTGATTATTAATATAATTTTGTAATGTGTTTAATACTTGTTCTTTGTCATCTTTGTGTAAGCGAGATTCCCAAACAGAGTAATCATTGTCTAACTCATAATGCTGATAACCTAATATTTCTTTCCAACGATCAGAAACAAACACATCACCAGTGGCAATTCCCCAATCCCAAATACCATTTCGCGCTCCTTCAACCGCAAATAACCAACGTTGCTCTGCATCATTAAGACGCTTTCTACTTCGAGATAAACGAGCCTTGACACGATTCAAATAATCACGAAGATTATTGATTTCGGCTGAAACACAAACAATATTATTAGTGAAATCAAGATTATCTAGATTTTTTGCAGCATTACTGAGCTGGATTAGCGGTCGAATTAATATGAAATGAAGTATGATACAAAATAGTGTTAACACTATCGCACCCAAGCCCCATATCTCAATGAACCGCTTTAAAAGGCTTTCAGACGCTTCAGACAAAAGGTTGGCAATATCATATTCAAGATAAACAAGCTCAACTGTATTAGAGTAACTAAAACGAGAATTTGAGTTAATCGGGTAGTAAGCTTGAATCGAAAGGCGTTCGAAATTTACATTTAAATAAGGCTTATTGTTGGCGACCGCAGCACGATGCTGTGTCGCAGAATATCCCTCAAGCACATTTTGAGCATTACTATCACGCCAAATAATGTGATTTGCAAAATGAATCTCACTGGATGAATCTAAGATCACATAAGCCATCATATTCTGCTCTGTTGAAACAAGCGCAACCTCTTGTTCTATTCGATCAAAATCTTGAGAAGCAACAGCAGAATCAATTACATGACGCATACGAAATAAATCTTTTTGGATTTGCTCAGCTTGCTTTGATGCCAATTGCTCATTTAATTCAGCATGCTCATAAAAATACTCTCCACACACCAAACAAAGGTATAGGATAAAAAAACACAGAGGTACGAGTACTGATAATGAAAGCTTTGGTAAACGAGGCAAAATAAACCCACCCAATAAAATAGATAAATATATGCTAGCGGTAATCTTAGCAGTAAGTAAAGAAATAGTTATGAAACGCAACGACATAAACAAAACAAAAACTGTTTATTAATTAATAGTTTTGTAAACAAGATTGACGATACATAAAAAGACAACAAACCAAACGCAATACCAATTAAACAGGTTCATTAACGACTACGGCAGCATTGTCTCACTAATCGTAGTTTAAAGTTTTCAATGATATTGTTGAGCAATGCTGTCGTGCATGGAATACGTTTATTGTGTACAAAGGCAGGGGAAAATAGATTGAGTCTCATAGATAGGGCTAAACTGGGAAGTCTTTAATCGTAATTGGTATTATTTAGTCAGACAGCTAATGGGGCTCATGCCAGTGCCACGCTTTACAGCATTGTGGAAACCGCAAAGGTTAATGGCTTAGTGCCATTTGATACCATTCCGCGAAAAAATGTGATCTAATTGCTATATCCGTTACTCATCTTTTTTAGCAATGAAACAACACACCAGTTTCGAATTAATCAGGCTATCCAAGCAAACAGCAGATGCCCGAATGCGTT
>NZ_BMII01000040.1 GCF_014641855.1 Shewanella inventionis
CGCATTCGGGCATCTGCTGTTTGCTTGGATAGCCTGATTAATTCGAAACTGGTGTGTTGTTTCATTGCTAAAAAAGGTGAGTAACGGATATAGCAATTAGATCACATTTTTTCGCGGAATGGTATTAAAACAAACCACCACTGAAGTCTGCGCGCAAACTCATCAAAATGTGGTGCAGTTTGATATCCGCACGGGCCAGTTATTGTTTCCTGCCAATTTAGCAACGAACGATATCGTTTCCATCATTAAAGGGCTGATGGCATGAAGATGTTTGTTGATGTGCCCACCGTTTATTTATGTGTCGATATGGTCGATTTTCGTAAATCGCTTAATGGATTAGCGCCTTAGTGGAAGCAGAGCTTGAACTACCGGTGCTCAGTGGTGCGCTATTTGTGTTTTGTAATAAAGGCCGTGATAAGCTCAAACTGCTGTACTGGGATAACACCGGCTTTGCACTGTGGTATAAGCGATTAGATAAATATAAGTTCAAATGGCATAAACTCATACGGTATGTAGATGATGGCAGACTGAGTATTGATAATAATCGTGCAGAGGGGGCGGTAAAACCGTTTGTGATAGGCCGAAACAATTGGTTATTTAGTCAAACGGCTAACGGTGCACATGCCAGCGCCAGACTTTACAACATTGTCGAAACCGCAAAGGTAAATGGTTTAATCCCATTTGATTACATCATGGCTTGCCTTAATGAACTGTGCCAACCAGCACTGGATATCGACAGTCTGTTACCATGGAATGTTAAACAGTAGGTGTAGTTGCCCAGACGCTTATGAAGAAGTAAAGGATTCAGGAAGTTAATAAAATGGAAAAAAATATACGTATCATGGTTTTGTTGCTTTCTTTGTTAGCGGCTTTCGGAGGGATGGCTAAGCCTCGTTTACCTGACCTAGATTTCGAAACCTACGATAAGTTCCCCAGTAGTGGGTGGAGGGTATCTGGAGGGGAGGCTGGGTATAACTTTTCGGTTGATGATAAGGTTTTTCAACGTGGGCAGCGATCAGTTTCGGTTGAGTTTAAAGGAAGTAAACCTAACGCTGGCTCCTTTGGTTATTGGTTGGCGCTCCAAGCGAAGGGGCAAAACATTAAGTTGAGGGGGGCTGTGAAAACTGAGGGTATTACTGATGGATGGGTGGGGTTGATGCTTAATGTTCACCCTGATCAAGCCTTTAGTAATATGCGAGAGCAGAAATTATTCGGTGACAATGATTGGAGGGATTTTGAGATTAGTTTGGATGTTGAACTCAAAAATGCCTCTGCGATTACAGTTGGTGGTGTGTTATCGGGTAATGGGAAAGTTTGGTTCGATGATCTTCAGATACTGATAGACGATAAACCATTAACAAGTTCTCAACTACGTGAGACTCCTCGCGCATATAAGGATGACGAATTTGATTCTGGTTCAATGTTGGTTTTGTCTGGGGTGGATGAGGCAACACTAATAAACTTAGACCTTTTAGGGAGGGTGTGGGGGTTTCTGAAATATCACCATCCAAATGTGGGAGGGGGAGATTATAACTGGGATTATGAATTGTTTAGGTTTCTTCCAGATTATCTTTCAGTTGTGGATGTTCAGGAGAGAGACAAGAGTCTGGTAGGTTGGATCGATCGGTTAGGTAAGGTGACTCCGTGTATTGATTGTAAAGTGACAAATCAGGAGTCTGTTCTGAAGCCAGATCATAGATGGTTTTATGAATTTGGTCTATCAAAAGAACTAATCAAAAAATTGAACTCGGTTTATGAGGGGCGGAGACAAGGCGCGAGCTTTTATGTAACCACAAACAGCAGGCGGAGGGTCATTTTTTCAAATGAAAAAGCTTATTCTAATATGCCGTATCCAGATGATGGGTTTAGATTATTAGCTTTATACCGGTATTGGAACTTGGTTCAATATTTTTTTCCGTATAAGCATTTGACTGATAAGGAGTGGAGTAGTGTTCTCGCTGAATATATTCCATTGTTTCTAGGGGCAAAAAATCGGTTAGATTATGAAAAAGTGGCGCTATCTTTAATGGGTGAGCTTAAGGATACGCATGCTAATTTATGGGCTGGTCGCGGTGAAGTTGAAAAAATGCGAGGTGAATTTTACCCACCAGTTTTCACAAGGTTTGTTGAGGGTGAGCTTGTTGTGGTGGATTTTTACACGGAAAACAAGCGTGATACCAGCGATATGTCCCGCCTGAGCGGCCTGTCTATAGGTGATGTTATTACAGAGATCGATGGTGTCGCCGTGGAAGAGTTGGTTAGGGATAAGCTGCGTTATTACCCTGCATCAAATGAAGCTTCAAGGCTAAGAGATATTGCTCCTGATTTGTTGAGGTCGAATAAGGCTAAAATAGATATAAGCTTTAGGCGCGACAAGTTAATGGGTAATACGTCGCTAAAATTATTCAAAAAGGAAGAGTTGCACGTTTTCCAGTTGTATCGCAAACCTAAGGGTGAAAAAAGCTATAAAACTATCGATGGGGATATTGGTTACGTTACGTTGGCCACCATTGAAAAAATGGATTTGGATTCTATAAAAAATCAATTCAAGGATGCGGCAGGCATTATAATTGATATTCGAAATTATCCTAACACTCCATCAATGTATAGCTTGGGTTCATTTTTCGTGGAAGATAAAAGAGCATTCGCGAAATTCACTTATCCAAACATAAATAACCCGGGTGAGTTTGGCGTTGGTAATGTAGCGGTTCTTAAACCGTCGGAAGTGACTTTTAAAGGAAAGCTAGTTGTCTTAGTGAATGAAAACACGCAAAGTCAAGCTGAGTTTACTGCGATGGCATTTAGGGCGGGTAGAGACACTGCGATAATAGGGAGTAAAACGTCAGGTGCAGATGGCAACATTGTGAGCTTTGCTCTGCCGGGTCTATTAAGGACGACTTTTTCCGGTCTTGGAGTTTATTATCCTGACGGTGGAGAAACTCAAAGAGTAGGTATTATTCCTGATTTAGAGGTGAAGCAAACCATAGAAGGAGTGAAAGAAGGTAGGGATGAGTTAGTGGAAAAGGCTATTGAGGTAATTAGAACCAGGGAAGCTGCGATTAAGTAGTCAGATTCTCCCTACATGAGCCCTGTTTGAAAAAGCAGGAGGCATAATCGATGAAAATCTGGAGCAATATTTTCTAGCTTGGCACTAAGGAGCTGCGCAGTGTCATGGGTGACGTTACCATGATAATACTAATTGTGTTTTTATTCAGTGCGCAAATTTATTCGCGATCAACCGCCATTAGTGAGTCGGTCAATAACGCATCAATTGCGATCGTTGACGAAGATCACTCAACGCTGTCGCGTAACATTGCCAATGCTTTCTATCCTCCTTATTTTAAGTTTGCAGAGCAAATATCTGCGAGCGAGGTAGACCAAGTCATGGACCAAGATCGCTTTATGTTTGTGGTAATCATTCCACCGCGTTTTGAGGCGGATGTGCGTGATGGGCGCTTACCGAGTGTGCAAATCGATGTTGATGCGACCGCTGTGACTCAAGCAAGCTTAGGTAATAGCTATATTCAAAGCATCATCACTAAGGAGGTTAACTTTTTTGTTAATCGGTCTAATGCAACCATCGATTACCCCGTGGTATTAGTTCAACGACGCGCGTTTAATCCTAATGGCACAATGAGCTGGTTTAGTTCAATGGGAGCGCTGCTCGATAATGTCACCTTGTTGGCTATTATTCTGACCGGTGCAGCCTTACTGCGTGAACGTGAGCATGGCACAATCGAACATTTATTGGTCATGCCGCTGACGTCATTTCAAATCATTATGTCCAAGGTTTGAGCCAATGGACTAATTGTGCTGATAGCCTTTTCGTTGTCACTTTTCTTTATGGTCGAAACATTATTGGATGTCCCCATTGCGGGATCGCGTTGGTTATTATTGGTGGGACGACGATTTATTTATTTTCAGCAGTCTCAATCGGGATATTTCTTGGCACCATAGCCCGCACCATGGCGCAGTTTGCTTTATTGTTAATGATTGTCATCATTCCTATGATGTTATTGTCTGGGGGCATTACTCCCATTGAGAGTCAACCTGCAATTGTTCAACCATTTACATGGATTTTCCCTTCACGGCACTTTATGGCATTTTCGCAGTCAGTCGTCTTTCGTGGGGCTGACTTTAGTATTGTGTGGCCCGAGTTATTGAATATCATCACCTTGGGGATGGTATTTTTTGTTAGCAGTCTAGCGCTGTTTAGACCCTCAATTGCTGTCAATAAGTAGTGGGATAGTTGACTGGTTATTTTATCCATCATGTCGTTAAATCATTAAGCCACCCATAAAGGTGGCTTTGTGGTGCTAACAATAATACAAGTTATGCATTATTAATTTTTTGTTTTAAGTCATATGAATCTTCAGTAATAACCCGTTCTAATACTTCAATGCGTTGACGTAATGAGCTGATTTCATCGTGCAGAGATTTATTATTATTTGCTTGTTCGTTTGCCGCTATGCTTTGGCGCTCTTTAAGCTTCATTATGCTAACAATAAAACTGCCTATAATGGCGATGATTGGGATTAATAGTGCCAGTGTCGCAGGGTTCATAACATATCCTTATTGATGTATTGCGTTGTGAGTTATTGTGACGTTTTCAATTAGAATTACCAGTGACAAAAGTCATTTAAACAGGATTACAGTCGTAATTAATCATAATTATTGAATTTTAAGATGTTGAATAAATGCCATTTTTGAATTTTTATATCCATTTTAAATTTTTTTATTCAATAGCCTTGATATCAAACACGGTGTCCATATATCTAATTTTGTAGCAGAGATAGATAACGAAATGCTCGAATGAGGTTTTACTACTCTGACTATGACAGTGCCGTAAGGGCTGTTATCAACGTCGCTACTTTTATGAAAAAGTGGTCATTATTTTACATATTGCTTTAGACAAGGATATGAACATGCGAAACTTTAATCTTACTCCAGATTTAGCCCCTCTTTACCGTAGCGCAATTGGTTTTGATCGTTTAGCTCAATTAGCTGAACATGCAGCTGCCAATAATGCTAACAGTGGTTACCCACCTTATAATATTGAATTACTTGGCGAAAATCGTTATCGGATCACTATGGCGGTTGCAGGCTTTGCAATGTCTGAGCTAGACATTATGAGTGAAGGTGAAAAACTGTTAGTAAAAGGCAATAAAACAACTAAGAATGATGATCGTAAGTATTTACACCAAGGCATAGCTGAACGAGGCTTTGAGCGTACTTTCCAATTAGCAGATTATGTTCGAGTTGTGGGCGCTGAATTAGAAAACGGCTTATTAAATATTGATTTAGTCCGTGAAATTCCTGAAGCGATGAAACCACGAAAAATTGATATTGTGAGTACAAACACACTAGGTTAATTCTGTGTGGCCCATTACATGGGCAGATAAAGTGGTGGCTAAAACATACGGTTACCACTTTATTGTTTATCTGTTCTCTATTGTTTATCACTCCCCAATTTTGCTTATTGCTTATGCCTAGTATCTTTTTGATACTAGGTTTTTTTGTTTAACAGCACAGGCCCGGGGCCCTGTGCTGCGAGTACGTCTTCAGGGTTATACAAGGGGCAATGGTTCATCGATAAACAGCCACAGCCGATGCAGCCTTCAAGCGAATCTTTCAACTTTTGTAATTGATTAATACGTTGCGTCAGAGTGTCTTTCCACATCAGTGATAAGCTAGCCCAATCTTGTTTTGTGGCTGTTCGTCCATTGGGCAGAGACGCAAATGCACTGCCAATCTCATCTAATGATATGCCTAATTGTTGTGCTGCTTTGATAAGTGAAATCCGCCTTATCACATCCCGTGAATAACGGCGCTGATTACCTTGATTACGCCAACTGCTGATCAGGCCCTTTTGTTCATAGAAATGGATTGCTGAGATGTTTATGCCGCATCGTTTAGCAACTTGACCAACACTGAGTTCTGTATCAATTGTCATCGTGTTTCCTTTTTTTTATTTTTACAAATATAACACTTTACCTCAAGTTAACTTGAGGTATTAAGCTGTGCAATGTCAAATTATGAAGGAGTAACAAGATGAGGCTAGAACATTTAAATTTAGTCGTGAACGATTTAGAAGAGACATTAACCTTCTATCGTGCTGCGTTTCCCCATTGGCGCGTTCGTGGTGGCGGTGAGTCGACATGGCATGGTACACCACGTAAATGGCTTCACTTTGGCGATGACTATCAGTATTTGTCGCTCAATGACTCTGGGACTGGAGCTGCGCGTGATCTTAAAAGTAATGCTATTGGTTTGGCTCATTTTGCTTATGTTGTCGATAATGTGGATGCGTTAGTTGTAAGGCTGGCAAACGTAGGTTATCAAATTGCGATTATGGGCGCCGTTAACGAGGCTTATAAAAGTCGTTATTTTATTGACCCAAATGGTTTTGAGGTTGAATTTGTTGAGTATTTGACTGATATTCCCAGTGAGCGCAATCAGTATGATTGTTGATGTAACACAGGGCTTATCACTGTCGTTATAAGCCCTGTTGTGATTATTCTATTAAATGGTGTTATTTAAGGTAGTCTGATAAGTCGCTGTTGGCGGCAATCTCGACTTCTTGTTGTTTACCATGAAATAAATAAGCAGTTTGATCGCCAATTAAGGTGAGTGTTTCCCCTTGTCGCCATAGCGCACTGCCTTCTTGAATGCCAATAACCGGGGTTAATGGATCAACAATGGTAAACTCTAATAAGCGTTGAGCGCGAGTTTCGCCGTTATGACCTGGTAATTGGTAATTGGTGTAATGTGGGTTCAATTGAAAAGGTAAAATACCTAACGCGGTAAAAGAGGGCGGTTCAACGATTGGCATGTCGTTTGTGGTTCGAATGCTGGTACCTGTAATGTTTGAACCCGCACTCCAGCCGACGTATGGCATACCATTTTGTACTTTTTCGCGAATTAGATGCACTAAATCGTAACGATACAACTCGTTTAGTAATTGAAAGGTGTTACCACCGCCAACCAAAACACCATCAGCGTTTTCAATTGCCTGTTTTGGATCTGCAAATTGGTGAATACTGCTGATACTTATAGGTAATGTGGCGAGTGCGGTTTTGACTTTGGTTAAATACTCATCATAACTTACGCTGACGCCAGCATAAGGAATAAATACCCAGTGTTGTCCAGGTTTTGTCAGTGGGCGAATGAGTTCAACTGTGTGAGTTAAATAAGCCGAATCACCAACGCGAGAGGCACTTAACATTAATGCGTTAATCGTCATGAAAATCCTTTTTGGTTATATTTTTAGCTAGTTTATCAAAGATTAATCCGTGCAAACATGGAGTTTATCATGGTTTGGTATTTTTCAGTTTCAATTAAGAATCCCTGCATAAACTCTGCTCGCTAGATTTTTGAGTCTGTTTTATTTGCCTAAAAAAGTCATAAATCTTTTTTAATATTTATAAGCTTGAATTCTAAAATTATGGACATATTATGTCTATAGTAACAATCGTTAATCGGCATTTTGCCATACAGGAGCTTAAATGAAGCGTATATTTTTGTTGATTGCAACCAACTTAGCCATTTTACTGGTTGCCTCAATTGTCATGTCTATTCTAGGGGTTAATACCCAAACTATGGGTGGACTGTTAGTATTTGCTGCCATTTTTGGTTTTGGTGGCGCATTTATCAGTTTAGCCATTTCAAAATGGATGGCCAAAAAGACCATGGGTTGTGAAGTCATTACCCAGCCTCGTGACAATACAGAGCGTTGGTTAGTTGAAACGGTTGCTCGCCAGGCTAAACAAGCCGGCATTAACATGCCAGAAGTGGCCATATATCAGTCGCCTGAAATGAATGCGTTTGCGACAGGGCCAAGTAAAAACAATTCGCTTGTTGCAGTAAGTTCTGGCTTGCTTTACGGCATGACACAAGATGAAATCGAAGGGGTGCTTGCTCATGAGGTCAGTCACGTAGCCAATGGTGATATGGTGACACTAACCCTTATTCAAGGTGTGGTGAATACCTTCGTTATTTTTGCTGCACGTGTTGTTGCTGGGATCATAGATAACTTTGTATCAAGTAATGACGAAGAAGGCGAAGGCCTAGGCATGTTTGCCTATATGGCGGTTGTTTTTGTACTTGATATGTTATTTGGTATTTTGGCATCAATAATCGTGGCTTACTTTTCACGCATTCGTGAATTTAAAGCTGATGAAGGTGCTGCGCGCTTAGCCGGTAAAAGTAAAATGATTGCTGCATTAGAGCGTTTACGTCAAGGCCCTGAGTCTGGAGCTATGCCTGCTCAAATGTCGGCATTTGGTATTAATGGCAAGCGCTCAATGGCTGAACTGATGATGAGCCACCCACCATTGGAAAAACGTATAGCAGCATTAAAAAATAGCTAATATATACAGTTGTTTGTTCTGTTTATTACAATAAGGAGCCTAGTGCTCCTTATTTGTTTTATAGCCCATTTCTATGCTTAAATACGTAAAGTAAAGATAGCGTGATTTTGTATTTATGATTTATAGTTAAATTGCTCTGTGTAGTTTGCTGTTCATCCATCACCTTGGCCAAATGTTCTTTCAAGGTTTTTTTCCGCATAGTGACGTAAGCCAGAGACTTTTATATGTAGTTATTTAACAAAAAGTCGATAACGACGTAAAAAGTTATTTAATGCAAACCGACACTATCTGCTAAGCACGTTTTACTTTTTTGTAGAATACACCTTTGCGAATAAACTGCTTAGGTGATTTGGGCAAAGCCCATTTGACTCGATTAACATTCTGTTTGCTCTAACAAAATTAAACTAGCTCAGAACAATCGGCCCTAATAGATGAACTGTTACTAGGCCAAATGAGTTGCGGTTAATGACCGTTAGCGATAATGCCGGTGATGGGGTTAGTCACCAATATTGATATGTTTTTTAGGAAGGTGATATGTTAAAGACAGCTATTTCTCAGTCTCAACTTAGGGAGTGGCAGCAGGAGATTAATGATATCTCTGCCGAATTTCGTCTTACTATTACATTCAATCAGCTCAATACAAGGGATCATCGTTTTGAGGCGCTTTGTATCAGTCAATCAACTCCCGAGCGTGTCTGCCAACAGCATAAAATTAGTTTGTTGCAATACATTAATGCGGATCTTGAAAAACACACCCAGGACAGTACTACTCCTGAAGTAGACATACATCATCAGTTAATTCGCAGTAAAGAAGGACACATTATTGCGGCGCTGAGTTTTAGTGCTGTGAATCACGATTTAGATAAACTCGGCCTATTCCAACCGTTAAGTGCAATTCAAGTTCGTATCGCTGATATGTTGAGTAATGCTATTTGTGTGTATGTAAACAGTAGTGATTTGGACATTAAGAGCGACACGGGCATTTCTCATGCTGTTGATGTTCAGGCTTTTATCAACGCATTTGATGAACATATTTGGATTAAAGACCTTCATGGCATTTATATCGGCTGCAATAAAAGTGTTGAGCGTGCCTGGCGTAAAACAACAGAGCAAATTGTGGGTAAATCTGACTTTGACTTGTTTGATAAGCGCACCGCTGATTCGTTTGTTGAAGGCGATAAATTAGCTATCGAGGCTGGTACAACTGTGGTGGTATCAGAGTGCGAGGAAGTCGATTTACATTTTAATAAAGTCTGGCTTGAAACCATTAAAGCTCCCATTCACGATGATCAAGGTCAGCCAATCGGGGTGATTGGTATGACGCGAAATATCGCTAAACATAAAGAGGCGCAAGAGCAATTGGTGTTAGCGGCAAATGTATTTCAAAATGCCGTAGAAGGGGTCGTGATTACAGATAGTGATGGTAATATCACAGAAATTAATCAAGCATTTACAGACATTACTGGCTATAGCCGAGAAGAGGTGATGGGTAAAAATCCCAGCATATTAAGCTCTGGCCGCCATCCTAAAAGTTTCTTTGAGCGTTTATGGAATACCCTGCTAGTACAAGGTAAATGGCATGGAGAAATTTGGAATCGTCGTAAGCACGGAGCTATTTTTCCGCAAGCAATCACCATTAGTGCTGTTTTTGATAAGCAAAATATTATTCAATATTATGTGGCGGTATTTGCTGATATTTCTGTCCAAAAACAAAATGAAGAAAAGCTCAAAAATCTAGCTTACTTTGACCCCTTGACACAATTGCCTAACCGTATGCAATTTATGTCGTTAGTTGAACAAGAGTTAAGTCATTCTAATCGTGCGAAAAAGCAATTAGCGATTATATTTTTAGATATCGATTTTTTTAAACACATCAATGACAGTTTAGGCCATGTGATTGGTGATGAAATTCTCGTTGAATTAGCTAAACGTTTGTCTTATGCATTATCGGACTATGATGTACTTGCACGTTTAAGCGGTGATGAATTTGTTGTGATGCTGCCCAGTATTTCGGGAACGGATTCGGTCACCTCATCGGTAGATAGGCTTCGCAGCGTGTTTGAGCGCCCGTTTATTCTCGATAATGCTCAGTCAGTCAGATTGACTGCAAGCATGGGCGTGGCAATTTACCCAAGTGATGGTGATGACCATGACAGTTTATTGCGCAATGCTGATGCAGCAATGCACCGGGCAAAACTTGATGGACGCAACAACTACGCGTTTTATACTGAGTCAATGACAAAGCAAGCTGTGGCTCAATTAAAATTGCAAACCGCATTGCATCAGGCAATGGCTAATGACGATTTTTACCTTGTATATCAGCCCAAATTAACACTCAAAGACAACACAACTTGTGGTTTTGAAGCCCTAATTCGCTGGCATGATCCTGTTTTAGGTGACATTTCCCCAGGTGAATTTATTCCGCTGGCTGAAAAGATTGGCTTAATTTGGGGAATAGGCTTATGGGTGTTAAAAACAGCCTGTTTACAGGGCGTTGAATGGCTAACGCAAGGAAAATCTTTTGAGCGTATTTCGGTAAACGTTGCGAGTTTACAACTTAATCGATCTGATTTTGTTGATCAGGTTAGGTTGATTTTACTGGAAACCGGTTTGCCTGCAAAACACCTAGAACTTGAAGTGACAGAGTCTTGTATGATGCACGACCCTGATGCCATTATTCGTGATTTAAAGTTACTCGGTGCAATGGGAATTGCATTGAGTATTGATGATTTTGGTACAGGATATTCATCTCTTAATTATTTAAAGAAATTGCCCATTGATAAGCTTAAAATTGATCAATCCTTTGTGCGTGATATTCCTCATGATTCTAACAATACCGCTATTGCGAAAGCCGTTATTGCATTAGGGCATGCGCTGAATTTACAAATTATTGCCGAAGGGGTAGAAACCCAAGCCCAGGCAGATTTTCTGCGTGAAAACGGATGTGATTTAGCTCAAGGGTATTTATACAGTAAACCTCAATTACCCAGTGCATTAGAGGCTTTTTTACCATTGGTGAGTGAGCATAAAGCTTAAATATTGCACTATTATACCCAACCAACCTGAAGATACGCGAGCATCTTTAGGTTGATTGGGTATATATTAAAAGCCAGCAATAAGCTGGCTTTTAATTGTTTTTGCTGTGAGATTAGTACACTAGCACTATGCGTATACGTCTACATTAACCGTTGATGATGTACTGCTGGCAGTTTCTGTTTCACCATTGTTGTAAATATTGCTCAAAGCTTCATAAAAAATACTGCCGATATCTTCATCTGACAGACCTTCAGTCATAGGCTTTAACTCATCTAAAACCGATTTTAACTCAATCTGCTGTTCTTGAGTTAATGAGGCTAACATTTCAGAAGTTGATTGTTGCTCCTCTTCGGTTAATGAAGATACCGCGTTTTCTAACCCAGGTGGTACACCGTCTTTTGGCGGCGGCGGACCATCTGGTCTTGGTGGACGTTGTGTATTTTCTGTCGAAGACATTTGAAACGATGTACTGCTGCTAGTCACTTGCATATTAACTCCTTATCAACGATCTAAAATGAATGTTTAGGGTCTGTTGATCTTTCAAGGTTGTTTTTGCAGCGAATTGTTGGTCTTTTATACAAGGCAGAGACTTTGATGTGTAGTTATTCTACATAAAAAGTCGATAACGCAGTAAAAATGGCCAACAAACACTGCCTGAAAGGTTCGGCTAAAAACGTTTTACTCTTTGTTGAATGGATTTTGCTTAGATGACTAGGCATCAATCCATTCGCCTCGATTAAAACGTTTTTAACTCGAACAAAATTTAACCAGCAAAGGTCAACAGACCCTAGCTAAAAGTGTTAGTTGCGTTTCTTTTGGCCTTGTTGCATATCTTCTGGTGGGTTATCCGGTACGGCAACAAGCTCACCATTGATCAATTGACAGGTTGCTTCAATGCTATCACCACGAGGGGTTTCAAAGCTAACCTGAGTATTTTCAGCACTATTTGCACATGCCTCTATTGCTTCTTGTGGTGGCTTGCCTCCTGGTGGATTAGCCAACACACTTGCAGATACAAGTAAACTCAGTGTAACAAAACCAATACTGATTGGGTTAAGGGTCATGGTGACGCTCCTTGGTTAGGTATTACGAGTAATATATCTGATGATTGTGAAGAAAGTGTGCAGAAATCAAGGAGATTATAATCAGAAATTACAACTGACTAGTTTGCGGCTATATTGCTGGTTATACTGTAATTTATGCAAATCTCTCAAAAATTATTTTTAGCCTTTGTTGGCTTAACCAGTATTGTACTTATCGCCACGTTATCGTTAGCGAGGTGGAGTTTCGATCAAGGTTTTTTAGACTATATAAACAGTTTAGAACAAGAACGTTTGGCCAGTTTATCAGAAGATTTACTCACACTTTATGCGGCAAGTTCTCCTCAACCCATCGAGGAAGGTGAATCATTAATTACTTGGCACGCCGTGAGTCAAAACACCTTGAATCAGGCGATTTTAGCCCATTCTCCACAGCCTAGGATCCCGCGGGATACCAATGCTGAGGGTGTTAATATGCCACCACGATCAGCAAATAGGGCTCCTGAACGTTTACCAGAACAGGCCAGACAAGGTCCTCGTTCGCCTCCACCACATTTAAGACCGCCGGTAGCGAACAAGCATCGTGGTGGGCCACCAACCGGGTTGTATTCAGCTGAAGAGCAATATATTGCGGGAACGGTCATCGATAAAAAAGCCAACAGTATTAGCTATCCATTAGTGTATAACCAGCAAGTTGTTGGTTATATATTGAGTAACCCAATACGAGAAATAGAGTCATCTTCTGCTACAGCTTTTGCAAAACAGCAACGCTGGACTAGCTTGGCGATAGGCCTTGTTTGTTTATTGCTTGCCAGTGCATTAGCCTGGTGGTTGGCTCGCTTTTTGTTGGTGCCAGTAAATCAGGTGATGTTGGGCGTATCGTATTTGTCTAAGGGTGATTATGACCAACGTTTAGCAGATAATAAACGAGCTGATGAACTAGGAATGTTAATGACAAACATTGATCATCTAGCAATGACATTAGCTAAAAATCGTAGCGCCAAAAACCGTTGGTTAGCCGATATATCGCATGAATTGAGAACCCCTTTAAGTATTTTATGTGGTGAAATAGATTCGATTAAAGCGGGCATAAGGCCATTTGATCATGTGCAGTTAACCTCTATTGAACAAGAGGTGTTAAGAATGAAGCACCTGGTTGATGATTTGTATGAGTTGTCTTTGTCTGACGTTGGTGGCCTTAGATACCATTTAAAAAGTGTTAATATTAGCGAGTCATTAGAAACGACATTGACGAGCATTACCGCAACCATTCAAGACAAAGGCTTAACGTTAACCAAACAGATTACTCCCATGCTGTTTGTGTCGGCTGATGTGAGAAGGTTAGAACAATTATTCATCAATTTATTGATGAATGCGATGGCCTATACTGATAGCCCAGGTGAAATCAATGTTCAGTTAATTCACAAAGCCAATATGATCTATTTGATTATTAATGACACCAAGCCCAGTGCATCCGAAGCAGAATGTGAATGCCTTTTTGAACCTCTTTATCGTCAAGACAGTGCAAGGACACGCAGAGGTAGTGGTGCGGGTTTAGGATTGACTATTTGTAAAAACATTGTTGAAGCACATAATGGCTCTATTAGTGCCGCGCCATCAAATATGGGCGGATTATGTATTAAAGTTCAATTACCTTTGTTGAGGAACTCATTATGAGTGGATTTGCTCATCAGCAACCGATGACAGTCTTAGTGGTAGAAGATGAACCTAAAATAGCGCAAATTTTAGTGGATTTCTTGCAGTTAGAAGGATTTAACACGCTGGTTCAATATGATGGTCGTGATGTAATTGAGACCATTAAAACCAAGGCAATTGACTTTGTGATTTTAGATTTAATGCTGCCTTACAAAGATGGCTTAACGATTTGTAGAGAAATTCGCCAGTTTTCTATGTTACCAGTATTAATGCTCACCGCCAGAGTCGATGAAATTGACCGTTTAATGGGGCTTGAGCTAGGTGCTGATGATTATGTGTGTAAGCCGTTTTCGGCCCGTGAAGTGGTCGCTAGAGTTAAAACCATTTTAAGACGGGTAGAAAACACCCAAGGTAGCCAGAATGAGCAAATTATTCGCTATAAGCATATCGATTTAAATATTGAACGCTTTAAGTGTCACGTTGATCAACAAGAGGTTGAGCTTACACCGGTAGAGTTTAGGTTGTTACAAACCTTGCTTAAACGCCCTGGGGTTGTCCATTCTCGCGACAGTTTAATGCAAGTGTGCTACGTCGACGATCGTATTGTCAGCTCACGTACAATTGATAGCCATGTTAAAAACTTACGCCACAAACTGGCTCAAGTCACAAAACAAAAAGAAGTATTGCATTCTATTTATGGGGTTGGCTATAAAGTAGAGTGATAAGCCCGCGTTAGGCTTAAATATGGCCATTTAAGGCATCAATTTACTCTTTATCCTCAATGTCTGCACCCTGTCTGCACATTTGCTGAGTAATATACCTGTAAAAGGACTTTCAGGTTTATATTTATGTTTTCATTGATGATTTATTTACTGTTGTGTTGTCAATCATTTATGGTTATTAGCCTATTGATTGTATTTTTGACTCAAGACGATTCGACTAAATTAACAGAGCAATCTTACTGATTTGCTACAGCATTTGTTATTCACAGTTCAGGTGAGTTGTAATTTTTGAATAACATTGATTAACGTCACTCTGCTTTTTTACAAAGCATAATATTCATTTTGGTTTATTTTGCTTATCAAAAAATCACTATCTCTTAGGTCGCTAACGCCAAAATTTTATCAATCATTGCAATAATTGGATCTCATTGACCGTTTACAATCTTTATTTTTTCCTTAGGCTCTGTGGTTCTATCAGGCATCTTTTTGCATTAAAGTTCGATAAATCGGTATCTTCATGGTTTTTTTTCGTTAAATACTTTTGTTTACTCGCCCAGTGGCTGGCTTTTGTTTAGAATGTGCCAGTTATTGGTGTTGTTTTGTAGAGTGTACTTTGCTAACTATGTAAGCAATGGCCTATAACAAGTTCATAAGATACTTTTCCACTGGCACTGGCCATTCGGAATACATTTATACTGAGGTGGACTGTTTTTCTGCCTAGGAGCATTAATGCAACTGTTTGTAAAAGATTTAACCGTTATTGATTTTTCTTACCTGTGCCCAATTAGAGGCATGGTGGGTGAAAGCTGGATTGTTGATGTTCTGCTTGATGGCGGCTTAGATGATCAAAATATGGTGTTAGATTTCGCTAAGGTAAAACGCACCATTAAAAATACCATCGACGATGTCGCTGATCATCGCTTGCTCATTCCTACAGCTTGCAGTGAAGTGCGCTGGCAACAAAAGGGTGACAGAGTATGGATGGACTTTTCGAGTCAAAAAGGGGATATCCACCTTGCATGCCCATCACAAGCATTTGCTTTGATCCCAACTGACATTATTGATTATGAAAGTGTTAACGATTTTTTAAAAAAAGCCCTTCGCGAAGTATTACCTGAAAATGTGCAAGGGATCAGCTTAACTCTGCGCAGTGAAGTGTTAAATACGCCGTATTATCATTACAGTCATGGTTTACGTAAACACGACGGTAATTGCCAACGTATTGCTCACGGACACCGCAGTCCTGTTACCGTATTTGAAAACGGCATTGCCGAACCTAAATGGGACCAATATTGGGCAGATCGTTGGCAAGATGTGTACTTAGGTACTGAAGAAGATCTCGTGTCTGTCAATACGCTAGAGCTGTCAAAGCAAACTAATATCAATGACGAAACTCACTTCGGTTTTCACTACATGGCGCCACAAGGTGATTTTCAGTTGGCCATGCCAAAACAATGTTGTGATTTAATTCCTCACGATACCACTGTTGAGTTGTTAGCAGACTATATGGCCAGTACCTTGGCAAGCAAGGTGCCTGAAAGTCATTTTAAAGTCATCGCATATGAAGGTATTGGTAAAGGGGCTATTGCGGTTAAAGGTTAATATATTCAAATTTGGGCTGCCAGAAGGTGGCCCTTTTTTTATCTTTTTGTGTTTAATACAAGGAATTCAACGTGATGTTTTTTTTGCAATCACCATTAAAGACACTAACCACTGCCGCGATGTTTTGTGCTTGTGTGTGCAGTACAGCTGCAATGGCCGTGACTTTTCAAGGTACATTTGAACAAGGCGCATTAGTTCGCGGTACTGTGCCGCCAGGCAGTAAAATTTTACTGAATGGTGAACCTGTAAAAGTAACGCCAAATGGGCAGTTTGCTATTGGTTTTGATCGCGATGCCAAATCAGATCAGATGTTGAAAGTGACTTATCCTGATGGTTTGACAGAAATTAAGCCGCTAAAAATCGCCGCCAAACAATATAAAATTGACCGAGTAAGCGGCATTAGTCAAACCATTATGAAGCCTGACCCTGTTGCGCAGGCAAGAGCGGTTAAAGATGCTGAACAAACCCGAGCAGCACGAAACATATTCACAGAACAGCAAGCCTTTATGCAGTCGTTTATTTGGCCTGTTACAGGCCGAATATCAGGCGTTTATGGTAGTCAGCGAGTGTATAACGATGTTCCTGGAAATCCTCATTTTGGTGTTGATGTTGCGCGCCCAACTGGCACCGTAGTTGTTGCGCCTGCTGATGGCGTCATTACGTTAGCAGAACCTGATATGTTTTATTCAGGTGGTACTGTAATTATTGACCACGGCTATGGCGTGAGTTCCAGTTTTTTACACCTCAGTAAATTGTATTTAAACGTTGGCGACAAAGTAGCGCAGGGCGATAAAGTGGCAGAAATTGGCGCAACAGGCCGAGTAACAGGTCCGCATTTAGATTGGCGTTTAAACTGGTTTCAAATGCGTTTAGACCCTGTATCAATTGTACCGCCAATGGAAAAAGTATTAGCTGCCCAGCAGTCGGCAAACTGATTTATTAAAAAGTGAACTCGCGCCTGGTGTTGGCCAAGCTAATAAGGTGGTTAGATGCACATACAGCTAGATGATTTGCAAAGCACAGGTGTAATTGAGTTATTACAAGCACATTTAGCGGACATGTATGCCACCTCGCCACCCGAAAGCGTGCATGCATTAGATATAGATGCATTAAAACATCCAAGTATTACCTTTTGGTGTGCAAAGCAACATAATGTCGTTCTTGGTTGTGTGGCAATAAAAGAGCTTAATATAGCCCATGGTGAAATTAAGTCAATGCGTACAGCTGCAGCCGCGAGAAACCAGGGCGTGGCGACAGCGTTGTTGTTGCATTTGCTCAGTGAGGCGAAACGTCGTGGTTATCAGCAGTTGAGTTTAGAAACTGGCTCAATGGATTTTTTTGCCCCCGCAAGACGTTTGTATCAACGCCATGGCTTTGAATACTGCGGCCCATTTGCAGACTATCAAGCTGATCCTAATAGTCTGTTTATGACCAAAGTCATTGATTAAGAGAGTTAAGAACAGCGTTGATTATGCCCGAGTCGTGTAACTATTTTACTGTTCGCTGGCGATAATGGTTTGAATATCATGAGGATGCACTTTTACACAAATCCCCTTAGTTTTAAAAGCGATAGTTGGGTTGGCTAAACGCTCGTTATCGCCTTTAGGTGAACTGAGTTTTATGTTAATTTCACCGATACCAGCATGAGCATTATCAATAATACTTGCCAATTGTGGGACTTGCTCAATCAGTTCTGCCACGAGTGCTTCACAGGTTTGCGCTTGCGACGGAAACACTAATTCAATATGTTCCCAACCTTCAACTGGGTAGGTTTTATCTGACGGAAAGGGCAACTCAACACAGTCAATTTGCATTTTGCCCATGATTAACGGCTTGGTTAACTTGATGATTAAAATGGGTCTGCCGTTGATCATATTGTTGGAGATAATGTCACCATGTTGACTAAACTCATCTGCTAAAAGCTGCGCTGTTTGATGGTGGTTTACACGTAAGGCGGCGTGATCTGCCTGCAAACATAAATGATCTAGGCCTAATTGCTCAATAAAGGCATTTATTTGCAGGCTAAAGTCAGCCCAGGTGTGTTGTAACTGTTGGTAATTCATTTGCTTACTCAAATTTAACAAAAAGCGGTATTCATGGCTGTGGTTTATGGCCAGATTTCAATCGGCGTGCCCGCATCAATCATTTGCCAAAGCTCGTCCATTTCTTTGTTGGTCACGGCGATACAACCGTTGGTCCAGTTGTATTTTTGTGCTTCTTCTGGCGGTAATGGAGAGCGAGGATTCTCACCGTGGATCATGATCATCCCGCCAGCACTTATTCCTAACGCATCAGCACGTAATTTATCTTCTTCGTTAGGGTATGAAATATGAATCGATTTATAGAAGGCGCTGTCGGATTTTTTATAATCTAATGTGTAGCGGCCTTGAGGGGTACGTTGATCACCTTCTTTTAACTTATGGCCTTGTGGCATATCACCCATGGCAATAAGGTAACTTTTGACTATTTTGCCGTCGCGCATAACTGATAAACGAGATTCAGACTTGTTTACAACAACAAGATCGACTTTTGCGTGTAATGCCTGTGATGATGAAGCATTTACCAACAGAGGGCTTAAAGATACCAACATGAATAATATGGACAGCGCGCGCATGAAATCTCCGTAAATCAATGACCATTTTAATTTTTATTGTAAAATGACTTATTCCGAATGTTAACACCCGGCAGTCAATGTTAGATTTTAACGATAACAAAGGTTAATTGATACTGAGTTAACTGGGTTTATTTGCACGTTGGCCTAAAAGATTGCCTAATATAGTGAAATCTGAAATGAATACTGAAGAAAAAGTGGACAACCCACTTAAACAACAATTACGAAGTGTCATTTTTGGTACTGAAACAGCACAAGGTAAACGTTTCGATATTATTTTGATGATATGCATTGTGTTGAGCGTGCTGTTGATTTTTATTGACACGATTGAGCATATTAATGAGCAATATGGACAGTTAATTAGTATCGCTGAATGGAGCTTTACGGTATTGTTTACCGTTGAGTACATATTACGATTATATTGCTCACTTAATCGGTTACATTATGCCCGCAGTTTTTTTGGGATTGTCGACTTAGTGTCAATTTTACCCAGCTACCTTGGCTTGATCTTTCCTGGGGCTAACGTGGCTTTAGCGCTTCGCGTGTTGCGCTTGTTTCGTGTGTTTAGGGTGTTAAAGCTGTTGCGATACCTTAGCGATGGCCATTTGTTATTAAAAGCCATGGTGCAGTCTAGCCGTAAAGTGTTTATGTTTTTCTTTTCGGTCAGCTTAATCATTATGGTGTTAAGTGTGATTATGTATGTGATAGAAGGGCCTAATAACGGTTTTACCTCAATCCCTAAATCCATGTATTGGACTGTGGTTACCATTACTACTGTTGGTTATGGTGATATTACTCCACAAACGCCGTTAGGTCAGGGCATTGCGGCATTAACCATGTTGATTGGTTATTCAATTATTGCTATTCCAACAGGGATTTTAACTGCTGAGATTTCACATGAAATGGTGCGAACACGCGATTTACGTAAATGCAGTAATTGTGGCAAAAAAGGCCATGATAACGATGCTGATTATTGTAACCATTGCGGCAGTGAGTTAGAAAAACTCTGACCTATTTTACTACCTAATTGTATACCAGCCCGCTGTTCATCACCCAGCGCTATATCATCCAGATTGGTTTTGCTGGGTGTTTTTTAAAGGATAAGCATGACCACTGCCAAATTTGTTGAAGGGCCTATTTTACGTCACATATTGGTGATGAGTTCGACCGCAGCTGTCGGCATTTCGGCGTTATTTGTTGTTGATTTACTCGATATTTTCTTTTTAAGTTTATTGGGTGAAGTTGAATTGGCTGCGGCTGCGGGATATGCCAGTACTATCTCATTTTTTACTACATCTATTGGGATTGGGCTGTCGATTGCATTAGGGGCTTTAGTGTCTAAGGCGGTAGGCGCAAAAAATATCAAACTTGCTAAACGATTGTTTTTAAATAGTGCAATAGTGACTTTGTTAACGAGCGTGCTGGTGGCCATTGTGGTGTTTAGTTTTATTCCTGAGTTACTGGCGTTGGTAGGTGCGACAGGGCGCACAGCCGAGCTAGCACAAAGTTATTTAACCATATTGATCCCGTCTTTACCCTTTATATGTTTAGCAATGGCATTAGGCGGAGCTCTTCGTGCTGTTGGCGATGCAAAATTATCTATGATGTCGACACTGGCTGGTGGCGGCGTCAATGCGGTATTAGATCCTATTTTTATTTTTTCATTGTCTATGGGAATAGAAGGCGCCGCTGCGGCATCGGTATTGGCCCGTATTGCCGTATTTGTTATTTCGGCCCGTGGTGTGGTGGTTAAGCATAAGTTGATGGGCCGATTTTCTTATGTGGAATTTAAACAAGATTTAGGGGTGATTTTTTCAATTGCAGCGCCAGCGATGTTAACTAACGTGGCAACACCGATTGGTAATGCTGTAGTCACCCGCGCCATTGCAGACTTTGGTGACAGTTATGTGGCTGGTTGGGCTGTGTTAGGTCGACTGATCCCGGTTTCTTTTGGGATGATTTTTGCCCTCTCGGGTGCGATAGGCCCAATTGTTGGGCAAAATTTTGGCGCAAATGAGTTTGAGCGTGTGCGCTTAAGTTTAACCAAAGCGGTTCAATTTTGTGTGGTGTATGTCTTAGCCATGTCGTTGATCCTGTTTTTGCTGCGGGATGTGATTGTAAGTAGTTTTGAAATGAAAGGTGATGCAGCAGAGTTAATCGTGTTTTTCTGTCAGTATATTGCGGTGTTCTTTATTTTTTCAGGGATTTTATTTATTGCTAATGCCTCATTTAATAATTTAGGTAAAGCCAAGTATTCAACCTTGTTTAACGTGGGTAAAGCCACCATTGGCACTATACCATTTGTGTATTTTGGTGCCCAATGGGGCGGTGTTTACGGAGTGCTTATAGGTCAGGTTATTGGCGCGATTATTTTTGGTGTTGTCGGCATACTGTTTGCCTATCGACTCGTTGATAGCATCAGTCAACAAAGTGGTGTGTCGGCAGATGCTAACAAACAGCTGTTAGCCGAAGATGCGATAAATATTGATATGGTCGCAGCGCCTTTACCCACTTCAGGGCGAACCCAAATGGGTCAGCTAGATGAAGCACCATTGTGTGAGCAAATAGGACAACAGGGTGACGCTCAAGATAAAAAACCTTACACCAATCATGATAAATAACAGATCACAGATTGCGTTGGCAAAATCGCTTAGAATAAGGCAGAAATCGCAGCGAGCCCTTTGTTCAAGCCATTTTAATTAGTAAGAATGGTCACATTCTTGCCAAGCATTAAAAAGCCCCTATGACGATTGTCATAGGGGCTTTTTAGTGCGTGTAATAAACGGCTTATTCTTTGTTTGTTTCGGGCGTATCAACAACGGTTTCAGCCGGTACGTCGGCTTCGTTATTGGCAGCGGCTTGTTCTGCTGCTGCAGCCAACGCGATTTTTTCACGCTCGGCCTTTGAAATATAACGCTCAACAGGTTTAGTACTTGGGTTTGATGGCACAACTTTATTTTTACGCGCTTTAGCACGTTTGGCCATCTTTTTAATCATCTCTTGCTTTCTATTCATCAGATTTCTTACTGTGTAAACGACAAACTATTCATATCATTGCAGAAGATAAATGGCTTATCAAAACGTGAAGCCGCTGGTCTAACGGCCATCGGCGACTTCACGAGAAAAGTGGAGGGCAATTTTAGCCTAATTGCTACGGAGTATACAGCAGTTTATCAAAAAGAGTTTGGTTGACACTTTAGTGCTAAGCAATGGTGATAACACGTTGTGATGTTATAGACCGAACTTTTTAATGTCTTCTTCAGTGGCGCCGTCGTTACATTCACCTACTACTTCAGCTCGATCCATTTCCACATAACGATTCAGTTCTATAAAGCCGGTTTTACAATAGCCGCTCATTTCAATGGTTTTTTGTAAGCCTAAATCCACTTGTTGATGCCAAAGTTCTAGCCGTTCTTCAGCATTGCGTTGTTCTATTAAGTAACTTTGTAAGTCTTGCTTACGGCGATTGACTCTTTGGTCATGAGGTTGATCGTTGGGTAAGGGACGATCTGTAGCCGTGGCCAATTTTGCTTTATAAGTAAATAACTTTATGCCGTCGCCTTTAATTTGTGTACTGAAGGTATCACGAAACTGTCCGGCAAATTCCATAGGATCGGGTGGGCTTGAACTGCATGCACTCAACAACACCACGCTACATATCAGCAAACTATTTTTAAACACAGATAAACCCCTAAAGCAAAATAATGGTGTAAATCATAACCTAAGCGGTTAGAAGGATGATAGCCCACAGCAAGGTAAATTAACTTAAAGATGTTTTTGAGTAGCAATAAATAAGCCGCAACAAGTGCGGCTTATTATCAATGCGTAATGGAACTAAGCAAAGCGTTCATTTAGGTAGTTGTTAATGGCTTTTGATTCGTATAACCATTGTGTCTGACCGTCTTGTTCTATGCGTAAACAAGGGACTTGTAATTTACCACCTTCAGTGGTTAATAAGGCTTTATTTTGTGCTTGTTTGGCATCAATAAGTTGGATGTTTAAATTTTGACGACGCATTTCACGACGTACTTTTACACAAAAAGGACAAGCAGCATATTGGTATAGGGCTAGTGATTGCGTTTGTTGATCTATCACAGCTTGCTGCTCTTGTGGGCGTTGACGTTTTTTAGGTGCAAATACAACATTTAATAATAAAATAATTCGGCCTAAAATCCAGCGAACAATAAACATACTTATCCTCAATAAAATGATGGTTAACCCGTTACATTTTAGATAACGGGCCAATAAAAAATTAGCCGCAGTCTACTCGAAGTTAGCTCTGGATAATAGGGCCTAACTATTTTGCTTGTAACTCTAACATGGCAACCGATGCATTTTGATGAGTGTTTATTCGGCTTTCTAGCACAAATACTTTACTAGCATCAACTTGGCCTTGTTCGACTAAATAAGCTTTAACTGCACTGGCACGAGCCTGTGCAAGCAAACCGAGATCATCGGCGCTAACGGGCTGATTATTTTTTAACATATTGTACAAGCTGATATGTAAGCGGGTTGTGAGTTCTTCTTGGTTGAGTTCTGGCGATTCTGTCAGTAATTGCTGCTTTATATCACTGGGTAATTGCCCTAACTCTTGTTCGGCCAATAGATAAAGCGCATTGGTTAATGGCCCTGATGTAGGGAATTGGCTGGCGGACAAATGTGTGGGCAAAGCGCGCAACTTTATTGCGGCTGCTTTTGCCAGTTTTTTATGAAATTTTCGCTCTGCTAGTGCAGGTTTATCATTGGCGACATCAACGCTGCCTTTGATATTGAGTGTTAACAATGGTCGTTCAATTAAAGCACTGGCGAGTGTGTCTAAGGTTAACTGTTGTTGATGTTCAATAAGACTGGCGCCATCTGTAAAGCTGACTTTATCGATAACGTCTTCACTGCCTACAAGACCTGCAATAAATGAAAAGGGCGACGTCACCACTTTTGTGATGACATTGCCTAAGGCATTAATGATGACACTGCCAAAACTAAAGCTGGGTGAGTTAATGTCGCCAGCCACATCAACGCCTAAGTCGATAACACCATGGCGGTCTTGCAGTAATGCCACGGCAAGGCTTATTGGTAAGCTGGTGGCTTCTTCGCTATTGCTGCGTTTTCCTAGCTTGAGCTGGTCAATCACGAGGTGATTAGTTCCGACTAACACGCTGTCTTTTAATTTGTAGTTTAAATCTAATGACAGTTGACCTTTGTCGATGTAATAACCCGCATAGGTGCCTGAATAAGGATTGACTGACGTGAGTTCGACTTTTTTAAAGTTGAGATTTAAGTCCAAGTAGGGTTGTTCTAACAGAGGATTTACATCGCCTTTTAATGTAACGGGTGCATATTTATCAATTTTACCTGCTAAATCCACTGATGCTGTGGTTTGTGGGTTAGAAGATAAATTGATGATGTCGCCATTGAGTAACTCAATGCCTGATGCAAAGTTTGGTGTGAGTGAGTTATCTGCAAAAAAGGCTGAACTGTCTTTAAAACCAATTCGATTAATGTTGAGCTGCATTTCAGGGGATTCATCTTGCGATTTTGCCGTCTCTTGTGTTGCTGCACTGGCTAATTGTGGCTCGGTTTTTTGGGCATTTAGTGTTTCTGGGGCTGGGTTATTGTCATGTATTAACTGGCTGATATTGGTGCTTCGATCTGCTGCGATAATCAAACGGCTAAATAGGCTGTCGAAATTTATCTCATCAATATCAATTTTTGCTTGCTTACGGTCATATGAAAGTTGGTTTATGTCCATGGTTTCCCAATTCAATAAAGGCTGTTTTAAGACATTATCTTTAATATCAAGTTGCGATATTTGGGCTTTGCCTTGATAAACTAACCTGTCGTTAGCATCAGCACTTAGGCTACCTTGGGTTGAAAATATGCCATCTTCAATGGTGACATTAATGTAAGGGTCAATGTAAGGCTGCAAGCGAGTTAACGACATATTATTAAAGTCGATTTCGGCGTTAATGCTTTGAGCTTGTACGTCAACCTGTCCACTTGAACTTAATTGGCTTTGTTCATTAATCACAGTAGATAATTGATATTCAATAGGGCTTGAAAAATCAGACACCAATTTACCCGTGCTGAGATTGATGGGACCGAGTTGCCAAATGATAATGTTGTCGCTGGCAATGCCTTCGCCCAATGTGACTTGGTACTGGCCTAGAGTGAGTTTATTTAAGGTAACTAGCCATGGCTGGTTTTGTTCACTAGATTGTGTTGCTTGCGTTGCTTGTGTTGCTTGTGTTGCTTGTGTTGCTTGTGTTGCTTGTGTTGCTTGTGTTGTTTGTTCAGTCTGTTCAACGTCAGCGATTTTTGCATCGGCTCTGGCGGTGTTTTCTTGCGCTAAGCTTTGGTCATCACTGCTCACTAACTCGGTGTTTTTAGGAAGCAATAAGGCGGCTAAATCAGCACCTGTAGGCGTAATGTTAAGGTTTATTTTACCGTTTTTTGTGTACAGTTCATCAATGGTAACGTGTTGGTTTAGCACGTTGATATTGATGTTGTTTAATGCGAGTTCGTCAATGGATATCTTTTCATCTTGTTGATGTAGCGCTTTTACATTGTCAATAATAATGCGACCCCGGCTAATTGAAATGTCACTGATTGGCGCAAGGTCTTTATTTTGCAGTGCAATACTGTAGTGGCCATTAATGCTTAGTTTCCCTTGGGCTAAATTAATGGCAAACAATTGGTCTATAAATGACCAGTAACGAGATAAGTCAATGTTAGCAACATTAATGTCGCCTTTTAGCATTAAAGGTGACAATTGCAATTGACCTTGCACTGTTAAGCCGCCTTTGTATTGGTCTTCAATGCCGATCTTAAACTGATTGACTGAGTTTTGCTGGTTGTCTATTGCGGCAAGGATGCTGTCGAATTGGCTCAGTGTAAAGTGAATACTAGGGTAGCTTATAAGGGTGTCTGTCACTTTATCATCTAGGGTAAATGTTCCTTGTCTTATCTCAATGTTTGCTATGCGCATGGATAGCATGTCTGTGGTTTGCGCCTGCGGCTCATCTTGTTGTGGACTACTTTTGCTGGCAATTCTTGCGATGATGTCACTAAAATTAAAGACATCATGCTGCTTATCTTGACTACGGGTTATACGTATTTGGGGCTGCTCTAGTACCGCATCTTCTAACACGAGGCCGAATAGGCTAAGTGATTGCCACACTTGTAAATTAGCGTATAAACGCTCAAAGCTAACAAACGCCGTGTCGTCATTGGCTTCGTTGATGGTAAAACCGCTCAGCGTGATCTCTGTGGTGAAAGGATTAATCCGGATGTCTTGTACTGTGACGTGACGACCAAGCATTTCACTTAATTGTTGCGGCAATTGTTGTTTTGCTATCGCAGGAATGATGCCACCTAAAACGATGCACCACACTAGATAGGCATTGACGAGCCAAAATAGCCATTTTTGATAGGATGGACGACGTTTAAAGGCAGTGATTGTTTGGCTAAAAATGCTTGTCATAGGAGATTTTCTTGATTAATGCAGGGTCACAGCTAGACATAGTAACAAATAAATCTTTATACGAGGGATAATTTTGTTGCAGAAACAGAATAATTTACTTTGATCTTTTTTGATGCTAGATTGTTAATTATAAAAAATAAGTTTATGTAATTAATAGGTTTTATTTATGCGTGTTGGCAGGTGTCCTACATTCGATGAGTGTATACACTGAGTGAAAGCAACGCTGGTGAATTTGATCGTTAGTTATATCAACACAATAATAACCGCTAAATTCAAGGATGATAAATGCAAATTCGTCTCGCATCCAGTATAGACCTCGAACCGCTGAGTAATCTGTTTGATTTATATCGTCAGCAACTTAATCAAGCGCCTGATTTTTCTGCTTGTCGAGCTTTTTTAAATCATCGCTTAGCTGAAAACGACACCATGATATTTGTGTGTATCAAAGATGATAAAATGCTCGGTTTTACTCAATTATACCCTTCATTTTCTTCATTACTATTGGCCCCTGTTTGGTACTTAGAGGATGTTTTTGTGTTACCTGACTATCAATATGAAGACGTGGCCAATCAAATGTATCAAAAAGCTGAGTTGTTGGCACAAAGTACAGGCGTACTGTTAATTAATCGTGTTGAACAGCAAGAGGAGTCTGAACTGGTTGCAAGAGCGCAAGATCTTGCTTAATCATTAGTGCCAAACAAGCTATAAACCTCAGCTTATTTTCGATAAAATAACTGAGGTTTTTTTGTGTCCTCTTGCGAGCCGCTAAAAGAGGCAAAATAATGTTAAGGAACAGAGATTGAACAAGAGTGTTGCAACAAATTTAATCGCCGCCATATTTGTTTTGGTGGGTTATGGCCTAGAACAGCAAATAGTATTAACCATAGGATTATTTGCATTATCTGGCGCAATCACAAACTGGTTAGCGATTCATATGCTGTTTGAAAAAGTCCCTGGGTTATATGGTTCAGGTGTCGTACCATCGCGTTTTGAGGAGTTTAAAGCCGGTATTCATCATTTAATGATGCAACAGTTCTTTACCCAAGAAAACATCGATCGCTTTTTAACAAGTAGCAGTGCCAGTCATATCGATTTAACGCCTGTGATTGAGAAAATTGATTTAGCACCTTCTTTTGATGCATTGGTATTAACTATCGAAAAGTCTTCTTTTGGTGGCATGCTGGCGATGTTTGGTGGTACAGAAGCCTTGATCCCTCTAAAAGAGCCTTTTATTGAAAAAATGAAACAATCTTTAGTTGAATTAGCGCAAAGCGATCAATTTAACGCTATTTTAGTTAATGAGCTTGAACAACCCAACGTGATTGCCGATATGCAAGCAAAGGTGGCTAATATTGTTGAGCAGCGCTTAAATGAGTTAACACCAGAGTTAGTTAAGCAGATTGTTCAAGATATGATTAAGACACACTTAGGGTGGTTAGTTGTGTGGGGAGGGGTATTTGGTGGATTGATCGGTGCCGTTGCTGCGCTAGTGCAGTAAGTCGACGATACACATTGCTGTAGCGATGAGTTGGCCAACTGGTTATTACCCTAGGATTAACGCAGATTAATAGAGGAAGTTATGGCCCAGCACAACAGTATTAATTATCTCGAAATTCCAGTAAAAGATGTACTGGCCACTAAAGCGTTTTTTAAGCAAGTGTTTGGGTGGGATTTTCAAGATTATGGCCCTGATTACACTTGTTTTTTGAATGTAGGCATCGATGGTGGTTTTTACCAATCACCTCTCTCATTTACGCTGGCCAATGGCTGCCCGTTGATTGTGTTGTATAGCCAGGACTTAGAGGCCACTCAAGCAGCGGTTATTGATGCGGGTGGTTTAATTAGTCGTGATACTTTTCGTTTTCCTGGCGGCAGGCGTTTTCATTTCACAGATATTAATGGTAACGAATATGCGGTCTGGTCACAGTAATCGTTCACTGGTTGAAACCCCTTGTGTTAGACAATGCTGCCTAGACAGTAATGATGTGTGTTTAGGCTGTCATCGCTCATTAGATGAGATTTTGGCGTGGCATTCGATGAACGATCAACAAAAAGTCGCGTTGATAGAAATACTACAACAACGCGCAATAGCCTGTAAAAATCGTTAATCTCACCGTGTGACTTACTTTGCCGATGCTGTTTGAGGCTCTATATCGGTTTTAAATAAGCTAAACCCGCGGGCTTGATAGTTTTGCAATGCACTTGGGTGATCTAAAGAACAGGTATGCACCCAAACACGACGTGTGTGAGGTAACGCCCATGCGTGTTCGATAGCCTGTGTGAGTAAATAGCCGCCAAAGCCTTGACCAATAAAGCGCTCGCCAAGACCAAAATACATTATCTCAACGTTGCCGCCTTCTTGCTGTTGTAATTCAAAATAGCCAGCTGGAGCCCCCTCTAAATAAGCCACATACAAATGTAAATTGTCTGCTTCACTGTAGGCTTGCCATTGGCTGTCTGACCAGCTCAATTTGTCTGTCCATTGCCATGCAGCGCCCACAAACTGGTATAGAAAACGATTAAATTGGAATTGTTTAATATTAACCTTGACCAGTGACAAGCCTTGATGTGTATTTTTGGGCATTAACTGTGTTGGTGACGTCATTTCTAAATTAAATATGCTTATGTTTTTCATTGAGTTTTATAGCCATTGAGTGTTAATGAATAATAGTGATTATTACGTTATATTTTTGATTGGTGGTACAGGTGTCTTTAACTATTTTGGTAAATATTAATCTAATCAACAACGCAAGTATTCGTTTTAGACTGAAAAATAAATCAATCTTGCTCTATTGTGAGATTTCATGGGTTAGGATAAAGTCTTCGCGTCTTTAACTGGCCATTTTTATTGAGGTTTATATGTTCGAATGGATTGCAGATCCACAAGCATGGGTTGCGTTAATCACCCTCATAGGATTAGAGATTGTATTAGGTATCGATAACATTATTTTTATCTCGATAGTGGTTTCAAAATTACCAGTTTCTGAAAGAGATAAAGCGAGAAAAATTGGTATAGGCTTAGCCATGTTTGCAAGATTGGCATTGCTATTGAGCTTATACTGGATAATGGGGTTGGTTGAACCTATTTTTACAATCTTAGAGCAAGCTATTTCTGGAAGAGATTTGATTTTGATTTTTGGCGGTCTATTTTTGCTGGCTAAGTCAACTCATGAAATCCACAGTAGTTTTGAAGTTCCTGAAGATAGCCAGCGAGATATTGTCTCTGTTGGGTTTTACTCTGTGCTGATCCAAATTGCTGTACTCGACATTGTGTTTTCTTTGGACTCTGTGATTACTGCGGTAGGGTTAGTGAGTAATATTTCTATCATGATTATCGCAATCATTATTTCGGTGATTGTGATGTTATTTGCATCTAAACCTATCAGTGATTTTGTTGACAGTAATCCAACCATCAAAATGCTTGCCTTATCTTTTTTATTGATGATTGGTTTTACACTGGTTGCAGAGGGCTTAGATTTTCATGTGCCTAAAGGGTACATTTATTTTGCTATGGCCTTTTCACTCGTTGTTGAGCTTATTAATATCAAACTTAAAAAGAGTAAAGATTCAGGCACTATCATATTGAATAAAAAGATGAACGATAAAGAGGTTGATTGATTTTAGTTATTTTCTTTATTGAAGTGTTTGTTTAGAGCGTATTTATCTTTGTTGATTATTTGATCACGAACGATAAACACGCATAGAGTTAAAAACTGCTACAGATTATCTTGATGATGATTGTAGCAGTTTTTGTTATTTCAATTCAGCAGCAATTAATACGCGCTGGCATGTACGTTTTTAACGGCACGGCCCGATGGGTCGTTAATACCTTGTAAGCTTGCATCCCACAATAGTGCTTCTGGAGTTGAGCAGGCCACTGTTTTGCCACCTGGTACGGTTTCAGCCGCACTAGCGAGTGGGAAGAACTCTTCAAAGAAGCTGCGGTAGAAGTAGGCTTCTTTTGACTCTGGTGTGTTATATGGGAAACGGAATTTTGCGTTAGCAAATTGCACGTCATCTACGTTGGCAGCTGCGTGAGCTTTTAAGCCATCAATCCATGAGTAACCCACACCATCACTGAATTGCTCTTTTTGACGCCATACCACTTCTTTCGGTAATTTATGTTCAAACGCTTGGCGTAAAATGTGTTTTTCGATACGCCCATCTTTTGACATCTTAGCTTCTGGGTTTACACGCATTGCAACGTCAATAAACTCTTTATCTAAGAAAGGTACACGGGCTTCAAGTCCCCATGCGGCCATGGCTTTGTTAGCACGTAAGCAGTCAAATAAATGCAGTTTGTCTAATTTACGTACCAGTTCTTCGTGGAATGCTTGAGCGTTTGGAGCCTTATGGAAGTACAAGTAACCACCAAATAATTCATCAGCACCTTCACCTGATAACACCATTTTTATGCCCATGGCTTTAATTTTACGCGCCATTAAGTACATAGGCGTAGCGGCACGGATTGTTGTGACATCGTAAGTTTCGAGGTGATAAATCACTTCTTTAATGGCATCTAGACCTTCTTGGAAGGTATACACAATCGGGTGATGAATGGTGCCAATGGCATCAGCTACTTTTTGTGCGGCAACTAAATCTGGTGATTCAGCTAAACCCACTGCAAATGAGTGAAGTTGTGGCCACCATGCGCCCGTTTCGCCATCGTTTTCGATGCGGTGTTTAGCAAAAGTTTGGGTAATAGCTGACACCACAGATGAGTCTAATCCGCCAGACAATAATACGCCGTAAGGTACATCTGACATTAGCTGACGTTTAACTGCGGCTTCAAGTGCATCACGTAATTCTTCTACACTGGCTGGGTTGTCTTTAACTGCGTCAAAGTCTTTCCAATCGCGCTGGTAGTAGTGAGTTGGTTTACCATCTGCTGAGTAGAGGTACTGACCAGGTAAAAACTCTGCTACGGTTTTACACACTGGCATCAGTGCTTTCATTTCTGAGGCAACATAAAAGTTACCTGATGAGTCAAAACCTGTGTATAGCGGGATAATACCAATATGATCACGGCCAATTAGGTAAGTGCCTTTAGCTTTGTCGTATAACACAAAGGCAAAGATGCCGTTGAGTTTGTCTAAAAAGTCACAGCCGTACTCTTGATAAAGCGATAAGATCACTTCGCAATCTGAGTTAGTTTGATATTGGTATTTGTCACCTAACTGCGCTTTAAGCTGCTTATGGTTGTAGATTTCTCCGTTAACCGCTAATACAAGGTTGCCGTCGAGGCTGATGAGTGGCTGTGCGCCGTGGTCTACGTCAACAATGGCAAGACGTTCATGGGCTAAAATTGCTTTGTCGTCAGCATAAATACCAGACCAGTCTGGACCGCGATGACGCAATAATTTTGACATTTCTAAAGCAACTTGACGTAGTTGGCTTGCATCAGTTTTGATATCTAAAATTGAAAATATTGAACACATAATACGGCTCCAGCAGCGTTGGCTAATCTTTATCTGTTTGTTACTTTGCCAGCATTTTTGTTAATAGCCAAGTAAGTTTTTTGAGATAACATCATAAATATGGCTATTTTAATGATTTAATCTCTTTTTGCTTTAGCTTTAATTGTTAAATGTATTGTAAAATGTCATTATTGTTGTTGTATCGATAATTTTATTGAAAAAATTGCCAATATATTCAGGATTTATCAATTGCATCTTAAAAAATGCTCAATTGCACTTAACAAGTGCGTTTGCGGATTTTTTAAGCAACTTGATGGTTATAAAAGATTTAATAACCTTAAATAACCTCAGCTCTGGATAACAAACGCCTTTCAAGCAGTCCTTTGCCTTCCTCACTGCGTTGAATTAACTTGCAATAGGCTAGCTATTGACGCGTTAATTCGCCTTGTTAGCAAAACAAATCACAAGCTTGACAGTGGATTTTAGTCAATCTATTGATTTATATCGTTATCAATACATCTCTTATCCAGAGTTGAGGTTAAATAGGCAAATAATTTGTTAATGATTTATCAGTGCACATATTTTGTGCATTCATTTGGGCTGTAATGGGTCACAACCTGATCTCTTCAAAACTCATATTGAGCGATAAAAAAAAGCCCATCACATGATGATGGGCAAATCCTTGGGTGGGAAGGAATAATAAACAGCAATAGGGTTAATCAGCGGGCCTTAGCGGATAAAACTCTGATCCAGCATAATAGCCTGGCCAATCTTGGTTATTACCTAATGCATGAGCCGCTTGGTAATACACGCCTAAATCTTGCAGTGCACCAGATAAGTCCCAATCTTCACGATAGTGATCACACACATTGTGGTAACAGCCTTTCATTTGTTCTGTCATTGCCGCTTTGTATTGTGCAGTCTCTTCGTCAAGAGGTTGGGCGCCGCCACCTGCAAATACCGCAGGCACGCCAAGCTTTGCAAAGCTGAAATGATCTGAGCGAAAAAAGCCTCCAGATGCAGGGTTGCTTTCGCCTGTTGTCACACGGTTTTGTGTGGCTGCAGCTTGTTCTAAATAAACTTCTAGTTCCGACTGGCCTTTGCCAACTATGGTGTAATCTTTGGTTTTTCCATACACATTGGTACTGTCGAGATTAAACACCGCAACGGTTTTGTTGATGGGATAAATAGGATTAGCAGCATAATAGCGCGAGCCTAATAAGCCTTGTTCTTCGCCTGTTGTGGCGATAAACGTCAGCGAACGTTTTAAACCATGTTCTGCTTTGGCTTGTTTAGCAAATTGGCGAGCGATTTCTAATATTCCGGCGGTTCCTGAAGCATTGTCTAAGGCGCCATTGTAAATGTTGTCGCCTTCTTTGCTGTCATCAACGCCGATATGGTCCCAGTGTGCAGTAAATACAATATGCTCATCAGCCTGGCTGCTACCTGGCAATGTCGCCACGACATTGTAACTGTCGGCATAGTCAGCTTTGTTGGTAAATGCTATTGAAGCGGTTTGGGCTAAATCGACATTTAATGCACTGTCGGCAGCGCGGTCCATTAATCCGCTCAATGATAAGCCGGCTTTGTCAAATAAACGTTTGGCGCTGTCTAAGGTTATCCAACCTTCGACTTGTACCCGAGCATCTTGTTCAGCCTTGGCGAGCACTAAATCTTGTTGAGGGCCGGTCCAGCTGTTTTCAACCACTGACCATGGGTAAGAGGCTGGTTTAGTGTCGTGGATTATAATGGCGCCAAGGGCTCCTTGACGGCTTGCCTCTTCAAATTTGTAACTCCAGCGACCGTAATAAGTCATGGCGTTGCCATTAAATTTTTTATCATTGGGGTGCGCAAAACCGGGGTCGTTAACCAATATGACGGCTATTTTGCCTTTCATATCGACACCTTGATAATCGTTCCATTGGTATTCTGGTGCGTTGATACCGTAGCCGACAAAGACCAAGGGAGCCTCTTTAATACTCACTTGTTGATTATCGTGACGACTGCTGAGCACAATATCCTGTCGATATTGCATATCAATACCCGCTAAATTAACACTTTGTTGCTCACTTGCGGTATAGCTCACCATAGGCACAGCTTGCAAGTAACTGCCATTGACAGCGCCAATTAGGCCCATTTCGTTAAAGGCTGCTGATAGGTAATCGAGTGTGAGTTTTTCACCTTGAGTGGTGGGTGCTCGGCCTTCAAATTTGTCTGAAGACAAGGTGGTAATGTCGGCTCTAAAGCGTTGCTCATCAAAGCTGACTTGAGCGCTTTTATCTGGTGTTTGTGGTGCTGTTGTTGTCTCACCTACATTGCATGCACTGAGCAGCGCTACGGCGCAAAAAGGAAACAGTTGTTTCATGCTCTATCCTGAATATTATTTTTATTTTTCGGACCAGCATAATGGATCAAGCCAGCGCGCTATGACAAGGGCTCTGGCTTGATAATGTGTTACCTAATGTAAATGTAATGGCAAATGAGGTGTTTACACTACGTCAATGTCGCCCGCACAGGCAAACACATGGTTAGGTCTAAATGGCTCTTTTTCGATGTCGCTCATTTGGCTCACGCCACTGGTGACTAAGATGGTTTCAAGACCAGCTTGGAAACCAGCCAAAATATCGGTACGCATATTGTCGCCAATAATCACGGTGTTTTCAGAGTGGCCTTGAATGTGGTTTAACGCCGAGCGAATAATCCATGAGCTTGGCTTACCTACGTAAAATGGCATTTTACCTGTTATGCGCTCAATGGATGCACATAATGCGCCACATGCAGGGCTAAATGCCGGGCCGTGGGTGTCTGGGTTGGTGGCAATAAAGCGCGCGCCGCCCGCAACAAAACGTGATGCCTTGTGGATCATGTCCCAATTGTATGAGCGAGTTTCGCCTACAATGACAAAATCTGGGTTAATGTCAGTGATGGTGAAGCCTGCGTTGTATAGTTCGTGGGTGAGGGCGCCTTCACCAATCACAAATGCTTTGGTGCCGGTTTGGTGTTTAAGAAAATCAGCCGTTGCCATGGCCGAAGTATAAAAACAGGTTTCTGGCACATTAATGCCCGCCGCGCCCAGACGGTTTTGTAAGTCTTTACCGGTTTGCACAGGATAATTGGTGAGGATAACCAGCGGATTGCCTTGTTCTAGTACGCGATGAATAAACTTGTCGCTTCCTGGAATGAGTTTGTTGTCGTGCAGCAGTACACCATCAATATCACATATAATATTTTTCATTGTGTCATTTCTTCCTTCAAATACAACCTGCCTACATCTAAAGCTAATTTAGGCCAGAAAACAACGATTAAATACTGAAATTATAAAGATAATCAGGCTTGTTTTACCTGTTGATTAAGTATTAATTAAAATTTCCATATAGCATATTGAAATAATTATAAAATTACTAACAAGTAAGTGGATGAGGGCAGAGTGAAATGGCTGTGGTTAAAAACCAAATCGGCACATTGCATTCACATATCGACGACATTAAAGCTACTCAAAAAGAGATGAATGGTAAGCTTGATGAGCTTTTACAGCGTAAATAAAAAAGGCCAGTAACTTTAACCAAAATCTTTTAGCTTTTCTTTGATTTCAGTTTCTAAATCCTTAAAGAAATCCACTTCCATGTCGTGCTCCGATTACTGTGTAAAATACTATTAGAAGCATTCTATCGCGTTAGCACTTTTTGGCAAGAAGTAGGGGAGGTAACTAGCTGTTTTAAAATGAGGTTTGTGATGTAGTGCGAGAGGTATTACTATAAGTGCAGATTGTATTAGACCGCTGTAATTGTAAACCCTGCCTTGTATAGCTCGTGGGTGAGAATAACCAGCAGATTACCCAGGGTGAGATCGCGAACGTTTTTTAAACAAAATACGCTATCGATTAAATCTTATTTGACCTAATACAGCGTTCGTGATCTTATACTCTCTTTTCAGGAGTATAAGCATGTATATCGAAGCCTTCAC
>NZ_BMII01000041.1 GCF_014641855.1 Shewanella inventionis
CTTTTTCGGTAGCTTGAAGCAAGAACGAGTTCATTGGCGCAATTATCGAACGCGCTATGCAGCTCAACAAGATGTCTTGAATTACATCACAATGTGGTACAACAGCCAACGAATGCATTCTTACCTCTATTATCAAAGTCCCAATGAGTTTGAACGTATGGATAAGCATTTGAAGGATGTAGCTTAAGGAACTTAACTAGGTTGTCCGAATTCAGTTGACCAGGTCACAGTGGCCTGTTTTTTCCAGTTTCACATCACTATTTATCGCGAAAAGCCATAAGCTTCCATTAAACCGAATTTGCCAGGATGCAGAACATAATTCACAATCTGCCTTCAATCCTTTTTCACCTCGAATAATCCAATTTTAGTTAAGGTTTTAAACCAACAGCCGTTTTTTATATGGTAAGACTTTTACATGCCATAAATGGTTAGTACTCAGCAGATTTTTTAAACAAAAATAATGCTAACGAAGATAGTACTTTAGAACTTTTTTCGCTGTTAATTTACATTGCTTAAATTCACACCAAAGGAATCGAGTCCACTCGTGAGTACCATTTCTTACTTTCATAATCCGAATAATGGTTGAGCAACTCCAAGTGTCTTTATATACTCTATATCAGACATATCTAGATCGAACCACTCTCCCTCCAGCCTCTTATCTGCAAAATTTAAATGCATTTGTCTTTCAGCCAAAGAGTAATCTTCAAACTCTGCATAATGAATAAGCATAATTGAAAAGGGCAGTTTTACTGAAAATAGCTGGGTACGATTTTTTATATTGACTGTTTTACCAATCTTATAACCATATTGAGACTCAATAACGTAAACAAAACCTTTTATAGGGTTACTACTAGAATGTGTTCTAGTACTGGGAGTTGATCCTACAACTTTTCCAAATTCTGTTTGACCTAGCTCAGAAAAGCATTCTGCAAATAAGTCATTTAACATGTAACGCTTGACCACTTCTGGTGCAAATTTAAAAAAAGGCCTATCTTGCCAAAATCTTCTTCCTGATGGACTCGGACGCAAGGATACATCGAATGGTAGAGTCTCAACTTCAACCTTGTAAGTGTTGAAATCAATTGATTTTACAATACAAAAAGCAAGGGTATGGCCTAATAAGTCATTATCGAGCCAGTCTGCTAAAATAATACAATGCTCTTTACGTAGTTTGACAAGCATATCTTCTGGTACAGAAAGTACTTTACCGACTAAAATGTTATTTATTTCAACTTCATTTGTAGATAAACGCCAAAAGTTACTCATATTTGTCCCCCCTCACTCGTAATGTTTTTATAGGCTTTACTACTCAAACAGAACAATCCGTTTAGCTTTTTGTTCGGTGATAGCCTTTTGAATCCATTTCTTTGTGATTGAAGCCTCTTCAACACTGCACAGACTCAAACTAAGTTTATCTGCCTGAACACCCTGTTCTACTCCTTCAGAAAAACCATGACCTGATTTAATTGCGCCTTTATCCGTTATCACATAACGATCGTGAAAATAACGTTCTGGTGCGACAATAAGTGAAAAGGTCGGAATGTGATCGTACACATCAATAAATTCTTGCTGAAATACTTTCTGAGGATCAGCAGTATTGATACTTGTCACTAAAGTCATGCTACTTATAGAATGGAATTCTTGAATTAACTTGAATATTGACTTTAAAACAGGGTTGTTTGCGAGTCTAAAATATTGATCTACAATAAAAACATTTCCTCCAAACCTGATTAAGGTAGATAAAGATGCTGAGATGTCTTTTGCTTCTTTATTAACTAGTCTCGATGGTGGCATTAACCAACTATCATGTCCGTCTATAAGGTCATCGTATTTGATTGCTCCAGCGAATTGCTCCGATACAATCGAGTTGAAAGGTAATATAGCTGTTTGACGAGTGCACCAGTCACTCCAATCATCTGCAAATATTGAGATTCGATCTAGTGGCAATATAAAATACGGTTGATCCTTACTTCGTTGGAGGTTATTTAAAAAATTGGTGATTGACTTTCTCTTTACTGGTTTGAGGGTGTCAGAGTGTTTAGCCGCCTGAAAAGCTTGCTTAGCCCATTCTTTAACGGGGGCAACAACATAACGTCCAGTTTCAAAACCGAATCTTTCTTTCAACAGACCATAGTAATGATATTCAGCCATACAACGAGGATCTAGAGCGACTTCATGATACATTAGAATAGCTCCTCATCTCGTTCATCAAAGAAACCACCAGGCCAATCTTCTGTAAAATCTCCGTCAGCGGTAACATCAATTCTTTTAGCTAACACACCATTTTGTGAATTTGATAAAAATACAACACTAATATCTTCATGGTTAACGTCAGCAATACCTTCTGGTAGTTCACCTGCAGATGTTTGTCTAACCCTATTTAACAACCTCAAAATCATATGTTCACTGTGGGTTTCTATCAAAAAACTAGATTTACTATTTGATTGAGTTAACAAGTCACCTATCACAATCTGTACTCTAGGATGAAGATGTAACTCCGGCTGTTCACAAGCAATTAATCCCTTCATCGTTAGCTGTGAAGCCACCACCAAAGGTAATAATTGAGAGACTCCAACACCTATATCAGATGCATTAATTTCTATATTATTATGGCAATCCCACAAAGAGCTTTTAACAACTTTATCAAGATACTGCCCTATGTATAAATTTGAGTGGAAATCGCTTCGTTGACGTAACTCATCTAAAACATCGTTATTAATAGCAGTTTTTTTAGTATCTGGATTTACATCCAAATTTTCACTTGAAATAGAACACGATAATTGTTCCCCAACGGCATCTTTCATTGCTATAACATCTTCAATATTTTTAAAATCAACAGATGGTGAAACGAACCTAGCCTGAATATCCTCAACTTTATAAGTAATCTTATACCCTAGATTCAACTTGTCTTTGTTTATAAGCCAATCGTTGACCGCAGTGTCCCGTAATAAGTCAATTTTAAATAATTCATCCCAACAGGCTTTCCCATCATACCAATCAGCTTGCGATGGATATGGGTTTTGTAAGTAGTTAGCGTCAGGTATGTGTCTCAATGGCCCTATGCATAAACTATTATTTAAATAAACAAGTAAATTGTCCAAAGGTGCGACAATTACATCGCTTAGGATTTCGCTAATAACGGAACTCAACTGCTCATCCTCCAACGACAGAGATGAGGTTAATACCTTACCTAGCAAAGGTAATGCACCAGCCTTTCCTTTTATACCTATTGGTGCGTGTAATAAAGTTGAATTGTCTATAAAAGTCATGAAAAGAGAGTTATTCAACTCTTGGTGAGGAATTCTATCTATGTTCAAACATTCATGAAACTCACTAACATAACAAGTATCAGAAAAAACAGGAGTTTCTTCATCATTTTGAAATAGGCTATGCTCACCATCGACAATTTCAACATGTTCTGGATGATAGATGCCCTTCAGAGCTAAAATTTTATCAAATAAATTATTGTGGATTTCAACTTGACTATCAAAGCAATCAATTAACCAGTCATCATGCCCTTCTGGTAATAATAAAGGATGAAGGTAATTCAACGCTGTAATCATAGGTTGCTTTAAGCCTGCATCACTGTTCACTTCAGCAATTTCGATATCATCAAACCAAATTTTATAATTCGAAATAAAGGCTGTCTTATTGCTCATCGACCAAGATATCTCAAACTCAAGTGCAATTTTTTTAGCATCACTTGAAGGGCTATTTAAAGACAAATTCACTTGCTGACCAATAAGATCTGACAAATAGGCATAAGTAGAACCAATAGCATTTCCTTTGTCGTATTCAACTTTGATTTTTATGTTATTTTTGATGTTTTTTCCATAAACCAAATTTTTAAATCCACCGACGAATTTGCCACCTAATGCGTCTATTCTTGCTGGATCGCACTGCCCTTTAGCAAGTATTTGCTGTAAATAAAACAGCGCCATTAGCACAGTACTTTTCCCGACACTATTTGGCCCAAAAAGTAAGGTGACGGGAGCAAACTCAATTGTTTGGCTTTCTTTGAATGAGCGGAAGTTAGTAAGTGTAAGTTTAGTTATATTCATTTAATCGCCTTGCTTAATATTTGCATTTATTAATGATTCAAACAGCGACTGTTTATCGCGTTGCCACCAGCCTGAACTTTTTGAATAAGCTTTATTTCAGTGTAAAATATAAGTTATAACTGTTTGTTGTATTGTTCAATAATAAGATAAAAAATCTTAACATTTTTATAACATTATAAAAATGAAAAAAGTAAAGCGAACAAATGTCAATAAAAATTATTATTGACTTTGTCTACACATAACTAAAAGTGGTTTTCGCAAGTTTGCGAAAATCACTTTAAAAATTAACTGCTTCTTTCCTTTGCTCCCCAGCCTTGTTCTTGGTCAAACTTTACATCTATTTGTGGATTTAAGTCAGGAAATTGCTTCTTCATTGCTCTAAACATGGCGGCTTTAACTTGATTACTATAGTAATCAAGTTGACCTATAGGAGCTTGGAACACTATCGCATCATAGTGAGGCACAATGAGTTTGAATTGTTTACCTGCAAGGTTTTTAGCAAGCTCTATAATCGCTTGCTTAAAGATGGTTGCTGCTGATGACTGTACAGGGAAGTTTTTAAACCAGTTGGCTTCCCAACTTCTCATAGCATCAGTTTTGTTAACCTTGTTATTAATGAATCTACGCAAACCAGAAACCGATGTAATATAGCCTCTGTCACTTGCCTCTTTGGCGGTTTCGTTTTGATAGTCTTGTACGCATTTATAACGTTCTAAGAACCTATCAACCAGACTTTGAGCACTTGTTTCCGACAGATCAAGTAGTGCACCAATAGTCGAACTTGACATTCCATAAAGGATGCCAAGCACTAACGTTTTTGCTTGTTCTCTTTCGATATCAATTGCGTTTGCAAAACACTGATAAACATCCCCCGTGTTAAAGTCAAAAATGAGTTGTTCGTCCTTACTTAATCCTGCCAGAACTCCGATTTCCATTTGTTTATAGTCACATTCTACAATTTGCATCCCAGTTTCAGGTCTAATGATATGTCGGCTTTCACGTGGTAAAGTCATTAGGTTTGGCGATTTTGAAGTACATCGGCCTGTTACTGTACCCATTGAATCATAAACAGGTACAATCCGATTTGGTTGACCTAGCAACTTAACCGATACATTTGCAGCCCTCTCGACCTTATTGATCTGATGGAAATACTCAAAAGCAGTATCCTTATCACGTAAAGATTTAGCGCCCTTTCGTTCAAATAACTTAAGCAGACCTCGAGCATCTACGTAACTAAAGTTATCGAAAAGATAACTTATTAAACCGGTTTTATCTGGATGATAGATATTAAGTGAGAGCAACTGCTGCATAGACTTGTTTCGGTCAACCTCTAGTTTTTTAATTTCATGTTCTATATATGCTTTGTCGATAGAAAACCCACCAGCTAAAAGGTTGTGGAGTGCTAAAATGAAAGGATACTCGACTTTGTCGTAGTGCGCCCAAAGCGAGTTATCGGACAAATTATTGAAATAACGTTGAATTAGATCAATGATACTTGCTTGAAGAGTGTCGTCATATTCCCCAGAAACACACCGCTCAAATAGTTTAGTAAACGCCGTAGTAGAAACCTCATTTTCATATTTAGGATGCTGAATGCCAAGCTCCGCCATTTTTTCGATGATTTTTAAATCATACACTTGGTCATACTTGGCTAGCATTTTAGGCTCAATATGACCTGCTCGTAAACATTCAAACAAGTCAAACACATATAATATAGGTGTTTCCCACTGCAACGTTTTTATAAACACTGTAGAAGAGCCCGTTTCCTCATAAGGTACTGCTGCAATTAGGTGACACTTACCTGTAGAAATTGATTTTATTTCTTTGAAAACTCCCCCATTAGTTTTATGTTTCTGAATCGCTTTGAAACCGAATGGCGATATACTTACAACTGCTTCACAAGCGCGACAAGTGGCACGTGTTCTTTTATCGCCAGTTACACCTGAGTATGCATTTTCAATACCGCAATTGTGACAAATACCTGCGTTACCACTATGACGAGAACAGCATGAAGCACATGTGGAACAAATATAAAACTTCTCATAAGAACGTATGTTATAAGGTGTACATGAACGTGAATCGACTCTGCTATCAATAACCTTACGGCAATCGATACAGTAAGATATTTTTATGGATTCGGCATATTGCTGACAAGTTTCATCGGCACAATGCCAATACGTCGTGCCAACTGCCATTTTACCCATCGAATCCCGTGAGTGCTCAGAAATCGCTAAGGGAGACTCACAGCATCTACAAATAAGCTGATCAAGTATGACGTTCCAGCGATTAACAGCCGATAGAATACGTACAAACTGGTCGTCTGAATGAAGAATTTTTGGGCTGATACCGAAAAATTTTATTAGTAATTTGTAGAAAGGATACTCCACATGTGGCTCTACACTATTGTACCCCTGACTTTTAAGTGTGCAGATCTCAGAGTCTGTGCATTTTACCCTTCTGCATAGAACGTAATAATTATCCTCGCCTTCCTGATTAGTCTTGTTGGGAATAACTTTTCCTTCACATACACTCATTGCTTTCTGTCTAAAGGGATGCTTTATTGCTTTTGCACAGGGCGGGAGCACTTTGAGGTCAATCTTGGTTCTAGATTTAGCGTGTTGCTCAAACAATTCTGTCTGAAAACTACCCAGCAAAGAAACTATTTGACTGGACCTTACTTGCCTTTTTTCTAGCTTTAACTCGTACAAACTCACCAGCAACTTCGCTTCATAAAACGCTTTAGTCTGTGTTAGTTGTTTTAAATGACGCGCTTGATCCAATGAGAGAGTTCTATTCTCAGAACTTAGATAGTATACATATTGTGCTTCTGTTGCGTGATTGGCATACAAAAGGAGGTCATCGAGGTTAAAGTTCTCAACAATAATACTCGTATCAAGGTGCGCAAAATGACTTAAAAACAGGTCATAATCAGAGCCTATGACGTCAAGTACTGGCTGTGTGATGCATTCTTTTAGGCTAGCTTCTGATAGTGCTGCTAAAAATACTGATGTGCTAGAGTTCCTAAAGTCGCAAAGCCAACTTACCACCACTTCTTTTGCGAAATCCTCATGAACTCCATGTTCAAATGCAAAACTAATAAGATTACAAGATAATAATGCTTTTGATAGCACTGCCCGTTTAAACTGTTGCTCTACTAAATCTTGTTTGAAAACCGCCTTAAATTGTGAAGGATCGACGATAACAGTTTTATCTTGCTCACCAATACGGTTTAACAATTTTAAAATAACAGACTCTCGATCAAGCCCACTCTTATCTCCCTCTGTCGATACTAAATAATCTAACAACGTTGATATTGAAATATTTGCAACAAAGTCTGGAACAAGGTTCTGATTTAGATGAGCGTAGATTTCTTCTCTGTCGCCAATATAAAATTGCGCTAGTACAGGTTCGAACAACTTTTTTTCTGGAGTAAAGCTCTCAGCTGAAACGATCAATATGACATCAGGTAAAGCTAGATTTTGGAGTTTACTTGGTTGTGAAGTTAGCTCCTTGCCCAGTAAAGCTCGCATTTCATTCTTCAAAAAACTAACGTGAAGATACTGAACCGCACTGTTTATAGGGTCTTCAAATGTTTGATAGTGCTGAGATGCTAGGCTTTCTTTAGAGTGATTTGACATTCGCTTCTCAAATTCACCTAAATCAAACTCTTCAGGCACATCACTAATATCTGCAAATTGGTTAGAAAGGATTTTAGTCGCTGTATCAATATCCCCTAAGCACAAAGAACTAGAATGCTCAACTAACTTAAGCATTAGCTGTGGAGTGAGTTCATTGCCATCAAAGGCATCAAGCAGTGTGCTATAGAGCTCAGACAGCAATATGTCCTTAACCGCTTGAGATTCTGACGCCAAGTATGCAAATGATTCTTTAAACTCAGGATTAAAAAACTCAGCAGCTAATTTCTTTTTGAACTCTTCAGTCTCAATTATTGCAAAGGCATCTAACCTACCGGCGACGAAATTAGAGGGACGAAAGCAAATAATATATTCACCCTGTGCGATTGAAGATGTTTTAGGGCTGTGATAATAAATGTTGGCGTGAGAATAACGACCTCCCAATGACTTAATCCTAAAGTTAACACCGGAGCCACTTTTTGTTGTAAAAAAATCTGGAGAGTGAGCAACTGAATAGCCAGGCTTGCTAATTTTTGAGAGAAATTTTTTCATCATGCTTTTTCCATCTAGTAATTACAAGGTCGCAAAGTACAATACAGCTCTTCTATAGTGTTTCCTGAGCAAGACAGGCCGCTTGTTGCGTTGTTAGCTCACCAGCAACAAATAATTGCAGCCTTGTTCGGTTTCGATCGGCGAATTTGCAGCACAGTTTATGGCTGACTTGGTTAGCTTTATCTTGGCTAAACTGTTCAGCTTGCTGTTTGTAAATCTCTGGGGCGTGCTTGAATCGCTTTAAGCCATTAGTGATTTGCTGTTGCAGGTTGCTCCAGGTTTGATCGAAGGTGCTGAAAAGCTGATGCATTTGATAACGCTGGCTTACTTGGCTGTGAAACGCATAAAGCTGACGTTGTTGTTGAACCCAAGCGAGTAACTTTTCAGGCTCATCAAACCATTTACTGCCGGTTTCAGTTTTAATGGTGATGCGTTTAAGTTTTGTTTCTTGTTGTTCAATTTCTTCTGACATAACAACGTCCTTGTTATTTTTGTTTTAGATAAAAGCTATAGCTCACCAGCACAACTGAGTAGGGAACTCAGTTGAACGGCCTTTGGCTGGTCCGAAGGGTGAGCTCAAAGGATGGTGCGAATAAAGGCTTTTGGGCTCATAACTCACCTGCAAAAGCTTTTTGGCTTAGTGAATTAAATAGATTGTTTATCGTGCTTTCACTTTCGCAATAGTTACAGAATGATTTAACAAAAATAGCTTTTATGTCTGAAAATTTAATTTGTTCTGACAAAGGCGGAAATATCATCTCTAGCGGATGAATTCTACTTCCTGAAACTAAAGGTTGTGCTGCCTTCCCCGCATATTGATTCAGATTTGCAAATTCTAAAAGCTGGGCTAGATAATGAATATTTACATCTTGGAGATATTCCTTTACGTACAAGGCATTATCTGTTACCCACGATTTAGGCTGCGTTATATGAATAGCCCCACAATATACACCCACACGCCCAATCGTTAATTGAGGCTTTTCAAACATAAAATCTGAATGTTTTCCGTTTATCCCATTACCACCATAAACAGGAAAGACACCATTAGGGTCCATCTTTTTCGCGGTTAAACCGTTTCCACTTGATAGTCTAATAACATTCCCTAACTGTTTAACCTCCCAGCCCTTTGGGTTGGTAACTGGGTCGCCGAACATGTCGATGAAGACGCTGCGAAGGAAGTCGTCGGCGAGTAGGATGGCTTGCTTGCGTTTGCGGCGGATTGCATCGGCTTTATCTAAAATTGCGGCAATGCGTTTTTGCTCGGCTAGTGGTGGCAGAGGGATTTCAAGTTCCCTAATTTGCTCCGTAGTTAAGTTCTTGAAGATTGCGCCAGCGGCCTGAGCAGAAAAATTAACTTTAACTGAATTCATGAAATGAAATAAATAATTTTTGCAGATTTTTAATTCATCCAAATCTCGCAAACCAGCAAATCCATCGTGGATACATGCATCAATTGCTAAAATTAGCGCTTGTCCCGGTTGACCACTTACAGCAATAACAAAATCCCCCTTCTTCATCGGACGACTTTTTTCAGCACCAGCAATAGTTAAAGTGTCTATTCTCGGTGTAACGTATTTGCCATCCCTAGTTACATCACTAACCATTAGTCTTGGAATATCACCACCATAGTATCTCGGATCCCCTTTAGGTCGCGGGCTACTACCTCTTACGACACTGCATAGTTCCCCGAGTTTTACTATCGGCCAACTCATAACATTACCTCCAGTTCATTCAAGTCTTCAAGAATGTCGTTTTCTAGGGCTTTAAGCTTGGTTAAGATGACTTTTGGGTCGTCATAGACTTCGGCGGTGTGCACCACTTCTTTGTAGCGGTTAATGGACAAGTCATATTTGTTGGTGACGATATCGTCTTTACTGACCCAAAATGCCTTTTGAGTTTTGTCATTTTCAGCGGTTTGAGCAATGGCTTTATCACGGGCTTTAAACTCACTCACTAGGTTGGGTAAGTCGTTGTCTTTAATTGGGGTTCGTTTATCGTCTAGCGAGTAACCATCGGCTTGGACATCATAAAACCATACGTGGTCGGTGCTGCCACCTTTGGTAAAAATTAGAATTGCGGTAGACACGCCAGCGTAAGGCTTAAATACGCCGCTAGGAAGTGAGATAACGGCTTCTAGCTGGTTGTTATCTACCAGTAATTTACGCAATTGTTGGTGGGCATTGGAAGAGCCAAATAATACCCCGTCGGGCACGATGGTGGCAGATCGACCGCCAATTTTTAACATGCGCTCGATTAAGGCAACAAACAGCAGTTCAGTCTTTTTAGTTTTTACTTTACGCAGTAACTCTGGGCATACGTCTTCTTCGTCTAAACTGCCTTTGAACGGCGGGTTGGCAAGGATAATGTCCATGCCCTCTTTTGACTCATTAGGGAAGTTTTCGCTAAAGCGTTGGCTTAAGGTATCTTGATAATGGATATCAGGTTGTTTAATGCCGTGCATGACCAAATTCATTGCCGCTACACGTAACATGGTGGCATCAAAGTCAAAGCCGTGGAACATGTCGGTGTCGATGTGTTTACGGGCATCAGCATCAATTAAGTCACCAGAGTACAATACGTTTTGTAGCTGTTTACCATAGATATCGACTAGCGGCTTGCCGTCAGTATCAAACAATGGCTCACTCTCGATGCCTTGTTTTGAGCTATATTTTTCTAATAAGTATTCGTAAGAAATCGATAAAAAGCCACCGGTACCGGTTGATGGATCACAAATCCGGCTATTAAGATCTGGGTCCATCATTTCTACCATGGCACGAATAATATGGCGTGGTGTTCTAAACTGGCCATTAATTCCTGCTGTGGTGAGTTTACTTAGCAAGTACTCGTATAAATCGCCTTTGGTGTCGGAGTTGTCTAGCGGTAAGTCATTAACCATTTCGACCGCTTTAACCAGCAAGCTTTGCTTCTGGATCATTAACTGGGCGTCTTTCATAAATTCACTAAACAGTGAGCCTTCATTATCAGCCGAAGAGCTAGATGCGAAAAACGGAAACAGCTCATTGCGTACCAATTTAAATAACTCTTCTGCCCCAAGGTGACGCATATTTTGCCAACGTAAGTGTTGCTGACTGTCGTTAAAACGACGGCTAAAAGGCTTATTGGTACGGGCGCTACGTTTTTCATCGGCTTGCTCATTCATATCTAGCATACGGGCGTACGTTAAAAAGGTAATTTGCTCGATAACCGTTAACGGATTGGTAATGCCGCCGGTCCAAAACTCTTCCCATAGCTTATCAATTTTGCTTTTTAGTTGACCTGTGATCATGGTGTACTCTTATTGTTGATGTGCTGCTTACATGGCTATAGAGCCTATGCTAATCAGTTTTACCCTTGGCGATAAGTGTTTTATCGCTAAGTAGTGGTGTGTGCTAGTAAATTAATCAGTTTAGCCTTATTGCGTTATCTGATTAACATAAATATCGGTTGACCAATCAAAACTGTTTTTGACACATACAGTGTCATAGATTTTAGTTAATTGGATCAATTGGTCCTGGACATCAAAAAATTCAAATTTTGAGTTGTGATAATTGAGATCATGTTTCCAATAACCTAAACCTTGATCGAAGCGAATTGAGAAACTTAACCCTGAAGTAAAGGTTAGAATTAGCTCTCTGCGATGCTGTATATTGCCTCTATAGGTTTCGATATTTAAATTGACCGGCATTTTTAGCCCCAATTCAAACCATTTATCGTACATGTCTATCATTTCTTGCTTATCATCCCAATCATGGCCGACTTGGGAACCTGTTTTATCTTTTCTATTGTATAAAGAGAATATGTCTACTCTTGGGGTCACTGTAGCAAATGGTTTAAGTAGTTCACCTAACATAAGCATTGACCATGGATTTTGTAGGTAACGGTCACTGTATTGAATTGACTCTATGTTCTGTGAATTCAGCGCTTGTTTTAGTGTGTCATTTTGATCTGATAATGCTTGCCAAAAATGTAGGCCAAAATCAGTTAACAAACCATTACATTCTTTGGTTAGCTCTACCGCAATTTGGGTGATATTGGGTGTTGGTTGCCAAATACTGATGTCGATAGCATTTATTGACACTTTATCATGTTGGTAGGACTTGATGAGATATGAATCATCGCGGTGTTGTAACCAATTTTGATCAGGATTTACGAGTGATAAACAATTACTGGCTAGGGTAAATACCCCTGTGTTGTTTTCAATCTGTGCTATTATGACGCCGTGATCACCACCTACTGAAGATACATTAGGGTCACCATGATAAAGATTTATCTCTTTAGCATGCAGTAACAGCAAGTCATCAATAAGAGTTTGTTCTAGTGAATCAAGTTTTACACTTGACGGGATCACTAGGCTAATTTGCAACTCATTTTCGAGATTATCGTATTGCTTTAGTTTTCTTCTAAAAGTATTTGCAGCTAAATCCCATTCATTTGGTTCATTTGATAAAAATAAGGTAATTGAACGAGCTTGTTTGTTTAGCGCTAGTTGAACCTCTTCAAATGCACTTTGGCTGGCGTGCTGGGATTGTGAAAGTAGCTGCATTGATTGTGGTATTTGCAAGCTAAATTTAAATTCTTCTGTTAACCAATTTTTTGCCAATAACCGGTTTAAGTTATTAACGTCATGTCGAGTATCTGCATCGAGTAAACAACATGCACAAATACTGTCACAATTATCATTACAACTTAAGTTATCATACGCTTTGGATAATACCTCACTTATCATGTTTGAGCCGCTAGACGCAAAACCTGCACCACCACTAATTGTATCGTACATTTGAATGGCAAGAATATTCTCTCCGTTAACAAGTGTTGGCCTTATTGCGTATCCCATCTCGCTATTTAATATACCTAAAGTTGAAGCTAATGCATTACGTGTAGCTACAGCGATGGTTAACGCAATGGTACGGTTTTCTGTATTAGGACCCGTATCTATTAGGTGTTCGTGTGTATTGGGGTGGCATAATATAATTTCTAGTACATCAGTTTTTGTTTGGCTGCCTAAATAAATATCTTTATGGATATGTGCTGAGCCTTCACAGTCATGGTGACGACCATCTGCTTTATCTTTTTTAGATCCACGAATAGGTGTATGAGGGGTATCAGGGCTTAAATTGCTCGGGAATTCTCCCTGTGCATTAAGCGACTCCGCTCTGCCGCAACTTAAACACATGGCATATCCTTTACCGTGTGCTCCTGCACTATAATTAAATACACTGCCATCTGCACCGTAACGCATAAAACCTATTTTAGGGTTAGGCAAAGGATGTGTAGAACTGTTTACACTGACCCAAGCCGGTTGAACAGGTATGTATTGTTGTGTCGTTATATTGTTAGTGGGAGATACATAAAAATCAGTTACAAAGCCTGTTGGTTGCAAGACTCTAAGTTTGTCTTCATTTTTAATAAGTTGACCGCAATGGCTATTAGTACAGCATAAATTACTGTCAGATGTTTGTATTTCAGACGTGTAGCCAGTCTGGCCGCAATGAACACAGCGCCATGCCAAGTCGAATTTTTGGGCGTCTTTAGCATCGGCTACAGCAATATTTTGCCAGTTGAGCGACACACCTGCTGAACGAAATACTCTCCCATCAATGACCATTTCAGCACCTGGGGCATATTCACGGATGGCAATTGCAAGATTGCGCGAAGGTAAACCGCGTAAACGAGAAATATTGTCCTCTCGTTCTATTTTATTTTTACTGCGCCCTTGCTGGTCACGTAAAAAGTCTTCGATGTTGTAATTGTCTAAATTAACAATATCTGTTGGGAACCCGTATCCGGGTAAAAATGCTTTTGCCGCAAGTTCACGTAATAAATATTCACGACGATGGCGTTGTAATTCCATTCCTAATCTGAACGCATATGGGCCATCTTTTTGAGTAGTGCTTAGTTCTTTTTCGACACTGTGTAACTCATTTAGCCAAGCCTTTTGTAATTTTTCAATGCTATCTATTGTAGAATCGATTAGTGAGATTATGGACCGTCCTTCAAGTACTGTCCCTTTAATTAACCTTTTGATGTCGTTTTCAAACAGATCAATTTGCCCAGAGATATTCGCTTTAAAACGGTCACAGATACTGACCTCATCGCTTTCATAAAACCAACTCAAATTAAGTGATGTTTTCTCTTTTTCTGTGTGACCGACTTCTTGAGTTAAAAACTTACCTAACAGGTACGCATTCACATGTCGCTGAGTTAAACGTGCCGAATTAAGTGATACCAGCGGAGCTGAAATTAATGTAGTGAATGGCCACGCAGGATTGTTAAATACTTGAGTATCGTGTGGGTTAGATTTACACAAAGTAAAAGCTAAAGCTCGGGACTCTTTGCTTCGCCCTGCTCGCCCTGCTCGCTGCAAATAGTTAGCAGGGTGCGGTGGCACGTTGTTCATGACAACGGCTGAAATACCGGCGATATCAACACCCATTTCCATTGTCGTTGAACAATTTAGTACATTCACTTTGCCTTGTTCGAATAACTTTTCGTAATTCTTTAAACGCTCAGATGATTGCTGTGCCGAATGCTCTGCTGTGCGATAGTAAAATCCACCTTCTATTGTCCTATCATTAATATCTGTCCAAAGATTTTGATTGCGAAGCGATTTAACCTCTTTGCTATCCGCTATTCGCCTACGAATTGTTTGAATACCTTGAATTTCATCTTCTGCACTTGAATCAAAATCCCAGATTGGTGGCATTTTAACTTTCTCACATAGAGAATTTATTTCTTTATAATTACTTGGTAAGTATGGCGTTATACCTTTAAATGTTGTATCGAGTAGTTTGTTAGTTATTGGGCAAGCCCAAAAATCTTCTTGAAAAGAAAATGTAAGCATTGATCTATCGAGATAATACTGACTATTTTCTGACTTCAATATTGGATTTTTTTTACTTGTAACAGCAAGCCAAGCGGCCTTTAGCCAACCATTAAAGATATCTTGAGTTAGTGATGATGATTCATCTAACTTAGTGGCAACAATTAATAATTTAAATAGTCGATTAGGGTTACTCTTAGTCAATTGAGGCCACTTTTGAACTCTGATACTAGTTTGTTCTGTTGAATCCGGCTTTATTAGCTTTTTAGGGCTAAATTTAAAACCAATCCAGTATCTAATCTCATCTTCTAGTTGGAAGAAGCTGTTATTCCTAACATGAAAATCTAATGTAATTTTGACAAAGTCTTGCCAATCTTGTCTGTTTAAGCCATGTTCCTTCCATAAATCCGGCATTAACTCGATTTCATCCAAACCCAAATAACTGACTTTAACTATTCCTTGAGTCTCAAGGTTATAATACCTTTTAGGACGGCGGATAAACTCCCTAAGTAAAAAGGTTTCAGCCAATTTGAAAGGTCCAGCAGTATCATTAAACAACTCTGGATTTGCATATTTATTAGCCGCTAACATAGCTCTCTGAAAATCTTCTTTTTTAGCTAGTGCAGTGACCATATCTGACCAAGATAAAACAACACTTTTAAAATCTGTTGATTCATTCTGTTGCATTGCTTTAAGTGCATTTTTAAAAATATTAACTAATGTTATATCTTGTTTCATTTCTGCTTCACGAAGCTGCTCTGTCAAGCCTTTTATTGCGGGGTTAGTTGGTTGAGACATTTGTTTGTCTCTTAATTCCTGATATACCGCGCCCCTCAAGCGAGCTTGTTCAGCTTCTTGCTGCATTTTTACTGCCATCCTAGCAGTTCCTTGCCGACTATCAGTGAAAGTGATTAACTTTCGACCACGACCAGGTAGTTCAAGTGGTCCTGGATCAGATTTATTTTGTTTTTCATGGTCAGGACAATATTCTAAAATCGTAGGAACGACATTGGCAACATAAAACGGTGCCCCAAGAATGCTTCTTCTATAAGGTGTATTTCCGTTATAGCCCTTATAACTACAGTTTGAACAAACTGCCTGTAAGGAACTATTACAAAAATAAGAAGTACTTTCATTACTCAAGCTAGCCAACTCGCCGGTTTTAAGATCTATTTTTATTGGGCTAAAAAATCTATTTTCTTGGTTATCTAGTGGGTCTTGTTTACTCGATAAAACAATTTTTGAAATACTTGTCGTAACCGGTTTTGCTTCTGTTTGTGTTTTATTTTCTACTTCATCGTCATTGTTTTCTATTGATAATGAAAATTCATCACCTGCATCTTGTTGCCATTGAGTAAGCTTGCCATTTTTATCTGTACCTAATAAATGTGGTTCATTGCATTCATTACAAAATGCAATTTCTAATACTGGTGCTTTGCTTTCACAATCACAATTAGTTCTGTGCTTAGAATACACATAACCATACGGCCAATTATTTTTTAACTCCGAAGTGAGTTTTTTCGTACATTGTGGGTCAGTACAGGCAAATAACCCATTAAACATGCGTTGAAAGTAATGCGCTCGGACTTTTAGAAATGCTTCTTTATTGGGGGCTGGTTTGGTTGCCGTCAGTAAATCTATCCAAAGCAATAGGGTTTGTTCATCAAAAGGTTTTTCCCCAATTAAAGAAGACACTTTTTGATTTATATCTTCTAATGTTTGAGGGATTGATGAATTCACAAACACAGTTCGAATCGCTTTAGCAACTTTTGAGCTGGCTAGTGCATTAAATCTGACTTGCGAAACGTCTAAATTAAAATCGTCTTTCTTTACTGCTTCATCAGCAGGGATAGAAATTAAGTCCTTTAAATTTGACTGTTTTTCTTCAAGCTTTGGCAACAGTGGAATGACCCTTTGCCCACCAATAACAGTAACGTGTTCTTGGCTTACTCCTGCGAGTTCAGCTAAATATTTTTTAAGCTGATTAGCAGTATCTTTACCAGCGATCGTAGCCGATGTTGCCACGAATCGAACATCTTTTGCTTCGACACCAAAGGCTATTAGTACACGTCGTAATTGCAAAGCCAACTCTGCGGCTTGCGAACCGACATAAGTATGGGCTTCATCAAGCACGATCCATCTTAGTGATTTTTGTTTTTTTGAGGCTTCAATAATTGGCGCATCAACTTGACGCACCATCATGTATTCAAGCATGGTGCCGTTTGTGACTAAAATGGGTGCCGGTTTTTCTCGCATTAATTCACGTGACAAAACCTGATTGGGTACTAAATTTTGAGCTGAAGAAACTTTAGCCTTCAAATTTTCTGTATTACCGTTGTACAAACAAAAACGCATGTTGTTGCCAAAGTGCTTGGTCCAAGCATCCAAACGCTCTTTTTGAGAGTTAATTAATGCATTGAGAGGATATAAAAATAGCGCTCGGACGCCCACAAGGGGTTCATTGGTTTGCTTTATCTCCCGATGAAGATCTTCTATCACTGGTACCATAAAACATTCTGTTTTACCTGAACCAGTTCCACTGGTTACAACAACAGATTGTGGTTTATCATTTAACAACATTTGCCAACTTTTCAATTGATGAGTAAATGGCGAATACTCTGCATTGAATCGATAGCGCCCATTATTTGTATGATCGAGTGCTGTGATGACTTCTTTAGAAAGTAGTGTGCCTTTCAATTCAGATATACTGACTTTTGCAGGCTCCCAACCAAAAGTATGTTCAAATAAAGGTGAAGATAATAAAGACTCGCCTTTGCCACTCGGTTGATTTAATAAATTTTTTAGGTGTGATCTTAAGGATGGGTTACTAATACCAAATACACTCAATGACGCTTCTTGTGCACGCTCTGCTGCTTGCTTTGTTAGCTGTGAAAAATATTCCATAGTACACCCTAAATCAAATCAGAAAACTTAAGTAAATGAAATGTATACATACTTGAAAACCAATTAGGGTCAAAGTCGCGTACTTGTTTTAATTTAAAAATGGCAGTGGTACTTTCATCATAAATATCTGATAGTTCTGCTTTACCACTTGAAACAGCTGCTAAGAAAATGGGTAAATAAATAACTGAATTTTGAAAGCTATGTAGGCTCTCAATTTGCATCTGTCCTAGTGAATTATTTTGATACCATCTCTTGAGATCATAACCATTACTTTCAGGCCATAGATCCGTTTCGCTATTATCCCGGAGTAAGTCTTGTAACCAATTTTTTCCTGCCTCGTTGATAATTGGGGCCGGAAGCCTGAGTTTTTGATCTATTTGATTTGTCATCAAATAGCTAACTAATTCACCACTTAAGCCTGGAATATGCTCTAAAATTGATTGATACCATGGATCAGCTATCATTTTAATGTACTTTTTATCAACCCCTTTATTCTCTAACCAATTCATCACTTGCTGATATGTTTCAATGTATAACTGCGGGGATGTGACCTGCCATAACACTGGAAATTCTGATTCTATACGAGCCATAAATTGAGGGTTGGCCTCGAAACGGTAAAAACAGAGTAATAAGGCTTTAGGGTTTGCGACAATATCCCGCCATACTTGGAAAGTCGTTAAAGATAAATTTTGATAGTTTGAATACAGCTTTACCAAAAACTCCCAACCACTGTGCTGAAGATTATCTGTCATTTGTGATACAACTTCAGAAATGACATTGGTATTGAATCTAGGGTGATAGAGTTGCACTGCTTTTTGCAAAGAATGTATTTGCGTTGTTCCTTCAGGTACGACTTCATGAACTAAACCATTACTATCGTGGCCAACAAGTAATTTAGCTCTAAAATTTGTACTACTATTTTCACTTGGTACAATTAACCATGGACCGTCACTTTTATCTACCTGAGGGATTAAATAATGCCCCGTTGATGTCCCCCCACTAATTAGAGGTTCTAATTTTGTTGGTGATCTTTCAGGGTTACTCATTTGCATTAATAGTAATTCAGCACCTTCAACAACACTTTGGCCTTCCGCTGAAACTTTAATGAAACGTTTATCATCAGCTTCATATACTTGGCTGCTATAGCGGTAAATTTTGTATTGTAAGTCACCAGAAAAACTACTTATGGTAATTGTAACTCGAGCATCTAAATCAGGCGCTAAAGACAGCAACTCATTTATTTCATCTTTAAAACTGTGCAAACTGATTATTGTGGGTTGCTCACCTACATGAAACGTATGTTTAAAATATGGAGGTGATCTACCTTGGTTTTCTAAAACAATGTCGATTTCAAAATTCGCGGAGCATTCTGCAGATGCAAATAAGTGCAAACGGCTACCTAACAGGTCATCTATTGAGAGGTGTTTCTTTAGAGGCTTACCGTTACAATCAAAAACAAATGCACCTTGTCTTGGGTAAGGTAGTTTTATAGATATAGGAGTTCCCATTAAGTTAGGAGTAATTTGCAATGATAATTCTGCTGGTGGTAATCCAGTGCAAGTTAGCTGTAAACAAACGCCCTCATTTGTATCTTTTTTTACAAACGAAACACTTTCTGTAGAAATGCTATAGACCATTTTTTTGTTTGTTTCGATATAGATTTCACCTTTTCCAAGCTCAACCCCAGCTTTAGTTATTATTTTTACACCAGGCGGCAATATGCCTATTCTTTTTCTATATAAGGTTTCACCATCTTGATTCTTTAATGCATAAGTTTGTCTACCATAAAGTTCATGTAACATTAACCCTGCTTTAGGTTGGCCACTTATGTATTCTATTAAAGCATTATTTAAATTTAAGTCATTGTTTACAAGCCTATACTTAGGGAGGCCCAAATATGTTGCATTTGGCTCCGTATCGAAAGGCACCATATCCCCCAATAGGTTTAGCTCTAGCTCTATAGAGCCTGAATCTATTGATTTTATTCGGTATTTATCATCATCAATAGTGACGAGGAGCTCACCCTTTAATAAAATACAGTACGGTTTTTCGCTATGTATATTTTGTGGCCAAGGCGATACATCACCGTCAATAATTTCATATGTAGCGCATCTAGGTAAAATTAAGTACAACTCATCTTTATGACTGAATGTTGCTTGACCAGCATATTTATACTCACCATCTTGTTTTATGAAACCTACTGGCATTTCATTAAGGAATACACTCGTATTGTCTAGTGGCCATCTGGCAATTTCATTACCTCCTTGCCTTGCAACCACTGACAATGGGTTGTCGGATGCTCTGCGTAAGACTTTTACAGTACGATTTCTGACTTTTACTAGTGCTTGCTCACCTGTAGCGTTGATATATGAAACACCAAGGTGTTGAAGGTCTTTCGAGGATTCAGCTAAAAATAACTCTAATCTGTTTGATTTTAAATGTTTAAGTTGTAAGTTAACTGCAAATTCGTTAGGTAACAATAATTTGGTGGTAATGCTCAATTCATTAATATTTAGATAATGTTCAACAAATAATTTTTGACCAATTCGTGTCCTTTTACTTCCTTCCTTACTCGCTTCCTGTAACCAAGAGTTAACGATATTTGTTCCAATACTGTTATCTAGAGGAATAGGGAAATCCTCACGCCATTTTGGTGAAACATTATCTAGGTAGTCTGCTGGGTTCGATTTGTTTTCTAATGCAAATATATCGACAAGATTGACCAGTCTTTCTGTCATTAAAGTGATTAATTGAATAGATTCTTGTTCATTGAATGCTTGAGGTAACGATTGAACATTAATAGCTACAAGCTTTTCAATTGGTTCTCCAAGTAATTTTGCTACCGCAACATTTTTCAAAATCCGCTTAAGGACTTGCCCAAATTTATTATCATTGTTACTTAGCAATTTAAATGGAAGTCCTCCTTCTGAAAACAGAGTACCTAAAAAATTTCGGCGTTCAACGTAAGTTTTGATAGGTCTAAGCCAGTAGGACTCAATACCTTTAAGCACTGTTTTTTCAATTTGAGACGGAGTTAATTCATCTCCCAATTCAACCCATATTGCATGCCAACTCCAACCATCATTGCTTTCATAGTTGCGCTGATACCATATGGAGCAAAACAAGCAAAAAGTGGCAGCCCAAGAAATATTATTGTAACCATGTAGTTTACTGTCTTTATGCTTAACAACTAGTTCTTTTAGTAATGCATATTCAGCTTCAGTAGCTTGATATTCATATAATGGCTTTCCTGTAGGTTGACGTAATCCTCGATCTTTTAAGAATTGGTTAAGCCATTGTGATGGGTTGATTAACTGATTCATTATGTTGACTCCCTGTCGTTTATTTTAAAATCTTGATTCTTTGCTAATAGATTTTATATTTTTGCCAAGATTTACTCCAAACTGAGTAATAAACTCTTGAATCACATCGGCTTGCTGCTCGCTAAATACCCCATCTAATCCCATGTCATGCACTTGGGTAAATGGCGCATCGTAAAGCTGTGATATTTGTATCGACCCATAGCGGATTATATGGTTTTGTAACATACCAATAAAGCGTTGCTGCTTTGCATTCATGTGAGTGTGGGTTTGTTGAACAAATGCAGTAAACTTGGCTTCAATATCCTGTTTATCCCTCCCAACAATAGTGCGCAATATTTTGTCTAATGTGGCGGTAGATTCTGGAAAAAACTCTTTAAGGGTATTTAAGTCTACGCTTGGATTTTGGGTATGCACGAGCGAGTTTAGTTTGGCTAAATCATCTGCGGTTACCGGTTCGCCTTTACGTATTTTTTGCAGTACTTGGTCTGTTGCAAATAATGGTGTAAGGGTTTTTTCGACCTCTTGGCGGAAGATTTGATAATCAATAGAAACAATTTTTGTTGGCCGTGTTGATTCGCGTATTTCACTAACCTCTTCTTTTACGTCAATGACATAATCAACTGTTGGAGGTTGAGCAGATTTGTCGCGTAAATGAATGATACTGCGCAATGCTAAACGGCTTTGTTCTAATGCATCAAAGGTTAACAAATCCCAGAATGCATTGGTTTGAATTTTGGCAATGTCTTTCGCTTTGGCACGCACTTCATTCAAGTGCATTTGTAATGACTCTACCTTGCCCATTACACCTTGCTTAACAAGAGCTATTTGATTGGGATCGGTAAACATTAGGGTTTGAATGATGGCTATTTCATTATCCAATTTATAGGCTTCTGATTGCCCCACGATGTTGCGCCATTGCATTAGTGGCGCTATATGCTCGAATAAGTTAGCTTTTGTTTGTGGTGCAAATTGGTTAAGCGTTTTTTCATCTTTACAGGATTCTACCACTTGCCAGTTATCGCGCACCGCAATAGTGTTCATATCAAGTGCGTTAATGTCTTGATGGATAAGCTTTATCACGGCATCAAAGGTCGTTATGTCTGCCTTTTTAAGCGCTGTTTCAGCCAGTATCAGACGGCTTTCAAACAGTTTTTGAGTAAGAGATTTAGCCTGTTTTACATCTTCTTCGCTGGGGTCCATATCGAAGTAGTCGAAATTTTCCCAGTGGTCAAAAATTAAGAAGTGGGTTTTATCTTTGCCCTTACCGTAGAGGTCTTTGCATAGGCGTGTGCCACGACCAATCATCTGCCAAAATTTGACTTTTGACTTAATGGGCTTGGCAAATACGAGATTGACACATTCTGGAACGTCAATTCCGGTGTCGAGCATATCTACTGAGATAGCAATGCGAGCACTGTTTACTTCATTTGATTTAAAGTCATCAATTAACTCTTCTGCGCGTTCATATTTTGAGTGGATAACGCGACAAAAGTTACTGCCTAATTGAGGATACATTTCGCCAAACAGCTGCGCCAGGAGTTCAGCATGAGCAATGTTGCGGGCAAATACTATGGTTTTACCAGGTAGTTGACCGTCACTATCACGCAGGCCCTTTTCCATTAAATTACGTAAAATAACGCGATTGGTGTCTTTATTTTTTACCGCTTCATCGACTTGTTTGGCGTCAAAGTTTAACTCGTTAGGGTCAATACCTTGATCCTCTAATTGTGCGATTTGTTCATCTGTGAGGTTATCTTTTTTGATACCTTCGCGTAAAAATTTAGTGGTTAAACTAACAATTTTATAAGGTACTAAGTTACCTTCTTCAATCGCCTTTTCTAATGGGTAATTTGCCGTAGGTAATTTGAAATCACAACCAAATAACTGGCACGTTGAGCGCGATACCATTTCAACAGGTGTGGCAGTCAAGCCAACCTCTAGTGCATCAAAGTATTTAAAAATATCACCATAAATATTATAGATAGAACGGTGTGATTCATCGGCCACGATTAAGTCAAAATAACCCACATCATATTTTTGATAAATAGCCATCATACCTGGGTAAGTGGCAATAAATACCCGTGAATTTGTGGCTAACTCTTTTTTGGTTTTACCCACAATGTAGAGTGGCTCGTTAGTAAACTCATTAAAGGCATTGCCAGCCTGTTTACGTAGCTCTTTACGATCACATAAAAACAATACTCGCTTTGCCCAGCCGGCATCGAGTAATCGTTTAGCCAGCGCAATAGATACACGCGTTTTTCCTGTGCCGGTTGCTTGTACGATAAGAGATTTTCGATGTTTATCGGCGAAACGTTCACATACACGAGTGATAGTTTCCATTTGATACAAACGGCCTGCGACATTGGTATCGATTGGTGTTTGATTTAAATCTTTTTTAAGGCCTCTCTGCTTAATTAGATATTGCAGCGAGTCTTTAGAGTAATAGCCGTAAAGTTTACGACTGTTATAGCCTTGGGCATCGTCTAATATACGGATGTCGTAACCGTTTGAATAAAATATAACGGGTCGTTGATGATACTGTTTGTGCAGTGCATCGGCGTATAGTTTGGCTTGCTCTCTGCCTTTTTCGACAGATTCACGAGTGCGTTTGGCTTCAATTACTGCGAGTGGTTTGCCGTCATCGTCCCAAAGTACATAATCAACGTAGCCTATGCCTGTGCTGGTAGGCTGATCAGTTACCTGTACTTCTTTACCTACTTCATCTGTGCTCGTTTCATCAAGAGACACTTGCCAACCAGCTGCCCGTAGATCCATGTCAATGATCCGCGCACGTGTTTCTGCTTCACTAAAGTTAAAACTTGCAGTGATAAGTTTGTTCAGACTTTTAACTTGAGACACTTTAGCTTGGTTTATTGTTTGCTGAAGTTTTGCTGCGTTTTGTTGTGCTTGTTTTTGTGCCTGTTGAGACGCTTCTAATTCTTCTAACGCCTTTTTTAGCCGAGCTTCATTTTGACTCAACTGTTGAGATAATTGTTTATTCTTTTTAGCGAATTCAACATCATTTTGTTCGGCTGGTTGCTTTTGTTCTGGAACGGTAAATTCTGGACAATCGGCTTGTTTACCATTGGCGTAGGCCAGAAATAGATAACAGGCTACGTAGTAGCTTTCTTTTAGAATCCAGATTGCTTGTTGTTGATCAACTCGCCCCTCGTGTGCGGCTTGATTGCCACTTTTGCGTATTGCGTGAAGTTTATCGGTAATTAAATTGGGGACTACACTCGTGAAATCATCTGACGTAAGTTTGTCATAAATATTTGAATTGGGAAATGCAGGCAATTGAAGTTCTTTATATAAATAGCTGACGACCTGTTCTGCAAAACATCGTAATTTTACCAATGAACTTTGTGGGTCTGATATCGCATACTCTTCAGCAAATGCAGCTAGTTGATGGAGCTGTGGCCACTTTGTTTGAATATGCTCAAAATTCATTGATTGTTTCATTCCGTTTGATCCTTTGATATCCCTATAACGCAATTACAATGCCAAGCTTGGTAAAAGAACTAATTAATCAATTGTAATATTCAAACGTTTCATCCAGTTTGTTAACGTTTGATGATCTTTTAAACCGAGTATTTTCGTGGCTTGCTTTTTAACATTGCCACTGGCTTTTAACGCTGCTATAACATACTTTTTTTGAATGTCATCAGTGATTTGAACTATATCAACTTTATCGTGAATTGACATAGTAATTTTGTGATCAGGCTTACTCTTTTGAATGTTTATCATGCTATCAGCGATGTCTTTTTCATCGACAACCCGGTTATCTGACCATAAAAACGCCCTATTCAATGTACTCCACAACTCACGTATATTGCCCGGCCATGATTGGGTGCATATAAAATTTATTGCTTTATCGGAAATATTTTTACTTTTGTAACTGGGGTGTTTAGCGCCTGCAAGATTTATTTGCTCTGCCAATTGCTCAACTATGTACGGAATATCTGCTTTTCGTTGATTAAGTGATGGCATATCAATAATGCCTACTGCTAATCGGTAAAACAAATCTTCTCTAAACTTACCTTGTGCAACTAGAGCTGATAGATCTTGGTGGGTGGCGGCAATAATACGAACGTCTACATTGATGCTTTTTGTGTCTCCAAGACGTGTAACCTCACCTTGTTGTAAAGCTCTAAGTAATTTAACTTGCACGTTTAGCGGTAATTCACCGACCTCATCTAGAAATAATGTTCCGCCATCTGCTTGCTCGAATAAACCGGGATGGTCTTTATCTGCGCCAGTAAACGCGCCTTTTTTATGGCCAAAAAGTATTGAGTCGACAATGTTTTCCGCTAATGCTCCACAGTTCACTATTCTTAATGATTTTTGTGCACGTAAACTGCCTTGATGTATCGCATTGGCCATTAGCTCTTTGCCTGTGCCTGTTTCGCCCAAAATAAGTGTTGGCACTTCAGATGCAGCAATTTTTTGCGCTTTTTTTATTGCCGTTTTCATTGCGTCTGAATGAGAAGTTAATTGATCGAATGCACGATAAAGACTCGGCTCAGATGTTGCTTTTGCAGCAATGCCTTTAGAGGCTGATTGAGCATAGGCATGCGCAAAATCAAGCGGGATATCTACATCTATTACTTCATTCTTAGGAGTGGACTGTAAAAAACGCGTGTTTGATTTTCCCTTACCAATAAGCACAGATAACGTGGTCATTGTTGGCGTACCTGAGGTAAGATTTATTGACAGCGTATCGGCTTCATCACTTAGTTTTGAAATCCATTGATCAGCCACTTTAGATATTGATTGATAATCTATCGGGCTGTCTATATGGGCTTTATATACCTGAATATCTTGGTTGGGGCGATTAGCAATTGCCATGCGTTTTTGTAGAAAGCGCTCAAACTGGTTCCATTTGTCTTCATCTTTATTCGACAAGATAACGATTTTATCAAAAGGAATTGTCGATTTAAGAGCTATTGTACTTATAGCAGCATGTGCTTCGACAAGCATGTTTTCAAGATCTTTAGTACCTAGCCAGGTGAGAAGAGTATGCATCCATGAGTACTCATAAGGTAGAGGAAGTAAATTATATTACATCATATAATCATCTTTACTAACAACAATTTATTCTTCTATATATTCAATAACATCGTCAACTTTGCAGCCAAAATAAGCACACAATGAATCGATTGCTTTAGTCGTAGTAGAATATTGATAACTTGGGTTCATCATCTTTGATAATGCTGTTCTATTTACCCCAGCAGCGTCTGCAATTTCCTGCAATGTAATTTTTCTTCTTTCCTTAAATTCTTTTTCAGCTATTAACTCTTTGATTTTAAACCTAATCACTGTATTTCATCCTTAAATGAGCAAAAACAACTCAAAATGTTCCTTGTAAGAACATTTGTTTAATGCTTTAATGTTCCCATCAAGAACAAATGATTCAAACCAAGAACATAAAGAGGCTTTTATGAAGCAAACATTACTTAATGCGAAAGAACTTTCTCAAAGAATAAAGTTTAGTGCGGCATATATCAACCATACGTTGAAAGATAATGTGTTCTTTGAGGGCGTCCATTACATCAAGCCATTTGGTGGCCGAAAGATTTTCTACATCTGGGAGGAAGTTGAGCGTGAGTTATTTAAAAAACAACAACGTCGGTTAGTTGTTCCTATGGCTCGTGGAGGTGTTTGTCATGGGTAATATTAGGGCTAGAGATGGTAAGTTGTTTTTTGATTTTACTTACCAAGGGATAAGATGCAGAGAACAAACGGTATTAATTGATAATCGCTTAAACCGATCTAAATTGAACAGCATTATGAACACTATAGAAGCTGAAATCCGCCTTAATCGCTTTGTGTTCAAATCGTATTTTCCATCAAGTACACGATGCCAACTATTTTCAGAGATTGATCTTAAAGTACAACATCATTTGGCTGAAAATGTTGAACCATTATCCACACAAATCATGTCAAATATTCCAACTTTTGAAGAGTTTATTGGTGAATGGGTTGCTGAAAATAAGATCCAGTGGAAAAAAAGCCATTACAAGAATGTGCAGATGATTATTGAAAGTTATTTACTACCTGTTTTCGGTCCTATCAGACTTAACGAAATAACAAGACCTAGTTTGATAAAATTCAGAGCATCTATCTCGGAATCGCGGAGATCTGGAGTAAAAGGAGCTTTAAGTAATGATTGGATCAATCATGTGATGACACCTTTGCGTGGCATTTTAAATGAAGCAGCTATGCGCTTTGACTTCCCTACTCCGTTTATCAATATCAAACCGTTAAAAATTGATAAGACGGCTATTGAACCGTTTTCACTGGCTGAAGTGCAGTTTTTCTTGTCTAGAGTTCGTGATGACTTTAAAGACTATTACATTGTGAGATTTTTTACCGCAATGAGAACGGCTGAAATCGATGGACTTAAATGGCAATTTGTTAATTTGGACCGAAACGAAATTTTGATCCAGGAAACGCTGGTTGACGGAAATGTTGAAACACCTAAAACATCGGCGTCTTATCGTAGTATTCAATTGTCTCAACCCGTTGTGGATGCACTTAAAAGACAGCGGAAAGTCACTGGCAATAAGGATTATGTATTTTGTAATGCCAATGGCAACCCTCTTGATCATCGCAACGTAACAAAACGTGTTTGGTATCCCGCATTGAATGAAATGCGCTTAAAAAAACGGCGCCCATACCAAACTAGGCATACATGCGCGACCTTATGGTTAGCCGCAGGAGAAAACCCTGAATGGATTGCAAAACAAATGGGGCATAGCACGACCAAAATGTTATTTGAAGTCTATAGCCGCTATGTACCCAACGCCACAAGACAAGATGGAAGTGCGTTTGATCGTCTTATTGAACAAGTTAATTTTAATACCATGTTGGAGAATGTTGATGAATAAACCAATATTTGTCTGGGTTAAAAATATTAAGTTTGGTGCACATCTGCCTACTGCAAACTGTGAATTTATTTCATCCAACAACGTGGTTAACGCAATTATGACAGCAGAAACCGCCAGGAACTGTCAGTTTACTCATGGTCTGGCACAAATGGTAATAGCACACGACTATCAAGGTAATACTGTGGTTTGTGCTGTCAAACCTGTGCACATTCAATGCACTGAAGGGCAATTTATCAAAATGGTGAATTTTTCTCACAATAAGAATGAGGGGCTGGTTGGTCGATTTTTGAAACGGCTCAGTTTTGTGTCGGTTAAGGAGCTACTGCCTTTTGTCGTTTTTATCCTCAATAATGAAGAAGTACTTAAGCTATTCATGCGTTCTGAGGCCAGTTTTAAGCATCATCATTGCTATATTGGTGGCCTATTTGAGCATAGTATTGAGGTTGCTGAAATGACTTATCAAAATGCTAAACATCTAGGTCATTCAGACATAGAGTGCCAAACAGGCCTAGTTGCGGCGTTATTTCATGATATTGGTAAAATCTACCCTGCACTCAACATGAACAATGAAAAATATTGTTCAGGCCCCCATGAGAGCTATACATTTGCCTTACTAGCTAAACCGCTAGGTGAATTAGGGAGTCGTAACAGCCGAATATTTTCGATGTTAACCGAGCTTTTAGCCGGGAAACCCTACGGACACAAGACTCGCTACCCAATTGAACATGTATTAAAACAAGCGGATCGAAGCTCTGCCGAATCTAACTATGCCAAAATTCAATTTGACGCTCTACCGTCACATTATTACTTTACTAAAGTAAATGGCAACGTGATGTATAGACTCAATAGCTCTAGCTAAATCAAGGAGGCTTGAAAGGATGAGCATATTAATGAGTAGCGTAAAGGAGTGGGCTGAGAAAAATTTAAGCTCATTGAATATTGTTAGATAAAGTTCTCTTTTAATCGTTGTTTTATACAAATGATGGGCAGAAAATAATATTGGGCATTAGCAGTTAATCTACAACTCACTCGATGAATAATCAATTCGACTGAAAAGAATTTAGCTTAAATTTAATCTAAATGATATCAATCACTTGTTAAGAAATGAGAAAAACCGCTTCGAAGGCGGCTTTTTAAAGAGTGGGATTATCCGAATATTCGACTCAGGTAATAGAGTATACTAAAGGTCGCTAAAAGAGATAGCCCGATGATAGTAAAAGACATTGCTACTGACATATTACCCTCTTACGTTATGTGGTTCCACTGCGTCTTGTAAAAAGCATAACAGCAGTCATCAAACTCCGAAATATCTGTTGTAATAACCCCTGCTAGTTCAAGATGTATGGCAAGCCAATTTCAGGTGATTACTGCAACTTACTTCATGGACTGCTCGTCTTTATCTTCAGCTTGTTTAGCCTTGAATGAATGAAAGATAATGATGTAATAAATACCCAGAGTTAAAGCACCAATGATGACAATGCCTATTGAAAACAGGGCGAGATCGTAACTCAAAAATTCTGAAATCATCATTTACCTCATTGACATGGATAGGCCCATTAAGCTTTAAACATTAGGACTAAACATTGAGTGCTAGTACAGTTAAATTGCTCACCCCATCGAATAAAACCTATATTCTGGCACAAATCCAAGGTGGAGACGAATTCCACAACTGAATCCAAGCAGGTACTGCGCAAGCTGTCATTGGCCTGGCTATACCGAAGCCTTGCGCTTTATAACATCCCATCTTGAGTAATTGTTCACCATGTTCTTTGGTTTCTACGCCTTCAGCTATCACAGAACGACCAAAAGTCTTCGATAATTCAATAATACTTTTTACAATCGCTTGATCATCCATATCTTCTAACATGTCAATTACAAAGGATTTATCTATTTTTACAGCATCCGTCATCAACTTCCTCAAATAACTTAAAGATGAATACCCCGTACCAAAATCATCTAACGAAAAACATATCCCATATTGTTTACATTGATTAATAACGTCAGCAATATGCTGAGTATCTTTTATAATACTGGATTCTAGGATCTCAAATTCAAGTTGACCTGCTTGAAAATTATTGTTGAGAAATAAAACTTCATTTAATTGTTTTATAAAATCTTCATGTTGAAGTTGTAATGGACTGACATTCACACTTATTGGTATGGTTATTCCTATGCTGCGCCATTCATTGAGTTGCTTTATTGCCTGGTCAATTACCCATTTACCTAATTCAATTTCCATGGATGAACCTTCAATGTAAGGCAAAAATCGAAATGGTGGCAAAAGACCTTCTGTCGGATGCTGCCATCGAATAAGTGCCTCTAAACCTATAATTTCATTAGTTTTCATATTTATTTTGGGTTGGTAATATAAAACGAACTCTTTGTTATTAAACCCTTTGCTTATGTATTCAAGTTCTCGGTACTGTTGCTTTATGGCTACATCATTTTCAAAGTCAAATTCATGTATGCAATTCTTTCCCTGCTCTTTAGCTCTATACATAGCCTGATCAGCATGTCGAATTAGTATGTCAGCGTAGCTATCGTCTTCAGGATAAAAAGTTACCCCAATACTCACTGTGACTGACAGGAGTTTATTTTTTATAACAAAATTTTCTGCGATTGATGAAAGAATTCGCTGCAAGATATCTCTTGCTTGTTGGTGACTGTCTAAATCATCAAGAATCAAAACAAACTCATCACCGCCAAATCTTGCAAGAGTGTCATGTTCTCGTATAACTGTTTTAAACCTATTTGCAACAAAGCACAGAAACTCGTCACCTATGTCATGACCATAGGCATCATTTACCTCTTTAAATCCATCTAGATCTAAGAAGGCTATTGCTATATTTTTATTATATCTCTGAGCTTTGATAAGCGCTTGTTGCATTCTGTCAGCGAGTAGATTTCTATTTGGTAAATGTGTCAATTGATCATAGTTTGCAGCATACTTTAATTTCTCATTGACTTCTTTTAATACCTGATTGCTTTTTTCAAGTTTGCGTTGATTATTTTTTTCATCGCTAATATCTTGAAAAATACCACTTATTTTTATAATAACACCATCAGAATACGTTATATTACAGGTCGTTCTAACGTCAATAAGTTGTCCTTTTGTTGTATAAGTCTCAAGCTCTAAGTCATATTCTTTACCAAGTTTAATTGCTGCATCAAAAGCATCTTGAAAAATCTTTTTCGAATCAGAATGTAAATAACTTACAACCAGCTCGATAGTAGGAGTAAATTCTTGAGGAGCAGTTTCATAAATTCTGTAAGTTTCATCTGTCCAAATCAATTCACCATTATTTAAGTTGAATAGCCAACCACCTAATTTTCCTATCCTTTGAGATTCTTTCAATAACTCGGTTGTGGTAGCTAGTAATTCTTCCTGTCGCTTACGAAAATCAATTTCTTGGTGTATTCCAATCATGCGAGTGGGTTTACCATCAGCATCCCATGAAATAGCTTTACCTGTAGACAATATCCACACGTAATGACCATTTTTGTGTTTTAAACGAACTTCTAACTCACAAAGGTCACTTTGACCTTGACAGTGATAATCAAAATTTCTAATTGCCTTAGGCAAATCATCTGGGTGAAGTACATCTATCCAAGTTTGGTAATCAATTGGCATTAGCTCAGATAAGCTATACCCTATAATTTCAGCCCAACGTTCATTACAAACAAGACCATTTTTCTCTACACTCCAATCCCACACCCCGACTTTGGTCGCATCTAAAACTAACTCTTTAACCTCTGTGCTTATCTTATTTTCGTGCATGGTTTATATACTTTTTAACAAAAGTGTGGATTGAATCGGCTTTAAAAAGAACAATTTTTTTGTTAATTGATCAGAGTTCATATTCCTGCTTTCAATATTGATACAAAACTTGGTGAAAAAACGAATAGTTACTCCACAATATAAGATAGACTTCAAAAATGTCAAATGAGGCGGCTTGGGTCTTGGATAATGTTAGGTATAAGAATGTAGGCCTATCGTCATAGGTAGTAACAACGCGCATTTAAACATTAGGTGAATTACCTGGCCCAGGATTTATTGTTAATTGCTATTCTCGATGTAATCAAAACATATCTAGCACTTTATCGCAGGTAAGCTTTTCCAATTTGTCGTGTACTGTGGTGTGAGTAAATCACGTCGCATCGACCATTTTTGTTCTATCCCTTGAGCGGCTAAAAATAAGGTATCAGTACCATAACGCTGGTTAATGCCGTCTAAGGTTTGCATCAATGCAGGATTGGCTTTAGATGAATTAAACATGTCGAGTTGAGTGTGTTTTTGAGCGCTTAAATCAAGCAGCCCTATCCCCATTCGGTAATATCTCACTCCTGGCCTAAAAAGTCTTGGTGCCGCCATGCTCATTGCCTGAGTTAACTCTTTTGTGCAATTTGTTGGGCAAGGAAAAGACACCAACACTTTAAAGTTTGCAGGATGTTCATCATAGGGTGAATTACTCGCGAACATCATCATGGTTTTACAGTGTGATCCTTGTCGTCTGGCTTTTGCAGCAGCAATACCAATATGTTTACTCAATGCTTGCAACAAAGAATCGTAATCTATAATTCGCTCACCAACGCTACGAGTAGAGAATATTTGCAGTTTATCTGCCCTTGCCTCATCCCATTGTTTACAAGCCAGTCCATTTAATTCACGTACAGTTCGCTCTATTTCAATACTAAATTGTTTGCGGGCTAAGCCTGGAGGAATACTGGCAAGCTCTAATGCGCTTTTTATATCCATCAATGCTAATTTTTGACTAATACGACGACCAATGCCCCATACATCATTGACATTCATAGCACGTAAAATAGCCAATCGCTCATCTTCATTGTCAATGACGCATACACCTTGGTAGCCAGGCAATTTCTTGGCTGCGTGATTAGCTGCTTTTGCCAACGTTAAAGTTGGCCCCATCCCCACACAGACGGGTAATCGAGTTTCTTTCCAGACAGCGCGTCTAATGAGCTGACCTTGACTTCGCAAGCATTTAATTGCTGGATAGCATTGTTTAAAAGACAGAAAGCTTTCATCAATGGAATAAATATGTTGCTCTGGTGCAAAACGGCCAATGATGTTCATCATTTTTAAGGATAAATCTGCATAGAGTTCATAGTTGCTTGAGCAAGCAATCACTCCTAAGCGCTGACACATGTCTTTAACTTTGAAGTAAGGAGAAAACTTAAGTATGCCAAGTTCTTTCGCTTGCCGATTTGCAGCCACAATACAACCATCATCATTCACCGTTACACGTTTTACACCCTAAAATGTTATGAAAAACCTTTCTGAACAAAGCCTGTAGCCTGATTTGTGTAATTCTCATCGATATGAAGCAATAAGTTGAGAATTTTTTAATATGGGGCTCA
>NZ_BMII01000042.1 GCF_014641855.1 Shewanella inventionis
CTTCGATAAGTTTCAAGTGTTCAAATAAGGACATGGATTAGGTTCAGTAGATTAACATGCCTGATCAGATCATGCCGATACGAAAAAGTTCCCTACTGTTAACAAAGTATGATCCCGCCCTGACTAGTCCTATTACTTATACTTTCGATGCGCTTAACGAGTTTTGGAATGGTGATTTGTTACTATTGTCAAAACGTAGCTCATTAATCAGTGGTGTTATGACAGAAAGTGCTACATTTGGTTTCTCCTGGTTTATTCCCGCACTGATTAAATACAAATCCTATTTTAACGATGTTTTTATGGCATCTTTTTTCATTCAGTTAGTTGGGTTAGCTTCCCCTATATTCTTCCAAGTGGTAATTGATAAAGTACTAGTGCATAAAGGCATGACTACGCTTGATGTGCTTGCCGTTGGCTTTTTTATTGTCATCACTTTTGAAGTGATACTGACCGGGCTTCGTACTTATGTTTTTTCGCATACAACCAATCGCGTAGATGTTGAGCTAGGCAGTAAGCTATATAAGCATATGCTGTCATTGCCGGTAGCTTACTTCAATAGTCGTAGAGTAGGCGATACGGTTGCTCGAGTGAAAGAGCTCGATAGTATCCGCGAATTTTTAACCGGTTCATCGTTAACGGTTGTGCTAGATGTATTTTTTAGCTTTGTCTTTTTCGGAGTCATGTTTTATTACGCACCACTACTTACATGGATAATTATTGGCACTATTCCTTTCTACCTTGCTCTGTCTTTAATTATTACTCCAACCTTACGTAAGCGATTAAATGAAAAATTTCAACGCAGTGCAGAAAATCATTCATTTCTAGTCGAGTCAGTCAATGGTGTTGAAACCATTAAAGCCATGGCTGTAGAGCCACAACTTCGTAATAGCTGGGAAGATAAGCTGGCAGATTACGTTAACATCTCTTTTAAAACGAGTAACTTGAACAATATATACAGTCAAGTGGCTGCATACATCAACAAGATTGGCGGTTTGTTAACGCTTTATTTTGGTTCTATTGCGGTAGTTTCGGGAGAGTTAAGCATAGGGCAGTTCATTGCGTTTAACATGTTGGCTCAGCGTGTAAGTGGGCCCATTATGCGTTTAGTTAATCTATGGCAGGATTTTCAACAAGCGAATATTTCATTACAACGTTTAGGCGATGTACTTAACTCACCATCAGAACCTGGTTATAACCCAAATCGTGCCACCTTGCCTGATATAAAGGGAAAAGTGATATTTAACGATGTGTTATTTCGTTATGCCCCCAACCGGGCTCCGGTACTCAATAATATCAGCTTCGAGTGCCAACCCGGTGAAGTGATTGGTATTGTTGGCCGTTCAGGTTCAGGTAAAAGTACCTTAACCAAGTTAATACAAAGATTATATGTACCCGAAGCAGGCCGAGTGCTTATTGATGGTGTTGATTTGGCCATGGTTGAACCTGCATGGCTTCGCAGGCAAGTAGGGGTTGTTCTACAAGAAAACTTTTTATTCAACCTCACCGTTAGAGAAAATATTGCCCTAGTTGACCCTAGTATGCCAATGGAGCAAGTGGTGAATGCGGCGCAACTTAGTGGTGCCCATGATTTTATTTTAGAATTACCAGAAGGCTACGATACTGTGATTGGTGAACAAGGTTCGTCATTATCAGGCGGTCAACGCCAACGCATTGCTATTGCACGTGCATTAGTCACTAACCCTAAAATACTGATTTTCGATGAAGCCACCAGTGCCCTTGATTATGAATCAGAAAGTATTATTCAAGCTAATATGCGCCGTATCAGTCAAGGTCGAACGGTATTTATTATCGCCCATCGGCTATCCGCGGTAAAAGATGCTAATCGTATTATGGTGATAGATAAAGGAAGGCTAGTTGAACAAGGTAATCATCAACAGCTAATTAAATTTGGTGGAATATACGCACAACTTAACTCGTTGCAAAACCACCATGGATTAGGTATAACGGCTAAACCAATTGCGCAAGCGCCGATACATCCCATTGTACAAAATAAACCTAACGTGCATGGTCATAATGTCTCATCAACCTGAGCCTCAAACAGAAGAAGCAATTAAGCTTGCCCATCGTAAATTAGCAAAAGAAAAACTGGCCTTTTTGCCTGCCGCGCTTGAGATCCAAGCTGCGCCACCGGTTAAATGGAGTCGATCTTTGTTGTGGATCATTATGGCTTTAATGGTCACGTTGATTGTATGGGCATCATGGGCTGAGATTGACATTATCGCCACAGCACAGGGCAAAATTGTGCCAAGTGGCCAAGTGAAAGTTATTCAGCCGCTAGAGACCGGCGTGGTTAAAGCGATTTTTGTTAAAGAAGGTCAGTACGTTAAAGCTGGTGAGAAACTCATCGCACTCGATAACACTTCTAGTCAAGCCGATGCCGACAGATTTAGTAGTGAATGGCAAGGATATATTGAAGATTTAGCCCGTCACAAAGCATTTTTAGCTAAGTTAGATTCTGTTGTTAATAATGCTGCTGTTATTAATCATGCTGAAATGGATTCCTTTACTTCAAACGACGCTATATCAAACAAGACTTTATCAAACGTTATTGAACCCAAGGTTGCCACATCTAACACTTCAGAATTACCCATTAATCAACGTCTGTTACTGGAGAGTATTTGGCAAGAATATCAGTCCAAGCTAAACAGTTTTAACAGTGAGATTACCAAGTTGACGGCGGAGAAAAAGTCGATGCTGATAGATGTTGGTCGCCTAGAGAAAACAATGCCAATAGTGATTGAACGAGAACAAAGTTATTACGCGTTGCTGGGCACCTCGGCCGTATCGCGTAATCAATATTTAGAATTAAAACAGCAGCGTATTGACCAAGAAGAAACCTTGTTATTGAAGCGTGCCAATGTAGAACAAATGACCGCAAGCATCGTCTCTGCTCAGCAAAACCTCCACGCCTATCTGTCAGAAGCGCGCCGTAATACCTTACAAGAAATTAACCAACTGACAAGACAGAGTGAAAGCATTAAGCAAGAGCTGAGCAAAGCAAACCGTCTAACGCGGTTAAGGGTGCTCATTTCCCCCGTTGATGGCGTGGTTGAAGAGCTAAGTATTGCCACCATTGGCGGTATCGTCACACCCGCGCAAGAGCTATTAAAAATCGTGCCTATCAGTGAGCATGGTGGCCAGCAATTAGAAGTCGAAGCTGGGCTACTCAATAAAGACATTGGCTTTGTGCATATCGGGCAAATTGCGGAAATTAAAATCGACAGTTTTCCATTTACTAAATACGGCGTAATAGACGGTGAAGTCACTGACATTTCTGCTGATGCTGTGGAGCATGAACAGCTCGGCTTATTGTTTCCGCTCAAAGCGTCATTAGCGACTGATGAAATAAACGTTAATGGCAAGTGGGTTAAATTGAAACCGGGTATGTCAGTCACGGTAGAGATTAAAACGGGTACTAGGCGATTAATGGAGTTTTTATTAGCGCCGTTAATGCGAGGTGTGAGTGAAGGGGCGCGTGAGCGTTAGGTTTGAATAAACAATGCAAGGAAGATGATATTTATGAATGATACTCAAAGAAAAAAAATAGTCAATTTGAGCAAGATTTTCTGTTGCATTCTTTATGTCGGTGGGAGTTTCGATGCCTATTCGGCGGAAGACATTGAAGTTGAGTATAAGGTGGATGTAAATACAGTTTCTGTTAAAACTAGAATGGAGTTAACAAAATTCAGAGAGGCGAACTCTTTCTACCTTATTGAGTCTTCAATAAATAAGGACACATGTGAAAACATTTTAGCGAGTATTAATAAACCTAGAAAGCATGGTTATTTAAAAAATAAGGAAAGACTTAGGGACGAAGAAGGAGGGCTAGTCAACTTAGGTCTGCCTGAAATGATGATACAAACGGACCTAAACATTCCAAGAAAAGTTATGAGCGGAAAGAATTCAAACTCATCCCGTGTTGAAGAATTAGTAGTCGACTTGAATAAGGATGGAGTTGATGAGTTTATTTACCGTAACACTAGTTATTTATCTAGCATCTGGGTGCATTCTTTTTACGTGCTTTCGATTCCATATAACACTAAAAACTTTTCCCGTTTTGGTGAGTTTATGATGAAACAGCGGGAATTGGATAATGTTTCCAAAATTTTGTGGCAATGGAAAGAATTTGATGGATTAAAAGTTGGTGATTTTGTAAGTACGCTAGGGTCGCAAGTGATATATGAATTTATAGGATTTGCTGGCCATTACTACATCCTAGCTACTCGTTCCGTAATAAAAGAAAATTCACCAATCAAAGTGGCGGTGATGCATTTGGGTAATTCTAGTGATGTTTATCCCGCATGCCTTTTCGAATCAAAATTTATCGTAACTAACTAATTTAAAACCTATTAATTTAAAAGGAATTACATATGTCTTTAGGGAATTTACATGACAATTATAACGATCATACTGAGCTAAATGATGCTGCGGGTAACCCTGCTACAACTTATATAGCTGCTAGAGATAACATGCTAAAACGAAAAGAAAATGCACCTCTATTTGAAGGGGGCGACGCAGTTTCTTTAGTACATAATGATAGTGCTGGTATCCCAACGATAGGATATGGTTTCAATTTAAGGGCTCATAAGGCTGACCAAATCCGTTCTGCGTTAACTCATTCTTTTGGGGGGACTCTTTCTTTAGAGCAAGAGCAAGGTATTCAGATATTAGAAGCATGGAGAAATGGTACTTCTTATAACGGCACTGATAAAGTGGGGTCAGAGTAAACTTTATTCTATTGTCTTAAAAGGGCGCCCCATTTTTTTTGGATGCATACTTTTCCCTGTTAGTTTTTCTATTTGGTCTTTAAATGTGTCGCTACCGATTACCATGCCTTTGTTGGTTGCTTGACGAATATCGTTAATCATTTTTTCATCTAATTGATGTTGAAATAGAGCCCGATAAGATGATTGCCTTGCTTGGGGGTTTTGGTTTATTGAAAGGTAAACCTGATGTGGAGTACAAAGCTGAGAGGCCTTACCTAGGGCGTTGATTTGATAGCTCGACCATATATATTCAGCAGGGTCATTAACCATATTTGCTCTTACAGGGTTGAGTTCAATATAACGATATAGTTGGATTAAGTATTCTTCGGTTTGCACTAAGCAAGACTTGAAACGCCCCTCCCAAAGAGTGCCAGTACGCTTGTATGTGAAATTAAAATATCTGACATATTGTCTGCCAAGTGATTGCATCATAAGGCTAACAGCATTGGCTTTTTGAGGAGTACAAAGTAAATGAACATGATTTGTCATGAATACCCACGCGTGAATTTCAACATGAAATTTACGTGAGTATTCTTTTAGCCAACCAGCATAGGCTTTGAAATCTTGTTCAGAAGTGAAACAAATTTGGCGATTATTCCCCCGTTGAATAACATGTTGAGGAATGCCGTTAGGGCAAATTCTTGGGGATCTTGGCATGTGTAACTTCCATGTTCAAAGTGACTTGAACTAGAAAGTATAGCTAAGAAATTTAAGTTTACTCTGACCCCATTTATTTGAAAGTATAGCTAAGAAATTTAAGTTTACTCTGACCCCATTTATTTTAGTCGAATCAGTCAATGGTGTTGAAACCATTAAAGCCATGGCAGTAGAGCCACAACTTCGTAATAGCTGGGAAGATAAGCTGGCAGATTACGTTAACATCTCTTTTAAAACGAGTAACTTGAACAATATATACAGTCAAGTGGCTGCATACATTAACAAGATTGGCGGCTTGTTAACGCTTTATTTTGGTTCTATTGCGGTAGTTTCTGGAGAGTTAAGCATAGGGCAGTTCATTGCGTTTAACATGTTGGCTCAGCGTGTAAGTGGGCCCATTATGCGTTTAGTTAATCTATGGCAGGATTTTCAACAAGCAAATATTTCATTACAACGTTTAGGCGATGTACTTAACTCACCATCAGAACCTGGTTATAACCCAAATCGTGCCACCTTGCCTGATATAAAGGGAAAAGTGATATTTAACGATGTGTTATTTCGTTATGCCCCCAACCGGGCTCCGGTACTCAATAATATCAGCTTCGAGTGCCAACCCGGTGAAGTGATTGGTATTGTTGGCCGTTCAGGTTCAGGTAAAAGTACCTTAACCAAGTTAATACAAAGATTATATGTACCCGAAGCAGGCCGAGTGCTTATTGATGGTGTTGATTTGGCCATGGTTGAACCTGCATGGCTTCGCAGGCAAGTAGGGGTTGTTCTACAAGAAAACTTTTTATTCAACCTCACCGTTAGAGAAAATATTGCCCTAGTTGACCCTAGTATGCCAATGGAGCAAGTGGTGAATGCGGCGCAACTTAGTGGTGCCCATGATTTTATTTTAGAATTACCAGAAGGCTACGATACTGTGATTGGTGAACAAGGTTCGTCATTATCAGGCGGTCAACGCCAACGCATTGCTATTGCACGTGCATTAGTCACTAACCCTAAAATACTGATTTTCGATGAAGCCACCAGTGCCCTTGATTATGAATCAGAAAGTATTATTCAAGCTAATATGCGCCGTATCAGTCAAGGTCGAACGGTATTTATTATCGCCCATCGGCTATCCGCGGTAAAAGATGCTAATCGTATTATGGTGATAGATAAAGGAAGGCTAGTTGAACAAGGTAATCATCAACAGCTAATTAAATTTGGTGGAATATACGCACAACTTAACTCGTTGCAAAACCACCATGGATTAGGTATAACGGCTAAACCAATTGCGCAAGCGCCGATACATCCCATTGTACAAAATAAACCTAACGTGCATGGTCATAATGTCTCATCAACCTGAGCCTCAAACAGAAGAAGCAATTAAGCTTGCCCATCGTAAATTAGCAAAAGAAAAACTGGCCTTTTTGCCTGCCGCGCTTGAGATCCAAGCTGCGCCACCGGTTAAATGGAGTCGATCTTTGTTGTGGATCATTATGGCTTTAATGGTCACGTTGATTGTATGGGCATCATGGGCTGAGATTGACATTATCGCCACAGCACAGGGCAAAATTGTGCCAAGTGGCCAAGTGAAAGTTATTCAGCCGCTAGAGACCGGCGTGGTTAAAGCGATTTTTGTTAAAGAAGGTCAGTACGTTAAAGCTGGTGAGAAACTCATCGCACTCGATAACACTTCTAGTCAAGCCGATGCCGACAGATTTAGTAGTGAATGGCAAGGATATATTGAAGATTTAGCCCGTCACAAAGCATTTTTAGCTAAGTTAGATTCTGTTGTTAATAATGCTGCTGTTATTAATCATGCTGAAATGGATTCCTTTACTTCAAACGACGCTATATCAAACAAGACTTTATCAAACGTTATTGAACCCAAGGTTGCCACATCTAACACTTCAGAATTACCCATTAATCAACGTCTGTTACTGGAGAGTATTTGGCAAGAATATCAGTCCAAGCTAAACAGTTTTAACAGTGAGATTACCAAGTTGACGGCGGAGAAAAAGTCGATGCTGATAGATGTTGGTCGCCTAGAGAAAACAATGCCAATAGTGATTGAACGAGAACAAAGTTATTACGCGTTGCTGGGCACCTCGGCCGTATCGCGTAATCAATATTTAGAATTAAAACAGCAGCGTATTGACCAAGAAGAAACCTTGTTATTGAAGCGTGCCAATGTAGAACAAATGACCGCAAGCATCGTCTCTGCTCAGCAAAACCTCCACGCCTATCTGTCAGAAGCGCGCCGTAATACCTTACAAGAAATTAACCAACTGACAAGACAGAGTGAAAGCATTAAGCAAGAGCTGAGCAAAGCAAACCGTCTAACGCGGTTAAGGGTGCTCATTTCCCCCGTTGATGGCGTGGTTGAAGAGCTAAGTATTGCCACCATTGGCGGTATCGTCACACCCGCGCAAGAGCTATTAAAAATCGTGCCTATCAGTGAGCATGGTGGCCAGCAATTAGAAGTCGAAGCTGGGCTACTCAATAAAGACATTGGCTTTGTGCATATCGGGCAAATTGCGGAAATTAAAATCGACAGTTTTCCATTTACTAAATACGGCGTAATAGACGGTGAAGTCACTGACATTTCTGCTGATGCTGTGGAGCATGAACAGCTCGGCTTATTGTTTCCGCTCAAAGCGTCATTAGCAACCGATGAAATCAATGTCAATGGCAAGTGGGTTAAACTAAAACCGGGCATGTCAGTCACGGTTGAGATTAAAACTGGAACCCGCCGATTAATGGAGTTTTTATTAGCACCGTTGATGCGTGGAGTTAGTGAAGGGGCGCGTGAGCGCTAAATATTATTAAAACGCTATATTTACAAATTAATTATTTTCGACTGTAATTCAAAAGGAATCATCATAGATGAAAAAATCTATTCTGTTAATCATTTCAGCAAGTATGTGCTCATCATTTTCTTGGGCAGAAGTCTATGAGGACCACTCGAATCCAAATTTGCAACTTTGTAAAGACTTTAAGGCTTATCTAGAGCGTAATGTGGATAAACCATTGCAATGTGGTCTTGTAGCAGATGAGCAATTTAAAGGCTTTCGCCTGCCTAAGTTACAGCCTGCACCAGAGGGGCTAGGTCTGCGTATTAATGTGCAAGCAAGAATGGTCATGAGTGATAGTTATCAAAAGCATTTAGATGAAGCAATAAGGCTAGAAAAAGGAAAGCGCTACCGAATAACGCGTTTAGATTTTAATAATGATGGTAATACAGAATCTGTGTTAGTTGAAGATTATCCGGATGAATGCTTACAAGCGCCACGTTACTACGCAGCTTATTCTTCATATGTTTATGATGAAAAGCATTTAAATATTGATTCTAGCTTTATTTCAACTCACAAGTCCTATGCTAACCAATCTGGTGAGCCGTTTTTTTATGATGGTAGAGTCTACGGCGCAGTGATAAGTAAATCTCTTGTAGAAATTTACGAGCCAAGAGGTTTTCGAGAGAATAAATTAGTCAGTACAAGAGCAATTTGTTCATACAAAAAAATGGAAAACTAACAGTAGTTGTTTTTAAAAATTTATAAGGATATAAAAATGCCAACGAATTCAGCACAGACACTATATGAAAATCAGCGTTATGAGTTGATTAAGCAGTTAGAAGAAGGTGGTCATGAAAACCCCGAGGTTTATTTGGATGGTGCAGGTATACCGACCATGGGAGTAGGCTTTAACCTTCAAGTTTTGAAAAATGTAATTGAAATATTATCAAATGGATTCGGAATAAGTGACAGAAAACTGGCCGAGGATTTACAAGCTGAAGCTTTGGTTATTAAATCTGAATACGATGCTGCAATCCACGCTTATAAGGTTGCCAATCCTAAACCTAGTACAATGACTGATACCGAATGGAGCCGTAGAGCAGCCACTTCAGCATTGGCCAGTTTGAACGCCAGCAATTCCAATCATATGTCTCCTCAAGAGCGCTTGGATGCAATTTTCCAAGCAGCAGGTAATACAGGACAATTTATAATTCAGCCGTCAGCTACTGAAACCGCGGCACAGAAAATACGTAATATTTTTGATGTTCTCATCGAAGATTATGAAATAACATTAAGTAACCGTATAGGCGCAAGCACATTAGTAAATGATAGAGAAATAATATAGACACCCATAATTATTGCAGTATATATCTTAATCATTTGCGGTAAAGGAAGTGCAGGATTCGTTGTGTTAGCCTGTTGCGATAAGCGTTATCTTTACAACAACCATTTTACCCTAATACTACACATAAAAAGGCCTGCTTATTTTAAGCAGGCCTTTTGGGTTTAGTTTTCGCTGTTAGCGATGTTCACTTCAAAAACATCGCTTAAGCTAGTCACTATTTGGGTTAATCAATTTTTACACAAGCAGTTATAAAATCAGACTATAGAAGCTGTCTTAGAACTGGTTCATTGTGTTGTCTTTACCAGACGCTTTAAGCGCGTGGTCACCAGAGAAGTACTCTTTGTGTGTATCACCTATATCTGAACCAGCCATGTTTTGATGTTTAACACAGGCGATTCCTTCACGGATTTCCTTACGTTGAACATTGGCAACATAACCCAACATACCTTGGTCACCGAAGTATTCTTTAGCCAAGTTGTCGGTAGACAATGCTGCTGTATGGTAAGTCGGTAGTGTAATAAGGTGATGGAAAATACCTGCTTCACGTGACGAGTCAGCTTGGAAGGTACGAATTTTTTCATCAGCTTGGATAGCAAGCTCAGTGCTATCGTAGTCAACACTCATTAATTGAGCGCGGTCGTAAGCTGAAACGTCTTGTCCTGCTTCTTTCATTGCATCAAATACTTGCTGACGGAAGTTAAGCGTCCAGTTAAACGATGGCGAGTTGTTATATACAAGCTTGGCGTTAGGAATAACTTTACGGATTTCGTTAACCATGCCACCAATTTGCGATACATGAGGCTTTTCAGTTTCAATCCACAATAAATCAGCGCCATTTTGTAGTGAAGTAATACAATCAAGTACACAACGTTCTTCACCCGTACCAGCACGGAACTTAAATAAGCCATTTGGTAGACGAGCCGGTTTTACCAGTTTGCCACCTTGCTTAAATACCACATCACCGTTTTCAAGGTTTGCAGCATCAACGGCTTCAACTTCAAGGAAGCTATTGTATAAATCGCCTAAATCGCCTGGTTCTTTAGTGACAGCAATTTTTTGCGTTAAGCCTGCACCTAATGAGTCGGTACGCGCAACAATGACGCCGTCATCGATACCGAGTTCTAAAAATGCATAACGAACTGCGTTAATTTTTGCTAAAAACTCAACATGTGGAACGGTGACTTTACCGTCTTGGTGGCCACACTGTTTTACGTCTGACACCTGGTTTTCTAATTGAATACAACAAGCACCGGCTTCAATCATTTGTTTTGCCATTAAATAAGTGGCTTCTTCGTTACCAAAACCGGCATCAATGTCGGCAATAATAGGTACAACATGGGTTTCGAAGTTTTCAATTTTTTGTTGAATCGCAGCTTTATCTGACTCTTTGGCATTATCTAATTCGCGGAAAAGGCCACCTAGTTCACGGGCATCAGCTTGACGCAAGAAGGTGTACAGCTCTTTAATCAATGCAGCAACAGAGGTTTTTTCATGCATAGATTGGTCAGGTAATGGACCAAACTCACTGCGCAGTGCCGCGACCATCCAACCTGAAAGGTATAAGTAACGACGCTTGGTGGTTAAAAGATGTTTTTTAATCGAGATCATTTTTTGTTGGGCGATAAAACCATGCCAGCAACCTAAAGACTGAGTGTACTGCGATGAGTCCTTGTCGTAGTTGTCCATGTCTTCACGCATGATCTTAGCAGTGTACTTTGCGATGTCTAACCCAGTTTTAAAGCGATTTTGTAGACGCATACGAGCGACTGACTCTGGGTTGATGGCATTCCATGCACTACCTTCAGAATTAATCAAGGTAGCAGCTTCATCGATATTACTTTTGTAGTGAGTCATGTATTTATTCCTTAAAAAATGGATTAGCGGCGATTGATTACGTTGAAAATAATAGTCAGATTTGGTTAAATAAACCTAATTTATGCTTACTATCTTCAGTATTCACCATATGAATGTATCTCGTATCGACTTGAACCTCCTTGTTTATTTAGATGTTTTACTGCGTGAAAGAAATGTGACTAAAGCTGCAGACCAACTTGGGATCAGCCAGCCTGCAATGAGTAACGGCCTAAAACGCTTACGAAACTTGTTTGACGATCCTTTACTTATTCGCACTAGTCAGGGGATGACGCCGACCGAACGTGCAAATGAATTACAACCCATTATTAGTGAGCTGATTATTGGGCTGGAAAAAGCCGTGCAACCGCGTGCCCATTTTGATCCACTCGAAAGCGATAAAGTCTTCCGTGTTATGGCAAGTGATTATGCTGAAGCGACGTTAATTCCGCCGCTTATTGCCAAGCTTCGTACTCAAGCCCCCAACATTATTTTAGATATCATGACCCCAAGTGATGTCAGTTTCCCTGATGTAGAACAAGGAAGAGTCGATATGGTGATCAACCGTTTTGACAGTATTCCGCAATCATTTCATCAAAAAGTATTGTGGAGTGATGACTTTAGTTGCTTGATTAGTAAAGGTAATCCTGTTTTAAAGAAGTTTACGTTAGACAGTTATTTAAAAGCTAAGCATGTGTGGGTGAGTAAAACGGGTATGGGTGTTGGGGTAGGGATGAACCCAGATGATGTTCAGCGCTTGGGTTGGGTTGACGAAGCATTAACGCGAATGGGTGTTAAGCGCCAGATCACCGTTTTTACCCGCCATTATCAAGCAGCCTGTTTGTTGGCTGAGCAACAAGATTTGATCGCAACCATACCAAGTAAGATGGCACGTCATCATATCAATAATGAACGGGTGAGCATTGTTCCGCCGCCTTTTATTATTCATCCCATTGCCTTGACTATGGCTTGGAGCCCTCTGCTTCAACATAATCCGGCACATCAATGGATGCGGCAACTTATCACTAAAACCGCAGAAGAGATAAATAGAGGTGATGCTTAATCTTACTGTAATTGTGATTTTTAGTTACGTATATGTTGTAAATTAACCAAAAAACACCATTTAGCCATATTCTTGGTGAATAGTGATGATAATAAGCATAAATTGGATAAATGAGATAACTTTGATATAGAGTAAAGAATTACCGCGTATGAAGAGTAAGCTGTTAACAGTGGAATGAGTTTGCGCTTGTGATTTATAGCTAATGATTTAAGGCTAAGTTTACGGTCAACGCACAGAAAATAAGGTAGGGATATTACATGACAGCACGTATTCAAGTAGGTGGATTACACATAGCACAAGAGTTGTGGCAATTGGTTGATAGTGAAATTTGCCCAGGTACTGGCATTGATTCAGCAACCTTCTGGGCAAAATTTGAGGGCATTGTTAATGAATTTTCTCCCGTTAATGCGAAGCTGTTAGAAAAAAGACAACAACTACAACAGCAAATAGATCAATGGCATATTGACCATCCCAGCAAAGATTTTGACCCAGCAAAATATAAAGCTTTTTTATTTGAAATAGGTTACCTGGTGCCTGAGGGTGAGGCTTTTCAAATTAGCACTGAAAATGTCGACCATGAAATTGCCGCGCAAGCGGGGCCACAATTGGTGGTGCCGGTAAAAAATGCTCGCTTTGCGCTTAACGCTGCTAATGCTCGTTGGGGCAGCTTGTATGATGCACTGTATGGCACTGACGCGATATCTGAAGAAGATGGCGCGGAGCAAACTAAACAGTACAACCCAGTACGCGGTAATAAAGTTATCGCATTTGCCAAACAACACCTAGATACCGCTGCGCCCTTAGCAAAAGGTAGCCATGCTGATGTGACTCGTTATTACATCGACGCGGGTGTGTTGCGGATGCAATTAACTGACGGCTCGACTACAACTTTAGCCCAAACCGATAAGTGTGTGGGTTACCAAGGTAGTGCCGATGCACCAAGTGCTATTTTGTTAGTTAACAATGGTCTGCATATCGAAATCCAAATAGATCCAAGCAGTGTTATTGGTGGCAGCGATCGCGCTGGTGTTAAAGACCTGCTGGTTGAAGCCGCAGTGACCACCATTATGGACTGTGAGGATTCTGTCGCTGCAGTGGATGCTGAAGACAAGGTTGAAGTTTATCGCAATTGGTTAGGTTTGATGCAAGGTAACTTATCTGCCTCGTTGACTAAAAATGGCAAAGAGATTGTAAGAGAGCTCAACGATGATCGCGTCTATACCGCTGCTAATGCTAACCAGAGTGCAGATATAGAAACAGTGACGTTACCCGGTAGAAGTTTGCTATTTGTGCGTAATGTGGGCCACTTGATGACCATTGATGCTGTGTTGGATAAAAATGGCAACCAAGTGCCTGAAGGAATACTAGATGGCATGCTCACTGTGCTTGCTGCGATGCACGACCTTAAAGGTAACAATAATGGCCGTAGTAATAGCCGCAAAGGTTCGGTGAATATTGTAAAACCCAAAATGCATGGCCCTGAAGAAGTGCAATTTACCTGTGACCTGTTTGCTAAGATAGAAGATGCGCTCAAGCTGGCGCGTAATACTATTAAAGTCGGCATTATGGATGAAGAGCGCAGAACGACACTGAATTTAAAAGAGTGCATTAGGGCTGCCAAAGATCGCGTCGTGTTTATTAATACAGGCTTTCTTGATCGTACAGGAGATGAGCTGCATACCTCCATGCTAGCGGGCCCGTTTGTGCCTAAATCGGTAATGAAGCAGCAAAAATGGATTAGTGCTTACGAAGATTGGAATGTCGATATTGGGCTTGAATGTGGCTTACAAGGTCGTGCTCAAATCGGTAAAGGCATGTGGCCAATGCCAGATGAAATGGCAGCGATGCTTGAACAAAAATCGGCTCACCCTAAAGCGGGCGCAAACACAGCGTGGGTGCCGTCGCCAAATGGTGCCGTGCTGCATTCTATTCATTATCATCAAATTAATGTGGCAGATGTTCAGCAACAAATTAAACAACGCCCACGTGCTAGCATTGACAGTTTGTTAACCATTCCTTTACTTGCTGAAGGGGTAACACTCACCAATGAGCAAATTGCTTTTGAACTCGAAAATAATGCCCAGGGTATTTTAGGGTATGTAGTGCGCTGGATTGATCAAGGCGTGGGGTGTTCAAAAGTGCCTGATATTAATAATGTCGGCTTGATGGAAGACAGAGCAACCTTGAGAATTTCATCGCAATATTTAACTAATTGGCTTGAGCATGGCATTTGCAGTGAAGCACAAGTAATGGCGGCGTTGAAAAAAATGGCTGCGGTGGTCGATACTCAAAATGCAGGTGATCCGCTGTACACTAATATGGCGCCTAATTTTGACGGCATCGCCTTTAAAGCGGCATGCGACTTGATTTTTAAAGGCAAATCCCAGCCTTCTGGTTACACAGAACCTTTGCTACATGCTTATCGAATTCAAGCTAAAGCAGGTTAGTCTTTAGCGTTAACACTTGCTCTGAGTTTATGTAGGCTAAATAAATAAGCTCTGATCTGGCAAAGATTAGGGCTTTTTTGTGGTCATGTCTCAGTGGTATTAGAGTAAAGCTAGCCTGCGATGTACCGACCAGGTTGTTGGGCAAGATTGTCGGGCCCGTGTAACTCAGGCTCTTGATGCAGAGCTTTTAAGCGTGGGTCTGATTTATGATTGCGTTCTATATCTGTTTAAGCCAATCTGTCTCAAATCGATCAATAGAGAGCCTTATGAAATATTCGTTACTTGCTTTGGGATTACTGTTTAGTAGCCAGTCGCTGTTCGCTATGGACGTTAACTATACTGCGACGCCTATCAAGATTGATGGTGTTGTTGACCCTGCATGGCAGCAAGCTAAGTGGCAGACTATGCCGTATTTAATGGATGGAGTATTGCCTGATTCTGCGAGTGATTTTAGCGGTAAATATAGGTTACTGTGGGATGAGCATTATTTGTATCTACAAGCTGAAATTACCGACGATGTATTGATTGACACCCATGCCGACCCAACGGTGAATTATTGGGATGATGACACCTTAGAGGTGTTTATTGATAGTGATGCCTCAGGCGGCAATCATCAGTTTAACCACAGTGCATTTGCGTACCATATTGGCTTAGACAATCAGGCGGCAGATTACGGCCCAGACAAACAAGCTCACCTGTATACCTCGCATGTAAATAGTCGGTGGCAGCGAAGTAGTGAGGCGCCTTTTAATGTGATTTGGGAGGTAGCGATTAAGCTGTATCCTAATGACTTTAAAGAAGGCCAGGAAGACAAGCCTTTATTGCTCACGCCAAATAAAATCATCGGTTTTATGCTCGCCTATTGCGACAACGATGGCAGCCCAGTAAGAGAGCATTTTATGGGGTCTCATGAGATAACCCCAGTTAACGGAGACAAAAACAGAGGCTTTATCGACGCCAATGTGTTTGGCCGTATTACCCTTAAACGCTAGTTTCGTTTTGTTTCTAAGACCATGGTTTCTGGTATTTATTTGTAGTTTGGCTAATCTTTAATCATCAATAGGCATAGGAGTAATACCATGAAAGTGAGCGATATCATGACCCCCAATCCTTTTTGTATTAGTCATGAGGCTAGCCTTAAAGATGCGCATTTGTTGATGCAAACCCGCAATGTGCGCCATTTGCCGGTGATTTCAGAAACTAGCGGAGAGTTAATGGGGATGCTCACCCACAAAAAGATGATTGCGACTGTGCTTACCATGCTCAACAAATATGGCCAAGGGGCGTTAGAACGACGCGAGCGTTATACGCCCATTGCACAGGTGATGGATACCCAAGTGCAAAAGCTTGGTTTAGATGAGCCGTTAACCATTGTTGTACAATATTTTATAGATAATAAGCTGGGTTGCTTACCTGTGGTCGATGAACACAATAAGGTATTAGGGATTGTAACATCGTCTGATTTTGTCAAACTGTGCCAGCGTTTGCTATTACAACCATAAACGCTTGCTAGCTTTAACTTGATGATGTTTATTGGATAAAAAATGGGTTGCCGAATATGGCAACCCATTTTGTGTCGTGGAGCGAGGGTAATTTTCTTGGGGGAATTACTCTGGGGCCACACAGCTAAAGCTTTCTGCGAGTTCTATGTCTCCTGAACCATTGTATGTGGCTATTTGTGGGAATGGACACAATGGGCGAGAGCGGTCTTTAGTCCAATTGTCTGGCAGCTCAGTATTGGCTTCGCGCGCATTGGCGGTGATGGCTTCAGGTGCGGTGCCTGTTTCTACCCAAGCCACGATGTCATCTAAAATCGTATTGACTTGATCGGTTGCTGGGCCATTACCGCAGTGATTCATGCCTGGAATAAGGTATAGCTTGGCAAATTCATCAGCATTACCCGCATTAGCTTCATCAACAGCTTTGTACCAGTCAATGGTATTTTGCACAGAGAATACTGGGTCGGCAGTACCATGCACTAAGATCATTTTGGCGCCACGTTCACGTAATACGTCATAGTCCGTTTCACCACCTAAGGCCATAAATGACATTGATGATTCAGGGAACTCACTGGTCGTTGCATTGATTGCGGCTTGGGCTTCATCTAAGTTCAAGTTCACAGCGTAGTTGTAGGCTTCAATTAACCCAGCATCGCCACGGGTGTTGTAGTCGGTAAATTCAACGGGAGGTGTTGAAAACACTGTTGCTACTGTGCCTGCATCGCGGCTAAAGGCGGCTGACATTTCCCAACTTGCCCAACCACTGGCACCTATGCCCAAATCGTAAGGGAAGCTTGTATAAAGTGCTGCGCCAGCTGAGGTTTGTGGTCCTGCCATAATATTACCTAGCGTTTGTTTTTGCTCGGCAGTTAAACAGGTTCCATCACGCTCAGCGGTACAAAGTGGCACGTCACTGTCAATATCAAATGCAAGCTGACAGCCAACAAGGTCGTTAATCATCCCGTCTGCTGCGCCATCTAAAGCGTCACATTGCTCGCTGACACTATTAGCTAATAATGTATATTCTTGCGCGGTGACAGTGCTGACTATGGCGGCATTAATTTCATTGGCAGTTGTTAAAGGTGTATTAGCAGGAATTAAGTTTGCAAATTGCTGTACACCATATAATTGTGCAACAGCGGCTTGAGGCAAGTCATTGCCTGGGTTGCCAACTAAATAGCCGTCGTACATCTCAGGAAAGCGTGTTGCAGCAACCATAGTGTGGCGGCCACCGTTAGAGCAACCAGCAAAGTAAGAACGGTCGGGTTGTTTGCCATAAGCGTCGTTGATCAAAGCTTTTGCCATTGGGGTGAGTTTTTCAACCGCACCGTAGCCATAATTAATGCGTGCTTGATGATCGAGCCCGAAATATTGCTCGCCGTACCCTTCGTGACCAGCATCGGAGCTTATTACGGCAAAGCCTTTATTCAGTGCGCTTGCATTATAATCAACCGTATTCATGAAGCGGCCAACGGCCTTGTTTACTCGGCCGTCTAAGCCGCCATTAGCTTGGTAGAGAAAGCGTCCATTCCAATCGGTTGGCATGCGCATTTCAAAACCGATGGCATACTCTTGAGTTTCACTGCCTTGTAGTCCTTTGCCTAAACGCTGTTCCATTTTTCCGGTTAGTACACAGTGGGCGGGTGATTTAAACATCTCACCACGATCATCGTAGTTAATCTCACCAGCATCGACCATCAACGCTGAGGTGATTTCAGTGTCGTCAAAGTTAAAAGCATCAACTAGCGATGTGCAGTTTATTAATGTGGCAGGTTGGGCGGCGGTTAAAATGGGTAGGCTTGTGTCTTTTTCGTCACTATCACAGCCTGTTAGCGCAAGCGTCATGGCAATAGAGGCGGCTATTGTATTAAGTTTCACGGGAAATCCTTTTTGCGAATTGAGAGTCAATCAAAAAGTAAAAGGGCCGGGAGCGGTGGCCCTTTACTTAATGAAAGCTGCGTAAGCTTTTGTTACGAAGATTAAATTGCGAACTTGTAGTAAACGTAGAAACGCGTATCGGTTAAGTCGTCACCTGTTGAGTAGTTCACAATGGCATGACGTGCGCGTACGCTTAAACCGTCAACATATTTGGCTAGATCGTACACCACTGAAAAGTCGGTTTCGTCGATGTCTTGGCTCGAGTCGCCATCAATTTCATAGTTTGCCCAGTTAACATAAGTGCTAACGCCACTTAATGCAGAATCTGGTGCAAATTGATAAGCAAGCTGTAAGCCGTAGCCATCTTCGTTAGCGCGTGCTGATTGAACCACTTGTTGGATGATGACTTTTTCATCGCCAAATGGCGCAACTACGTCGCCGTCACCTGTGGTGACATATTTTACTGTGGCATCAAATCCGTTCCATCTCATGCCAAGGTGGAATCCAGCCTGGTAGGTGTCAAATTGCGCAGCACTTTGGTCGAGTTCGCCTGTTGAGTCTTGTTTAAGATAAGACGGTATAAAGTACCAATTAGCCGCGCCCATTTCGCCACTGACATCGAGTTTTACATGGTACTGGTTATATACGTCTTCCATGGTGTAGTACCACAGACTTGTTTTGGCTTTTACTGAATCAATTGGCAGGTTGTAGTCTAAGCCTAGGGCATAAATTGGGTTATCTTCAACATCGACAATAACACCTTTACGAGCAAACTCACTGCGGATCCCGCTTGATACATTATTAAACTCTTCGTCTGTCCAGCCCATGTAATCGGTAATGTACAGTGCTGATATTGCGACGTTTTCTATCGAGGTATTTTTAATACTAGCACCACGATAGGTGAACGGAATTGCGCGTAATGGGAATGGGTTCATCATTGGGGTACGTAACTCTTGTGCACCTACCACGATTTGTGTGTCGTACCAATTGCCGCTGACAAAGTACTCTTGTAAACGGTTAACAGCGGTACGCTCGACAACTGAGCCAGGTGCCCCACCACCCACAAGACCGTAAAGGCCATCGTTGTTTGACTCCCATATTGGGTTTGCTGACGCAAATGATCCGCCAAAACTGATGCCATTGGCTTCACCTGAACGCAGGTAGAATAAACCACCGAAAGAGGTGTCTTGTCTATCTGTGCTATCACCATCAAAGTTACGTTGAAAATCAAAAAGTTGGAATTGACCTTTTAAGCTGCCATCATTAAATATGTTTGCCATAGGCTCAGAGGCAAAAGCTGGGCTGGCGGCTAGACATGCTACGACTAGCGGCAGTAATTTAGTTTTAATATTCATCATTCTCATCCTGTTTCGTATTTACTTGTTATGGTCTAAATATCGGCAAGCGTGAACTATTTACGGAACGACAAAGTCAAAACGAAGATGACAACTACCGCAGTAGTTTTCAGACTTCTTGTGTACGTTGTGGCATTTCGCACAGTCGGTTTCGGTGCCAAAGTGGCGGTTTTCATGTGGGTTTGTTGGTTTTACATCTTTGGTTTTTTTAGCCAACTTTTCGGTGTTATGACATTTGATGCATTTGGTCATAGTGACCGCTTCGCGATGTTCGGCGTTACCATGGCAGCTGGCACATTTGAGCCCTTTAGCTGCATGGGTTTGGTCGAGTAATGCGGGTGTTTCAGCCATTGTACTGCTTGCAAAAAAGCTCAATGCAAGACAAAGCATGATGTTGCGCAGTGTTAATTTTTTCATAATGTTATTCCATCATTCTGTTTAAAAGGTGCCAAAGGTTTGGCAGCCATTTATTTGTTTTTTGGTTTTATAATTTAGCGACGTACTTACCTGCTAAGTAGCCAAATGTGTAGCAACGTCCTAATGACAAACCGAATACGGTGAGTGGGTAGTCGACACCGCCATAGAAGCCACCGCCAAGGTTACCGATAACAAATAAACCGCCAATTTTGTTGCCGTCTGCATCCAGTGCTTGATGGTTTTTGTCCACGAGCATGCCTGAACACAAGGTTGAGATGCGCATGCGGCGATGAATGCCGTAAAAAGGTGCTTTTACCACTGGCAGCATTTTTGCTGAAGGCTTACCAAAATCATCATCTTTGCCGGTTTTGCACAGATCGTTGTAGCGCTTCACATTGGCAACGAAGGTTTTAGGGTCGCATTCAAGTTTGACTGCGAGCTCTTCTAAGGTATTGGCTGAGTAGGTATTAATTTGAGACTCGTAAACGCCAATTTTTGGTGATGGATCTTCTGGCATGTAGATTTTCATCTGCTCAGGCGAGTAGAGTTTGCCTGGCCAGTTGGCTGCTTGTTCCATGTAGTTCGCGTCGAAGACTTGCGAGTAGTGACCGGCATTTTCTTCATCACGTAGGTAGTTGTTCATCAGTGACATAGCAACGGTTTCATTGACGAAGCGCTCACCTTTGCGGTTGACGGCAAGGAACGGCATATCACACATTGACGCAGGGCCTGCATCAAAGTCATGGAGCATTTTGGTGTGGCCAATTGGTTCGATAACGCCGCCTGCCCAATATGCCATTGAGAAACCGTCACCGGTACGATCCATTTGTTTACGTTCAAAGTTTTTCAAATCAGGGATGAAGAAGTTACACATTGCTTCGTTGTTTTGGTAATCACCTGAAGACAAAATCACGCCTTTTTTGGCCATGTATTTGTGGTATTTACCGTCACGGTCTTGGGCGATAACCCCAATCACTTTGCCTGAGTCATCTTGAACAAGTTGCTGAGCTGGCATGTTGAAGAAGAATTTAACCCCAGCTTTTTCTGCCACTTTAGCTAAAGCACGCATGCCGTCACCTGTGGTGTAAGGCTTAGGTCCACAATATGAGGTAACAAAGTTAAGTTTATGTTCGGTAACTCCATGAATGCCATGTTGCACTTTAGTGCCTTGGTCAACGATTTGTGCGCCACCTTTTTTAGCGCGGTCGATCACCCATGACACGGCTTCACCAGAGTTGTATGCCCATTCTCTCACGAGTTCAGGGTGACAGCGGTGGGCACTGTCGCCCATTAAGCGGTTTACCATGGCTTCTACTGCGGCTTTGTCACTGTTGGCTAAATCGATGCCAGATCCTGTATTACCTTGCGAAACCACAATGGCTTGCTTTTGTAATACCGCTACTTTGGCGCCGTTTTCAGCAGCAGATAACGCAGCGGGTACACCAGATGCACCTGCACCAACAACAACGACATCAAATGTTTGAGTTGAAACAATATCTCTGTCAGAAATTGGTTTCGGTTTTGGCATGAATTCGAGCGTTGCACCACCATCTGAGCTCTTGGCCGTTTTAACGCAATCATCTGTTGAGGCTGTGGCCATGCTGCCAGTAAGACCTGTAAAAGCGACGGCGCCAGTACCCATAGCGGCACGAGTTAAAAAACTGCGTCGTGAAATCCCATTTTGCAGGACATTGCGGGTATATTGGTCGATTTCATTCGACTTGTTTGAATCATTTTTACTCATTTTAAAACTCCTTTACCCCTCACGGCTCGAGGCAGATCCGTCATCAAGACTTTGATATAGAACCCGGTCATAACCGCTTAGAACGACTGTTTTCTACTGACTTAAGTAGGTTTGTTCAAAAAGTAGATAAAGCATTTGTTATTAGTCATGACTAATTTTTACTCTCCACCTCCGATATGTTAAATGTATGACATATAACATTTCGCAATAAGAGTTAGTTGTTAAATTTTTGCTGCTATACGCAAAATTAATTATTTTGTGACTTGCTGCTTAATTAAGCAGTTTGTGAAACAGTAGGGCTCCTAGCAGGAGTTGGTGATGGAGTAAAGATGGTTGCGAAGTTATTTAATCTATTGTTTTTTAAAGGGGGGTTATATTTACCGCTTTAGGTTTAACAGTAGTACTCTTTGGTGATAGCGCTGTGTTACAATCGGATGATAATGCAGTGTAAGGACGTAATTTGAATAACTTCAAACCAATCAAACAGATAAAGGCATCTGATGAAGTTTTTAATCAGCTTAGAGAAGCTATTTTCTCAGGGCGTTTTTCTGCGGGTGATAAACTGCCTTCAGAGCGTGAGTTGATCGAGACATTTGCCGTGAGTCGCACCGTTGTTAGAGAAGCGATAAAATCATTAGAGGCACGCGGGCTTGTGGTGATTAAACAAGGGGCTACTGGCGGTGCTTTTGTAAAAGAAATGACATTTGAACGGTTGAGCTCTGATTGTAATGATTTGTTTTTTTTAGGAAAAATGTCATTCAATGAAATCTGCCAAGCGCGTTTACATATTGAACCCATTGTTGCTGGTCTTGCGGCAAAACACTGTACTCCTGAGCATGCTAAATTATTGCTCGAGGCGAATGATAATGAGAGTTTAACGCTGCAATATCCTCAAACCATTAAATTAAGAAGCCAGGTTCATTATCTGTTAGCTGATATGTGTAATAACCGCTTTTTAACGGCTATTGATAAATCACTGATTCAGTTGGTGGGCTCTATTACCAGTAAGTTTCAACCCGACACAGATAAAATTCACCCAGCGGGAATGCATAACTCAATTATCGATGCCGTTATCGCTGGTGATGAAAAGGCGGCTGAAAAAGCGATGAGAGAGCATTTGCTCACATTTTTAACTTTGCTTGAAAATATTGAAGCTGAATTTAGAGAAAACCAATAAGTATAACTGCTTAGTGGTAATGTTAATTGAGTTTTGCACAGCTGCCCGTTGAGGGGTATTTAGTTGATGTTCATTACTCCAATGACGCCACAATTTCGCGGAAAAAGGCGATGGTTTCGTGTTTTGAATTTAACGCATCAAGAAAGCCTAAATCGGCGCTGTTTTTTACAATCACCACATTGTGTTGTTGGTTTACGTAAATGTATTGCCCGTATACGCCAACACAAAAGAACTCGCCTTGCTGTGCTTGTGGCGGTAACCAAATTTGGTAGCCGTAACCTAACTTATCGGCTTGTGGTTTAAGGTATTCGGCTTGTGGCGTGGTGGCGGCTTTTATCCATTGTGCAGAGACGATTTGCTTGCCGTTAAACTCACCATTATTAAGCAATAAGCGGCCAAAGCGGGCATAGTCGCGAGTGGTTACATTTAAGCCACCTAAAGCAAACTCAGCACCTTGGGAATCGGTGAGCCAAAATGCATCGCTTTCCATGCCGATGGTATTCCACAGATTTTGTTGAATGAGTTCAACTAACGATTGTCCGCTTACACGCCTGAGGATCATGCTAATCACATGGGTGTCCATGCTGACATAATGAAAGACTTTGCCTGGGGGTGACTCATTAACCAACTCACTGGTCATGTGATCTAACGAGCCGCCGATAGCGAGGACCCGGCCCATTTTGTTTATGTCTGAGTAAAAATCCAGGTAGTCTTCGTTCCACTTAACTCCTGATGACATTTGTAACACGTGCTTAATTTTGACATTGCCATAACCGGAGTTAGCAAGTTCTGGCAAGTAAAAGCCGACGGTTTTTTCAATGTCTATGTTGCCAGCATCGACTTGCATACCAAACAAGATAGACACAAATGATTTGGCCATTGACCATGAGATACGTTGGTCGTCACTTTGGGTGCCTAGATAATATTGCTCAAAGGTGATTTTGTTGTCTTTGAGTACCAGTAATGCGGTAGTAGCCCTGCGAGTGAGAAATGATTCGGTACTGGTGGTGTTATTTCTATAATTAAAGGAGCTTGGTAAGGGAGTTGGGTTTGTTGCAAATGGAGATGGTTGGCCCTGCGCAACGATTTTTTTGTTGAAAAACACATCCTTCATATGAGAAAAGTTATTCACGATGAGTGCTTCGTCAAACAGGCTAATGACGCTGTATAAGCGGTTAGCGCTTTGCCAATTGAGCGCTACAACAATCACTGTAATAGTGACTATCGCTAATACCGTCCCCTTAATGTATTTTGACAACGTCGACATGAATTCCTCCTAATTGCTTTATAGTAACCTAAAGCTATCGTGACTATAAATCAAACAGTTATCGCGTTTAACCTTGTAGTAGCTCCAAAGCGGTTCACATTTATGATCGCCGCTATTGAGCATCGTGCTGCTATTGCCTACAATAACGCACGTTTTATTAATTACAGAATATCACTATGAACGACACGACTGCTAAACCTGCTTTACCTGATCGCTTAAGCGTTAATCCACGCAGCAAGCACCATATTGCCGAGATTTTTGAATTTGATATTGGCATTAAAGTAAATGGTAAAGAGCGCTTTGATGTTGAAGAATATTGCATCAGTGAAGGTTGGGTTAAAGTGCCTGCGGGTAAAGCATTAGACCGTCGCGGCCAACCGCTTACAATGACGGTTAAAGGTACGATTGAAGCGTTTTATAAGTAAGCGCTTTAGGTGTTAACAAACAAGGCTAGCCAGATGGGTTAGCCTTTTTTATTGTTTTGATTTATTTAGGTTTTGCTTGATGTTTGTGCGATAAGCTTTATCCGTAAACAATCCCTGCCAGTGTTATTCACCTTTAAAAGCCTAAGGGCTGCCATCATGACTTTCATTCATGTTCAATGGCTGTAGAATCCGCGCCGTGTTTTAGCTGCTTATTTGTGTATTTATGATGATTGATTTGGCATTACTGCCTTTATATTTAACGACTGTTGTGGCGTTACTGTTAATTCCTGGCCCGGATATGTTGCTGATTGCCAGTTCGAGTTTAAGCTATGGCCGCAAAGTGGGTGTTTATGCCAGCTTTGGTAATGCAACCTCTGGCCTTATTTTAACCTTGCTTGCTGCTATGGGCGTGTCGGCGTTGGTGGCCATGAACCCAATGGCATTAGAGTTATTGCGAGTTTTAGGTGGTGCTTACTTACTTAAAATGGCGTGGGATTGTATCCGCAGTGATTCGGTTGATGCGCCTGAAATTGCTGCGCAACATAACCTGGCAAAACTGTTGTATCGCCGTGCGGTAATGAGCAATTTACTGAACCCGAAAGCGTTGATCTTTTTCGTGTTGTTTTTACCGCAATTTGTGTCAACTCAATTGAGTGCCAGCTCTGGTGAGCAAATGTTAGCGTTAGGCTTATTGCTCAATGTAATGGGTTTAGCGTTTAACTTATTGCTGGTGGCCTTGGTGGGGATTTTGGGTAAACCATTATTAAACAGTGAAAAATTTCGTGCTTATCAAAATAAATTTATGGGGTTGGTGTTTTTTACCTTAGCGATTTGGATATTGGCCTCGCAAGTGCAAAGTTAAATGTTGAGGCGAGCAATACATAAAAACCACGGCTAATAACCGTGGTTTTTTTGTTTGCAGCAATACAGGTTAATGTTTTGCTTGCTTAATCGCTGCGATTTCTTTTTCAACGGCTGCAACGACCTCTTGCGGTTTTTTGAGGTATTTGGAGTGGTCGATAAAAATGGCGTTATCGTTAACTGTCATTATCAGTGCTGGAAAGCTGGTTGTGCCAATCACTTGTTGAATTTCTGCTATGCCTTCTAAAATGTTTTCTGCGTCGGTAGTTAATTCGTCTCTAAACACTTTATTGTTTGGCGATAATTTGAACTGTTCTACAATGGCATTAAAGTCGTGTTTGTTGCTAAATGGGTTGCCTTCAACAAAATGTGCCGTTTGTAATGCATTGAGTAATGGCAATTGTTTGTTAGCTTGTTTGTCTTGCATCCAGGCTAATAGGTTAGCCGTTTTTATTGAGTTTTTAGGGCTATTTGCATAGCGAGTATGCTCACGGCCAAATTTGACTCCACTGGCCTTTGCCGCTGCTTGTATTTGTTCTTCGCCTGCGCTGTCGCTGCCAATGTAATGTGCGCAATGTAATAAGTGCACTGTCATATTTGGGTAAGCATTCTGCAATGCGTTGACTAATGGCGTAGTGGCGTAGCTCCAAGGGCAGTGCGAGTCAAAGATAAAGTAAAGCTCAGTGGTCATGGTGTTGATTCTTGTTGGCGTGTAGATGTAGCGATCCTAATGAGTTTAATGCCAACATTCAATCATTGGCGATAAGTCGTTTATATCGTTAATGCTTGTGGGTCGGGGGCGCGCATTCTGTCCCACCAGTCTTTGTCGGCAACTATTTGGCCTTGGTCATCAATGGTTGGGTAGGGGATTTGCTTGCGACGACACGCTTTGGCATAAACCGGATGGCCTTGTTCAAACAGCATTTTTTGGCAATAGGCATAATCAAGCTTACGGGTGCCGTACATATTAGCTTGTTCGCGTTGCCGCTGGGCTTCGTACATCACTAAAGCTGAAGCTACCGAAACATTGAGCGATTGCACCATACCGCGCATAGGGATAATAATGTGTTTATCTGCTGCAGCAATGGCTTCATCACTCACGCCATCACGCTCATTACCCATCACAATCACGGTAGGCTGGGTGTAGTCTATGTCGCGAAAATCAACCGCGGTGTCTGAAAACGTGGTGGTGAGTATTTGCATGTTTTGCGCTTTAAAGGCTTGATGCGCCTCTGCAAAAGTATAATGCTTAATCGTACTCACCCATTGTTGGCTGCCTGAGGCGGTATTACCCGATACTCGCATTTCGATGTCGGGCCATACCGCATGAATTTGATGAATGCCGACACAATCAGCCGAACGAATCACCGCGGCGATGTTGTTGGTCATGTGTACTTTATCAAGACAGATAGTGAGGTCGACTTGGCGGTTATCAAGCATTTGGTTTATGCGGGCAAAACGTTCTGGGCTCATGGCGTAACTCGTTGTATTTGTTCAATCACACTTAGGCTGTGCATTATGTTGAGCGGCATTATAACGCATAAATAGGCTTAGTTTGGCAATGATATGTGTATGGGTGTATAAGAAGTTTGTTTTTAATGGTGTCAGGTGTTTTCGACAGAAGGAGGGGAGTGTTGAGTGGTATAGCCAGTGAGATTACAATCAATTTACCCTCGTTAATTCATCGTATTGGTGGCGAAAAAACCAAACAAGCCAAAGCGATTGCGCAGCAATACCAGTGTGGCCTTAAACGTGTTCGTCGTTCTCGTCATTGGGTGTTAGGGGGTGAGGCTATGAGCATTCAGGCTTTTGTGGTGTGTTTGCAAGCGTTAAATGATGATGGTTTACTCTATTTAACTAAAAAAATTCAGACAGCATTGAGTCATCACAGCGATAAGTTAGAGCCGCTCGATGCCAAATTGTTGCGGTTAATTAATCAAAACCCAGGGATCACTTTAGGGGAGCTGATGCAAGCGACGCAATGCACGCAGGCGCAAGCGCGTATTGCGCGTTTTATGCCGACGTGTAGTCATTTTTTGTCAGCGCTTGGTGGTTTTATGTCAACAATAAGGTAAGCCTAAACTGAGCCGTTAAAGTATTTATCTGAGTCGATTAAAGAAATGCTTTACAATATTTAAAACTCATGTAATATCATCTTCGCTCTGACATTCAGAGTTATTAATGAACATCAAGTAAAAGAAAAGCCTTAGAATCTCTGCGTTTTCGTTGTTATCCTCTGTGTTTCCCTTAGCTTCATCGTGCCATTCAATAATTCAAACTTGAGCGCATCGCATTTTCGCGACAGATTGATTAATTTAAATTTATAAGGGACACAACATGTCTAAAACTACTGGTTTAGTAAAATGGTTTAACGAAGATAAAGGTTTTGGTTTTATCACTCCTGATAACGGCGGCGCTGACGTGTTCGTTCACTTCCGTTCAATCACTTCAGAAGGTTTCAAAACTTTAGCTGAAGGCCAAAAAGTATCTTTCGAAGTTGAGCAAGGCCAAAAAGGCCCACAAGCTGCTAACGTAGTAGCTATGTAAGACTTACTTTGTAAGATAGCGCAAATAGTCTAGCGACTGTTTGCGCTTTTTTTTGCCTGTATTTTGGCTTGTTTCTTTTTGACAAATATTGATGCCAATATGGTTTTTATTGGTCTACTCTGCATATCGGGTTGCAATAGAAAAGGCCAATCGTGTTAAAGATGGCCTCTGTTCTATTAACTTACACCAATCAGCACAAGAATGTGATCATTAAATCGCTTTTAACTGCGTTAGAAATGTTGAAGGTAGAACAACTCGCTCGCTGCAATTTCTGGCTTTTTCTAAACGGTTGTTTCTACGCAATCTCTGATCACTTATTTATCCTGATTGGTTTTATTAATTAGTATTGTATTCGACAGCACCTATATCGATTACTTTTGAACCATTATTATCACCATCGATTGGTCTTGGTAAACCATAAAAATCGTTGATTAGTGAAGAGGCAATACCAGCATCTATCACTGGGGAGTTACTTAATGGATAACCTGTTGCATCTAATAATGGGTCTGCGGTTATTGTGCCTACTTCCACTTCGATATCAAATAGGTTTTCATACAAAGTTGCAATGTCATAGAGCACATTGTTGGCCAGGGTAATGTTAGTCTCTTCACTGAGCTGATAGTAAAAGCCGGTATAGTCAGTATTACTAATGAATAGCCTAGATTGTGAAACAATATTGTTATTTGCTTCGATAATATAAGTTAGCTCTTGTGTATCACCATAGCTTAGTTTGAGTGCTGTACCCAAACCTAACAAGGTATTATTATTCATTTCGATCTCGACTTTAGAGGTGGCTTCAATAAAGTTACATCCAAAATATAAATTTGGGTTTGATACTAAATTTCCCAAGTAAATATTATTGATAATATGCAGTTGCGACGATCCTGCCTCGTAGGAAATCGATTGTATCGATGGGCAGTGGTAACTGTCTTTTGTGTAGCTATTGGCATACCCTGCATTAAGTGATGAGCCAATTAGCTTGTTTTGTTGGAAATAGAGCTCGCCTGCATTAGTGATGTGAGCAGCTGTTAAATGAACATTTGTTGCATCAAATGTATTGTTGGAAATATTGCCGCCGCTTTTATCAACATAGATAAAATGGTTTGCTAAGGTAAAATTAGCGATTGAACTTTGCTTCCCGATTTTTATGCTTGGATCAAAAGGCGCTGCGCTTTGACTACCAAAGTCATGATAAAGATATGATTTTTTGTTATCTCCTGTAAGTATGATTTGTTTCTCTGATAAATCTAACTTACCAAGATAGATCCCTGCCGGTACCATTACACTTGCCCCATCAATGGCAGAGTCAATTTGCTGTTGAATACTTTGGCTGGATTTACCAATGATTACTGGAAATTGTGCTTGTCCGATAATACTGTCTTGAGTGGTTTCACTTTTAACGTTAAACCCCAGTTTGCCTTGCCCTTGGCTTAGACCTGCTATCGACATCTTCACCATGTAGTGAGTTTGATTGTTATTAAAAATTAACTCATTGTTAAATAAACAGTTGTACCATTCATTAGTGATTTCACTGTAACATTGTGCTGTGTTAATGCTGGTAAAGCTTGGCACATCCAGTGAAACACGTACACCTTCTACTCTGTCTGTGCTGGGTTCTTGCTGAGTAAATGAAAACTCGACTTCTTCAGTTGAGTTTTCAAGCATCATTGAATAAATGGTATCTTTATCGTCAACAAGTTGATAAGTCACATCAATTGGACGTCGACTTATTTGTATTGATGCGGTGTTGTTTGCTAATTCTGTGTCATGCCCTGAGAATTGAATTGACGCGGTAATGGTACTGTTTACTTCGGCAATAATTTGTTTATCTGCCTCTAGGTGGACTTCTTGTCTTAGGGTTTGTCCCGGTTGTATTCCATCAAAATGACAACTTAAGCTCAAGCCGTTTACGGCTACCTGACAAAAGTTGCTGTTTTCATAATAACCTGAATTAAACGTCGTTGGGAGTTCGGTTGTATAAATCACATCAAATTCTGCGCTCATGGCAGAGTTAATGTTGCTGTTAATCAAAGCTGTGGCAACGATGTCTTGGCCATAATGACTCGTTTCATGTTGAACCGTGACACTGATATCTGCAATACGAGGTTTAATTGTAGCGTTTTTAGGGTGGCCGTAGTGTAAATACTCTTCTAAATTGCTGTAGCCGTCATTGTCTAAATCAAATGAAGCATCATTGGGATTGGTTGGATTTAATCCGAATGCTAACTCCCAATTGTTGGTTAAACCATCGTTATCATCATCTTCAAATGACAATAGCATGCTGTCTGTAAGGTATTCGGATAGAAAAATATAGTGTTGGTTATCACTTTCTGGGTTGAGATGTATATCGTAAAAACTAAAGTTAGACGTAAGGCCATCGCGAGTTTCGGTATAATACTTGATTGTTAGGTTTGCTTTGTCTTGATTGTTGCCTGTTATAAGTAATTGTCCCGCTTCTTTTAGTGTAGGGACCATACTCTTTAATTGAAATGGTGTGATTGTACTAATCGTCCATAGACCGGCACTTGAATCATATATTTTACCTCTAACAGTAAAACCATTATTTGAACTACAGAGTACGGATTTACTACCTGTACGGTAATGCGAGAAGTTAGAAAATAATAGTTGTTCTTCACTTTGTGTGTCAGTAAATAGCAAGTTATAAATCGATTCGACTTTAGGGCAAATAGTGCTGTGTTCGATGTTTTGTGCTGTTCCTGCCAGAGTGCCGCTGCCTAGATTATTAGTAAATTGTACATTTTCAAAAAAAATAGTGCTGTCGATGAGCACGCCATCAGTAGAAAATTTATTTGCTCTGACCGTCGCATTTCCATTCGTTGTCATGCCATCTTGGGTGCAGTTATTAAACGTAATAACTTTCTCATTAGCATTCTTGCCATCAGAAATGCTGAGTTTTCCTCCTTCAGCACAATTAGAGCCTAACTGCCCCTCCTCATCGTTAAAGCTCGGTAATAACTCGGGAGTAAACATAGCAATGTATTCGAAAACGATACCCAGTGATTCAGAATTAATTGCTGCAGGTGTGGTTTTTCCTGTATAGCGTTTTTCGATGTTAACTAAGTCAGCTAGTCAGGGCGGGATCATACTTTGTTAACAGTAGGGAACTTTTTCGTATCGGCATGATCTGATCAGGCATGTTAATCTACTGAACCTAATCCATGTCCTTATTTGAACACTTGAAACTTATCGAAG